>NZ_SDVA01000049.1 GCF_004153545.1 Serinicoccus sediminis | reverse complement strand
GCTCACCGGCTGGTGCGCCCGGGGCCGCCCACCGCCGCCCCCACCGCCCGTCCGGGCCCGGCGGCCTCCCCGCCGACCGCCACCCCCCGCACGCGCGCCGCCCTCGCGCGCCCCCCCCGCACCCCCCCGCCCCCGCCCCCCCCCCCGCCCCCCCGCCCCGCCCCCCGCCCCCCCCCCCCCCCCCTCCCCCCCCCCCGCCCCCCCCGCGCCCCCCCCCCGCCCCCCCCCCGCCCCCCCCCCCGCCCCCCCCCCGCCCCCCCCCCCCCCCCCCCCCACCCCCCCTCCCCCCCCCCCCCCCCCCCCCCGCGCCCCCCCCCCCCCCCCCGCCCACCCCCGCCCCCCCCCCCGCCCCCCCCCCCCGCCGCCCCCCCCCCCCCCGCCCCCCCCCCGCCCCCCCCCCTCCCCCCCCCCCCCCCGCCCCGCCCCCCCCCCCCCCCCCCGCGCCGCCCCCCCCCCCCCCCCCGCCGCCCCCCCCCGCCCCCCCCCCCCCCGCCCCCCCCCCCCACCCCCCCCCCCCCACCCCCCCC
>NZ_SDVA01000048.1 GCF_004153545.1 Serinicoccus sediminis | reverse complement strand
GGCGGGGGTGGTGGGGGTGGGGGGCGGGCCGGTGGGGGGGGGGCGGGTGGGGCGTGGGGGGGGGCGTGGGGTGGGCGGGTGGGGGCGGGGCGAGGGGGGCGGGGTGGGGGTCGCCGCGGGTGGGCGTCGGGAGGGTGGCGGTGTCGAGCCCGTGGGTGGCGGCGGGGGGCGGCGCGGCGGGCGGGGGGGGGGGGTGGGGGGTGGGGGGGGGGGTGGGGGGGGGGGGGCGGGGGGGGGCGGGCGGGGGGGCGGGGGGGGCGGGGGGGGGCGGCGGGGGGGGGCGGGGGGGGGGGGGGGGCGGGGGGGGGGGGGGGGCGGGGGGGGGCGGGCGGGGGGGTGGCCGCCGGGGCGGCGGGGGGGAGGGCGGCGGCGGGGGGGACGGTGCGGGCGGGGGCGGCGAGGGCACGGGGGGGGGCGGGCCGGGCCGGGGCGGGGTCGCCGGGCGGCGCCGGGGCCGGGGCGCGGGGGGCGGGGGGGGAGCGCAGCACGGGCGCGGCGTGGGGGGGGGGGACGCCGGCGACCGCGCGGGCGACGCC
>NZ_SDVA01000047.1 GCF_004153545.1 Serinicoccus sediminis | reverse complement strand
GTGCATGCCCAGCTTGTGCGCGGGGCAGGGGACCTGGCGGTAGAGCAGGTCGCCCCCGACGACGACGCGCACGGCGCCGCGAGCGACGTCCAGCTGCCCGGTGTGCCGCTGGTCCGGGGAGCCCCACCGCACCTCCGTCCCGCCGCTCACGCGGCGCCCCCGGCGACGTCCGACACCCCCCCCCCCCCCCCGCCCCCCCCCCGCGCCCCCCCCCCGCCCCCCCCGCCCCCGCCCCCCCCCCCCGCCCCCCGCCCCCCCCCCCCCCCCGCCGCCCCCCCCCCCCCCCCGCCCCCCCCGCGCCCCCCCCCCCCCCGCCCCCCCCCCCCCCCCCCCCCGCCCCCCCCCCCCCGCGCCCCCCCGGCCCCCCCCCCCGCCCCCCCCCGCCCCCGCCCCCCCCCCGCCCCCCCCCCCCCCGCCCCCCCCGGCCCCCCCCCCCCCCCCCCCCCGCCCGCCCCCACCCACGCGACTGCACCGCACCCCACCACCGCGCCCCACGGCCCCCCACCCCCTCCCCCCCACCCCCCCCCGCCCCACCCCCC
>NZ_SDVA01000045.1 GCF_004153545.1 Serinicoccus sediminis | reverse complement strand
GTTCCTCTCGGGCGTGGCTAGCCCCGTCCCGGCCACCGCGACACCCCCGGGCCCCCTGCTGCCCTGCCCTCCCCGCCCCAGCCGCCCCCCCCCCGGCCCGCGTTGCTCTCACCCCCCCCACCCCCCGACCCGAAGGCCCCCCCCACCCCCACCCGCCCCCCCCCCCCCCCCGCCCCCGCCCCCCCCCCCCGCCCGCCCGCCCCCCCCCCCCCGCCCCCCCCCCCCGCCGCCCCCCCCCCCGCGCCCCCCCCCCCCCCGCCCCCCCCCGCCGCCCCCCCCCCCCCCCACGCCCCCCCCCCCCCCCCCCGCCCCCCACCCCCCCCCCCCCCCACCCCCCCCCCCCCCCCCCCCCCCCCCCCCTCCCCCCCCCACGGCCCCCCCCTCACCCCCTCCCCCCCCCCACCCCCCCCCACAGCGCACCCCCCAGCCCCCTACCACCCCCACCCCCACCCCCGCGCCCCCCCCCACCCACCCCACACCTGCACCCACCACCACCCCCACCCCCCCCCCCCCCCCCCAGCCACCCCCCCCCCCCCCCCCC
>NZ_SDVA01000044.1 GCF_004153545.1 Serinicoccus sediminis | reverse complement strand
AGGCAGGCCAGCTCCGCCGCCTCCCCCGCCCCGCCACCGACCCCCACCCGACCGCGCGCGCCCACCCCCCCGTGCTCGCGCCCGCCGTGCCCCGCCCGCCCCACCCGCCCCCCGGGCCCCGGCCCACCCCCCCCGCCCCCCGCCCGCCCCGCCCCCCGCCCCCCCCCCGCCGCCCCCCCGCCCCCCCCCCCGCGCCCCCCCCCCCCCCCCCCCCCCCCCCACCCCCCCCCACCCCCCCCCCCCCCCGCCCCGCCCCCCCCCCCCCCCCCCCCCCCCCCGCCCCGCCCCCCCCCGCCCCCCCGCCCCCCCCCCCCCCCCGCCCCCGCCCCCCCCCCCCGCCGCCCCCCCCCCGCCCGCCCCCCCCCCCCCCCCCCCCCCCCCCCCCCCCCACACCCCCCCCCCCCCCCGCCCCCCCCCCCCCCCCCCCCCACCCCCCCCCCACCCCCCCCCCCCCCCCCCCGCCCCCCCCCCCCACCCCCCCCCCACCCCCCCCACCCCCCCCCCCCCCCCGCCCCCCCCACCCGCCCCCCCCCCCCCCGCCCCCCCGGCGCCGCCCCCCCCCC
>NZ_SDVA01000043.1 GCF_004153545.1 Serinicoccus sediminis | reverse complement strand
CCAGCGCCGTGGCCAGGACCCCCCGCACGCCCCGCCAGCGGCCGCTCAGCCCCCGGCGCCTGCGCAGCACCCGCCCGGCCTCCCGCATCCGACCCGCCCGCACCACCCCCCGCGCACCCCCGCCCCCGCGCACCCCCCCCCACCGGCCCCGGCCCCCCCCCACGACCACCCCCCCCACCCCCGCCCCCCCGAGCCCCACCGGCCCCCCGTCCCCCCCGCCCCCCCCCCCCCCGCCCCCCGCCCCCCCCCCCCCCCCCCCCGCGCCGCCCCCCCCCCCCCCCCCCCCCCCCCCCACGCCCCCCCCCCCCCCCCCCCCGCCCGCCCCCCCCCGCCCCCCCCCCCCCACCCCCCCCCCCCCACCCCCCACCCCCCCCCCCCCCCCCCCGCCCCCCCCCCCCACGCCCCCCCCCCCCCCCCCCCCCCCCCCCCCCCGCACCCCCCCCCCCCCCCGCCCCCCACCCCCCCCCCCCCCCCCACCCGCCTCCCGCCCCCGCCCCCCCTCACCACCCCCCCGCGTCCCCCCGCACCACCGCCACGCGCCCACGCCGGCACAGCCCGTCACCCCACCGCCGCCCC
>NZ_SDVA01000042.1 GCF_004153545.1 Serinicoccus sediminis | reverse complement strand
GGGGGGGGGGGGGGCGCGGGGGTGGGGGGGGGGGGGGGAGGGGGGGGGGGGGGGGGGGGGGGGGGCGGGGGCGGGGGGGGGGGGGGGGGGGTGGGGGGGGGGGGGCGGGGGGCGGGGGTGGGGGGGGGGGGGGGGTGGGGGGGGGGGGGCGGGGGCGGGGGGGGGGGGGGCGGGGGGGGGGGGCGGGGGGGGGGCGGGGGGGGGGGGGTGGGGGGGGGGGGGGGGGGGGGGGCGGGGCGGGGGGGGGGGGGGGCCGGGGGGGGGGGGGGGGGCGGCGGGGGGGGGGGGGGGGGCGGCGGGGGGGGGGGGGGGGGGGGGGGAGGGGGGGGGGCGGGGGGGGGGGGGGGTGGGGGTGGGGGGGGGGGGGGGCGGGTGGGGGGGGGGCGGGGGGAAGTGCGGTGCGTAGGCGGGGGGAGCGGGGGGAGCTTGAGGAGAGCTGTGCCGAGGAGGAGAGGACCGGGAGGGACGAAGGACTGGGGTGTCGGTTGTCCTGCCAAGGGCACGGCTGAGTATCTACGGTGGGAGGTGATAACCGCTGAAAGGATCTGGGCGGGAAGCACACGTCGAGATGAGGTTTCCATCACCCCTAGGG
>NZ_SDVA01000041.1 GCF_004153545.1 Serinicoccus sediminis | reverse complement strand
GCACCGCGGCGGACATCGACCCCACCCTCCACCGCCTCGTCCGCCTGCCCCTCGGCCTGCGCCGACGCCGGGCCGCCGACCACCCCCCCGACGCGGGGCCCGCCCTCGCCGCCCCCGCGCTCCCCCCGCCCGCCCCCGCCCCCGACCCACCGACCCCCCCCGCCCCCGCCCCCCGCCCCCACCTCCCCCCCCGCCCCCCCACCGCCCCCCCCCCCGCCCCCCCCCCCGCCCCGCCCCCCGCCCCCCCCCCCCCCCCGCCCCCCCCCCCCGCCCCCCCCGCCCCCCGCCCCCCCCCCCCCCCCCCCCCCCGCGCCGCCCCCCCCCCCCCCCCCCCCGCCCCCCCCCCCCCCGCCCCCACCCCCCCCCCCCCCCCACCCCCCACCCCCCCCCCCCCCCCCCCCCCCCCCCCCCACACCCCCCCCCCCCCCCCCCCCCACCCCCCACCCCCCCCCCCCCCTCCCCGCCCCCCCCGCCCGGCCCCGACGCACCATGACCCCCCGCGGCCTCCGCACGCCCCAGACGCCCAGCCGTCCGCGTCAGCCCAAGCGGCGCAACGGCCGCGGGGCACCCCAACCCACGCCACCCGCACACCCAGCG
>NZ_SDVA01000040.1 GCF_004153545.1 Serinicoccus sediminis | reverse complement strand
CTGCCGCTGGCCGCGCGGTGGGCTCACGGGTCAGGCGGGGCGAGACAGCTCGTGCTCGACGGCTCGGCGGATCCAGGCCGAGACTGAACGATCGTCAGCTTCTGCGGCGCGCTTGACTTCCTCGAGCAGATCCGCTGGGAAGCGCACCGGCACGGGTGCGCTCAATGGGCGCTTGCGTCGACGCGCAGGCCCCTGGGGCTCCTGGTTACGCGGGTCGGCGTAGAACTCGTACTCCTGCTCCGGCGTCATCGGCCGGCTGTTGTCAGTGCTCATCACGGTCCCTCCGGTACGTAGCGGCGAGGCCCGAAGACGCCTCGTAGCAGCCGATCGGTCGGCACTTGCTCGGGTCGCCCGACCGAGATGGAGCCAGCGGCACGATGAGTACTCGCCCACTGACTTCCGCGAGCATCAACCAGTGGGCGGGCGGCTTGGCCGGGTAGAACAGCGGGTTGCTGCTCCACGCATCGATCACGTCGTCCATCCCCAGGTGCGGATGCTCGAACAGGTGAGCGGCTTGCTGGTCGATCTCGAAGGGCTCGATGTCATCGAGCGCTTCCAGGTCGAACGCTTCGCTCACACGCCAAGTGTATTACAGACGACTACGCACACAACTGCCGCG
>NZ_SDVA01000003.1 GCF_004153545.1 Serinicoccus sediminis | reverse complement strand
GGGGGGGGGGGGGGGGGGGGGGGGGGGGGGCGGGGGGCGGGGGGGCGGGGGGGGGCGGGCGGGGGGGGGGGGGGGGCGGGGGGCGGGGGGGGGGGCGGGGGGGGGGGGGGGGGGGGGGCGGGGGGGGGGGGGGGGGGGGGGGGGGCGGGGGAGGGGGGGAGGGGGGGGGGGGGGGGGGCGGGGGGGGGGCGCGGGGGGGGGGGGGGGGCGGGCCTGGGCGTGCGGGCGGCGGAGAGCCGGGGGGACACCGGCCGCGCGGCGCGCCGGACGGGGGGCACCCTGGCCGCGGTCGGCCGGGGCGGCGGGGGGGGCGGGGTGAGGACGGCCCTGGTCGGGGCCTACCTGCGCGCCGCGCCCCGCCGGCCCGAGCGCGCCCTCCCGGGCGAGGCCAGGGACGCCGGCGACGTGCTGCAGCGGCTGCGCCCGCGCGAGCGCGCGGTCGCCGTGCTGCGCCTCGTCGAGGGCGCCAGCACGGCCGACACCGCCGAGGCGCTGCGGCTCCCGGCCGAGAAGGTCGCCTCGCTGCTGCCCACCACCCCGGGGCTGGCCACCGCGCTCGAGGCGGTCGGCGACCGTCACGCCCTGCGGGGCTCGGACCTGGCGACCGAGCTCGGCCCGGCCGTCGCCCAGGCGCCGCCGCAGCCATCTGCCCGGGACCGGCGGTGGTGGGTCGCCGCCGCGGCCGTGCCGCTCGTCGCCCTGGGCGGGTATGCGCTCTCCCTGGACCGCGAGGAGCCCGCCGGGTCGGACGGTGCGGCACCGACGGGCCAGGGTGCCGTCCAGGTCGGTGCGGTGGACCTCGGGGAGGCGGGCTTCGAGCTGGACGAGGACGGCGAGCCACCGCGCGGCGCCGCGGGGCTGACCCGCATGGGGACCCTCGAGCTCGTCCCCGGCCGCCGCGCCGACCTCAGCCTCAACACCGTCGACGCCCGGTTCGGCGGCCACGTGGCCTCCTTCGCCGTGCTGTGGTGCGACATGCCGCCCGCCGACGACCCCGCCCTGGACCGCCCCGTCGGCGAGGTCACGGTGGACGGGTCGACGCTCACCCTGCCCTGCGCCGGCTCGGGAGGAGAGCCCGCGGTGGGGCTGGACCACGTCGTCGCCCTGCCCGCCGTCGGTGAGGCGCAGGTCCGGGTGACCGGGGACCTGCCACCGGACGGCGGAGCGGTCCTGGGCCTCTACGCGCAGACCGACGACGTGGTGGTCGAGCCGATGCCGAGCGGGGACCTGACCGCGGGGCCGCCCGTCCCGCAGGACGCGGTCGTCGTCGACCAGGCCGGCCCGGAGATGCCCTACGGCCCGGACGGACGGCTCGTGCAGCCCGTCGAGCTCTCGTCGGGCAGCGCCCTGCGGGTGTGGGCCGGGCGCACCGGCGCCGTCATGGTGCTGGTCGACGGCGTCCCCGTCACCGACGACGGCGACCTGCAGTGGTGGACGGGCGGCCGGGCCGACTGGCGCGAGCAGCAGCCCGACGTGCGCGAGGGCCGGTGGATGGTCTACGTCCCCGGGTCGGTCCGCGAGTTCACCCTGCCCGCCGACCTCGTCCCCGAGGACGGTGAGCAGCGCTCCGCCGTCGTCGAGGTCCTCACGGAGAGCACCGAGCACGTCCAGGTCGTGGCCACCCGTGCCGCGCCGGGCGACGCCGACCACGACCCGCTGCCACGGACGGACGGGGGCGAGGCACCGGAGCTGGTCTCCGGGCACCGCCTGGCCGGCGCCTGGGAGCTGCCGCTGGACGGGCTGGAGCGCGAGCTGGTCGACCCCCCGGAGGACGCGGACCTCACCTGGGCGCTGCTCGTCCCCGAGGACCCTCGCGGATCGACCGGCCCGGTGTCACCCCTCGGCGGGCAGGGCGTCCTCCGGCACGACGGTGAGTGGTCCACCTTCTGGTCGGTCCCGGACCCCTCCGACATCTCCCGCGCCATCGAGGAGTCCCGGTGGTGGGACGGTTCGTGGGCCCGGGACCCGGACCGCGCCGGTCCTGCGGCTTCCACGGCGACCGGTGCCCTGCGGGTGAGCGCGCCGGCCGCACCAGGCCACCCGTCGAGCCTGCTGCTGGCCTACGAGCCCGTGCCCTACGAGGACTTCGACGTCGCCGCGGCGCAGGTCCCCGGCACCAGCTGGCCGGCGGGCGAGGAGCCGACGGCGTCCCGGCTCGACTCCTCGACGGTCCTGGCGACGGTGACCGGCGACGATCTCGACGAGGACGGGCGGACCACCGTCGAGGTCCCGACCGGGGGCCTCGGGGCCCGCATCGCGACCGAGGGCCGGGGACGCATCCGCTTCCAGGTCGACGGGGAGCCGGTCGAGCTCCTGACCAGGACCGACGGCTGGTGGTCCAGCTGGACCGACCAGGACGTGGTCTCCGAGGCACAGCTGTCCTGGGGGTCCTACAGCCGCACCGGCGACGTCGAGCTGACCATCACCGTCGAGGACTACGAGGACGACGACGTCCGCATCGAGCTGCTGCGGGGCTGAGTCGCCTCGCCTCAGTCGTCCTGCGACAGCACCAGGGCGGCGTAGGGACCCACGGTGACCAGCGCGCTGTCCGCGCGACCGTCCCACGGGCGTGGCTCGGTGTCGGTGTCGTGGGCGTGCACCGCGCCGAGCCCCGGCCCGAAACCCGGGGCGTCGGTGTTGCAGCGCACCCTCCACCGGCCGGCGCGCGGCATACCGAGGCGCAGGTCGTGCCGCGGGTGGGTGGAGAGGTTGACGACGACCACGACGTCGTCGCCCGGGCCACCGTGGTCCCACCGGTGATAGGCGAGCACGCCGTCGTCGGCGCGCAGGACGTCGGTATGCCGTCCGCGCAGCCCCCGCGTCGTGCCGGACGCGTCGCGGCGCAGCAGGACGAGCTGCCGGACCAGGTGCAGGAAGCCGGCGCGGTGGTGGGCCTTGGACCAGTCGACCGGGCGGGTGTCGGTGAACCAGCCGTCCTCCAGCACGTCCTGGCCCTGGAAGAGCATCGGGATGCCGGGTGCGGTCAGCGTGAGCACCAGCCCGAGGGCGGACCGGGTGCGGGCGTGCCAGGAGTCGGCGTGCCCGGGGGTGATCTGCTCCGGCACCCGGGCCCGGCCGTTGGCGACCTCGTCGTGGGACTCGGTGTAGACGACCCGCTCGTGCAGCTCGCCCCCTCCGCCGAGCACCGCGGCCGCCACCGCCCGCACGTCCCGGTGCGCGTCGTCGGCGGCCTCCAGCGCGGCCCGGACCGTGTGCACGAAGCCGGCGTCCCACTGGCTGTGGAAGCCGAGTCCCCCCTCCTGCGGCGACCGGGTGACCGCCGGGTCGCGCTGCATGTCCTCGGCGACCAGCAGCTTCCACGGCTGCCGCGAGCGCAGGTCGCTGGTGAGCGAGGCGAGGTAGCGGTCTCCAGCCCCGATGTGGTGCGCCGGGTCGCGCACGTCGCCCCACCGCGACCGCACGAAGTTGGTGCCGTCGAAGCGCAGCCCGTCGACCCGGAAGTCCTCCAGCCACATGACGGCGGAGTCGCGCAGGAAGTTGCGGACCGCCTTGCGGTCGTAGTTCGGCCTCGTCGCCCCCCACGGGGTCAGCGCCCGGCGGTCGTTGTAGAAGTAGGCCCCGCCGTAGCGGCGCCGCCCGGCCGCGCCGTCGAAGCGCCACAGGTGCGGGCCGTCCGGCCCCAGGTGGTTGTGCACCACGTCGAGGATCACCGCGATCCCCCGGGCGTGCGCCTCCCGGACGAACCGCGCGAAGGCGTGCGGACCGCCGTAGCTGGACTCGACGGCGTACAGCTGGGAGGGGTTGTAGCCCCAGCTCGTCGCGGAGGCGAACTCGAAGGGCGGCATCACCTCGACGGCGCTCACCCCGAGCCACGCCAGGTGGTCCAGACGCCCCACGGCGGTGTCGAAGGTGCCCGGCCCCTCCGCCGTCGCGGCGAAGGTCGGCACGTGCATCTCGTAGACGACGAGGTCGTCCCACCCCGGGGCCCGGAAGGGCTCGTCGCCCCAGTCGAGGTGCCGCGGGTCGAAGACGACGGACGCACCGCGCGCGCCGGTGACCTGCCGCGCGCACGGGTCCTGCCGGGAGAGGTAGGGGCCGCCGCGGCGCACGAGGAAGCGGTAGTGCGTGCCCGGGCCCGCGCCCGGCACGAAGGCCGACCAGGTGCCGGAGCGGTGGTGGTCCTTCGCCAGGACGGTGCGGCGTCGCGCGTCCCAGCCGCAGAAGTCCCCCACCACCGCGACCTGGCGGGCCTGCGGCGCCCAGACGCGGAAGGTGACGCCGTCGTCGTGGGGCACCGCACCCATACCGGGGTGGGACGAGGACCTGGCTGGCACGGCCCCGAGCGTAGGGGTCGGGGCCGACGGCGCCCCAATCGCCGAGGTGGGGCGGCACGTCCCGGGCCACCGCGCGGGTTTGGCACCATGGAGAGGTGACCCAGCCCTCCCCCGACACCCCCACCACCGTCTACGAGCGCGTCGGCGGGCACCAGACCTTCGTCGACCTCGTGCACGCCTTCTACCAGGGCGTGCGGCAGGACCCGCCGCTGCGCGACCTCTACCCCGAGGAGGACCTCGGGCCCGCCGAGGTGCGGCTGCGGATGTTCCTCGAGCAGTACTGGGGCGGCCCCACGACCTACTCCGACCAGCGCGGCCACCCCCGGCTGCGGATGCGCCACCACCCCTTCCGGGTCACCCCCGCCCAGCGGGACCGCTGGCTGCACCACATGAACGCCGCCCTGGACACCGTGGCCGACCGGATGGACGGCCTGGACGAGCAGCAGATGCGGGCCTACATGGCGCACGCCGCGCAGGCCATGGTCAACACCCTCGAGGAGGACTGACCGGCGCGATTTGCGCGCACCAGGGAGCCGCGGCATACCGTAGCCCCTCGTGACTCACCCCCCGTCCGCGCACGACGCGCCCTGGTGGCGCCACGCCGTCATCTACCAGGTCTACCCCCGCAGCTTCGCCGACGCGAGCGGTGACGGGGTGGGCGACCTCCCCGGCATCACCTCCCGGCTGCCCTACCTCGCCGCGCTGGGGGTGGACGCGGTCTGGATCAGCCCGTTCTACCGCTCCCCCATGGCCGACGCGGGGTATGACGTGGCCGACTACCGCGACGTCGACCCGGTCTTCGGCACCCTGGAGGACGCCGACGCGCTCGTGGAGCGCGCCCACGAGCTCGGCGTCCGGGTCATCGTCGACCTCGTGCCCAACCACACCAGCGACGAGCACGCGTGGTTCGAGCAGGCGCTGGCCGCGGCGCCGGGCAGCCCCGAGCGGGAGCGCTACGTCTTCCGGGACGGCCGCGGCGACGGCAGCGAGCCGCCGAACAACTGGAAGAGCATCTTCGGGGGCATGGCCTGGACCCGGGTCACCGAGCCCGACGGGACCCCCGGCCAGTGGTACCTCCACCTCTTCGACAGCAAGCAGCCCGACCTCAACTGGCGCAACCCCGAGGTCGTCGAGGAGTTCCACGACATCCTGCGCTTCTGGCTGGACCGGGGCGTCGACGGTTTCCGGGTCGACGTCGCCCACTCGCTCGTCAAGGACGCCGACCTGCCGGACTGGGAGGAGCGGGCGGTCATGGCCGGCGCGGACGACGAGCGGCTCGAGCAGAGCCACCTCGGCCCGATGTGGGACCAGGAGGAGGTGCACGAGGTCTACCGCGGCTGGCGGGAGGTGCTGGACTCCTACAACCCCGAGGGCGACCCGCAGCGCGACCGGATCCTGTGCGCCGAGGCGTGGCTCCCGACGCAGGAGCGGACGATGGCCTACGTCCGCCCGGACGAGATGCACCAGGCGTTCAACTTCCACTACCTGCAGGCACCCTGGCGGGCCGCCGACCAGCAGCGCATCGTCGAGACCTCGCTCGAGGCGGCCGAGGCGGTGGGCGCGCCCACCACGTGGGTGCTGTCCAACCACGACGTGGTCCGCCACGCCTCGCGGCTCGGGCTGCCGGTGGGGCAGCCGCGGCCCAACGGGATCGCCGCCGGCGACCCCCAGCCCAACGCCGTCCTCGGGCTGCGGCGGGCGCGGGCGGCCACCGCGATGATGCTGGCGCTGCCCGGCTCGGCCTACCTCTACAACGGCGAGGAGCTCGGGCTCCCCGACCACACGGCGCTGCCCGCCCACGTACGCGAGGACCCGGCCTTCCACCGCACCCAGGGCGAGGAGACCGGGCGCGACGGCTGCCGGGTCCCGATGCCGTGGGTCGCCGGCGAGCCGTCCTACGGGTTCGGCGCGCCGGACGACGTCGACACCTGGCTGCCGCAGCCGCTGCTCTACGGCTCCCTGTCGGTGGACCGGCAGGAGGGGGTGGCGGGCTCGACGCTGGAGCTCTACCGCACCCTGCTCCGGCTGCGCCGCGAGCACGACCTCGGCGTCGGCGGGCTGGAGTGGCTCACCGACCTGGAGGGTATGCCGCTGCCCGAGGGCGTCGTCGCGTTCACCAACGCCCGTGAGGACGGCCCGGTGGTCACGGTGCTGACGAACTTCGGCGAGGAGCCGGTGGTGCTGCCCGAGGAGCGCGAGGTGCTGGTGACCAGCGGCCGCCTGCACCGCGACGCCGAGGGGCGGCGCACGCTGCACCAGGACTGCACGGTCTGGCTCGGCTGACCCGCGGCTAGGGTCGGGCCATGCGCACGATCGGCCTGCTCGGCGGGATGAGCTGGGAGTCCAGCGCGGAGTACTACCGCCTCCTCAACGAGGGGGTCCGCGAGCGGCTCGGCGGCCTGCACTCCGCGCGCGTCGTCCTCGCCTCCCTGGACTTCGCCGAGGTGGAGGCCCTGCAGGTCGCCGGCGACTGGGAGGCGGCCGGGCGGTTGCTCGCCCGGCACGCGCGCGGGCTGGAGGCGGCCGGCGCCGACCTGGTGCTCCTCTGCACCAACACGATGCACAGGGTGGCGGACGAGGTCGAGGCGGCGCTCGGCATACCGCTGCTGCACCTGGCCGACGCCACCGCCGCGGCGGTGCGGACGGCCGGGCTGGGCCGGGTCGGGCTGCTCGGCACGGCCTTCACCATGGAGCAGTCGTTCTACACCGGCCGGCTGGCCGACCACGGCCTGGAGGTGCTCGTGCCCGACGCGCCCGGCCGCGAGCTGGTGCACCGGGTCATCTACGACGAGCTGTGCCGAGGCGTCGTGCGCGAGGAGTCGCGGGAGGCGTACCGGCGCGTCGTCGACGACCTGGTGGAGCGGGGCGCGCAGGGCGTCGTCCTCGGCTGCACCGAGATCGAGCTGCTCCTGCGGCCGGAGGACGTCGACGTCCCGACCTTCCCGACCACGAGGCTGCACGTCGAGGCCGCCCTGGAGGCGGCGCTGGGCGGGCGCGACCGGCCGGCGGTGGGCTCGCGGGACGCCGGCCCCGACGGGTCGACCTCCTAGCCCGGCTGCCCCTCGTCCCCGGCCGCCGGCTCCCGGGCCACCTCGACCTCGGTGATCCGCAGCCCCTCCAGCGCCACCACCGTGAGCCGCACGTCGCCGACCACCACGCAGTCGCCCTCTTCGGCGACCCGGCCGAGGCGGTCCAGCACCAGGCCGGCGACCGTCTCGTAGGACCCGTGCGGCAGGGCCACGCCGAGGACGTCCTCGAGCTCTTCCACGATGAGGCTGCCCGAGACCACCGTGCGACCTCCGGCCCGGACCAGCGAGTCCTCCGGGTCGCGCTCGGTGTCGTACTCGTCGTAGATCTCCCCCACCACCTCCTCGACGAGGTCCTCGATGGTGACGACGCCCTCGGTGCCGCCGTGCTCGTCGACCACCAGTGCCATGTGCTGCTGCTCGGCGCGCAGCAGGGCGAGCGTCGCGAGCACCGGCTTGGTCACCGGCAGCGCGGTGATCTCGCGGGTGACCTCGTGCACCCGGGTGCGGGCGCGCTGCGCCTCGGGCAGGGTGAAGAGGTCCCGGATGTGGACGAAGCCGAGGATGTCGTCGACACCCTGGCCGGTCACCGGGTAGCGGCTGTGGCCGCTGCGCCGGATCTCACCGATGACGTCCTCGACGCGGGCGTCCGCGGCGAGGAACTCGACGTCCGGGCGGGGTCGCAGCACGTCGCCCAGGGTGCGCTCGCTGGCCCGGAAGACGTCGGAGAGGATCTCCCGGCTGTAGGGCCTCAGGTCGCGGTTGTCCTCCACGGTCCGCCGCAGCTCCTCGATCGTCATCTCCTCCTGGGTCGCGCCGGGGTCGCCGCCCAGCAGCCGGACCATGAGGTTGGTGGAGACGGACAGGAAGAAGATGACCGGGCGCAGCAGGGTCGCGAAGATGCCCAGCGGCGGGGCCAGCACCTTGGTGAAGCCGGCCGAGCGCTGCATCGCCAGCCGCTTGGGGGTGAGCTCGCCGAGGACGAGCGACAGGTAGGCGATGACCAGCGTCATGGCCACCAGCGCCACCGGGTCGGCGACCGAGGACGGCATACCCAGGCCCTGCAGCCACGTCGACACCGACGGCGCGATGGTCGCGCCGCCGAAGGCGGACGAGAAGAAGCCGGCGACCGTGACCCCGACCTGCACCGCGGAGAGGAAGGTGTTGGGGTCGCGGACGAGCGTGGCGATCCGCCTGCCTCGCGGCCCGGAGCGCTCGATCTCGTCGACCTGGGAGGGTCGCAGCGACACGATCGCCATCTCGGTCGCCGCGAAGACGCCGCCGACGAGGACGAAGAGCAGGACCAGCGCGATGTTGGTGAGCAGGGCGGCGTCCATGCGGCACAGGGTATGCCGGTGCTCCCCCGGGCGGGCGCCGCCGCGTCCCGCGCGCCCTCGGCGTGGACGTCGAGGTCACTCCGCCGACGGGGCCCGCGTCGCGCCCTCGGCCAGCGCGTCGAGCTCGCGGGGCAGCTCGCGCATGCGGACGAGCGGCGAGAGCAGGACCGGGAGGGCCGCGAGGACGGACAGCGTGGCCAGGCCCCAGAGGGTCGGCACCAGGCCGAGCTGCTGGCCGGCCACGCCACCGAGGAAGGCCCCGATCGGCATGGGCCCCCAGACGAGGAACCGGATGGAGGCGTTCATCCGGCCCAGCAGCGGCTTGGGGCACAGCCGCTGGCGGAAGCTCACCTGGGCGATGTTGTAGACCACGACGCCCCAGGAGATGAGCAGGTTGCCGACCAGCAGCGTCGGCACGGGCGGCAGGACCGAGGCGAGCGGCACGGTGAGCATCGCCAGGCCGGAGAGCACGGCGGCGATGGGGATGGCGCGGCCCTCGCCCACCCACCGGCCGAACCAGCCGGAGGTGACCGCACCGAGCAGACCGCCGACCGCCCCCAGCGACAGGACCAGCCCCAGGGTGGTCTCGGCGAGGTCGAGGGTGGTGAGGGCGTACAGGACGAAGAGGGCGAAGACGCCCGAGGAGGCGAGGTTGCTCAGGCCGGTGCAGGCCACGATGCGGCGCAGCAACGGGTGGGAGAGCACGAAGGACAGCCCCTCGCGGATCTCGGTGACCAGGGGACGGCGGGCGGCGGGGTCGGGCGCCTGCTCCCGGTGCCGGATGCGGCTCACGAAGAGCGAGGACAGGCCCATGCAGAGGCTGGTCACCGCGATGGTCAGCGGGGAGCCGAGCAGCCGCACCATGGCGGCGGCCGCCGCGGGCCCGACCACCATGGCGGTCTGCTGGCTGGCCTGCAGCTTGCCGTTGCCGTCGGCGATCTGCTCGCCCTCGACGAGCTCGGGCAGGTAGGACTGGTTGGCCACGTCGAAGAAGACGGTGATGACGCCGACCCCCACGGCGACGACGTAGAGCTGGCCCATCGTCAGGACGTCGAGCAGCCACGCGGCCGGCAGGGTGAGCAGGAGCAGCGCTCGCCCGATGTCGCCGAGGACGAGCACCGTCCTCTTGCGCCAGCGGTCCACCCAGGCGCCCGCCGGCAGCCCGATGAGCAGGAAGGCCAGGGACTCCAGGGTCGCCAGCAGGCCCATCTGGAAGGCGTCGGCGCCGAGCAGCTGCACGGCCATGAGCGGCATCGCGAACCCGACGAACTGCGCACCGAAGACCGACACGGTGTCGCCCATCCAGAGCTGACGGAAGTCGTGGTGGCGCCAGAGGCCGGCCGGTCGCGGAGTGGTCACGCCGACGATCCTGCGCCAAGTGATTGAGTTCTGTCAATCACTTTGCCAGGATGGCGGGTATGCAGCCGGATCCGTCATCGCCCCGGCCCGAGCCGGGCGGAGCGCCTGCCCAGCACGACGGCGGGTTCGAGGCCAGCGACGCCGAGGCGCGGGCGCTGGCCTCGGGGGTGCGGCTGCGGATCCTGCGGCTGGCCCTCGACGAGCCGCTGACCAACCGGGAGCTCGCCGACGCCCTGGGCCTGAACCCGGCGACGGTCCTGCACCACGTGCGCACCCTGGTCGACACCGGGTTCCTCGAGGCGCTCGAGCCGCGTCGGGGACGCCGGGGGGCTCGGGAGATCCCCTACCGGGCCACCGGCCGCTCCTGGTACGCCCGCACCCCCGTCACCACCAAGGGCATGCTGGACGCGTTCGTCGCGGAGATCGCCGAGGTGCCGGCCGACCGCACCGACGTCACCATGACCCGGCTCGGGCTGCGTCTGCCCCCGGAGCAGCTCGAGGAGTTCCGGACCCGGCTGGCCGAGCTCGTCGACGAGTTCCACGACCGGGCCCGCGACCCCACCGCGGAGCCGTGGTCGCTCTTCCTCGCGCTGCACCCGGACAGGAGTGCCCTGCCCGGGTCGGCGCGGGAGGACCGGGCCAGTCCGGAGGGCGCCGGCACGTAGGGCTGGCGACGGCGGACCTCCGTGACTCGTCGGGGCGGGCCTGAGGACCCCAGTGCGCATGCCTGTGCCTCTCCTGGTGACACACCCGTCGCCCCAGGCACGCGCGTGTCGCAAGGAAACGCACGAGACGGCGCACAGGCGTGCTCGCACCGGCGCCTGGGCGGTGCAGCACCACGGCACCACGTCACCGGCGACTGCCCGGCCGCCCCCTCAGGGTCGCAGCACCACGTGGCCGACGGCCGTGGAGACCCGCAGCCACGCGCCGCTGCGGTGCACGGCGGCGGGTCCGTCCCCGGGTCGGAGGAAGCCGAGGGCGTGCACCGCGAGCCCGGCCGCGGCCGGCACCTCGGTGTCCGCGACCGGCCGGCCCCACACCCGTGCGCGCAGGGCCTCGACGGCCGCGGCCCCCGACCCCTCCGGGGACCCGGTGGCGACCTCGGCGATCCCTGCCCGCGCGGCCGCCAGCAGCTCCTCCGCCGGTATGCCGCCGAGCGGCTCCCAGCCTCCGCGCGGCGGGGACTGCGCGGCCCAGGGCGGGGCGAGCGTCGTCGGGGGGACGGCGAGCGTCGTCGAGCTGTCCCCGGTGGCCGCCCGGCGGGCGAAGCGGTCGGTCAGCCCGCCGAGCGGCACCGTGACGTCCAGCGCCTCGGCGTCCGCCGCCAGCGCCATGGTGCGCAGCCCGAGGGTCAGCCCGCTGCGCAGCAGCCCGGCCCCGGGCAGCACGCACACCCACGCGGCCAGCACCCCTCCGGCACCGGTCGCCTGCAGCCGGATCGCCCCGTCCTCGTCGAGCCGTGCGGCCCGGCGCACCAGCGTGGCCAGGTCGGCGACCGACTCGCCGTCGGCGAGCGAGAGCGTCGCCGGCTGGGTCACCGCGCCGCCCGGCGGCCGGCGTCCCCGCGGAGCACCGGCGCCGGCCCGGTGACCGCCGCGAGCGCGTCGCGCTCCTCCGGGCCCAGCCGCCGCGGCCGCTGGTCGCGCAGGTCGTAGGCGACGAGGCTGACCCGGCCCCGCGCATACACGGTGTCGTCGCCGACCGGTCCGGCGACGGCATACCCCAGGTCGAAGGAGGCGCCGCCGACCCCGCCGCACCACACCGCCACCCGCGCCGGCGCGTAGGCGAAGCCCATCGGCAGGAGGTAGTCGATCGCCTGCGACACGACGAGCATGCCCTCGTCGATGAGGTCGCGGCCCTGCCCGAACCACGCCTTGAAGGCGTAGACGCGGGCCTCCTCGAAGAGTCGGAGGTACTGCACGTTGTTGACGTGCGCGTAGGCGTCGAGGTCGGACCAGCGGACGGTGATGTCGAAGACCGAGGCGACCTCGGGGACGTCGGGCAGGGAGGTGCTCATGCCGCCATTGTGTCTGCCGCCGCGCCGCCCGGGCGAAGCCCCGCCGGCAGCGGTAGGTTGGGCTCGACACCAGCACCACGCAGCGGGAGGAGGCACCGTGACCGGCCCGGCCGGCCCGCAGGTGGCGAGCCCCACGGTGGCGCTCTTCGCGACCTGCTTCAACGACACCCTGTGGCCGCAGGCTCCCCGCGCGGTCGTCACCCTGCTCGAGCGGCTGGGCTGCCGGGTGGTCTTCCCGCGCGAGCAGACCTGCTGCGGGCAGATGTTCACCAACACCGGGTATGCCGACGAGGCCACCCCTCTGGTCCGCCGCTTCGTCGACGTCTTCGCCGGGGCGGACCACGTCGTCTCGCCGAGCGGTTCGTGCGTCGGGTCGGTCCGCGAGCAGCACGCGGTGCTGGCCCGCCGCGCCGGCGACGCCGGGCTGGAGCGCGAGGTGCGCTCGCTCGCCCCGCGCGTGCTCGAGCTCTCCGAGCTGCTCGTCGACGTGCTCGGCGTCACCGACGTCGGGGCGTACTACCCGCACCGCGTGACCTACCACCCCACCTGCCACAGCCTGCGCATGCTCGGGGTCGGCGACAAGCCGCTGCGGCTGCTGCGCGCGGTCCGCGGCATCGACCTGGTCGACCTGCCGGCCGCGGAGGAGTGCTGCGGCTTCGGCGGCACCTTCGCGATGAAGAACGCCGACACCTCCATCGCCATGGGCGCGGACAAGGCGCGGCACGTGCGGGAGACCGGGGCCGAGGTCGTGGTGGCCGGCGACAACTCCTGCCTCGCGCACATCGGTGGGGTGCTGGACCGGCAGCGCTCGGGGGTCCGCACCGTGCACCTGGCGCAGGTGCTCGCCTCGACGCAGGAGGCTCCGGTATGACCGAGCTCCCGGTGCAGGACACCTCCCCCACCTTCCTCGGTATGCCGTCGTTCCAGCGCGCGGCCGCGGGCGCCCTGGCCGACACCCAGCAACGGCGCAACCTGGCCCACGCCACGGCGACCATCCGCGCCAAGCGGGCAGCCGCCGTCGGGGAGGTGGAGGGCTGGGAGGACCTGCGTCTGGCCGGGGCGGCGGCCAAGGACGAGGCCCTGCACCACCTGCCCGACTACCTGGAGCAGCTGGAGGCCAACCTCACGGCCCGCGGCGCGACGGTCCACTGGGCGCGCGACGCCGCCGAGGCCAACCAGGTCGTCGTCGACCTCGCGCGGGCGAAGGGCGCCGACGAGGTGGTCAAGGTCAAGTCCATGGCCACCCAGGAGATCGAGCTCAACGAGGCACTCGAGGCGGCCGGGATCGCCGCCTGGGAGACCGACCTGGCCGAGCTCATCGTGCAGCTCGGCGAGGACCGGCCGAGCCACATCCTCGTGCCGGCCATCCACCGCAACCGGGCCGAGATCCGGGAGATCTTCGCCCGCCGCATGGGCGCGGTGGGGCGGGCGGCTCCGGCGGACCTCACCGACGAGCCGGAGCGGCTCGCCGAGGCCGCGCGACTGCACCTGCGGGAGAAGTTCCTGCGGGCCAGGGTCGCGGTCAGCGGGGCCAACTTCGCCGTGGCCGACACCGGGACCCTGGTGGTCGTGGAGTCCGAGGGCAACGGGCGCATGTGCCTCACCCTCCCCGAGACGCTCATCACCGTGGTCGGGATCGAGAAGGTGCTGCCGACCTTCGCCGACCTCGCCACCATGCTGCAGCTGCTGCCCCGGTCCAGCACCGGCGAGCGGATGAACCCCTACACCTCGATGTGGACCGGGGTGACCCCCAGTGACGGTCCGCAGGAGGTCCACGTCGTGCTGCTCGACAACGGCCGCAGCCGGGTGCTCGCCGACGAGGTGGGGCGGGAGGCGCTGCGGTGCATCCGCTGCTCGGCCTGCCTCAACGTCTGCCCCGTCTACGAGCGGACGGGCGGGCACGCCTACGGCTCGGTCTACCCGGGTCCCATCGGCGCCGTGCTCAACCCGCTGCTGCGCGGCACCTCCTCGGAGGTCGACCAGAGCCTGCCCTTCGCCAGCAGCCTGTGCGGTGCCTGCTTCGAGGCCTGCCCGGTCCGCATCGACATCCCCTCCCTGCTCGTGCGGCTGCGGAGCCAGGTGGTCGACGAGGCGAACGGGCGCTCGGCCGAGGCCGCGTCGATGAAGGCGGCGGCGTGGGTGTTCGGCGACCACCGCCGGCTGGAGGCGTCCCAGCGTGCGGCGACCCTCGGCGGCCGCCTGCTCGGCGGCCGGACCCTCCGCTCGCTGCCCGGGCTCGGCGCCTGGACCCAGGCCCGCGACCTCCCCACCCCGCCCACGGAGACCTTCCGGCAGTGGTGGGCCCGCACCCGCGGCGACGGACCCGCGACCGGCGGCGACCGACCCGCGGGCCATGGCGACCGACCCGCGAGCGGCGGCGAGCCGCATACCCCGGAGGAGGGGCCATGAGCAGCCGCGACGAGATCCTGGCCCGGCTGCGCGCGGCGACCGCCGACGTCACGACGCGACCCGGCGAGCGCGGCCCCGTCCCGATCATCGCCGCCACCAGCGAGTCCGCCCAGGCCACGCTGACGCTGTTCGTGGAGACGGTGACCGACTACCGCGCCAGCGTCGTCCGGTGCCGGCCGGAGCAGGTCGGCGCGGAGGTGGCCGCGGCCCTGGTGCGCGGCCGGGCCCACACCGTGCTGGTGCCTTCCGGGCTCGACCCCGCGTGGGTCGAGAGGGCACGGGACGCCGGCCTGCGGGTGCGCCCCGACGAGGACGACGAGGGCAGGCCGCTCTCCGCCGACCAGCTCGACGGCATCGACGCCGTCGTCACCGCGGCGCGGGTGGCGGTCGCCACGACCGGCACGATCGTCCTGGACCATGCTCCGGACCAGGGGCGCCGCGCGCTCACCCTGGTGCCCGACCACCACGTCTGCGTGGTCCGGGCCGAGCAGGTCGTGCACGACGTGCCCGACGCCGTCGCGCTGCTCGACCCCGCCCGTCCGCTGACCTGGATCAGCGGCCCCAGCGCCACCAGCGACATCGAGCTCAACCGCGTCGAGGGCGTCCACGGCCCCCGCACGCTCGACGTCGTGGTGGTCGACTGACCCGGCCCCGGCCAGCGGACAAGCCCCACCAGCGACCCTGAGCAACGAAAGGTTGCCCAAGCAGGGGTTGCAGGGCCTGCGTGGGCGACGTTTCTCTGCTCAGGTCGGCGTGGGGAGGTCGCTGCGGCGCCGTCACTCGCCTCGCAGCACGTCGACGTGGACGTGGTCGCGGTGGCGCAGGACGGGGTCGTCAGACCCGCCCGGGGCGCGGTAGTCCTGCCACCCCCGCCCGGAGCCGCGCACGCCCCAGAAGTGGTCGTCGAAGATGACGTACTGCACGGTGAGCACGTCGGCGCGGGCGACCAGCCACTGGCTGAGCACCCACCCGTCGTCGAGGTTCTCCTCGGTCACCGGCCGGAAAAAGACGTCGACCGCCCGGCCGTCGTAGTGGGTGGACTCCTCGCCGTGCCCGGAGCCCACGCCGCCGGGGGCGAACCCGCCCACCGGCACCTCGCCGAACTCGGCCCGCACCGCGTCGAGCACCTCCTGCGCGCGAGGGGTCAGCCCGGACCCGGTCGTCTCCTCGGGGGCGGGCTCGGCCGCCGACACCCGGCAGGTCAGCGCGGTGTCCGCGCGGGCGGACCGGACGGCCTCGACCACCCCCGCGGCCAGCTCCACCTCCGGCGCCTCACCCCCGTCGCCCGGGCTCTCGCCCTCCGCCGGGCCCGCGTCCTGGCCGCGCAGCCCCCGGGCCGCCTCCGCGGTCGCCGCGCGCGCCTGGTCGTGGGACAGCGGCACCGGCGCCCCGTCGACGACGACCGCGCACGGCGCGCCCGCCGCCCTCACCCAGTCACCGACCGGCCGCCACGCCACCACCGTCGCCCCCACCAGCGCGACGACCAGGACCAGCACACCCACCCCAGGCCGACCCCGCGCGCCGGTCACGGGTGCGGAGGAGGTGCGCTGCGGCATACCCCATGGTCCCAGCCGTCGCTGACCCCGACCTGGGCGCGGGCCGACGGCGGCGCCCCACCCGGACGCGCGTAGCGTGAGGCCCATGACCGATGCCTACTACGCCCAGGACGTCCCCGACACCCACCGGCCCTACGTCGCGGCGCCCGACCGGCACCAGAAGCTGGACTACCGCCGGGTCGGGGACAGCGGCCTGCTGCTGCCGCCGCTCTCGCTCGGCCTCTGGTACAACTTCGGCGACAACCGCCCCTTCGACACCCAGCGCGCCATCCTCCGCCGCGCCTTCGACGAGGGCATCACCCACTTCGACCTGGCCAACAACTACGGCCCGCCCTACGGCTCCGCCGAGGAGAACTTCGGCCGGATGATGCGGACCGACTTCGCCCCCTACCGCCACGAGATGGTGCTCTCCACCAAGGCGGGCTGGGACATGTGGCCCGGCCCCTACGGGATGCTCGGCTCGCGCAAGTACCTCCTCGCCAGCCTCGACGAGTCGCTGGGCCGCATGTGCGTCGACCACGTCGACATCTTCTACTCCCACCGCGCGGACGAGGACACGCCGGTCGCCGAGACGGTCGGGGCGCTCGACACCGCGGTCCGCCAGGGCAAGGCGCTGTATGCCGGCATCTCCAGCTACTCCCCCGAGCGCACCGCCGAGGCGGTCGCCGTCGCCCGGGAGCTCGGCACCCCGCTCGTCATCCACCAGCCGTCCTACAACATGCTCAACCGGTGGGTCGAGGACGGCCTGCTGGAGGCCCTGCCCGGGCACGGCCTGGGCTCGATCGGCTTCACCGCGCTGGCCCAGGGGCTGCTCACCGACAAGTACCTCGACCGGGACGACGCCGAGCGGGCGACCGAGCGGCCCTCCTTCGACAGCAGCGTGCTCACCGACAGCAACCGGGAGCGGCTGCGCGGGCTGGCGAAGATCGCGGAGGGCCGGGGGCAGAGCCTGGCGCAGATGGCGCTGTCGTGGGCCATCCGGCCGGGCGGGGTGACGTCAACCCTCATCGGGGTGTCGAGCATCGAGCAGCTGGAGGACAACCTGGCCGCCGCGCGCCGCACCGACTTCACCGACGAGGAGCTGACCGAGATCGACCGGCTCTCCGGCCACACCGAGGGCGTGGACATCTGGGCGCCCTCCGCGCAGATCGAGTGACTCACTAGGCTGCGTGGTCGTGACCGAGACGCCGCTGGACTACCCGATCGACGACCTGCTCGAGGTGCTCGACCTGCGCCGGGAGGGGTCCACCACCATCCGGGTGGCCTCGCCCGAGGGCACCGGGGAGGACCTGGCCGACTCGCAGGGCGACGTCTTCGCAGGCCGCAGCCAGCCCATGCCGCACGGCCGGGTGTTCGGCGGCCAGGTGCTCGCGCAGTGCCTGGTCGCGGCGGGCCGGACGGTGGCGCCGGTCGAGGACGGGTCGGACGCCGAGCCGCTGGACCGGCCCATCCACTCGATGCACGGCTACTTCCTGCGCGCGGGCGACGCCAACCGGCCGCTGCGCTTCCTCGTCGAGCGGATGCGCGACGGGCGCAGCTTCAGCGCCCGCCGGGTGCACGCGGTGCAGGACGGCCGCATCCTCATGTCGATCATCATGTCCTTCCAGGAGGTGTCGGAGGGGCTCGAGCACCAGATCCCCATGCCCCCGGCACCGGACCCGGACACGCTGCGCTCGGACCGGCAGATCCTCGAGCAGGTGCCCCACCCGGTGGCCCAGGAGACGGCCCGACGGCGACCCGTCGAGCTGCGGCACGTCGACCCGCTGCTGCTCGGCCCCGGGGAGCCGGGGGCCAGCGAGCAGTCGGTCTGGCTGCGGATCGCCCGCGAGCTGCCGGAGGACCCGCTGCTGCACGCGGCGATCCTCGCCTACGCCTCGGACTACACGCTGCTGGAGCCGATCCTGCGTCGCCACGGGATCGGGTGGGGCGACCCCCGGCTGCGCCCGGCCAGCCTCGACCACTCCATGTGGTTCCACCGCCCTGCCCGGGTGGACGACTGGGTGCTCTACACGCAGAGCTCCCCGTCCGCGCAGTCCGGCCGGGGGCTCGGTACCGGCCACATGTTCGCCGCCGACGGCACCTTGCTGGCCACGGTCGGGCAGGAGGGGATGGTGCGGCTGAAGCCCACTCCCGACCCGTCCTGAGTGACGTGGCGGAAGGGTAACGATTCAGTCAAGACGGGGGGTCTTTCCGGCCTCCCTGTAGACACCCTGAGTGGGCCGGACGATACTTCCAGAGGTCACCCTGGGGAACTTTTCGGCTTCTCGACGGCGAGGGGCTGTCCAGCGGCGACGTCCACCGTTCCAAGCAAAGGACACTGACTGTGCATCAGCCATCTGCTCGCCGGAGGACGCGCCTGCTGGCGCTCGCCGGCGCAGGGGCCGTCGTCGCACCGTTGGCCCTGGTCGCCCCCGCAGCATGGGCGAACCCGGACCTGACGGTCAACGAGGACGGCACCTACATCGTCATGCTCGCGGACAGCGCGCTGGCCGCCTACGACGGCGGCGTCAAGGGCATCCCGGCCACCAAGCCCGCCGAGGGGGAGAAGCTCAACACCACGAGCGCCGCCGCCGAGGAGTACACCGCATACCTGGACCGGCAGCAGAACGCCGTGCTCGACTCGGTCGGCCTGGACCGCTCGGACGCGGTCTACACCTACGCGACCTCGTTCAACGGCTTCACCGCCGAGCTCACCGGTTCGCAGGTCGCAGCGCTGCGCAAGGACCCGGACGTCGCCGCGGTGTGGGAGGACGAGGTCCGCACCGCCGACACCGTCACCACCCCCGACTACCTGGGTCTGACCGGCGAGGACGGCGTCTGGAACACCCAGTTCGGCGGCGACGCCGACGCGGGTGCCGGCATCGTCGTCGGCATCATCGACTCCGGCTTCTGGCCGGAGAACCCCAGCTTCGCCGCGCTCCCGGGCGACCCGGCCGCGCCCGAGGGCTGGCAGGGCGAGTGCGTGAACGGCGCCGAGGCGGACCCCGCCGACAACGTCACCTGCAACAGCAAGGTCATCGGCGCCCGCTACTACGCCGCGGGCAACAACACCGCCTTCGACTTCCTGTCTCCCCGTGACACCAACGGGCACGGCAGCCACGTCGGTGGCACCTCGGCCGGCAACAACGGCGTCGAGATGGACTTCAACGGGACCGAGCTGGGCACCGGCAGCGGTATGGCCCCGGCCGCCCACCTCGCGTTCTACAAGGCGCTCTGGCAGACCGAGTCCGGCGGCGGCTCCGGCTCGTCGGCCGGTCTCGTCGCAGCCATCGACGACGCGGTCGCCGACGGTGTCGACGTCATCAACTACTCGGTCTCCGGCTCCTCCCAGTTCGTCGTGTCCGCCGACGAGATCGCCTTCCTCAACGCGGCCGACGCCGGCGTCTTCGTGTCGGCCTCCGCGGGCAACTCGGGCGCTGACCTCGGTCCGGGCTCGGTCGCGCACAACTCGCCGTGGACCATGACCGTCGCGGCCTCCACCCACAGCCGGACCAACTCGGCCGAGGTCGAGGTGGGCGAGGCTCCCGTCGCCCGCATCGCCGGGAACAACCGCTACGAGACCGCAGCCCTCATCGCGGCGGCCTACCCGGAGGGCGTGGACACGGTCTACATCGCCACCGGCAACCAGTTCGCCGACGCCCTCTCCGGCGCCGCGGCCGCCTCGCAGGGCCTCGTCCCTGCGACCGGTCTCGACCAGCCGGCCGTCGCCCCCGACGGCTCCCCGGCCCCGGTCCTGCTGACGAAGGTCGGCCAGCTCCCGGGAGCCACCATCGACGCGCTCGAGGCGATCGACCCCGACAACATCGTCGTGCTCGGCGGCGAGAACGCCGTCTCCACCACGGTGAGCGACGCCCTCGAGGCGTACGGCACGGTGACCCGCGTCGCCGGCGACGACCGCTACGAGACCGCCGCCCTCGTCGCCCAGCAGTACGGCGACGCGGACCACGTCTACATCGCCACCGGCCAGGACGAAGCCTTCCCGGACGCGCTGTCCGGCTCGGCGCTCGCCGGCAGCGAGGGCGTGCCCGTGCTCCTCACCAAGACCGACCGGGTGCCCAACTCGGTCCGTGAGGCGCTGGCCGCGATGGGTGACCCCGAGGTTCACGTCATCGGTGGGCCGAAGGCCGTCACCGGTGATGTCTTCACCGAGCTCGGCGCCTCCGAGCGCATCGCCGGCACCGACCGGTACGGGACGTCGGTCGCCGTCGCCGAGCAGTTCGGCTTCAGCGCGGACGACCCGGCTCCCGTGGTGCACACCGCCACCGGGCGCGACTACCCGGACGCTCTCGCGGGGTCGGCCCTGGCCGGCTACCAGGGTGTCCCGGTCATGCTGAGCCGTCCCACCGACGTCCCCGAGGTGGTCCTCGAGGGCATGGAGGCGCTGGCCCCCGAGTCCGCGGTCGTCCTCGGTGGCGAGGGTGCGCTGGCCAAGAACGTCATGGACCAGATCAAGACGCTGTTCCCGGACAGCACCGAGACCTTCGCCGGCATCAGCGCCGGTGACGGCGTCGGCCCGGCCCCGCTGGTCAACTCGGTCGACATCCCCGCTGCGGGCGCGACCGCCGACCAGGCGCTGCTGTGCCTGCCCGGCTCGCTCGACGCTGCTGCCGCCGCCGACCACGTCGTCATCTGCACCCGGGGCACCAACGCCCGGACGGAGAAGAGCGAGACGGTCGAGGCTGCCGGTGGTGTGGGCATGATCCTGGCCAACAACAACGACAACGAGTCGCTCAACGGCGACTTCCACTCGGTGCCCACGATCCACGTCAACGGCACCGCCGGTGACGCGATCAAGGCCTACGAGGCCTCCGACCCCAACCCGGTGGCCACCATCTCGGCCTCCGGCGAGGGCCCGGAGATCACCTACCCGGAGATGGCCGGCTTCAGCTCCTACGGCCCGGCGATCGCCGGTGGCGGGGACCTGCTCAAGCCGGACATCACCGCCCCCGGTGTCGACGTCATCGCCGCGGTCTCCCCGGCCGGTTCCACCGGTGGCACCAACTTCGACAGCCTCTCCGGCACCTCCATGTCCGCCCCGCACATCGCCGGCCTGGCCGCGCTGATGATGCAGGACAACCCGGAGTGGGGCCCGATGGGCGTCAAGTCCGCGATGATGACCACGGCCGACCCGACCAACTCCGAGGGCGAGCTCATCAACTACGGTGGCGCCCCCGCCAGCCCGCTCCACTACGGTTCGGGCGAGGTCGAGCCGGCTGCGGCCTACGACACGCCGCTGGTCTACGACTCCGGCATCGTCGACTGGTACGCCTACGCCTGCGCCATCGGTCAGCTGCAGCTGATCGGCGGGACGAGCATCTGCGACCAGATCGGGACGACCGACCCGAGCGACCTCAACTACCCGAGCATCTCGATCGGTGACCTGGGTGGCGCGCAGACCGTCACCCGCACGGTGACCGACGCGACCGGCGCGGGTGGCACGTTCACCGCCGAGGTCGAGGCTCCCCCGGGGGTCGATGCGGTCGTCGAGCCCTCGACGATCACCGTGGAGCCTGGTGGCACGGCGACCTTCACGGTCTCGTTCACCACGGCCGGTGCCCCGCTGGACGAATGGACCTTCGGGTCGCTCACCTGGACCGGTCCTGGCGCCGACGTGCGCAGCCCGCTGGCCATCCGGCCGGTCGCCATGGGTGCGCCGGAGGAGATCCGCGGGACCTCCAGCGAGGGCTCGGAGACCTTCGAGGTCACCCCGGGCTTCACCGGAGAGCTCACCTCGGTCGTGCACGGCCTCATGGCCTCGCAGGTCACCGACGTGGACGTCACCTCCGACGGCCCGAGCGGTGGCGCCGACTACGACGACTACACCCAGACCGTCACGGTGCCCGAGGGCACCACGGCCATCCGGGTCGAGGTCGTGGAGTCGGAGTGGACGCCGGCAGGTCTGGACCTCGACCTCTACCTGGAGGACAGCGACGGCAACGTCGTCGGCCAGTCCGCCGCCGGCGGTTCGGACGAGGTCATCACCATGATGGCGCCCGCCCCGGGTGACTACACCGTCGCGATCGACAACTGGGACGCCGCTGCCGGCGCCACCGCCAGCGGTCCGCTGCACGTCTTCATGCCGTCTGCGGACGAGGGCAACATGTCGGTCACGCCGTCCCCGGTCGCGGTGACCGCGGGCACGCCGATCGACTTGACGGCCGCCTGGACCGGGCTCGACGCCGCCACCCGCTACATGGGTGCGATCGGCTACAGCAACGGCACCGAGGAGGTCGCCTACACCCTGGTCTCGGTCAACACGCCGTGACCCCAGGTCGGCCGGGCTGAGGCCCGGCCGGTCCTGAGCCTCGGGCCCGTCCCCTCCACGGAGGGGACGGGCCCGACGCATACCCCCTCTCCCTGCCCCTCTCTCCGCTCCTCCACTCCCCCGCTCCTCCGCTCCCCTCCCCCTGCACCGGACGCGTGGCCAGACGACACCAGACGCGTGGCCAGACGACACCGGACGCGCCGTCTGGCCACGCGTCCTGTGCAGGCTGACCACGCGTCCTGTGCGAGGGGTGCGGCCCCGGGGGAAGCAGACCTCACCGCCGTCGCCTGGCAGTCGCCCCGGCCCTCGCCGTCGCCCGGCGGTCGCCGCGGGCGTCGCTCAGCTAGCGGTCTTGTGCACGTCGGCGATGGCGTCGGCGGCCCGGACCAGACCCAGGTGGCTGAAGGCCTGCGGGTAGTTGCCGAGCATGCGGCGGGTGGCCGGGGCGTACTCCTCCGCGAGCAGGTCCAGCGGCCGGCCGGCCTCGACGCAGGCCTCCATGAGCCGCTCCGCCTCCTCCAGCCGACCGGTGCGGGCATACTGCTCCACCAGCCAGAACGTGCAGATGAAGAAGGTCGCCTCGTCACCCTGCAGGCCGTCCATGTTGTCGCTCTCGTGCATCCGGTAGCGGTGCAGGAAGCCGGCCCCGTCGACGAGCTCCTCCTCCAGCCGGCGCACCGTCGCGAGCATGCGGGGGTCGTCGTAGGCGCAGAAGCCGGTGTGCGGGATCTGCAGCAGCGAGGCGTCGACCTCGTCGTTGCTGTAGCTCTGGCGGAACGCGCCGTCGGGACCCACGCCGCGCTCCTCGATCTCGGCCCGCACCCGGTCCCGCAGCGCGCGCCAGTGGTCCACGTCGCCGGGGAGCCCGTACTCCTCCACGGCGCGCACGCCCTGGTCGAAGGCCGCCCAGATCATCACCCGGCCGTGCGTGAAGAAGTGCTTGTCCCCCCGCATCTCCCAGATGCCGTGGTCGGGCTCGGTCAGCCGCTCGGCCTGGGTGGCCAGCATCATCCGCTGGATGCCCCAGCTGTACCGGTCCTCGGCGATGTCGCTGTCGCGCAGCTGGGCGAGGGCGAGCATGACCTCGCCGATGACGTCGGCCTGGTACTGGTCCGCCGCCCCGTTGCCGATGCGGACCGGGCGGGACCCGGCATACCCACGCAGGTGGGGCAGCTCGCGCTCGGTGAGATCACGCTCCCCACCGAGCCCGTACATGATGCGCAGCTGGTTGGAGTGGCCTGCGATCGCCCGCAGCAGCCACTCGCGCCAGGCCTCGGCGCCGCCGTCCAGCCCGTGCGTCATCATCGCCTGCAGCGTCAGCGCCGAGTCCCGCAACCAGGTGTAGCGGTAGTCCCAGTTCCGCTCCCCTCCCGGGTCCTCCGGCAGCGAGGTCGTGGCGGCGGCGACGATGCCGCCGGTGTCGGCGTGGGTGAGCGCCCGCAGCACGGTGAGCGACCGCGTGATCTGGCGCGCCCACGGCCCCTCCGCGTGGATGCGGTCGGTCCACGCCCGCCAGCCGTCGACGGTCTCCTGCAGCAGCACCTTGGGGTCGATGCGCGTCGGGAGCGGCCGCCAGGACTCCTGACCGGTCAGCACCCAGCACAGCTCGTCCCCCTCCTGCAGCCGGTGGCGCCCCCGGTGGGCGTCCTCCTCCGGGACCGGATCGGGCAGCGGGCCGTGCAGGACCAGCCGCGACGGCCCGCCCACCGCCGTGAGGACCTCCTCGTCACCGTCCTCCTCGACGCGCGTGCGGTGCACCCAGGGCCGCAGGGTGGCGTAGTCGAAACGCATGATGAGCTCGTGCTCCACCTCGACCGTGCCGGAGAGGCAGCGCACGTGACGCACGATGTCGGACCGGCCGTCGCCCGGCGGCATGAAGGTCAGCACCTCGGCCGTGCCCTCGGCGGACCGCCACACCGTGCGGAAGACGAAGGTGCCGTCGACGTAGTCGCGCGACTCCACCTCGGCGTCGCACACCCGGACCAGCCACCGCCCGTCCTGCTCGGTGCCGAGCAGCGAGGCGAAGACCGAGGGCGAGTCGAAGCGGGGCAGGCACAGCCAGTCGACGCTGCCCTCCGGCGAGATGAGCGCGGCGGTGCGCATGTCCCCCACCACGGCGTACTGGCCGATGGGCACGTCCTCGGTGGGGTCGTCGGCGTCAGTCATGCGCCCCAGTCTCCCAGGCGTGGTGCGAGCGGGACCGGCCGGCGCCCGCACGCCCGGTCCGCCCGTCCGCGCGCACCCATGGCGGACCCAGGTCCGCGGTGCACCATGGAGGGGACGGACCGACGGGCAGCACCCGCCCGCGGCGACGGAGGACGGAGAGGATCACCGGCATGTGGTGGAGCGACCTGCTGTGGGGGATGTGGAACGGGCTGACCGCCTGGGTGGTCCTCATCGCGCACGTCTTCGGGGCCTGGGAGCAGTTCCCTTTCTACGACACCGACCGGGCGGGCAACTGGTACGACCTGGGCTTCCTGCTCGGCGCGGGATCGCCCCTGCTGGGTCTCCTGGGCCGCCGCGGCTGACCGGCGGGCCGGCCGTCGAGCCGCCTCCCCGCCCTGGTCAGCCTGCGTCGGCGTCCGCCCCGGAAAGGGGTAGCGTCCGTCGGGAGGTGAAGACCCGCGGTCTGGCGGTCACGGGATCCTCGAACCCGACCTGCCGGGCGAGCAGCTGCAGCGGGCTCGCGAAATCGGTGGGGTCGACGTGCCGCACCGTGGGATAGAGCGGGTCGCCGTCGATGGGGATGCCCAGGTCGGCCAGGTGCAGCCGCAGCTGGTGGGTGCGGCCGGTCGTCGGGGTCAGCCGGTAGTGTCCGCGGTCCGCGGCCACGCCCAGCCGCTCCACCCGGGTCGTGGCGTTGGGCTCGCCGGGCACGGCGCGGGCCTGCAGCTCCCCGCGCTCCTTGACCAGGCGGTTGCTGACGGTCAGCGGGAGGCCGAGGTGGTCGGCGTCGGGGGCCAGCGCCTCGTAGGTCTTGGCCAGGCCGCCGGACTGCACCATCTGCTGGTATGCCGCCCGCGCCTCCGGCCGGGTGGTGAGCAGCAGGACGCCGCTGGTCAGCCGGTCCAACCGGTGCACCGGGGTGATGTCCGGCAGCTGCAGCGACCGCCGCAGCCGGACGACCACCGTCTCGACGACGTGGGCGCCGCGCGGCATGGTGGCGAGGAACGGTGGCTTGTCGACGACGAGCAGCCCGGTGCGCTCGTCGTGCTCCAGGACCTCGACCTCGAACGGCACGCGCACCTCGTCGGGCAGGTCGCGGTAGAGATGGACCACCGCGCCCGGTCGGTATGCCGTCGCCCGGGTCACCACCGTCCCGTCGGCCAGGCGGATCTCCTGGTCGGCGAGGCGACGGGCGATGCCGTCGGGGTCACCTGTGAGGTGCTCGAGGAAGGCGGCGACGGTCGGCCACGACCGCCCGTCCGGCCCGTCGGCGCCGACGGGCATGCGCACCCGGGCCGCCCCCAGCCCGTCCCGCGGCGGCAGCGGCGGTCGGGGGCGGGGACGACGCGGCATACCCCTCAGTCGCGGGTGAGCCGCCGGTAGGTGACCCGGTGCGGGCGGGCCGCCTCGGCACCCAGCCGCTCGACCTTGTTCTCCTCGTAGGCGCCGAAGTTGCCCTCGAACCAGTACCAGCTCGCCGGGTCGTCCTCGGTGCCCTCGTAGGCGAGGATGTGCGTCGCGACGCGGTCGAGGAACCACCGGTCGTGGCTGATGACCACGGCGCAGCCGGGGAAGTTCAGCAGCGCGTTCTCGAGGCTGCCCAGGGTCTCGACGTCGAGGTCGTTGGTCGGCTCGTCCAGCAGGAGCAGGTTGCCGCCCTCCTTGAGGGTCAGCGCCAGGTTGAGCCGGTTGCGCTCCCCGCCGGACAGGACGCCCGCCTTCTTCTGCTGGTCCGGGCCCTTGAAGCCGAACTGGCTGACGTAGGCGCGGCTCGGGATCTCCACCTGCCCGACCTGGATGAAGTCGAGCCCGTCGGAGACGACCTCCCACAGTGACTTGTCCGCCGCGATCCCGCCGCGGGACTGGTCGACGTAGGAGATCTCGACCGTGTCGCCGACCTTGACCTCGCCGCCGTCCGGCTCCTCGAGCCCGACGATGGTCTTGAACAGGGTGGTCTTGCCCACGCCATTGGGGCCGATGACACCGACGATGCCGTTGCGCGGCAGGGTGAAGGACAGGCCGTCGATGAGGGTCCGGTCACCGAAGCCCTTCGTGAGGTCCTTCACCTCGATGACCTGGCTGCCCAGGCGCGGGCCCGGCGGGATCTGGATCTCCTCGAAGTCGAGCTTGCGGGTCCGCTCGGCCTCCGTGGCCATCTCCTCGTAGCGCGCCAGCCGCGCCTTGTTCTTGGTCTGCTTGGCCTTGGGGTTGGAGCGCACCCACTCCAGCTCGCTCTCGAGCCGCTTGGCCAGCTTGGCGTCCTTCTTGCCCTGGACGGCCAGGCGCTCGCGCTTCTTCTCCAGGTAGGTGGAGTAGTTGCCCTCGTAGGGGTAGAGGCGCCCGCGGTCGACCTCGGCGATCCACTGGGCGACGTTGTCGAGGAAGTACCGGTCGTGGGTGACGGCCAGGACGGCGCCGGGGTACGTCGCCAGGTGCTGCTCCAGCCACTGCACCGACTCGGCGTCGAGGTGGTTGGTGGGCTCGTCCAGCAGCAGCAGGTCCGGCTTGGACAGCAGCAGCTTGCAGAGGGCTACCCGGCGGCGCTCGCCACCGGAGAGCACGGTCACGTCGCTGTCGCCGGGCGGGCAGCGCAGCGCGTCCATGGCCTGGTCCAGCTGGGCGTCGAGGTCCCACGCGTCGGCGTGGTCGATCTCCTCCTGCAGGCTGCCCATCTCGGCCATGAGCGCGTCGAAGTCGGCGTCCGGCTCGGCCATCTCCTGGGAGATCTCGTTGAACCGGTCGACCTTGCGCTTGATCTCGCCCAGGCCCTCCTCGACATTGCCGAGCACGGTCTTGTCCTCGTTGAGCGGGGGCTCCTGCTCGAGGATGCCGACCGAGTAGCCGGGGGTCAGCCGGGCCTCGCCGTTGGACGGCTGGTCCATCCCGGCCATGATCTTGAGGATCGTCGACTTGCCGGCGCCGTTGGGCCCGACGACGCCGATCTTGGCGCCCGGGTAGAAGGACATCGTCACGTCGTCGAGGATCACCTTGTCGCCGTGCGCCTTGCGGGCACGGGTCATGGTGTAGATGAATTCGGCCATGCCGCCAGGGTATCGGGGCGGGCGGGCCGACTCCGAATCTTTCTCCCCGCCCCGCCCCGGCTCAGGCGCTGCGGGCCAGCACCCCGTCCGCCTGCGCGTCGTCCACCACCACGCCGTCGCCGTCGACCTCGATGTCGGGACCGGGCGCGGTCGCCCCCTCGGGCACAGCTGCCTCCTCACCCCCGGCGCCGTGGTCACCCTCCCGGCCCGCCCCGGTCCGCTCCTCGGCGGCCCCGACCAGGCCGCCGGCCCGGGCACCCGGTGGCGTCGGGTCGTGCTCGTCGAGCCGGTCGCCGTCGTAACCGACCCGGCCCTTGGTGAACCGGCTCACCCCACGGGTGGCGTCGTGGCCGATGGTGTCCACGTCGACCACCGCCGTCGTGCCCGCGGCGGTGTCGGTCTTCCAGTCGCGCAGCGACAGGCGGCCGTGCGCCACGACCGGGTCACCCTTGCGGAAGCTCGCGAGCGCGAGGGCTCCGATGTGCCGGAAGCACAGCAGGTCGATGAACATCGTGTCCGAGGTGATCCAGCCACCCTGGGCCGCGTCGAAGCGCCGGCGGTTGACCGCGATCGGCACGACCGCGAAGTCCTTGCCGCTCGCGGTGCTGGTCTTGCGCTCCGGGTCCCGGGTCAGATTGCCGGTCAGGGTGATCGTGGGTTCGTTCATCATGGTGCGTCCCCCTCCTGGACGTATGGGCGCCCACGGGCTCGTGGACGTGCCACCAGGATGGGCGGCAGCGCCGTCACCGACCAGCGGTCCGCCGGCATCTGTGGACGACGTCGCCGTCAACAGGAGGATGTGGACGACGCGGCCACGACGCGTCGACGTGGGTGAGGCGGCCAGGACGGTGAGGAGCGTGACGACCACCACCCCGGGGCGGCCGACCCCGACCGTCAGGCGGCCGCCTGCTCCAGCAGCGAGCGGGTCTTCTCGTGCCGGTCCAGGACGGTCATGACCGGCTTGCGGACGTGCCGGAAGGACACCTCGTCGACGGCGTCGTGGAGCAGGTGCTGGACCTGCCGCCGTCGCCGCGCCGCACCGACACCGGCCGCCGCGCGGCCCACGACCGCCAGCAGGAGTCCGCCCAGCGCCCCGCCGACGAGGAGCGCGAGGGGCACCGGCACCGGTCCCCAGAACGGCGCCTCGACCGGCAGCTGCAGCCACCCCAGCACGACGAGCGCCGCCAGCCACAGCAGCCCGCCGACCGCGGTGGCCGCCAGGACCAGCTGCAGGGCGCCCAGCACCGACCACCACACCGGCGTGCGGGCGCGCAGCGGCACGCCCACGACGGCCTGGTCGAGGGCGTCGGAGAGGGTGTCCTCCGCCGGGCTCGCGGCCTCCAGCACCGCGTCGGCCCACCGGGGCGGGAGGTCACCGCCCACCCCCTCACCCAGCCGCCGGGTCGCGAGCTGCACGTTGGCCCGCGCGGCCGGCGTGGGGCGGGGCAGCGAGGAGCGACCAAGCACGGCCCGCACGTCGGAGGGGGCGATGCCGGCCGGGCCGGGGCTGTCGTCCCCCAGCCGCAGCCGTCGCAGGGGGTCGGGCCGCAGCCCGGAGAGCCACCGGGTGAACGGCCAACCCGTCCGGGCGTGGGCCCGGCGTCGGTAGTCACGGTCCACGGCGTCGAGCACGACCGGCACGCCGGAGGCGACGGTGAGGGCCTCGTGCAGCCGCCGGTCGGCCTGCTCACCGAAGTCGGGGGTGCGCTCCCCCACCCCCGCGGACCGCACGCCGGACGCGGTGGCGCGCAGGTCGGCCGCCAGGCGGGCCTCGGCCGCGTTGCGTGCCCCCACCACGGCGCCGATGCGGGAGGCCAGGTCGCCCAGGCCGCGCTGGGTGCGGACGGACGTGGTGATCACCTCGTGGTCGCCGGCACCGTCCTCCCGCACGAGCCGCCGCAGGTCGGCCGCCACCTTCTCGACCCCGCCCTCCTCCCGGATGCGGTCCACCTGATTGAGCACGACGAGCATGACCGCGTCGTGGTGCCGCAGCGGGCGCAGGTAGTCCTCGTGCAGGCGGGCGTCGGCGTACTTCTGCGGGTCGGCGACCCAGACGAAGACGTCGGCGCGCTCCAGGATGCGGTCGGCCTCCACCCGGTGCCGCAGCTCGCGGGAGTCGACGTCGGGCAGGTCAACGAGCACGAGCCCGTCCAGCCCGCCGTTCGCCTCGGTGAGCGCGACGTGGTGGCGGTTCGCGATCCCCAGCCAGTCGAGCAGCTCACCGGCGTCCTCGTCGCCCCAGACCGCCGCACCCGACTCCGCGGTCGTCGGCCGGCGGGGGCTGATGGCGGACACGTCCTCTCCCACCAGCGCGTTGAAGAGGCTCGACTTGCCCGAACCCGTGGCCCCGGCGAGCGCGACCACGGTGCGGCCACCGGCGATCGCCCAGCGCTCCCCGACCCGGCCCAGCACCTCGCGGGCCGCGCCGGTGCTCGTCGGGTCCAGCTCCTCGCCGCCGACCTGCAGCGCCGTGGCCAGCAGCTCCGAGCGCTCGCCGATGCCCAGGCTCGGCCGGGTGCGCCGGCGGCTCACCGGTCGGCCTCCACCGCCGCCGCGGCGGCCTCCAGCTCGGCCAGCGCGTCCTCGGACACGTCGACCTCTCCCAGGGTGGCGTCGAAGCGGGCGCGCTCCGCGGCATACAGCTCCTCCACCCGCCCCAGCAGCGACTCGCGCGCCCTGATGGCCATGGCCCGCACCGCCTGGTCGCCGAAGACCGCCTCGAGGAGCCGCTGGGCGAGCACCGCCGAGCCGGCGCCGACCGCGACCTCCGCACCGGTGGGGATGAACGCGGTCGCGCTGAAGACGACGACCATGAGCAGCACGCCCAGACCGTTGACGCCGAAGGCGAGGTAGCGGGCGGTGGTGCGCCGCGACCCGGCCTCCTCGGTGACCATCTCCAGGATGTCCCGCTGCCAGTCCCGGATGAGGCGCTCCACCTGCTCGGTGAAGCCCGGGGTGGCCCGGCCCAGCTCGGGGTGCGCCTCGACGAGCGGGCGTCCGCCCGGTGACTGCCGCCAGGAGCGGGCCGCCGTGCTCGCGGCCACCTGACCGTGCGAGGTGATGAGGGCCGCGGCGCCGGTCTGCAGCGCCTCGCCCAGCGGCTCGGAGGAGACCTCCCTGCCGGTGAAGAACGCGGTCACCCGGTCGCGGACGCGGCCGACGCCCACCTCGACCGAGCGGAGGAACTCACCGGTGCCGACGAGCTCGTGCCACCGGGCGAGCACCTCGCCGCGCAGCAGGGAGCCGTCCTGCACGCCCTGCCCGACCGACTCCAGCGCGTCCTGGTATGCCGTCCGCGGCCCCCGCTCCAGCACGCGCCAGGCGTCGACCTGCTGGCGGCCGGCGGCGGCGAGCGCCTCGGCCCGGCTGCCGAGGGACCCCAGGGTGCCGTCGAGGGTTCGCCGGATGACGACCGAGCGGGCGCGCGCGTCCACGGCCAGGGAGTGCAGCCAGCCCCGCAGCCGTGAGCCGTGCCGCTCGGGGACCCGGCCGTCGTCGAGCTCGTCCTCGGGCACGGTGAAGATCGGTGAGCTCCCCAGCCCCTGGTCGCGGAGCATGGTCGCCAGGTGGACCCGGACCTGCTCCATGGCCTCCGGGGGCACCCGGTTGAGCACGACCGCCACCGAGGTGCCGCGGTCGGCCGCCTCGTGGAGCAGCTCCCACGGCACGGCGTCGGCGTAGCGGGCCGCGGTGGTCACGAAGACCCAGAGGTCGGCGGCCGAGAGGAGCTGGCGCGACAGCTGGCGGTTGGCCTGCACCACCGAGTCGATGTCGGGGGCGTCCAGCAGCGCCAGTCCGGCCGGGAGCGCGGGCGACGGGACCAGCCGGACCGCCCCCGGGTCCTCGACGTCGGTGGCGTGCCCGCCCACCCGGGCGAGGCCGGGGAGCACCCGGGTGCCGGTGAACCACCGGGCGTCGTCCGGGTGGTGGACGAGCACGGACGCGCGGGTGGTCGGCCGCAGGATGCCGGGCCGGCTGACCTCCTCGCCGACGACGGAGTTGACGAGGGTGGACTTGCCGGCGCCGGTCGACCCGCCCACCACCGCCAGCAGGGGCGCGTCGAGCGCGCGCAGCCGGGGCAGGACGTAGTCGTCGAGCTGCTGCTCGAGCTCGCGCCGGGCGGTCCGCGCCTCGGGCGCACGGTCGAGGTCGAGCGGCAGCCGGACCTCCCCCGCCGAGGCCCGCAGCCGCTCGACGGCGCGGAGCAGCACGTCGGGGTCGGTGGTCACGGCCCCAGTGTGGACCGCGGGGGGCCGAGGACCAACACGAACCGCCGCCGGGCTCAGGCGCGCGAGGCGTCCGCGTGCGCGAGCAGCGCCTTGGACTCGCCGAGGAAGCGGTCGGCGTGCTCGCCGAACCACGCCTCGACCTCCCCGAACTGCCGCACGAAGGCTTCCCGGTCGCCGGTGCGCAGCAGCTCGATCGCGGTGGAGTAGCGCTCGTGGTAGCGCTCGATGAGCTCCAGCGCGTCGGAGGAGCCGGTGATGATGTCGAAGTAGAGCTCGGCGTCCTGGGCGAAGAGCCGGCCGACCATGATGAGCTCGAGCCGGTAGATCGGTGAGGACAGCGCCAGGAGGGTGTCGAGGTTGCGGTCCTCGTGGGCCAGGTGCCAGCCGTAGGCGAAGGTCGAGAAGTGCCGCAGCGCCTGGATGAGCCCCATCGCGTGGTCGTGCTCGTCGGCGTCGACCTCGTGGACCCGCGCCCCCCACAGCCGGATCTGCTCCACCAGCCAGGTGCTGGCCCCCGCGTCACGGCCCGGGACCGCGGCGACCACCTGCTTGGCGAAGCTGTCGACGTCGGGCCCGAACATCGGGTGCAGCCCGAGGACCGGGCCGTCGTGCGCGGCCATCATGGCCTGCATCACGGCCCGCTTGGTCGAGGTCAGGTCCACCAGCAGACAGTCCGCCGGGAGGGTCGGCAGGTCGCGCACGACCTGCACCGTGTCGTGGATGGGGACGGACACGAGCACCATCCCGGCACCCTCGACCGCCGCGGCCACCTGCTCGGGGGTGTCCTCGCGCTCGACGACGCGCACGTCATACCCGGACAGCGCGAACATCCGGCCCCACAGCGCACCCATGCGCCCCCCGCCGCCGACGACCACGACCGGGCCGAGGTCCGGCGCCTGGCGGGTGAAGCCCATGTTCTTCTCGTGGGTGTATGCCTCGCGCATGCAGCGGCGCAGGACGTCCTCGACGAGGTCGGGCGGCAGCCCGACCTCGGCCGCGCGCTCGCGCTTGGCGGCGATCATCGCGCGCTCGCGCTCGGGGTCGTAGATGGGCAGGCCGTGGCGGCCCTTGACCTCACCCACCTGGGAGACGAGGTCGAGGCGGCGCGCCAGGAGCTCCATGACCTGGGCGTCGACGTCGTCGATCTCGGTCCGCAACCGGGCCAGGGGTCCCTGCGCCCCCGAGGGTGTGGTCATGGCGCCCGATCCTAGAGGAGCCAGCACCTAGACTGGGAGGCCGTGGCCCCCGTAGCTCAATGGATAGAGCACCGGCCTTCTAATCCGTAGGTTGCAGGTTCGAGTCCTGCCGGGGGCGCCTCGTGGCCCGGGACGGGTGGGGCCGGTGGGGCTGCGCCGGGCGGACGTTGCTGCCACCATGGGCCGGTCGTCGCGACCGGAAGGAGCCCCATGTATGCCGGTGTGGCCCTGGTGGCCGTCGTCGCCGTCCTGAGCATCCTCGGCATGTATGCGCTGCACCGGGCCACCGCGGTGGTCGCCGACCCGCTGCACACGCTGCCGTTCGAGTCCGGCTGGGTCCCCCAGCAGCACGCCCTGTCCCGCTACCACGTGCGGTGGTACCTCGCGTCGCTGGTCTTCCTCGCCTTCGACGTCGAGATGCTGTTCATGTACCCCTGGGCGGTCGTCGTGGCCCAGGTCGGGTGGTCCGCCGTGGTCGAGATGTTCCTCTTCCTCGGGGCCCTGCTCGTCGCGGTCGTCTGGGCCTGGCGCGAGGGGGCGTTCCGGTGGGTCTGAGGGAGGTCCTGGCCCGGTCGGCGGCCCGGCACGCGCACGTCCTCGTCGTCGAGGTGCCCGGGTGGGACGGGCTCCGCATGGCGACCGAGCGGGCGGTGCTCGAGCGGGGGTGGCGGCTCGCGTGGTCGCCGGCGGACGCGGACGTCCTGCTCGTCTGCGGGCCGCCTGGTCCGCGGCTCGCCGCGGCGGTGGACCTCGTGTGGGAGCAGCTGCCGGGCCCCCGGGTGCGGGTGGACGTGCTCGACCGCAGGGACCTGCCGGACGCCCTCGCCGGCGCCTGCGCGGGGCTGCTCGACGACGACCACCACCGGCGCGACCCACGCGCGCGCCACGGGGCGCAGGACCACGGCGGCCACGACGGTCCCGAGGACCACGACGGCCACGACGGCCACGCAGGCTCCGAGCACCACGGCGACCACGACAGCTCCGATGACCACGGCGGACACGACATGGAGATGTCCCCCGGGGGCATCCCACTCGCCGAGGGTGGCGATGACCGGGACGGGCTGGAGATGGACGTCCTGGCGGTCCGGCTCGGCCCCGTGCTGCCGCACTGGCCGGCAGGTCTGGTGCTGCACTGCTCCCTCCAGGGTGACGTCCTCACCGGCGCCCGCGCGGAGCTCCTCGGTGCGGAGCACGAGGACGGGGACGCGGCCGACCCGCGGACGCGGGCGCTGGACCGGGTGGTGTCCGTGCTGGCGCTCGCCGGCTGGGACGACGCCGCGGAGCGCGCACGGCGCGTCCGCGACGCGCCGGCGACCGGCGACGCCCGCCCGACCACCGCCGACCACCCGACGGCCTCCCCCGGGCTGGCGCGGCTGCGGCGACGGGTGCGCCGCTCCCGGATGCTGCGCTGGTCGTTGCGAGGGCTGGGGCCGCTGACCGCCGACGACGTCCGCCGTCTCGGGCTCCCGGAGGATGCCGGGGGCGACGCCTACGACCGGCTGCTGCACCTGCTGGACGACGTCGACGAGCCGGCGCCGCCCGGAGGTCGCCAGGCCGTGCCGGTCGACGCCCTGGCGGACCCGGTCGTCGGTCTCGACCTCGCGGCCGCGCGGCTGGTGCTGGCCGGTCTCGACCTCGGCGGGCTGAGCGCCGCACCGGCACCGCGCCCGGAGGCGACCCGTGGGTGAGCCGCTCCTGACCTCGCTCCCTGCAGCCGCAGGCCCGGCGGTCGTCACCGTGGCGCCCGCCTGGGCGGTCGCCGTGGTCGCCGTGCTCGGAGCCCTGGCCCTGGCCGCAGCCGCCCTCGACGGGGTGCTGTCCGCGCGCTCCGCATCAGCGGGTGGTGCCCTGGGCGCAGCCGGCCGGCCCCTGGGTGAGGCGTCCCGGCTGCTGCGGCAGCGTCGCCGCACCACCGTGCAGGCCGACACCCTGCTCTGGCGCACCGGCGGGGCGGGGCTGCTCGTCGCGGCGGCCCTCATGCTCGCCGTGGTGCCGCTGGGGCGGTGGACGGTCGCCGACCTGGCCGTGGGCGTCGTGTGGTTCAACGCCATGGACGTCATGGTCTGGGCCCTGGTGTGGCTGGTCGGCTGGGGCGCCAACTCGGCGCACGCGCTGGTCGGCGGCTACCGGTTCCTGGCCCACGGCCTGGGCTACGAGCTGCCGCTGATGTTCGCCCTCGTCGCCCCGGCGATCGCCGCGGGCAGCCTGAACGTGGGCGCCGTCGCCGCCGCCCAGGACGGGCTGTGGTTCGCGGCCTGGATGCCGGTCGCGTTCCTCGTCTACCTGCTGGGCGTGGCGGGCTTCTCGGTGTGGGGCCCGTTCGCCCCGGCGCTGGGCACCGACGTCGCCGGTGGCGTGCGGGCCGAGCTGTCGGGGGTGGACCGCCTGGTGCTCGAGACGGGGCGGTACGCCCTGCTCGCGGCCGGCGCGGCCTTCGCCGTGCCGATGTTCCTCGGCGGCGGGGCTGGGCCGCTGCTCCCCGACTGGGCCTGGACGCTGGTCAAGACCCTGGCCGTGCTGGCGCTGCTGGTCTGGGCGCGTCGGCGGCTCCCCGCCCTGCGCCCCGACCTGTTCATGGAGATCGGCTGGCTCGTGCTGCTCCCCGCGGCGCTGGTGCAGGACCTGCTCGTCGCCGTCGTCACGGTATGGAGGTCCTGACCGTGCTCGTCGACATCGCCTTCGTGGCGCTCGGGGTCGTGGCGGTCCTCAGCGGCGCCGCCGTCTTCGTCGTGGACTCGATGGCCCGCGCCACCTACGCCCTCGCCGTGTCCTTCGTCGCGGTCGGTGTGCAGGTGCTCTTCCTGCAGCAGAGCTACGTCGGGGTGGTCGTCATCCTCATGATGGTCATGGAGATGGCGGTCATGGCCGTCTACATGGTGATGTTCATGGGGATGAACCCGGCCCTCATGCCGATGAGCATGGTCCACAGCAACCGGACCGCCGTGGCGACCGCGGTCCTCACCTTCCTCCTCCTGGCGGCCGGCATCCTCGTCGTGGACTGGCCCGCCCGCCGGGGCAGCCCCCCACCCGAGGTCACGGAAGCCCTCGGCGAGGCCCTCATGGGCCCGCAGATGCTCGTCATGGCCGTCATCAGCCCGGTCATGGTGGCCACCATCGTGGCCGGGGTGGTGCTGGCCGCGCCGCGCACGCGCTACGACCGGTTCGGCGACGACCTGCGGCAGCGCCCCCCGGACGACCCGCAGCCCGGAGGAGTGGGCCGATGACCCTCGAGGCGGCGCTGCTCATCAGCGCGGCGATCTTCTCCGTCGGGCTCTACGGCGCGATCTCCCAGCAGGTGGTGGTCATGGTCATGATGGGCCTGGAGCTGATGATCAACGCCGTGATCCTGGCGGCGGCCGCGTGCTGGTGGTTCCTGGCCCCCGGCCCCACCGGGCAGGTCCTGCTCATGGTCGTCATCGCCGCCATGACCCTGGAGATGGCCATGGGGTTCGCCGTCGCCGTGCTGCTGCACCGGGCCCGGCAGACCGACATGACCGACATGGCGACGGACCTGTCCCGATGAGCCACGGCAGCGCCCAGACCGCCCTGTGGCTCCTCGTCCTGCTCCCCGCGCTCGTCGGAGCGCTCCTGGTCGTCATGCGCCCGGAGCGGGTCGCCGTGCCCGTCTCCCTGATCACCGCGGCGCTGACCGCCGTCCTGGCTCTCCTCGTGGCGATCAGCGGGCCGCAGGTGTCGGTGCCGTTCATGGCCGGCACCGACCTCGCCCTCGGCGTCGACGCCCTGTCGGCGCTGGTCGTCCCGACCGTCGCGGTCGTCACCCTGCTCGTGCTGGTCTTCTCGGCCGGCGAGATCGGGCAGTCGCGGGCGCGCTTCTACGGGCTCATGCTGCTGTTCGCCTCGGGCGCCCTGCTGACCGCCACCGCGCAGACCCTGCCGGGCCTCCTCCTGGCCTGGGAGGTCATGGGCGCCACGTCGTTCGCGCTCATCGGCTTCTGGTGGCGCGAGCAGCACCGGGTCTCCGCCGGCACGACGGCGTTCCTCGTGACCCGGGCCGCGGACGTCGGCCTCTACCTGGCCGCCGGGGCGGCCCTCGCCGGGGGCGGTGGACTGGCGCTGGCCGACCTGCCCGCCGCGAGCGAGGGGTGGCGGCACGTGCTGGCGGCCGGGGTGCTCGTCGCCGCCCTCGGCAAGGCCGCCCAGCTGCCGTTCTCGTTCTGGCTGTCCCGGGCGATGGAGGGCCCCAGCCCGGTCAGCGCGCTGCTGCACTCGGCCGCCATGGTGGCCATGGGCGGCTACCTGCTGTTGCGCACCGAGCCGCTGCTCGCCGCCACGGGGTGGGCCGGTCCGACCGCCGCCTGGGTCGGAGCCACGACCGCGCTGCTGCTGGGCGCCGTGGCGCTGGCCCAGCAGGACCTCAAGCAGCTCCTGGCGGCCTCCACCGCGGCCCAGCTGGGCTTCGTCGTCATGGGCGCGGGGCTGGGCGCCGTCGGCGGTGGGGCGGCGCACCTCGTGGCGCACGCCTCGACCAAGGCGCTGCTCTTCCTCGCCGCCGGGGCCTGGCTGAGCGCCCTGGGCACCAAGCAGCTGACCGGGCTGCGCGGGGCCGCCCGGCGCTGGCCGCTGGTGGGCGTGGCGAGCGCCGTGGGGGCCCTCTCCCTCGCGGGCGTGGCTCCCCTGGCCCTGTGGGCGACCAAGGACGCGGTGCTGGCCGTGGCGCTGGCCCGGTCGCCGTGGCTGTATGCCGTGGGCCTGGCCGCGGCAGCCCTGTCCGCCGCCTACTCGGGCCGGATCCTGCTCACCGTCTGGGCACGGGTGCCCGCGGCGGACCGTGCACGGGTGGTCCAGCATCTGGACGAGGAGCAGGAGGGCACCCGGCACGTCGGCCGGCTGGAGACCCTGCCGCTGCTGCCGCTCGCTCTCGGGGCGCTGACCCTGGGCCTGCTCGCGCTGCCCCCGGTGGGTGACGTCCTCGCCCGGTCCCTCTTGGAGCAGCCCGGGCACCCCGGTCTGGCGGAGATGGGGGTGTCGGCGGCCCTCGCCCTCGCGGTGCTCGCGCTCGTCCGGTGGCGTCCCGCTCCCCGTCCCGGGTGGGTTCGGCACTGGCTGGGTCTGGAGACGGCCGTCCGGGCCGTGGTCGTCGGCCCCACGCTGGCGCTGGCCCGGGCCCTGGCGTCCTTCGACGACCGGGTGCTGGACCGTGCCGTGGGGGCGGCCGCGGCCGGTGCCGTCGGCGTGGCACGCAGGGCGGCGACGTTCGACGACCGGGTGCTCGACGGCGCCGTCGGGTCCGGCTCCCGCGCGACCGCGCGGCTCGCCCGGGTCGCCGCCCGGGCCGACGAGCGAGGGGTCGACGGCGCGGTCGAGGGACTCGCCGCCCGCGTCCGCCGGCTCGGTCAGGTGGCGCGGCGTCCCCAGAGCGGACAGCTGCACCACTACTACGTCCAGGCCGTCGCGGTCCTCGCGGTCGGCGTCCTGCTCCTGCTCTCGGTGAGGTGACCGTGCTCAGTCTGATCATCGTCCTGCCCCTGCTCGCCGCGGTGGCCCTGGTCGCGGTCCCGCGGCTGGGTGACGGTGCCGCGCGGTGGGTCTGGGTCGTGGTCACGGCCGTCGACCTGGCCCTCGTGGCCGCCCTGTGGCTGGCCTACGAGCCACCGGGGCCGGGCCGGCTGGCCTTCGAGGAGCAGGTGCCGTGGATCCCGGGGGTCGACAGCAGCTACCACGTGGGGGTCGACGGGCTGTCGCTGCCGCTCATGGCGATGACGACGGTGGTGTTCCTGGCCTGTGCCGTCTTCGCCCTCCGCGACGAGGACCGGCCCCGGACCCGGGCGGCGCTCTTCCTCTTCCTGCAGAGCGTCAGCCTGGGGCTGTTCGCCGCCGCCGACCTCATCCTGTTCTTCCTCTTCTTCGACCTGTCCATCGTCGGGATGTACTTCGTCATCGCCGGGTGGGGCCACGGGGACCGGGGCCGGTCGGCGCTGAAGTTCTTCCTCTACACCTTCCTGGGCTCGCTGGCCCTGCTCGCCGGCTTCATCGGTCTCTACGTCGCGGCCGAGCCGCACACCTTCGACATGGTGGAGCTGGCCCGGCAGACCCCGCTCGACGGGTCGCCCACGGCCGGTGGCCTGGTGCTCGCGGCCATCCTGCTGGGGCTGGCGGTCAAGACGCCGACGGTGCCGTTCCACACCTGGCTGCCCCCCGCGCACACCGACGCCCCCGCGGTCGGGTCGGCCGTCCTGGCCGGTGTGCTGCTCAAGATGGGCACCTACGGCTTCGTCCGGATCGCGATGCCGATGCTCCCCGAGGCCTGGCGCGCCTGGGCCTGGGTGGTCGTCGTGGTCGGCGTCGTCTCGGTCGTCTACGGCGCGCTCGTCGCGCTCGCCCAGACCGACCTCAAGCGGATGATCGCCTACACCTCGGTCAACCACATGGGGTATGTCGTCCTGGCCGTCGGTGCCGCCGGGATCGTCGCCGAGGGCAGCGAGCAGGCGCGGTCGGTGGCGGTCACCGGCGCCGTGACCCAGATGGTGAGCCACGGCATCGTCACCGCCGCCCTGTTCCTCATGGCGGGGGTGGTCTGGGACCGCGCAGGCACCTACGACCTGGGCTCCTTCGGCGGGCTGGCCGGCACCGCACCGCGCCTGGCCACGCTCTTCGCCGTCGGTGCGTTCGCCTCGCTCGGGCTGCCCGGCCTGTCCGGCTTCATCGCCGAGTTCCAGATCTTCGCCGGCAGCATCGCTGTCGCCCCGGTGACGGCGGTCGCGCTGGTCGGCATCCTCATCACCGCGGCGCTGTTCCTGCGGGCGCTGCAGCGTCTCTTCACCGGACCCACCCGTGGCGCCTCGCGGGGCTTCGGCGACCTGCGTGCCGCCGAGCTCTGGGCGGTCGCGCCGCTGCTCGGCCTCTCGCTGCTCATCGGGGTGCTGCCCCGCCCGCTGCTCGGAGTGGTCGAGCCCGCCGCGGAGGTCGTCGTGCAGCTCGTCGGGAGGTAGGCGGAGGTGGACTCCATGGCGATGCGACCGGCCCTGCTCCTGCCGGAGATCGTGCTCTTCCTCGGCGCCCTCGCCGCCCTGCTCGGTGGGTCGTTCCTGCCCCGCACGCGGCAGTGGGTCACCCGGGTCGTCGCCGCGGCCGCCCTGGTGCTCGCCGCTGCGATGGCCGCCGTCGCCCTGGCCGGCCCGACGGCGGTGGCCATGGAGGGCAGCTTCACCGTGGACCCGACCACCGGGGTGGCCCGCCTGGTCGCCACCCTGGGCGCCCTGGTGGTGCTGGCGCTGGCGGCGGACGAGATCGACGGCAGCCCGCGGGAGAGCGAGACCTACGCGCTGCTGCTCCTGTCCACGACCGGCACGCTGGTCCTCGCCGGCGCCGACGACCTGCTCGTCGTCGCTGTCGGGTTCCTGCTGACCAGCGTCCCCCTCTACGGCCTCATCGGGATCAGCGGGACCGCCGTGGCGGCCGAGGCGGCGATGAAGACCTACCTGCTCGGTGCCCTTTTCGGCATCCTGCTGCTGGCCGGGGTCACGCTGCTCTACGGCGTGTCCGGCACGACGTCGTACGTCGGGCTGGCCGACCCGCTCGCCGCCGCGCCTCGTGCGGTGGTCGCCGCCGGTGTCGTGGGGGTCCTGGGCGGGTTGCTGTTCAAGGCCGGTGGCGTCCCTGCGCACTTCTGGGTCCCCGACGCCGCGCAGGGCGCCGGCGGCGCCGTCGCGGCGTTCCTCACGACGGTGCCGAAGATCGGGGCGGTCGTGGCCGCATACCGACTCGTGGGCGCCCTGCCCGACACCCTGGCGTGGCCGCTGCTCGTCGGCGTGCTGGCCGTCGCCAGCATGACGGTGGGCAACCTCGCCGCCTACGCCCAGACCGACCCGCGGCGCCTGCTCGGCTGGTCCACCGTCAGCCAGGTGGGCTACCTGCTCGTGCCCGTCGCGGTGGCGGGCCGCAGCGACCTGGCGCTGCCGTCCCTGCTGCTCTACCTCGCCGGCTACACGGTCACCAACCTGGCGGCCTTCGCCGTCACCACCGCGTTCCCGCGGCGCCGCGAGCTGTCCGCCTACCGTGGGGTGGGCAGGCGCTTCCCGTGGCTCGCCGCGGCGCTGGTCGTGGCGCTGCTCGGGCTGGTCGGGACCCCGCCCACCGCGGTCTTCGTCGGCAAGCTCACCACCACGGCCGCCGCCTGGGACGCCGGTGACGCGTGGCTCGCCGTGCTCGTGCTGCTCAACACCCTGGCCAGCCTCTTCTACTACCTGCGGTGGATCGCCCCGCTCTACGCCCGCCCGACGGCCGAGCACCCGGAGGACGGCGATCCGCCCGCGCCCTGGTCACGGTGGACCGCCGTCGCGACCGCCGGCCTGAGCGTGCTGCTGGGCCTGGGTGCCGGAGTGCTGTGGGCGGTCTTCTCGGCCTGAGCGGCCGGGGGTCCGGTCGTGACCTGCAGGCCCGAGTCGCCCCCGGCGACGTCATCGGGGAGTCTGGTGCCATGAGCAAGCACACCCTGACCATCACCCTGGACGCCGACATCACCGACGAGGACGCCCTCGTCGAGTCGGTCGAGCAGGACACCCCCGAGGACTCCCTGTCCCCCCACGACATCCGCGAGGAGGAGCGCGCCGCCTCCAGCCTGGTGGCCGGCGTCTCCAAGGCCCTCAAGGACCTGTCGGTCCCCGGCGTCGAGATCAGCCAGCCCAAGGTCGAGGCCCGGGACGCCTGAGGTCGCAGGCAGGCTCAGGCCTGCGGCACGAACACCCTCCGGTGGGCTGTCACGGCCTGCAGGATCCGTTGCTCGCGGGCGAGCCACACGGCGTCCGGGCCGTCGTGGACGAGGTGCTTGCGCACCATCGCCAGCTCCCCGCTCTCGTCCTGGAAGGCCTCCATGGCCCGCTCGGCCTGCCGCCCACCCACACCACGCGCCCAGCGCCGGGCCCGCCGACGCTCGGCCGGGCTGGCGAGCATCGCGACCTCGGCCGGGGTGAACCAGCCCGCCATGCCGTAGCCCGTCAGCGTGTCCCGCACGATCCGCGACTCGCGGTTGCGGGCCCAGTGCAGCAGCAGGAGGAAGCCGACGAACAGCGGGACCTGCACCAGCGCGAAGAGCACGAGGTAGTTCTGGGTGGAGGCCACCGCGCTGTAGTTGAACAGGGCGTGCAGGAACACCGCGCAGGCGAACCCCACCAGCACCACCCCGACCGAGCTGGCCCGGCGGCGGTGCGCGACGAGGCCCAGGGCCACACCGATGCAGACGGTGAACATCGGGTGGGCGAACGGGCTGACCAGGCAGCGCATGACGAAGATCCCGACCAGACCGACGGTGCCGGACTCGAGGTACATCTGCCCCAGGTAGATGATGTTCTCGACGAAGGCGAAACCGGCGGCGACGATCCCGGCATACACGATGCCGTCGATGACGCCGTTGAACTCGCGTCGCGCCACGAGGAAGATCAGCAGCACGCCCAGGCCCTTGAAGAACTCCTCGGTGAGCGGTGCCACGACGACCGCGCCCAGGACGAGGGGGTCGGCGTGCATCCCGGCGAAGAAGGCGACGCCCAGCTCGTTGAGCACCAGCGCCCCGAGCGTGGAGATGAGCGCCCCCCACAGGAAGGCGAACCACAGCAGCCGCGCGGGCTCCGCCTCCAGCCGGTCGACCCAGAGGAACAGGGGGATGACGATCCCCAGGGCGAGCGAGGCGCTCACCATCCCGAGGATCGCCGCCTGCAGACCGACCGCGGTCGTGACGACGAACGTCATGACCAGCGCGGCCAGGCCGAAGACGGTCACGACGGCGCTCCACAGCAGGATCCGGCGGATCACCGGGCGCCGGGTGGCGTTGGGTGTCGCGGGCACGGGCGAGGTCGGCGGGAAGGTCATGACCTGGTGCCAGTCGCCACCCCCTGCCGGGCCGTGCGGAGCCCGCTGACCTGCGGTGTCGGGCGGCGGGCTCGCGGGCGTCCGCGGCGGGGAGACCATGGGGCGAAGAGTACCGGGGACCCGGGGGCATACCCTTGACTGCCGTGAGTGGAGAACGCATCGTCTGGATCGACTGCGAGATGACGGGCCTGGACCTCGTCGCCGACGCGCTCGTGGAGGTGGCCTGCCTGGTCACCGACTCCGAGCTGACCGTGCTGGGCGAGGGGGTCGACGTCGTCGTCCGTCCGCCTGCCGAGGCGGTCGAGCAGATGGGCGACTTCGTCCGGGGGATGCACACCGAGTCGGGCCTGCTGCCGCTGCTGGACTCCGGGGTCACCCTGGAGGAGGCGCAGCGCCGGGTGCTCGACTACGTCCGCGAGCACGTCCCGGACGGCCGCAAGGCGCCGCTCGGCGGCAACACGGTGAGCACCGACCGGGCGTTCCTCGCGCGGGACATGCCGGAGCTGGACGCGCACCTGCACTACCGGATCGTCGACGTGTCGTCGATCAAGGAGCTCGCCAAGCGGTGGTTCCCCCGGGCGTACTACATGGCGCCGAGGAAGACCGGCGGCCACCGCGCGCTCGGCGACATCAAGGACAGCATCGCCGAGCTGCGCTACTACCGCGAGGCGGTCTTCCGCGAGCTCCCCGGCCTGGACAGCGACACCCTCAAGGAGATCGCCGCCCGGCACACCGCCACCGCGCCCGGCGCACCGGACGCGACGTAGGGCCGCACCGGACGCGTGCTCAGGCACCACCGGACGCGCGGCGGGGACGCACCGGACGCGTGCTCAGGCACCACCGGACGCGTGACGAGCACGACGAAGGGCCCCGGCACGATGCCGGGGCCCTTCGTCCTACCTCGGGGTGAGCGACGGGGTTTGAACCCGCGACCCTCGCGACCACAACGCGATGCTCTACCTGCTGAGCTACGCCCACCATGCCGCCCGGAGACCTCCGAGCAACGCCGTCCATCGTAGCGCCTCCCACCCGGTGCTCCGAAACCGCTGGCTCCGAGCGTCGGGACGTCGGCGGGCCGATGTCGGCCAGCCCGGGTATGCCGGGGCCGCGGCGCTCAGCGGCGCGCCGTCTCGCGACCCTCGAGCCCGGTCTCCTGGCCGTTGGCGCGCAGCTCGGCCGCCGCCTGCATCCGCACCTCGCGGGCCTCGCGGACGGCCTCGGCCTGCTTGGCCTCCTTCTTCTCCGTGCCGGCGACGTCGCGCGGCGGGAGGAGGATCTCCTGCTCGGCGGCCATCCCGGCGGCGAGCTCCCGGCCCCGCTCGATCTCCGCGTCCAGCTCGGCGCCGAGCACCAGCACGTTGTTGATGATGTAGATGAGCAGCAGCAGGATGATGACACCACCGATGGCGCCGTAGGTGCCGTTGTAGCTGTCCTGCCCGCCGAAGCCGGTGAGGTAGACGTAGAAGCCGGCCGCGGCGAGGATCGCGGTGAGCACGGCCAGCGCGGCACCCGGCGACAGCCAGCGGAAGGAGGGGTGGCGGACGTTCGGGGTCCCCCAGTAGAGCAGCCCCACGATGGTGACGAGGATGAGCAGGATCACCGGCCACTTGGCGATGTTCCACACCGTCGTGAAAGTCCCGGAGAGCCCGATGACCCCGAAGATGGCCTCGGAGACGGTTCCTGACAGGGTCACGGAGAAGATGATGAGCATGAGGCCGGCGATCAGGAGCAGCGTCAGGGCCAGGAGCCAGGGGCGCAGCTTCCAGACCGGGCGCCCCTCGTCGATCTCGTAGACCTTGTTCATCATCCGGCTGAACGCGTTGACGTAGTTGGAGGCCGACCACAGGGAGCCCAGCAGACCGACGACCAGGATGATGCCGCTGCCGCTGGACTCCGCCATGGAGCTGAGGTAGCCGTTGACCGTCGTGATGGTCTGCTCCTCCATCCCCAGCTGCCCGCCCAGCTCCTCCACCACCTGCTGGGTGCCCCCGCCCTGACCGAGGAAGCTCAGCAGCGTCGAGAGGGCCAGCACCATCGGTGCCAGCGACAGGATGGCGAAGTAGGTCAGCGCCGCCGCGAGGTCCGGGCCCCCGTCGTCGACGAACTCGGACACGGTCCGCTTGGCGACGGCCTTCCAGTCCATCGTCGCCACGGTCGACTTCCCCTCGTCTGTGCTCACGGCGTCAGTCTGGCACGCGGGTGCGACAGGGGCAGGGCGGAGCCGCCGGCGTCCGGACCTCGTGGGCGGCGCGGCTGCATGCCGCGCGGATCGTCCCCACCTCCCCGGGGGACGCGAACGGCGCCCTGGCCTGGGCCAGGACGCCGTGCGATGTGGTGCGCCCACAGGGACTCGAACCCCGAACCCGCTGGTTTGGGGTGTCCGCTGGTCAGGAGCTCGCCGAAGGCGTCGTGATGCCCCTTCCGAGCCGCGACGACCTCGCCGCGGCGTCCTAGACACCGGGTCGGGGGAAGTCACTGTGAGCAGTGCGAGGGGGGCGCGCTTCGGGGTGCACTTTGCCGATTCTTGGTGCAACGTTCAGGGGATGAGCGACGCCGAAGATGACGTCGAGTCTCAGCCGTTGCAGGCTCACCTGCGCGACTACCGCGCCTGGTTGCGAGCGGCAGATCGACCGAAGACGACCATTGATTTACGCATCTATCACGTGACCCGCCTCGCCCGTGACCACGCGCGGATCCACAGCCTCACCACGCCAGAGCTGATCGCGTGGCTGGCAGCGCACGACTGGTCGACCGAGACCCGCCGGTCCTACCGCGCGAGCCTCACCGGCTACTTCCGGTGGGCGCACGCGACCGGGAGGATCCATCAGGACCCGGCGGCCGCGCTGCCGCCCATCCGGCCACGGCCCGGGGTGCCACGGCCGGCCGGCGAGGACCGGATCGTCGATGCCATGCTCGCCGCCGAGCCGAGGGTGCGGCTCATGATCCTGCTCGGCGCGCAGGCAGGTCTGCGCCGTGGCGAGATCGCGCAGGTCCACTCGCGCGACGTTGTCCGCGACCTCGAGGGGTGGTCTCTGCGCGTGCACGGGAAGGGGCGCCGGAACAGGCAGGTGCCGCTGGTCGACGACCTCGCGCGCGCCCTGCTCGAGCTGCCGCCCGGGTGGGCGTTCCCCTCCCCCGTGCTCGCTGGCCAGCACCTCACCGCAGCGCACGTCGGGAAGTTGATCTCGGCCGCGCTCGGCCCTGGTCTCACGAGCCACCAGCTGCGGCACCGGTTCGCGACCCGCGCCTACGCGGTCGACCACGACCTGCTCACCGTGCAGCAGCTGCTCGGGCACGCGAAGCCCGAGACGACGATGATCTACACCCGGATCCCCGACGCGGCGAAGCGACGCACCGTCGTTGCGCTGTCCGCGGCCTAGGGGAAGGTGCAGTCGGGGAACGTCTCGGCGAGCACGTTCGCGCCCTCGAAGGTGAACGCGCCGGCGACGTAGTCCTCGCCGGTGCACGCGTTGAGCAGCAGCTCCGAGGACGCCAGCTGCCATGCCGCGTCGACCCCTGCGGGATCCGCCGGAACGAGGAACATCACGAGCCCGACCGTCGACGTCGCGCAGCCCGCGAGCGCCGTCCCCTCGACGAGCTCGACCTCGTCGTCGCACGAGCCACCTTCGGGCAGGTCGGTCGTCAGGTCGGGGTGCGTCTCACGGAACTGCGCCCGCAGCTCGGCGGCGCGGTCAGCCGGCGCCGCAGCGGGTTCGGGCGCGGACGGTTCCGGCTCGGTCTCGGGTGCGGTCGACGGCTCGGGCTCGGTCGTCTCGAGGTCCTCGGTCGTCTCCTCGGCCGGCTCGGTGGTGAGGTCCGGCTCGGTCGTCGTCGGGGCAGCGTCCGCGGCCGCGGCCGGCGACGTCGACGCCTCGGTGTCAGCCGGTTCGCTCGTCGACGTCGACGAGCAACCTCCCACCAGCAGCGCCCCGACCAGCAGTGCCCCTCGTGTGCTCATCATCCGAACGAGGGTAGCCCGGGACGCACGAAAGCGCCCCTCGCACGCCCCGAACAGGGGCGCGCGAGGGGCGCGTTCAGTGTCATGTGGGGGTGCGGCGGTCAGCCGTTCCACTGCACGACGGCACCGGCCTCCTGCGCGGGGGCGGCGGCGGCGGTCACGGCACCGCCGGCGAGGGCGATGAGCAGACCGGCGATGAGTCGACGGGTCTTCACGATGGGTTCACCCCCTCTCACGGTGGGGCGGTGCTCGGGGTGGATCCACCACGAGTAGGCGAAAGCTGCGAGGCACCACGTGCCGCCGGTCGCGGTGAACGCGCCCGCCGCGAGCGCGATGAGGTGCCCTCTGCGGGTGCTCACGAGCTCGAGGTGCGTCAGCGCCGGGGCGGGGTGGGCGCGAGCCACCCGAGGGCACGGAACCGCTCGAGCACGCGGGTGACCGACTGCAGCGCCATGAGGCGAGTTGCGAGCGCGGCGAGCGCGGCCGCGAAGGTGCCGATGCCGAGCAGCCACCCGCGGACGTGGTCGGGCAGGTACTGCCCGAGCTCGTCGTCGAGCAGGGGCATCACCTCGGGCAGCGCAAGGACGATCAGCAGCACGAACGGGACCCACGTCTGCACGAAGGTGCGGACGGCCGCGCGCCACGGGTGCGCGGTCTGCGTCGGGGTCGTCGGCTCCGGGGCGGGGGTGTGGGGGGTGGTGGACATGCGAGGTTCCTTCCTTGCCGGGTGGTGCGGGTGGTGGTTGCCGGGAGCGCAGGCGGGGGCGCGGGTCACGCACCCCCGCCCGGCTCCCGTCGCCGGGTGGGCGATCAGGGGCGGATGCCGTGCTTGCCGAGCGCGGCCCACGTGCGCGGCCCGACGACGCCGTCGCGGGTGAGACCCGAGCGGCGCTGGAACTCGAGCACCCACGCCTTCGTGCCGGGTCCGAAGACGCCGTCAGCGCCGCCCGAGCGCTTGATCGCGCCCGCGTAGGCGGGGAACACCCGCAGCGCGCCGGCCTGCAGCGCCTTCACCGCGGGTCCGCGCGAGCCCTGCTCGAGCACGGGCAGCGCCGGCGTCGAGGGGGCAGGCTTCGCCGGGGTCGGGCGAGGTGCCGGGTCGGGATCCTGGACCTTCGGGGCGGGACCGGTCAGGGTCCCCCCGTCGAGGTCGATGCTCGGCGCGGACGCCGCGGTGCGCAGCGACGCGGGACCGACGATGCCGTCGGGGGTGATCCCCCACGTCTTCTGCGCGAGCTTCGTCGCGAGGAACACCTGCGGCCCGAAGTCGCCGTCGACGTGCACCGGCAGACCCTTCGCGCGCAGCTGCCGCTGCCACGCCGTGACGGCGTCGCCCTGCTGACCGAAGACGAGCACCCCGCGCACCGGGACACCGGTGCGGCGGACGTGACGGACCGACAGCGGCGTCAGCGGCACGTCCTGCAGGTGCGCGTGGTCGACGTGGTCGCCAGTGCCCCGGTTCCACACCATCGGCAGACCGGGCAGCAGCGTCGACAGGCACAGCGTCTTCGCGTCGAGGTGGCCACGCTCGTGATCCGACACCGGGGCGCCCGAGGGCGGATCCATGCTGACGTCGATCGCGCGGCCGTCCCAATGCCGCGACGTCGACCCGTGGCCGTGCTTGCCCGGCCTGCACGCCCCCGAGCGGTGGTGCGAAGGCCCGCACGTGATCGGCACGCCCTCCTCGCGCAGCACCGCCTCGAGGTCACGCCAGAAGCCGTCGGTGCGGACCCGGGACATGCTCGGGTAGGCACGGGGGTACTTCGGCGCGACCGTCACCGGCCGCGACTCCTCCGGGGCGGGCGCCGGCGCCGGCGTCGGGTCGACCGGATCCGGTGCCGGGATCGGGGTCGGGTCCGGCAGTGAGCGCTGCAGGTCGAGCTCGGTCAGCTGCTCCCGGATCTCGAGCGCCGACTTCGGGCCGGCGATGCCGTCGACCTCGAGCGCGCGCGACTCCTGCCACGACCGGTGCTCGGTGTCCGTCGCCGGGCCCCAATCGCCGTCGACGACGAGCTCGTGCCCGGCCATGACCAGCGAGCGCTGGTGGGCGGCGACGTCGACGCCACGCGACCCGAGCTGCAGCCGGGTGCTCGGCAGCGGCATGTCCGCGACCCACGGTCCCTGCCCGCCGGCGCGTGCCTCGTCGACGTGCCGGCGGAACGTGGCCATGTCGAAGACCGGGTCGATCTTGCCGGCCGTCGACACCTCGGCGTGCGAGCGGACCCGCGAGGTCGGCACGTCGTAGTGCTCCGCGGCCGCGGCCGTGAGCAGCACGTAGCCGCCATACCTCGAGGGCAGCCAGGGCTCCCACAGCGACCCCGAGTGCTCGGCCTCGATGCCGAGCGCCGACCGGTTCCGCTGCCAGTCCTCGTGCACCGGGCCGGCGTGCCAGCAGATCCCCGCCGCGAAGACGAGCACCGTGCGACCCGACCGACCGAGCCCGAGCTGCGACAGCGGCCCCGGGGTCGACCCGTTGCCCTCGAGGATCGTGCGGCGCGTCGGGTAGTCACCCGTCGCCGCCGGCGACGAGCCCGTGTGGTGAGCGATCAGGCACTCGACCGAGTCGAGTCCGGGACCGCCATACGGCCCACCAGCAGGGGCGGCCGACCGGGTGCGCCACCCGGCCACCTCCTCGACCGTGAGCACGCCAGCGCGGCGCACAGCGTCCGCGAGATCCGTCAACATCATGAGAGCCCTCCTCGGGGCAGCAGCGAGCGCCCCGCAGCGGTGCGGGGGTCGCGGGATCGGGTGGGGGTGCCTCAGCCCTTGAGCGAGGCGGTGTAGGCGGCGAGCGCCTTCGGGCGCGGGTTGCGGGCGTCGAAGATGTCCGCGTCGATGTCGCCGTCCTTGGTGCGGGAGAAGTAGCACGCGCCAGCGACCCCGAGCCGGGCGAGCGTCGGGCGAAGGTCGGTCAGGAACTCGGCGACGGCGTCCTCGCCGTGCGTCAGGTCCTTGGCGTACTCCGCGAACCAGATCGGCTGCCCGTCGTAGGCAGGCTGCGAGCGCAGCCACTCGAGCTGCGGGGTGGCCATCTGCTCGAAGGTCGTCCCCGGGTCGTGGTGGGAGAAGACGTAGGGGTCGAGCATGATCGCGTCGGGGCGGTCGATCCCGGCGAGGATCTGCGCGATGTAGTCCCGGCGGGCGTACCCATACCAGTAGACGAACTGCACGTTCGGGCGGGTGACGCGGCGCTTGATCTCGGCATGCCACACGTTGAAGGCCCCGATGTAGTCCTCGGCCGTCGGGGACCACGAGTACGCCGGGTGCCGCGGGTTCGACTTCACGTCGTGCTCGTGGTCGAGGGTGATCTTCACCCACACGTCGGGGGACCCGAGCGCGTTGAGGGCGTCGATCACGTGGTCGAGCTGCTGCATCGCCGCCGGCGTGCGGTCGACGATGTTCCGGTGCGTGATCGTCCCGCCGGTCAGGGTCACGGTGATGAGGGCGCCGACGCCCCGGCTCAGGTAGTCGTCGACCGCCTGGACGTTGATCGTGCCGCCGGGTCGGCCCCACGCCTGCACGTACAGTGACGCGAAGTCGGGCAGCACGCCCGTCGCCTCGAGGTGCACCTCGAGCGGGCGCTCGTGCGGGTTGCCACGGTAGATGCCCAGCTGCACCCGCTCGGGCGCCGGCTGCTCGGGGTCGGGATCCGGGGTGGGACAGTCGGCCCGGCCGGCGGCATACCCCTCGGCATACCCGACCTCGTGACCGGCCGCGTAGCCCGCAGCGTGACCCTCGGTGAGCCCCTCGGCGCGGGCGGCCGTCGTGGCGTCGTTCCATGCGTTGCGCAGCAGCTCCTCGGCTGCCTCGCGCGCACTGTCGTAGGTGTGTTGCATGAGCCCTCCTCGGGGCACGAGAAGACCCCCAGCGCGGCCCGACAGGGCACGGTGGGGGTCCTCGGGGTGTTACATCGGGTGAACGGCCGCCAGGGGTCCCCTAGCGGCCTTGGTGCGCCTGCAGACGGCAGGCGGTGACGGGGTCAGTCGTGCGGCACGTCGAGCCCGTGCTCGGCGAGCAGGGCGTCGCACCGGTCGTGCTGCGCGCGTTCGTCAGTGAGCTGCTCGGTCAGGGACCGGACGAGCGCCGGCGCGTAGTCGACGGCCTCGACGGGTTGTCCCACGACGACCGGCTCGGCCGACTTCGGCGGGGTGTCCTTCGCCGGGTTGACCCTCGGCGAGACGAAGTCCTTCCACACCAGCGGCACCAGTGCGAGACCTACAGGGATGAGGACGACTTGCCACCAGTCCACCGCCTCACCCCTCGTCTGTGTCAGGTCTCCCGAGCGGGGCGGGATCGGCGGTCACGGGGTGCTCGAGCGACTCGCGCACGGTGCGGATCTCCCGGCGGATCTGCCGCACCCGGAATGCGGAACCGACACCGAGCCCGGTCACGAGGATCTGCGTCGCAGCGCCGTCGAAGAGACCGATGTTCATGAGGATGACCACCTCGTAGCTCAGCAGCGCGACCGCGATACCGGTCGCCGACCACGCCTCGTCGCGCATCGCTGCGAGCAGCGGCACGGCCGACCCTCGCGAGTAGGTCGCGGCGCGGATCGACAGCACGCCCCACGCGCCGGCGGCGCCGAGCCCGATCGCCCACACCCCGACGAACACCTTGCCCGTCAGCTCCTCGAGGGACGACGCCTCGGCCCACCCGGACAGGTAGGCGATCCCCAGCAGCCACGCCATGCTGTAGCCGGCGCGGGCGACAGCGTGCCCCGGTGAGGTCACGGTCAGCGGCTTCGTCATGGCGACGGCCTCGACTCTCGCCAGTAGGACAGCGCGGTAATCATGCACAGCACCGAGACCAGCGAGTAGACCACCACCGCGGACAGCACGACGGTCGGGTCGGTGGTGGATCCGAGCGCCGCGGCGGACCATCCGCAGTAGAGACCCGTCAGGAACACCGCCGGCCAATAGGCGTCGCGGCGGCTGGTGAGGACCGTCAGACCCATCGCGGCCGCGGTGAGGACGAAGAACGTCCCCCACGTCTGCGCCGGCATCCACTGCATCGCGACCGCGAACGTCGGCCGCTCGAACGGCCCCGGGTCCGTGATCATGACGACCCCGAGGACGACCGAACCCGCCGCGAGGACAAGCGCGATCGTCTCCCGGAAGCTGTCACGCTCAACCCACCGCCACGCGCGGGCGGCTCGGGTCTCGAGGGTGACGAAGGTGCTGCGGGCACGGGACATGCGGGGTCTCCTCAAGGTCGTTCGGTGGGGGCGAAGTCCGGGCGCACGGTCACGTCCGGTAGTTGGTCGTCACTGCGGTGAGCACGACCGGGCCGGCGTAGGTGTCGGCCGCGTCGGTCCCGATCCGGTACGGCCGCACGGACAGCACCTGCCCGGGAACGGTGACCCGCTCCGGGAGCGGGACCTCCACGATCACGTCGTCGGCTCCCATCGGTGCGGTGACCAACGTCGTCGTGAACGGTGCGGTGAGCGACGTCCCGGCGCCGGCGGCCGACGCGAGGACGACGGCCATACGAACGCTGCCGCTCACGCCGCCGACCCCCGCCATGTGCAGCACGACCGTCGCCTTGGTCGCGCGCGGCGGGACCTGCAGCGAGAAGGCGTTGCCCGAGATCACCCCGTCGGCGAGCTGCCAGCACAGCACCTGCGTGCGACGGACCAGCGTCGGTGACGCGGGGTGCGTGGTGTCCGCGATCATGCCGGACGCTCCGACGACCGCGCGCGTCGACCACGGGGGTAGCGTCGACTGGTCGATGATCGTCACCTCGCCGGACGCGGCGCGGTTCTGCACGTTCTGCGTCGTCATGAGACCGCCGATGATGACGATCGACTTCGCGTCGGCGTCGACGTCGAGCGAGACCGCAGCCGGGTTGTGGCCGATATCCCACGGGGAGACGTCCTTAAACGTCCACCCGCGGCCCGTGAGCCCCTTCGTGACGTGCGTCGTGTGCTGCCCGCACTGCGAGACGATGTCGGTCCACGTGTTGCCGGCGAAGCCGACCGCAGACGACCCGTTCTTGTTGCACTCGAGCATGACCCGCGGATACCACGAGTTCCCCGTGATCCGGGTCCCGTTGACCCACCCGAGACCGGTGGTCTCGTAGTAGGCGCGGCGGTGTGGCCAGAACGCCTCCCACTCGACCTCCACGTCCGTGACACCGGTCTGGTTGCCGAAGAAGTGGACGAACGTCCAGCTGCCCGGCACGGTCGACGCACCGCCGGACTTGCCCGGCTCGCGCACCTGCGCCGGACCGAGGAACTTGAGCTTGATGATCTGCGTCAGGGTGTCGCCGATCAGCAGGACGTCGCCCGCGTAGCCGACGAAGACCTCGAACACGGTGCCCGCTCGCGTCTCCACGACCGTCTGCGACTTGGTGCCCCGGATGGGACCCGTGATCTTGTACGTGCGATCCCCAGGGAACAGCCAGTGGCCGCCTTGGGCGAGGTTGTCGTTGATCGCGGCAGTGTCGTCGGTCACCCCGTCGCCCTTGACCCCGTGGTCGAGCATGTTGCGGGCGATCTCGTCCTTGCCGACCGCGCGGGCGTCGTTCTCCGGCGCGATGAGACCGACGACCTGCTGCGCGAGGGTGCGGGCGGCAGCGTTCGCCTGCGACTCCTCGGCGGCGAGGATGCTCGCGATATCGGCGTCGGTGGCGCCCGGTCCCCGCATCGACCCGACGCGCACGAAACCGCCGTTCTGCGTCCACACGTAGAGGTCGAGGTCGTCCTCGGTGACGTAGGCGTCGCCGAGGGTGCCCACGTCCGGCAGCTCGGCCTCGGTGGGCACGCTGCCGGTCAGCCGGCCGGACAGACCAGCGGATGCCTGCTGCTCGACCGAGACCTGCAGCTGCGGCTCGACACCCGGGAACTCGACCCATACGACGTGCACCTCGTAGCCCGAGGTGGTGCTGATCCGGAACGTCCGGTAGGCGCCGTTCTTGGTCGTCTTCACCGGCTCGTCCGGGGTGAGCACCGCGCCCGTGAAGTAGTCGGTGATCTTCGCGGGGATCCCGACCCCGGCCGGCGCCAGCGTGTAGGTGTCATAGGCGGTGCCGCCCTGGAACGTGCTCACGTAGGTGACCTCCTCAGTAGGTGTGGTGCTTGCCGATCACGCGCAGCTCGGTGCCGTCGATCTCGGCGAGGACGAGGTCGCCCACCTGCAGCCCGGCCACGAGGCAGCGCGCCACGGGCACCGGCGCCGGCTGGCCTGCGCGAGTGATCTCCAGGGGGGAGGTGCTCGCGACCTTCGCCCACCACCGGGACGGCGTCGCGGCGCGCACCAGCTGCCGGACGAGCTGTCGCAGCTCCTCAGCGCCCATGTCGTCGATGCCGCTCACGTGAACATCACCGGCTGCGGCCCGTTCGTCGTGGCGAGGTCCTCCGAGGCGATCCGCCGGATCGTCGAGGTCCACCACGCGCCCGAGGTGGTCGGCACCTGCAGCCCCTGCCGGACGCCCAGGAAGTTGACGCCGCCCGGACCGTTGGAGAACCGCACCACGTCGTTGAGGGACGCCGGCGAGGGGAAGTGGTCGAGCGGAAGCGACGTCGCCACCTCGAGGCCCGCCTCGAGCCGCCGGCGGGCGATGACCTCGAGCGCGTCCTGGTCGGTCGCGTCGACCTCCTCGACCTCCGGGTCGACGACCCAGAAGCCGCGCTGCGCGAACGACAGACGGTGCTGCGTGCCGAATATCTCGTCGACCGTCGCGACCGCGGTCAGAACCTCGTCGCTGCCCTCCTCCGGGCGAGAGTTGACGATGACCTTGTTCGGGACGTCGAAGTCGTCCGCGGTGATCGTGAACCCGTCGGCGTAGGTGCACCCCTCGCCGTCGACGTAGCGGTCGACGACCGGCCGATCCTCGGTCCGCACGTAGCGGGTCGCGGTGAACGCGCCCATCATGTCGGCGTAGAGGGAGAAGTAGCCGATCGCGTCGAGCAGGTCGTTGACCTGCCGCAGCCGCGACGTGCCCTGATCCCACGTCATCTGCGAGCGCAGGGTGTGCTCGCCCGGGTCGATGTTGACAGGGTCGCCGGTCGACGCCGCGACGATCGCCTCGATCGCCGCGACGGCGTCCGTGCCGGCGGGCAGCGACTCGACCCGGTCCATGCGGTCGCGGGCGAGCAGCAGCGTCTTGTCGTAGAGGTCGACGGGGACGGTCACCCACCCCGAGTCGTGCGTCGCCGACGGGGTCGCGGTGAGGAAGACCCCCATCGGGGTAGCCCATACCGACCCGTCCGGGAAGACCGCGTGATACCACGGCCGCACCTTGATCCGTGACCAGTCCGGCTGCTCGCCGGCGGGCCCGTGCCACTCGAGGGAACCTTCGCCGCGGATCTCCCGACCCACGACGAACGACAGCTCGCCGGCGCCGTCCGCGACGACGCCGAGCCCGGCCTCGACGCTGCCGAGCTCGCCGACCGTCCGCTCGGACCACGACAGCTGCTCCCACGTCCACCAGTCCTCACGGGACCCGGCGAACGCCTCGAGCGACGGGGGGTGCTGGCGCTGCTCCGGGATGAACCACGACAACCCCTTCATGCGACCTCACTCCCTCCACCCGACGCGGGTCATCGGCAGCGTCACCGGCCGCTGCGGCTTGCGCAGGTGGTCCGCCTCGTCGACGTCGCCGGTCGACACGAACATGCGCAGCCCCTCGGGGTCGCGGTAGCAGACCGGCGCCGCCGCGTCCGAGACCGCGATCAGCTCCTCGAAGCTCGACGACAGGTCGGGGCGGCGGTTCGGGGCGAACACCTTCGTCGACAGCGCCGCGGTGCGTCGCCGTCGGCTGCCGGCGAACTCGACCGGGTCGGGGCGGCCGGCGGCGTCCTTGAGCTCCTTCTGCCGGCCGTATCCCTGCGCGACGGACAGGTCCGCCCAGAAGCGCGCCATGCGGGAGAACCCCGGCCCGTAGTTGAGGAAGACGAACTTCGTCGGGGTGTCCACCTCGACCGGTTCGGCGACCGCCTCGGACGGCAGGCTCGAGACCGTCACCGCCCGGAACGCGACGACCGTGCCGGTCGGGGTGATCGTGTCCGTCACGACGCCCTCGGTCGGCAGCTGGCCACCACCCAACGTCACCCACCGGCCCAGCTCGGCGCGCTGCACGAGCACCGCCACCGGCTCGGCCTGCCCCTCCTCGGGCGCTGGCGTCGACCACGACAGCGTGGTGACACCCTCGACGGGGTCCCACACTGCCTCGAGGACCGACGTCGGCGGCAGCGCGTACTGCACCGGCACGACCTGCGAGGTCTCGGGTGCCCACAGCCCGGCGCCGTCCCGGGCGGTGAACCGCACCACGTACTGCGCGCCGTCGTGCACGACCTCGCCGAAGGCGACCGAGTCCGTGTGGCCGAGGCCCGAGACCTCGTCGACGACGTCCTCGTCGCGCATGAGCCACGCCCGCCACGCGGACATGCCGGACCCCTCGGGGTCGGCGAAGGTCACCGGCAGCTCGAGCAGCGACGACGGCCACGGCGAACCGTCGTAGTCGATCAGCACCGACGGCCGCGACGAGAGGTTGAGCGTCACCTGCCGCACCTGCGACCGGTCCGCGTGAGCGCCCCATGTGAACAGCCGGACCGTGACCGAGCCGGCCGCGTTGTCCCACGTCCCCGCGGGCACCACGAACGAGGACTCGGTCGAGGCGACCTTGCCCGATGAGACGTAGAGACCCGCGCCCTGCTTCCACTCCCACTCGTAGGCGGTCTGCACCGACGAGTCGACCGGCAGGTGCTCGAACTGCACGACCGTGTCCTCGTCGGCGTCCACGGCGCGGCCGGCCCCGTACTCCGGGCCCAACCACACCGGCGCGAGCGGCGGCGCCAGCAGCTGCACCGTGTTCGACACCGGCGAGCGCGACGACTGCAGGTCGTTCGGTGCGATCGCCGAGACCGAGAAGGCGTGCGTCGCCGTGTTGTTGAGGTCCGAGAAGGTCGTCGTGCTGGTGCCTGCGTTGACCGTGCGGATCGGCGCCGACGTGTCGAGCACGTCATCCTCGATGTGCCAGATCGCGACCCGGTCGGCGATCGCCGCGACGGGGGGCAAGGTCAGCACCACCCGCTGCTGCGAGTCACGTCGAGCGGTCGGCGCGGACGTCGACCGTGCCGGGGTCGTCCAGATCGACGAGCCGGCGTCGTCGTACTCCCAATCCGACCAGTGGTCGGCGTTGCCGACGCGCACCCGGTAGCGGTAGAACGAGCTCGGCTCGAGGGTGGTGTCGGCGTAGGACTCCGAGCTGCCCGACAGCGACCGCAGCGGCTCCCACCCGCCCGAGGTCAGCGACGACCGTCCCCACTCCACGCGGGTGATCGGTGCCGTCGACGTGGGGGAGAAGTCGGCGGTCAGGTTCGCCCGGGAGTCCGACACCCGGGTCGCGGCGAGCCCGGTCGGGGTGGCCGGCTTGGCATACACCCGACGCGGGATCGTGACCGACACCGACACCGTCAGGTCCTTGCCCGACGGGCCGGCGTCGCGGATCCGGCCGGCCATGCTGAACGACTTCGACGAGGTCCCGAGCGAGACCGTCGTCGAGCCGGACGCGATGAGCGTGTTCGCGCCCGGCGAGCTCAGCGACCACGACCGGTTCCCCGACGCCGAAGCGCCGCCCGAGACGAACCAGTCGTCGCTGCCCGAGACCGACGAGCCGTTGACGTCCTGCCCGTGCTTGACGGCCCGCAGCTCCCACGACACCGTGCACTGCGTGTCGGTCGGGTCGAGCGCGCCGCCCGGGAAGCGGACCTCGAGCGTGAGGCGTGCCGCTACCCGATTGTAGGACGCGATCGTCTGGAACGACCCGGTCTCGGTCTTCGTGACCATGTCAGCGACCACCCCCGCCCGCAGCTGCTCGAGCGGCTCGTGCCGCTGCCCGCCGGCGTCCCTCGACGCCGTCCTTGGTGCCCCGATAGGCGCCCTTCTCGACGGCGTCCTCGAGGACCTCCTCGAGCTCGGCGATCAGGTCCCGCAGGTCGCTCGCCGAGGGTCCGACGTCGTGCACCCGCGGGTTGATGATCTCCGCGTGGTTGGTGCGGTTGCGGATCCAGTGGTCGCCCGGGGACAGCACCGCACCCGAGTCCGCGAGCCGCGGCGCGAGAGGCACCACACCACCACGCCGGAACGCGGCGTGAATGTGGTCGTTGTGCATCCGCATCGTGGTCGGGTTCGTCTCGAGGTAGTTGCGGCCGTTGTGCATCTGCAGCCCGCGCATCGGGGTGTGGATCAGCTCGGTCCACGGCAGCAGACCCTTGATCCGCATGAACGTCGCCCGCATGTTGCTGCTGGCGACGTCGATCGCGCGCCCAAGAGCGTGCATCGACGTGTTGCCGTAGCCCGCGGTGCGGGCGCCCGGGCGGAACGCCGAGGTCAGGATCGCCTCGGGCGCGGCCGCCTTGACCATCTGCCACAGCGTCTGCCACGGCAGACCCTTCGCGGGGCGCGAGCCACCGCCGCTACCACCGGACGAGAACAGACCCTTGACGTGCGACGCGAGCCCGGACATGGCGTGCTTGGCCAGCCCGACGATGCCCTTCGCCGGCCACGACCCGCCGATGCCCGACAGCAGCCGGTCCGCGAGCCTCTTGAGCGCCCGGCCCGGGTTCGTCAGCATGTCGAGCACGAAGCGGCCCGCCGACGACAACGTGTCGCCGACAGACCCGCCGGACCGGCCCGGGAACACACCGCCCCGGGCGAAGCCCATCGCGCCGCGCACCCCGTTGAGCCGGCCAGCCCGAGCGGCCGCGTTCATCGCGGCGATCGCCTTCGGACCGACCGCGCGCACCCACTCGGGGACCATGATCCCCTCGCCGCCGGACAGGTCGAGTCGACCGAACTGCGGCGAGTAGAACTGCATGTTGTCGACGCCCGGCGACCACCCCGGGAGGATGACGCCGCCACCGGCGAGCGCCTGCCGGGGACGGCCACCGCCGGACCCTCCCGAGCCCGACGAGGGCACGCTCGGGACCGGGATCGTCGGCAGCTTGACGTTGACGCCGGGGATCTTGTTGATCGCCCGCTCGAGGGGACCGAGGAAGCGGTCGTTCACGAAGCGGACGACCGACGCGATCGGGCCGGCGACCGAGCGGACGATGCCCGACCACGTGTCAGAGATCCCGTCCTTGACCGACCGGAACCGGCGGCCGAGCGACGAGAGCCCGTCCTTGAAGGCGTTGAGCTTGCCGCGCGCCGAGTCCCAGGTGCCGGCGATGACCGACTTCACCTTGTCGAAGCCCGGCTTCACGTGGTCGCGGTAGACCGAGGTCACCTTCGACCCGAACGAGCCGAGGCTCGAGCGCAGCGACGGCCACGCCTTGTCAGTCCACCACGAGACGACCCCGCTGATCGCGGACCGGACCGAGGACCATACGCGGTTCACGATCCGGCGGACGGTCTCGTTCTTGTTGTAGAGGAGGACGAGCCCGCCGACGAGCGCGGTCACCGCGGTGAGGACGATCCCGAGCGGGTTCGCCCGCATCACGAGGTTGAGGGCACGCTGCGCGATCGCGCCGGCCTTCAGCGCGGCGGTCTTCGCCTTCTCCGCGACCGTCGAGGCGATCGTCGCGACGGTCATCCGGGACCGGGTCGCGGTGCCCGCGTTGCTCGCCACGTTCGCGGTTGTCTGCGACGCCGCGACCGACTTCTGACTCGCCGCGAGCGCCCGGTTGCTCGCTGCGAGGGACAGGGTCGAGGTGACCTGCAGACCCATCCCGATAGCCGACTGCCGGCCGAGCAGGTTGTTGGCGGCCTGCAGGGTCTTCCACCCGGCGAATGCCACCAGTAGCCCAGGGATCGCCTTCGTGACGAGCCCGATGTTGTCGGCGACGAAGCCGAGGACCTGCTGCGTCCGGTCGAGGACCGACTGCAGCTGCGGCCCTGCCTCCGCGGCGATCTGCTTGAGCGAAGGGGCGGTCTCGCGAGCGCTGCCGGCGAAGCCAGACAGCGCGGCCGCGAGCCCCGAGAAGTCGAGCTGCTTGATCTGCGCCCACAGCTCACGAGCCGCGGGGATCCCGTCGCTGCGCAGGTAGTCGAAGACCTGCCGGGCGGCATACCCTGCCCGCTCCATGAACCCGGGGAAGCCACTCGAGGTGACCTCGCCGTCGTTGTAGCGCCACGCGGCGCCGAAGGCGCGGATCCCGCCGCGGATCTCGTCGAAGGTCTGCCGGGCGACGTAGGCGAGCCGCTCCATGAACCCGGGGAAGCCACTCGAGGTGACCTCGCCGTCGTTGTAGCGCCACGCGGCAGCGAACGCCTTCACCCCGCCGACGAGCTCGGACATGGCCATCGTTGCTGCGGGGACGACCCGGTCGCTCAGGAAGGTGATCGCCCCGCCGAGCCCCTGCTTGATCAGCGGCAGCGCCGGCTGCACAGCCTGCGCCATGCCGACCGAGAACGTGTCCTTGAGGGTGCTCCACAGCCCGGCGAGCGACGCCGACTGCTTCTCCATCATGCCGTCGAAGCGCTCGAGGCCCTTGCCGCTCTCGAGGGCGGACATGAGCTGCTCGAGCTCCTTGCGTCCGAGCTCGCCCTTGCCGGCCATTTCCGCGATCTGCGCGGTCGTCTTGCCCGTGGCAGCGGTCAGCAGGTCGAAGACGGGGATGCCGGCGTCGCGCAGCTGGTTGAGGTCCTCCGCGCCGATCCGGCCGGCGGCGTTCATCTGCTGGATCGCGACGGTCGCCCGCTGCACGCCCTCGGCCCCGGTGCCCATGCCCGACGTGACGTTGCCGAGGGTCGTCATGATCGGGATGACCTTGTCGGACTCGATGCCGATCGAGATCAGCGACTGCGCGGACTTCTGCAGCCCGGGCAGGTCGAACGGCGTCTTCGCCGCGAAGGTCTGCAGCTCCCCCAGGAACGCGCGAGCCTTCTCCCCCGACCCGAGCATCGTCTCGAAGGCGATCTGCGCGGTCTCGAGCTGCGCAGCGGTGCGGATCCCGACCGCCCCGGACGCCGCGGTCGCGCCGACGAGGGTCGCGACGCCGGCCTTCGCGACGTTGCCGAGGAACCCGGTGATCCGGGCGGCGCCCCGCTGGAACCCGCCGGCGACCGCGCTGCCGCCCTCGTGCCCGATCCGGGACATATGCGGGCCGGTGACCTCCTTACGGACGTCCCGGTTCCACGTCCGCATGTCCGGCCGGACCTCGATACCTGCAGCCCCAACGATCGCCACCCGTGACCACCTCCCCTTCCGCTCAGAACGAGAGGTGGTCACGGGGTGGGGTCAGGCGGCGACGTCCGGCGCGAAGACAGACATGCCCTGCTCGTATGCCGACCGGTCAGCCAGATCCCGCAGATCGTCGACGAGCGTGCGCGGCGCCGGCAGGTACGCCTCGGCCGGCGGGGCGCGGTGCCCCTTCGGCTTGAGGATCTTCGACGACAGGTTGAGCAGCGTCGCGTCGATCTTCGCGAGCGCGATCGCGTGCACGTCCCACTCACTGTCACGCGGCCGCCACGAGGGCGCCTTGACCGTCGGGGAAGCGCGGTCAGGGTCGCCGTCCTCGTCGTCGACGAGCCCGAGCGCTGCAGCCATGTCGTCCTGCTGCCGGCTCTCCTCCTCCGCGACGATCGCCGCGGCCTCCTCCGGGTCGTTGAGGATCGCCCCGCGCAGCCGGCACGCCGACGGGAGTTCGTCGATCAGGTCGACGAGCTCCCGCCAGCGGTGCGGGCGGCTGACCCACTTCGACAGCACCACGCCGTAGACCTGCAGCAGATCAGCGGCGAGCGGCGCCTCGAAGCGGTCGATCAGCTGCGCGAGGCGTTCCCTTCCCCCACGCGGCCGAAGACCGACTCGTAGTGCTCCTGCAGGTCGGTCTGCAGCTGCACGAGCGAGGCGTAGTCCGGGAAGTGCTTGTCATCGTCGAGCGCCTTCTCGAACCGCTCGAGGTCCTCACCCTTGAGCCACGACGTCAGTCCCTCGATGACCGAGGTCGTGAACATATCGATCAGGAACTTCTCGGCGGCCCGGGGACGCATCTGCATCGGGTCCGGCCACGTCACCTTCCCGTCGTCGCCGAGGTCGAGCACGAACGGCTCCTTGCGCCGCTGCTCGGCCTTCTTGATCAGGGCGCCGGTCGAGGTGCGGTAGCCGGGCTTGTCGCTGGTCTTCGCCATGTCGGGTTAGTCCTTCTGTGTGAGGTGGTGCGGGGGTCGGGTTGGGTCAGTCGGCGGCGAGCGGGGTGCCGTCGTGGTAGAACGCGGCGAGCTGGTCGCGGGTCGCGCTCTCGGCGGCGGCCACGTCGATGCCGTGGCCGGTCGCGTAGTCGCGCCACTCGACCTTCGACGCCGAGCGGGCGGGACGGTCGTCGGCCGGCTCGTCGTCGTCGACCGCCGGGGCGAGACGACCGAGGGCGGCGTCGCGGGCGGCGACCCTCTCGAGGCGCGCGGTCTCCTTGGCCAGCTCGAACGCGGCGAGCGCGTCCTGCAGGTCGGCGTGCTCGGTGTACCCGCGCGAGCGCAGACGCGTCTGCTCGTGCGGGGCGGTGGTGCTGATCAGGCTCTCGCCTCGGGTGTAGTGCTTGCGTGCCATGACGTGCGGTCCCTCCTCGGGGGCGTGTCGGGTCGGGGGTGTCGGGTAGCCGTTGGTCATGGCCGGTGGGCGACGGCACCACCCGACGAGGTGCCGCCGCCCACCGGCGGCTCAGTAGGGGTGCGTCAGCTGACGCGCACCCAGGTGACGGTGCCGTCCTCGACGGTCGCGCCGACCTCCGGCGCGGCCGGCTCGACAGCGTCCGAGGTGCCGCCCTCGGTGGCCTCGAGCACCTGCCCGCCGGCGAGGGTGACCCGGTCGGTCATGACGAAGTCGGTGTCGGCGGCCCACGGCACCGGCGCGGCCGCGAAGCCGAACAGGTGACGGAACTCCACCGCGCCGGGACCGGCGATCGGGAAGTCCCGGACCGCGGTGCCGAGCTGGTCGTCGGGCAGCGCGTCGCCGGCGATCGCGTAGGACAGGACCTCGTCGCGCTTCCACGCCAGGGTCGGGAAGTCCTTCGGGGAGAAGTTGGGGAAGAACTTGCCGGCGGCGACCCGGTACTTCGGGTCGTAGCCGATCACGAGCAGCCGCACCTGCAGGTCGTCCGGCAGGTCCGGGTGGTCGATCACGACCTCGCCGTTCTCGCCGCGCAGCACGTTCGACAGGTCGATGCCGAGTGCGAGCTCGAGCACGCTGCGGCGCGTCTCCTGCGCGGTGAACGTCACCGACTTGACGTCGTTGTCGGTGTCCTTGCGGGTCGGCGACCCCGAGTTGTGGCTCTCGGCCTCCTGCTGGGAGACCTCGCGCGGGAACTCGATGCCGGCGCCCTTGTCGATGTGGCCGATCGCGCCGCGCTGGTAGGCGAGCGGCAGCGGCAGGAACTGCCCCGACTCGTCGGTCAGCGCCTCGATCATGGGCGGTGCCGGCTGACCCGGCCGCACGACGGCGGCGAAGATCAGAACCGTGCGCATCTTGAGGATCAGTCGGGTCGTCTCCGACGCCGACCGCAGCTCGTCGATGGTGGGCATGATGAATCTCCCCTTTCAGGGCGTTGGTTCGCCCCACACGGGGCAGTGGTGGGTTGCCCGCCGACCGGGTGGCCGGCAGGTCAGTCCGGCCGTGAGATCAGCCGGAAGATCGCCTGCGTCTGCTGGTGGCGGCCCGGCGCTGGCACCCGCCGCCACCTCGAGTCGCGCCGCACGTCGTCGATGAACCCGACCCCCGGCACGTCGAAGTAGTTGTCGACGAGCATCACCTCGATGCCCTGCGACACCGCGACGACCACGTCACGCGACGGCCCGTGGACGTCGACGCCGATCCGGTCGTGCCCCTCGGTCTCCTTCTGGTCATCGGACCAGCCGGCGCGGTAGACGTAGATCAGTACCTTGCCGGCGGCCGCCCGCTCCGAGGTGTCCGCCGGCAGCTCGAGGAACGTCGTCGTCGGCTCGAGCGGCTGCCCATCGTGCTCGAGCGGGTTGCCCTCGTCGTCGGTCAGCTGCAGACCGTTCAGCAGGGTGTAGAGGGCGGCTTCGCCGTCCAGATAGTCAGCCATTGGTGGTGCCTCTCGTCGGGTCGTGCATCGGGTCGGGAGGTGGGTCAGAACCGGACGCGCACCCCGGACCCGTCGGCCTGCTCGAGCCACGCCGCGGTGCGCTTGAGCACGTGATCCCCGTTGTGGTCTTCGACGAGGTGCGCGTGCGGGGAGACGTTGACGAGCTCGGCGCCAGCGACCCGCCCCAGCCCCGGCACGGTCACCGACGTGCGACGGACCCGGAAACCGCCCCGGTAGTTGCCCGTGAGGACCGGGGAGATCGACTCGGCGTAGGACATGCCCGCCTCGGCGACCGCGACGCACCGGTCGCCGACCTCGGACGACTGCGCGAGCTCGCGCAGTCCCGCCTGGTTGGGGGTGAACGTGACAGGTGCAGCCACAGCGAGCGCCTCCCCTCGTGAGGGTCAGGTGCGCCGCAGCGGGACCTTGAGCCGGTCGCCGTCCTGCGAGGGGTCGCCGTCGACGTTCCACGTGCCGGCGGCGTGCGCCGGGGCGGTGATCTTGACGGCGTCCGTCGAGGCGACCCGCAGGGACAGCGGGACGAACAGGGTCGCGGTCGTCACGGTCTGCTGCGAGCCGTCGACGGGCTCGTCCGTGGTGCCGGCGACGAGGACCGCGGTCGGGATCTCGACCGGGTCCGGGGTCGTCGGGTTGCCGGCGCGGTCCCACCCTGCGCTGCGCAGCAGCTGCGCGGCGACGACGATGCCGCCGGTCGCGCGGGGCGGCCGCTCACCGGCGGTCACCTCGAGGTAGACGAGGCGGCCGGCGCGGGTGACCGGGCGGGCGGTGAGGACGTACGACGCGTGCCCCTGGTGCACGAGCTCCGTGCCGGCAGGGAAGTCGTCGACCGACGGGCCCGAGCCGTCCGTGCGGGGCGGGATCCGCGCCGTGAGCAGTGTCGCGGTGACGGCGCCGTCGGTCGTGGCGGTCGTCACCCGCTCGTGCTCGACCTGCGCCCGGATCGTGCTCGGCTCGGCGAAGGTGCCGACCCACGTGTCGGGGTCCTCGGTGTACGCCCGAGCCTGCAGCCGGTCGCGCGTGTAGCGCGGGTGCAGCCGGTTCACCATCGCGTGCCCGGGTATGGCCACGAGGGCGCCGGCCGGAACTTGCCGCGCGACTTCGGTCGGACCGTGGTCGTCGCCGCGGCGACGCCGCGGCGGATCGCCCACGCCTGCACGCGGGCGAGGATCTGCGTCCGGCGGTCCCGCCACTGCGACGAGGTGTCGCCGGACTCCGACGCCTGCTGCGACGTCGGGTTGTCGTAGGAGATCGACGCCAGCTCGAGCAGCCACCCGGCGACGCTCGGGTCGGCCTCGATCGTCGACGACCAGTCGAAGCCGGGCTCGACGTCGGCCGCGTCGGACAGCCACCCGAGCGCTACGCCCTCGTGAACAGCCGCGGCCTCTGGCGAGACCGGGTCGTCCTCGGGGTACAGCAGGAACGTCGTCATCTGCGCCGCGGTGATGTGCCGCGGGCCGGTGGGCTCCTGCTCAGGCTGCGTAGACACTCGGGTGACTCCCCTCTGCGTGATCGACCGTCAGCTGCCCGACTTGTCGGGGTCGCCGGTCTCGCCCGGCAGCAGCTTGTCCTCGTAGAACCGCTCGACGAGCTGGTCGCGGGTCGCGGCGTTGACCGTCTCCTGCGGGATCCCCTTCGCGATCGCGTAGGTCTTCCACTCGGCGGCGTTCGCGGACTTGTTCGGCCGCTCGTTGCCGGCGCCACCCGAGCCGCCACCGTCCCCGCCCGAGGGGGCGGGGGCGGCCTTGGGCGCGGCGCCGATGACGCCGAGCTTGAGCAGCCGGTTGATCTCCTCCTTCGGGACGGACGCCGGGACCGGCGCGCCACGGTAGAGGTAGTTGTCCGTGCCGTCGGCGTTGCGTGCGATCACGCACGCCGCCGTCGACACCATCTGCTGGTCAGCCTTGGCCATGAGGTGTGTCTCCCTTCTCTCAGGCGTTGTCCGCGCCGGTGAGGATCTCGGCCGCGTAGGGCTCGAGCACGACGGGCACGGTCACCCGGCGCGCACGCACCTTGTAGCGGTCGTTGTCCTCGTCGCGGATCGACTTCACCTCGACGCCGGCGGCGTCGCCGGTGGCGCGGGCGTAGCCGGGCGACTGCAGGTCCTCGTCGGCCATGCCGCCGAGCAGCTCGTTGTCGGCGAGCACGACCGCGCCGGGCACACCGTGCGGGGTCGCGGTCCACACGATGTTCTCGACGTTGAGGAAGTCCTCGTCGCCGGTCGACAGCGGGTTGCCGCCCTCCCGGGGCACGTAACCCGCGGCGATGAACTTCGCCTTGACCTCGGCGTAGACCATCGGGTCCAGCGCGGCCACGTTGAGGTTGATCCCCAGCTCGCGACGCTGCGCCCGCGCACGGGCGCGCAGCACGTCCTTGAGGATCTGCTCGGCGTCGGTCGCGTCGTCCGTCCAGCGCGCCGACACGGGGGTCGACGTGCCAGCGGCGGTCGTGATGACCGACATGGCGATGCTGTCGACGTGCATCACGTTCTGGTTGACCAGACGCGTGAACGCACGGTTGACCGGGGACATCTTGCGCCGCGCGATCGACTCGTCGGTGATGGGCATGTCCTGCCCCCACTTGGTCGTCTTCGCGAGGTTCGCGACGCCCTCGCCGACGGACACCAGCGGGTAGGACGCGCCCGGCGCGACCGCACGCGGCGCCTCACCGGTGCCGACCTCCTCGCCGGACTCGTAAACGATCGCGCCGCCGACCGCCTCGAGTCGCTCGGAGAGCAGCAGGTCGGCGATGTACCGCCGCAGGGACAGGTCCTGCACGCGCTGCGCCACGGTGGGCGGCGACTTGAGGATCCGGTGGGCGAGGGCGGCGTCGCCGGTCGCGGGTGCCGCCGGGACGGGGTAGCTCAGGCTCATGATCTCCTGCTTCCTGGTCTCAGCGGACCATGTCGAGCTCGACGGTCTCGCCGTCGGCTGCGGTGGACACGGCGACGGCGACCTGCTGGCCCGCGCCGGGGGTGGCGTTCGTGGCGACCCGGCCGCTGGCGGCGCTGGTCACCATGTCGCCGGCGGTGATCGCGCCCGAGGCGGTCGCACGCTGCACGCCGCCCTTGTAGACGGTCACGGACTCGCCGGCCTTCGCGTCGAAGCCGGCGGTGCCGACCCACTTCGTCGAGGCGGCGGCCGCCGGGGCGACCGTGCCGTCGCCGGACACGGCGACCAGCTGCCCGCCGGTGACGTCCGCGGACGCCTGGTAGGTGGGCGCGACGCCCGAGTCGTAGACGGGAACGGTGTCGGCCATGATCAGGCCCCCTTCTGCTCGTGCTGCTCGGTGCCCGCGCGGCGCTTGCCCCACGCGGCCTTGTAGTCGGCGGCGGCCTGGTCGGACTCCTCGGGCCCGGCCTCGGCGTGCCCCTGCTCGTCGAGCGGCACGGTGCCGTCGCGCAGGGCGGTGAGGGTCGCCTCGGCGCCCGGGTCGGCCGTGAGCTGGTCGATCCAGTGCTGCCGGCGGGCGACCGGGATCTTGCCGGCGCGGATCGCGTCGGCCACGACCCGGGTGCGGTGCTCGGCGACCTGCTGGTTCCGCGCCTCCCGGCCGGCGGTGGCGTCGGCCTGCAGGGCGGCGAGCGCCTCGCTGTCGACCAGCTCCATGCCGTCGGGGATCCGCGCGCTGGTGGTGGTGCCGTCCGGGGTGGTGTCCTCGGTCAGCTCCTGGTGCGCCTCCTGCAGCGCCGCGACGATCGTCGCGTCGTCGGCGTCGTCGGCGACACCGGCCAGCTGCCGCAGGATCTGTCGCTGCTCGTTCTTCATGAGAGCGCCTTCCTGTGTGGTGTCCCCGTTCGCCGCGGCGGTCGGGGAGGTGGCCCGTGCCGCGGTCGCGGCCCGGGAGTTGTGGGCGGCCGCTGCGGGCGCGCGGTGGTCCTCGCGCGTGCCGGCCGTGCGGTCGAGCGGGCCGAACAGGTCGCGCCACCGGTTCTCGGTGTCGTCGTCCTGGTCGTCGTCCTGCTCGTCGGGGTCCTCGTCGGTGCGGTCGGCGAGCCCGGCGGCGACCGCCTCGGCGGCGCTGTACCACCGCTCCTCGCGCATCACGTCGCGCCAGGACTCGGCGGACCCGCCGGCCTTGCGGGCGTAGACGGCCGCGATGTTGTCCGAGATCCGGTCGAGGTGGTCGGCCATGTCGCGCATGTCGGCGGCGTTCCCGACGCACAGCACGAGCGCGTCGTGCACCATGAGCTCGGAGTGAGCGGCCATGACGAGCTCGTCGCACCCGCCCACCGCGATGAACGAGGCGGCCGACGCGGCGAGCCCGTCGACGAAGCCGACCACCTCGGCGTCGTGCTGCCGAAGGGCGTTCATGATCGCGATGCCGTCGTAGACCGAGCCGCCCGGCGAGTTGATGTGCAGCTCGATGACGTCGACGTCGAGCTCGTCGAGCTCGCGGACGAAGTCGTTCGGGGTGACGCCGAACCACCCGCCGATCGGGTCGTAGATGTAGACCTTCGCGCGGGTGCGCCCGTCCTCGTCGGTGCGGACGACGTTCTCGACCCGGAACCACCGCTTGCGGGCGCCGAGCGCGGTCGCGCGGCGCACCGACGCCTGCTCTCGGTCGTTGATGCCCTGCAGCACCTCGGCTGCGGGGCGGCGCGTCTTGCGGGTGCTCATGCCTCGTCGTCTCCCGTCTCGCCCGAGCTCTCGGGCAGCTTGTAGCTCGCGCGCAGATACGCCTGCAGCGCGTCGTCCGGTGTGATGACGCCGGCGTCGACCAGCGCCTTGATCGCGTAGGCGAGCCGCTCGTCCTGCCCCGAGAGGTCGTCGTAGACGATCCGGGGCGCGGCCGCCTCCTCGCCGAAGTTGAGGTCGACGAGGTCCTCGACGATGTGCGCGGTCGCGGTGTCCGCGATGAACCCGCCGATCCCGTCGAGGGAGGACACGAAGAAGTCCTGGAACGTGCTGCCCAGCGCCCACGACCCGGTCTGCCGACCGAGGTTGAGGAAGTGCGCGAGGACCGCGGTCCCGATCTGGTCGTCGTGGTACATCACCGACTTGAGCGCGTCGGGCAGGGTGCCCTCGACGCCCAGCAGGCGAGCCTTCGCGCCCGGGGTGAGGGACGCGCCGCCGTTGTCGCCGCCGCGCATCTGCTCGGCGATCCGCTGGTCTTCCTCGAGGACGTCCTCGAGGTCCTTGAGCATCTGCGCCGGGCTGCGGCTGCCGCCGCTCTCGTCCTTGAGCATGTCCTTGTCGTGCTCGATGACCGGGATCCCGGTGCCGTTGCGGTCGGCCGACTGTGCGTCGACGATCAGCAGCCGGTCCTTGATGAGCCAGTGCTTGTAGGCGGCCCGCAGCAGGGAGTGCCCCCACCAGTCCGCGCCCTCGCGCTCGTGCGAGTAGACGACGAGCCGGGACACGTCCAGCGGGATGCCCTTGCCCGTGGCGGTGATCAGCCCGGGCGTGTAGCCCGGGGGGTGCTGCCGCACCGCGATCAGTCCGCCGTCGCGGGCGACCTCGAACTTCTCGATCGACCACGGGAACCGCGGCCCCAGCTTGACGAGGTGCAGCCGCGGACGGTCCGGGTCGGTCTCGTCGAGGCGGTACTTCTGCTCGAAGACCATGTGCCCGAAGTCGAGGCACAGCAGCGTGTTCCGCAGGTGCTCGGTCCACGAGAAGCGGCCTCGCCGGCGTCCCTGCTGGTGCACCTGCTGCGCGTCCGGCACGCCCTTGATCGGCAGTCCCAGGTCGCGTGACACGTGCTGCACGACCTCGTCGTCGGCGCCTGCCGGGTCGAGTCGCCACGTCGTCGCCAGCAGCGGCGACTTCACCGCGCGCAGCACCGACTGCACCTTCGCGTCCTGCCGGCGCATCCGGTCGTAGACGCCGACGCTGTACGGCCACCGCAGCTCGGGAGTCGACTCCCGCTCGTCGTCGATGTACCAATACCCCGACGGGGCGCCCTGGTGGGCGTAGCCGACCTCACGCTGCGACGCCTGCGAGGTCACCCCGCGGGACGACGGCGGCAGCTGGTCAGAGGTCGCCACAGCACCACCCCCTCACCGGTCAGAACGAGCTCGTCGTCAGGTCGGACGTCGGACCGCTGCGGCGGCCACGCGGGTTTGGACGGGTGCGAGGCGAGGACGATGCTGTCGACGAGGACCTCGAGGGCGGCGGGGGAACCCGGCCGCCGGCGCGCTCACCCTTGACGACCGCCCACCCGGCGAGCATCGCCCCGACGATCGGGCCCTGATTGACGCCCTCGGGCACCGTCCGCGCCAGCGTGAGCCGCTCCCGGATCTTCCGGGTCTGCGCGGCCGCGAGCGCGAGCGTCATGTCCATGTCTTCGCGGTGGTATGCCGTCGGCTGCGGGTCCGGCGCCTGCGGGTCGCGCGGGTCCTTCGACGGGGCGATCGCCGTCGAGAGCCACGAGAAGGCTTCGGGCAGGTCCTGCGAGGTGAACAGCCGCACCGCGATGCCCTGCTGCCGCAGGTCGCCGACCATGAACCCGCACGGGCCGACCGGGTCAACCCACACCTCGCCGCCCTCGTTCTTCTCGAGCAGGTCCCGGACGCTCGCCGGCATCCACCCAACGCCCGGGTTGTGGTCGATCGTCTCGAGGTGCATCGCGCCGTCGTCGCGGCGGCCGCCGACCGAGATCGTGCCCCGCGCGAGCTCCATGTCCGCCTCGAGCACGTAGCACAGCCGGCCCGTCGCGGCCGGTGCCGACTCGGGGTCGTTCGCGACCTTCCACGCCTCCTCGGGGATGACCCACGCGGCGCCAGCGGCGCGCGGGTAGGTCGCCGCCCCGCACCGCTCCCGCCCGAACTGCGCGCGGGTCATGCGGCGGAACTCCTTCGCGATGAACTCGTACGACAGCCCGTGCCCGAGACGCGGGTTGGTGCGGGCGACGAGCGCGAGGTCGTCGAAGTCGTCCTCGGGGTCGGCGTGCCAGCCGCGGTAGCACAGGCTCCGCTCGTTCGCCTCGAACGAGCGCCACACCTTCGCGAGCACCGTGGCGCCGAGGTCGCCCGCCGAGCCGGCGTAGTTGATCTGCGCGTTCTCCGAGCCCGTCACGACCGGCTGCACCGACGCCATTTGCAGCTCAGTGAGGTGCTGCGCCTCGTCCAGAATCAGACGGTCGAAGCCTTCCCCTCGGGCGGCCTCGTTGGTGCGGGTGCGGAAGTAGCAGACCGCGCCGGTCTTGAGCGTGATCGACCGTTGACCGTTGGCCACCCGGAAGCCGTTCTTGCGGACCTTCGCGAGCAGCTCGGGCGTGCGCTCGATCGCGGCCCGCACGTGGTTGAAGACCGCCTTCGCGGTGTCGTCGCGGTGAGCCGTATACATGATCTGCTGCTCGTCGTTCATGAACAGCCCGAACAGGATCAGGATCTCGATCTCGACCGACTTACCGTTGCGCCGGGCGATGACGTCCGCGGTCTCCACCGCGGCCCACCGCTCGACCATCGACCCGTCGCGACGCTCGATCATGTTCGCGCCGAGCTTGGCCAGCAGACCGTCACGCTGGAACTCGTAAAGGTCATACCCGCACAGCTCGGCGACCTCGATCGCGTAGTGCCCGTGCGTGAACTGCGCTGCCGGCACGAGCTCGTGCGTCGGCGTCATGGTGCCCATCGGCAGGTCACGCTCGGCCCACTCGGCGCCCTCGTCGATCAGCTCCGATACCCGCACCCGCTCGCCGCGGCGCACTCGCTCGGCGATCGACCGGGCCTGCTCAGGCTCCACCACCGGAGGTGCGTGCACGCGACTCCTCCTGCTTCCGCCGGCGCATCGCCTCGAGCCGGTCCCCCTCGACGACGACCCCCTCGCCGTCCGACTCGTCGTCGCGGCCACTGCCCGGGCGGCCCGGCATCGGCATCCCCAGCTGCTTGATCCGGTCGATCTTGTCGAGGAGTCGCCCCGCCTCCCGGACGGCCGTCATGTCCCCCCGGTCCGCGGCCTTGAGCGCGATCCCGTAGAGGTGCTCATACCGGGCGACGAGGATCCGGCGGTGCTCCTCGTCGGTGAAGTCGAGGTCGGCCCGCGCACGGCGGCCGGCCTCGTAGATCTTCTGCGCCGACGCCCGGTGCCGCAGCCCCAGCTCTTCCGCGATCTGCTGGAACGTGAACCCGTCGACCTCGCGCATCCGGACCGCGTCGCGCATCTTCTGCGCGTCCCGGGTCGGGCGCCGCGAGCGCCACTGGTAGCCGTCCTGGTCGCCGTCAGCCACCGTGCCACGCCCGCGACGGGTTGCGGCGCTTGAGGATCGCGCCGAGCTTGCCGCCGGCCGCCCGGTTTCCACCCTTCGGGCAGTCCGCGTAGTCGGCGTGCTCCATCCGGTCGGCCTTCGACCCCGGGTGCAGCGCGTCGTCCTGCGAGTGCCCGAAGTCCAGACGCTGCCCCGGCAACATCGGCAACCCGCAGCGCGGGCATGGGGTGCCGTACGCCTGCGGGAGCGCCATTTTCCGGCGCGCCTGGTGCTCAGCGCCATACGTGCGACCTCGAGCCACCCTCGACACCTCCTCGGGCCCCGCACAAGCCCGTGTAGCCGTGTTGTCGCCACTCCTGGCAACGCGGGGAGAGAGATCAGCGGTGGGTGAAGGGTCTAGCGAGGGTGGGGGGGTCGGATTTTTTAGGGGGTGCCCCCAGCTCGACTCGCGCTCGGCGGCCAGATTCCCCACCCCAACGACGAACGGACCACCGGCCGCTCGGGCATAGGTGGTCCGTCTGCACCCGATGATATATGTCGGCGGCTGGCCATGCAATCACCCGCCTCGGGCGGTGCCCTCGCGCGGCCGTCCCATCGGCGAGCGCCGCATCGCGAGCTCACAGTCCAGCACCGACTGCTCACCGACCAACCTGCGGCCCTTGTGCTTGACCGAGGCGACTGCGCCGGTACGGATCCACGCCCGGATCGTCACCGCCGGGACGCGCACGAGCTGCGCTGCCTCGGCCACGGTCAGCAGCCGCAGCTCGTCGAGCAGACCGTCGTCGCCGAGCGTCACCACAGCAGTCCCTCGCTCTCGTCGTGCTCGTGGACGAACCGCCCGTTCGCGAGCGACCGGTGCCGGCCGTTGGTCTCACGGCATACCGAGCACGCGCCCGGCGCGATCGGCGCGAGCACGTGCGCCCGCTCATACGCTGCGACCTCGCCGGCGATCCGGCGCCACAGCTGCTGCTCCCCCGACGGAGTCGAGGGAAGCGCCGCCTGCTGCTCGGCGTGCGTCCGCAGCTGGTGCAGCTCCCGGGTGCTCACGTCCAGCACCATCCCGAGTCGCACTGGCCCGACTGCTCGTCGAACATCGGCAGCAGCGCGTCCGGCTCGGCGATCGCCTCGTCGAGCGGCATCGCGAAGCGGGTCAGCCACACCGGGTCTTTGCCGAGCTCCTCGCGCCGCTTGTTGAGGGTGCGCTCGAGCTGCACCGACCGGTCGAACAGATCCGGCCGCTCGCGTCGCAGCTCGACCCACGCCTGCGGCCGGTGGAACGGGCAGAAGAAGCACGACGACTTCGGCGGCACCGGCAGACCCTCGTCGCGGATCAGGTTCATGCACTCCTGCCGTGACAGCGACAGACCGGTCTCCTCACCGATCCCGACGAGCGGGTAGACGATCTGCTCGTGCGGTTCGTGGCGACGGTTGTTCGCCCGCATGATCTCGTCTCGCGATATGCCGATCGCGACGGTGGCGAGGTTTGCCGGTGTGCAGTCGGGGCACCCGTCGGCGGGGTGCAGCCGGCACGGCCGCTTCGCTTGCCCTCGCTGGTGCCGGCTGCAGACCGCGGGCACCGCGTGCTCGTCGCACGAGCGGCCCCCGTGGGCGCCCTGCTGCTTGGCCCACTTGCCAGTGACCTTGATCTTGAAGTCGGACGTGCACGACCTCGTCCCGGGTGCACCGTTGTCCATGCGGACCGGGATCGGTAGGGACCGGGATCCCTCGCGCATGAGCCGGCCCCACAGCGTCTCGACGGTGCCGTCGCGCTTGGTGCGGTCTAGGACGTGCACCGTCAGCCCGTGGTCGCGGGCGTAGGGGGTGAACACGTCGCGGACGTAGTCGAGGGTGCGTGGGTCCTCCGAGTCGTCGCCGACGTTCGCCATGACGAGGGTGTCGAAGTCGATCCGGCCGCGAGCTGCGAGCACGCCGAGCGCGGTCGACTGCACCCCGCCGCCGTAGCTGATGAACCTTGGTCCTGTCGCTGTCACTGTCACTCGCTCTCGGTGTCGAAGGTGTGCTGGTCGTAGGAAGCGCCGCACGAGCGGCACGAGATCAGGGCGCCCCGCCGGCGCATCCCCCGGCGGCCGCACAGCGGGCAGTCGTCGTCGACCGGCTGCTCGTCGACGGCCATGCCTGAGAGCCGCGTCAGCCGGACGTCGAGCCCGACCGCCTGACGGCCGATCGACTCGGGCAGCGACCCCGGGAGCGCGAGCACCGTGTCGAGGTGGCGGCGCATGAACCCGGCCGCGTCGACCGCGGCCCGTACCCGGCTCTCGGTCGAGCCCGCCCGCCACGGCCACCGCGGTGCACCCGCGTCGGTCGTCGTCGCCCACCGCATCCCGTACGCCGCCTGCTCGGCCGTCGAGCACAGCCACTGGATCGCAGCGTCGGCCTCGAGCCACGCCGGCGACCCAGCAGGCGACACCTGCAGCCGCTGGCCAGCACGAGCAGCCCGCTCGGCCGGCGCGAGCTTGCCCGGCTCAGGGGTCGACGCCGTGACGACGCACGTCCTGCACACGACCCCCGACAGTGCCCACGCCGGCTCGGGACCGAAGCGGACCGCACGAGCCCTCGTCCGACGGTGCCCGCACCCCAGCTCGTCGACCACGGTGCCCTGCTCGTCCGGGGTCGACGTCGACAGCACAGCGACCGGGTCAGTGACCCGCGACCCATCCGGGCGGGTCGGCGTCGACACCCCGGTCTCGAGGACCAGCAGCAGCACCTGCGGCAGACGAGCGAGGGCATCGCGGATATCCGCCGAGCAGCGGCCGCACCACACCGGGGCACCCTCGCGAGCCGGCCACGCCGCGCGACCCTTCCGCTCCCACTCGGCACGCACGAGCTGCGTCGCCCGGTACATCGCCGCGTCGACGTCGAAGACCGGCTCGTCGGGGTCGTTCACCAGCCGATCGAACTCGTCGTGCACCTCCCGCTCCCACTCGGCGCGGGTCCGACGGTAGGCACGGTTGCACGACCCCGGGCACGGCCCCCGAGACTGCAGCGCGACCTGCACCTGCTCGGCGACCGCGTCGCTCTGCTCGAGGTGACGGTTCCGTCGACGGCTCATGCACTGCCCTCCTGGTCGGTGGTGGCGCCTCGCGCCTCGAAGTCGTCCATGCACCCCGGGTGGGCGGGGTAGTTGTTCTCGCGCAGCCACGGGTCCATCCGGTACCGGCACACCGGGCACGGCTTCGCCCCGTCCGGTCGCGAGTCACGGCGGGCGCGCAGCTGGTCAGCGTTCGGGCACGTGGCGAAGTGGCAGCGGTATGCCGTGCGACCCACCACCGGCAGCGCCGACGGCCCCAGCACCCGCAGCAGCATCCGCCGGCCCGACGGGACCCGGATCACGTTCCCCGAGCCCGGGCACGGCAGCGGGTCGAGCGGCATCGTCTTCCCCGCGTCGGTCTCACCCCACACGATCGGCGCGCCGCACCTCGAGCACGACGACCCGTGATGCCGGTCAGCCTCAGCCCGGGCGACGTCGTGCAACCTCGGGATGACGTCACGCCACTGCTCAGACCTGACCGGGGTGTCGCCCAACCCAGCAGCAGCAGCCACCGCCGAGCGCACGTCCGCGGACCCCTTGAGCTCAGCCTCCGTCACCCCCGCCTCAACAGCAGCCCTCAGCAGGTCATGCACAACAGCAGTCACCGGTCACCACCCCCGGACCCACGACCACCCCGACGCTTCCGACGCCTACGCCGGCCACCGCCGCGCTGCGGCGGGTCGGCACCCGCACCGCCCCTGCCCGTCCCGCCCCTGCCCGTCCCGTCCCGTCCCGTACCGGGATTCCACCCTTCGTCCTGGTTGCTCCTGCCAGGACGCTGCACGTGCCCCTCGAGGCTCACCCAATCGCTGCCCGCGAGCGCTTCGCGGGCGGCTGGTGCGGTGTCCGGGTCGCTCGCACCCGCCGGGGCGGGTGGTGCGGGGTCCGGGTCGCTCGGGCGGGGGTCGCTCGCCGGCGCGGGCGCGTTGTCCGGGTCGCTCGCACCCGCCGGGGCGGGTGGCGCGGGTTCCGGGTCGCTCGCCGTGCCGGGTGCGGTGTCCGCGCCCGTGGCGGGCAGGTGCCCGCCGGGGGTGAGTCCCTCGTCATGCTTCGTTGGTTCGGTGCGGTGGTTGCGTGGCGTCAGCCCCTGCGCGTGCAGCCACTCGAGCGTCTTCTTGGCGAAGTAGGGTCGGCTCGGTGGGGACAGCAGTGGCAGCCGCTGCCCGTCCTTCATCCGGCCGTTGCAGCTGCGGCAGCAGACGACGTAGGTGTCGACGGTCGCCGCGGTGCCCGGGTCGGTGTGGTCGTAGGTGCCTGAGCGGCCGCCGGTGCGGGCACTGAAGTTGACGACGTTCCCGCAGTAGCGGCACGCGTCGCCGTCCCGCAGGCGGACCGGCGCCGTGAGGTCCGGGTTCTTGCGGTCCCGGTCGCGCTGCTGCTCGAACTCGATCGACTCCTTCGACCTGATGTGCAGGAAGGCGGGGTCTTCGACGATCTGCCACTGCGGCGGGCGGGCGCCCTCGACGGGGGTGATCAGCCCCGCGTCGATCGCGGCCCGCAGGATCACCGGCAGGCGGCTCGGGCCCGCCATGAGCGCGGCCGTGCCGGCGTCGATCCGCCCGTCGGTCGTGTGACCGGCAGACTGCGTCGCGCAGCGCCACAGCCACCCCGACACCTCGTTGAGCAGCCGCTCGTCGGCGCCGTCGAGCGCGGCGACCGTGAGCAGCAGCGGGTTGGTGCCGGCGTTGTCGCCAGATCGAAGCCAGGGCAACAGGGATCCTCTCGAGGGGGTGGGGGTCGTCGTGCACGAGGCGGCGAGCGCGGGGGCGGACCCCTCGGGCGGCGGGCGGTCACCGCGCCGGCCCTTCGTCGCCGCGGGCGGCGGCGACGATCGCGTCGACGTCGAGACCGAGCTCGCGTCCGCGGGCGGCGTCACGCTCGAGCTGCTCGGCGTCGTCGCGCTGCGCGGCGTAGCTGATGTGGTTGCGCACGAGCCACTGCGCCGTGCACAAGCCGTCAGGGCGCGGGATGCCCTGCACGGTGAGCGTCTCGACGTCGAGGCGCGCACCGTGGTTGTTGGTGAGCAGGAACCCGTTCGGCTCGGTCACCCCGCAGGCGGGGCAGGTCTGCGGCCGCTGGTGCGCCTCCCGGAAGCGCAGCAGCTGCTCGGCACGCTCCTGCTCGGCATCGAACTCGCCGAACAGGTCCGGCTGCACCCCCCTCACTCGGTCACCTCGTTCGCGAGCTTGAGCAGCACGTCCGCGTGACACGGCTCGTCGAGCGGGCACCAGCACGCGAGGTCACGGCCGGCGAGCTCGTCGCGGATCTCCTGCAGCGGCGGGTATGTCCACGCCACCGGCACCCGCTTCCCGCCGGCAAAGCGCCAGTTGGGGAAGCCGAGCGAACCGCGGCGGGCGAGCACCTCGAAGTCGCGGACGACGAGGGTCGCGACCTGCCGGCTCGTGAGTGACGGGTGCTGCCCGCCCACGTCCACGTGTGAGATCGGGTTGCGCCACTTCGACGGGTCTGCGACGTAGACGATCGGACCCGACACGCGCAGACCTTCGGCCCACGAGGGCGACGCGATCCGCTTCGGTGTGCGTTCCTGGTCAGTCATCGGTCACCGGCTCCCATCGGGACTCGTAGTGCTGCTCGAAGCGCACGCCGTGCCGCTCACGGTCGCGGTAGGTCTGCGAGGCGGGGCGCCGCTTGATCCGCAGGACGTCAGCGGCGGCCAGCGCCTCGAGCTGCGCGGCGGCGTCGCCGACGAGCGCGTGCTCCCAGCACTGCCCGCAGGCGATGCCGCCGACCACGACTCGGGTGTCCTTGTGGTCGGTGCTACACCGGTCTCGGGCGGCGTCGGCGTGCCGGTGACCAGCGCCGAACCACGCCGTCTTCGGGGCAGCGCCCGACGTCGACCCGGTGCCGTGCTTCGCGACCTGCCGGGCGAGCTGCGTCGCCTTGCCGACCGTCATGCCGCCGCCGGCGAGGACGTCCTTCGCCTCCTGCGGCAGCTGGTCGAGGCGTAGCCGGTCGCGGACCGTGGACGTCGAGTAGCCGGTGCGCGAGGCGATCTGCGTCACCGTGAGCCCCGAGCGCAGCAGGTCCCGGAACGCGGCGCCCTGCTCGAGCGGGCTCAGCTGCTTGTGCATCGCCGCGGCGAGCATGGTCGCGGTCGTCGCCTCCCGGCCGTCCTCGCTCGTGATGAGGCACGGCAGGTACGGGATCCGCGCCTGCCGTGCTGCGGCGAGCCGGCGGTTGCCGTCGAGGACGACGTAGACGTCGCCCCGGGGCGCGACGAGCAGCGGCTGCAGGACCCCCTGCACGACCATCGACGACGCGAGCTCGTCCGTGTCGCCAAGGTCCTCGCGCACGTTGCGCGGGTGGCGCCGCAGCTTCTCGACCGGCAGCGACTTGATCGCGGTGATCTTGCTCACCGGATCGCCTTGATCTCGGTCAGGATCCGGTGCGGCCAGTCGACCGGGCGCCATACCCCGACGTCCTCGCCGGCGAGCGCGAGACGGTCGATCCACTCGCGCTGCTCGGCGGTGGTGCGGCCCGTGGCGGACTTGAGCTCACGGAACAGCACGCCGGCGCGGCCGGCGAGGACGAGGTCGGGGAAGCCCTTGTTCCCCTTGATCGGGGTCGCCCACGACCCGTCTGCACGGCGTGCCGGCCGGCAGTGGTGCGTCTGCACCCCGAGCCGCTGCGCGAGGTCGACGACGCTATCCAGCAGCTCGTCTTCGGTCATGGTCGCCGTCACCAGCGACCGCTGCGCCGCCTTTACCGCGAGCACCATCTGCTGCTGCGGCGTGAGCGATGGCCCCTTCGCGCGGCTCACAGGATCTGCTCGGCGTCGAGGCTGCTCGCCGTGCCCGCGTGGATGAGCTCGCGCAGCAGGGCGCGGCGGGTGCCGTCCAGCTCCCACAGATCGGAGAGCAGCACGGTTACCTGCCACGTCTTGCCTCGCAGCTTGCCGTCAGCGCCGCCGGGTGTGGTGAACCACGCCCGGGCGTGCGAGCGGTGCTCGAGCTCCTCCCGGCCGCTCGCGAGAGTCAGCCGCAGCGACGGCGAGTCGGGGTGCTGCGCGAGCAGTGCCCGCACCTGCCGCACCTGCTCGCGTGCGCTCTCGTCGGCGATCACCGCGACGTTGCGGCCAGCGGCGAGGTCCTGCACGATGCCCTGCACGATGTAGCGGTTCAGCATCATGACGTTGCTCCTTCGGTGTCGGTCGTCTCGGGTGGCCACTCGCCGTGCGTGACGAGGACCTGCAGGTCGAGGTCGAACTCGGCCGCGATCAGCAGCGCGGTCCTGCACGGCCACTCGGGCGAGTCCTCGGCGTAGCTGCCGGCATCGCACCCGGTGCAGTAGAGCCACGAGCGCCGCCCGGGATCCGGTGAGTGCAGCGCGGCGACCTTGCCGAGCACGTCCGACCTACCGGCGACCGACGACCACAGCGCGTTCGACGACCACAGCGCGTGCGCCCTGCGGACCTCGTCAGCCCGCGCGAGGCGGGCGTCGTCGGCGGCTCGCAGCTCGTCGGGCGTCATGGGGGTGCAGTGCAGGTGGTTCTCGCTCGTGACCGGCAGCTCGACCGCGACCTTCGCAGGCAGCAGCGGCATCACCGTCGACGCGGTGAGGTCCCGCCAGCGGTTGCGGCGAGCGCGGCGGCGCCGGGTCGCGGCCGTGAACCCGGTCACGACTCCTCACCCCCGAGACGCCGGGCGACGTCGACCGGGACGCTGCACACGGTCAGCGCCTCAGCGGTTCGCAGCCACGCGACCCCGACGCCGACGACGTCCTCGTGCTGCGCGACGTGCTCGACGACCGGCAGCTCGAGGAAGTCGATCGCCAGCTGCCGCAGCGCACGGATGCTCAGCGGCGAGGACACCGCGAGTGCGAGTACCGCGGCGTCGACCCGGTCCCACGCCGGCGAGCACCACCCCCGCTCGCGCGGGTCGCGGTCGTAGCAGCCGCAGTCGTGGGTCCAGTGCCGGACGTCGGCGAGCCCGTCACGGACGATCTGCCGGCCCGGCTGCTGCCGGATCACGGTCGCGAGGTCGTGCTTGCCGTCCATGTCAGCGGCGAGTGCTCGAGCGCCACGCGCAAACCTCTGCACCGACTCGCGCACCCGCGGGACGAGCAGAGCCAGCGACCGCTGCGCCGCCTTCACCGCCAGCACGAGCTGCTGCTGCTGCGACGGTGATTCGCTCAGGTTGGTGGTCATCCCTCGTCCTTCCGGTCGTCCTGGTCGTGCTGCTGCGGGATCCCGTCACCCGGGACCCCCTCGGCGGACGCCGTCAGCACCTGCGCCCGCCACCCGATCTGCACGCGCACCTCGGCATCGCCCGTCAGACCCGCCGAGTAGGCGTCCGCGACGAACTGCGCGACGTCGCCGAGCGACATGCCCGTCTTCCGGTCCTGCGCCGCGTTGGCCACCCGGCGCGCCGACCTCGGCTGCTGCCCGGTCATGACGCCGCCGCCCGCACCTCGAGCGCGGCCCGGTTCGCGCGCTCGAGCTCGCGCTGCCGCAGCTTGCGGCGCCGCTGATACTCACGCTCGCCACGGATGACCCACGGTTCCCGCACCTGCCGGGCGAAGGCGGCGTGCGCCTCGCGCACCTCGTCCTGCGACCACAACGTCGCGTCGGTGCGGTAGACCCGCTGCGTCGACACCGCGCACCGGCCGAGGATCTGCTCGAACCCCGCCTTGTCGGGCGTCATGCACGCGAGCGCGAGCGCGACGGTCTCGAGGTCCTCCCGGGTCATGTCGGCGAGCTGGTCGGTCGCGGCGTCACGGTTGCCGGCGCGGACCGACGCGGCCACCATCACCGCCGGGCCCACTGCCTTGATCAGCGGCAGGTCCTCGGGGTCGGGGACCGTGGCGGGGCGCGTCGTCATCGCTGGCCACCGCCAGCGCGCTCGACCTCGACGACCGGCACGAGGACGTCCTCGCGCGGGACGGTGATCGTCGCCTCGGCGAGCTCGGGGCGGAAGACCTCGGCCGGCACCCGCACCCGGACCTTCACCGCGACCGAGCCGCGGGGCAGGGACTCGGGCGGGGTCTGCGTCGCCGAGGTGATCCGGGCACCGACCCCAGCGCGGCGGGTGCCGCCACGCGGGGCGCCCTCGCGCACCACGATGTAGCCGACGGCGTCGACGAAGCCGCTCATGCGCGGACACCTCGCAGGGGCACGTCGTCGCGCCGCTCGATCGCGGCCGCCCACTGCAGGAACACCGCGGCCGCCTGCACGAGCTCGCGCTGCAGCCCGGCCGTGCCCGGCTCCTCGGCGGCCGCCTCGAGCACCTCCTCGAGCGCGATATCCCACCACGTGAGGTCGCCGCTGCCGGCGTGCCGGTCGGTGGCGTCCGTAGCCTTCTCCGCGAGCGAGAGGGCACGGTGCGCGAGACCGGTCGCGATCAGCCCGCGCAGGGGATAGGTGCGCGGCCCCGTTCCGTCGGGGCGGGTCAGCGGCGGCACGCCGTGCTTCGCGTCCTGCCGGTCCATCTCCTGCAGGGCGGCATACAGCGCACGACCGGACCGGTGCGACCCCTCGATGACGGCCCGCTCGAGTGCGACCGCGCCCTGCCGCGCCTCGTGCGTGTCCGAGTAGCTCTCCGAGTGCGCGATCATCTGTCCGTTCGACGCGATGACCCGCAGGTAGGGCGCGGGCACGGGACGTTCGGGTAGCTCGACCGGCACCACGACGATGCCGATGTGTCCCTGGCGGGCTTGCGTGCGTGCGTTGACGTCGGTCATGACCGTGACTTCTTTCCCTTGGTGCGGCGCGCGGCGAGCTCGTCGCTCGGCGGCGCCCCGGTGTCGTCCTGGTCGTCGGCGAGGTCCTCGCCGGCGGTGTCGTCGGCGAGGTCGCCCTCGCCGACGGACTCGACGACGTCGCCGTCGTCGTCGCTGTCGTCGTCCTGCTGCTGCTCGAGCTCGGCGAGCGCTGCCTCGAGGTCGACGACCGGGTCGTGCGAGGCGACGGTCGGGAGCAGCCCGGCCCACGCGTCGCGGTGGGCGATCGACTCGTCGACGTACCCGCCGCCGGTCGAGGTGCGGCCGATCAGGGCGCCGATGAACAGGTCGCCGACCGTCATGAGCAGGCGGCCGCGTCCCGAGTCGTCGGTGTAGGGGGTGACGCACAGCGGCTCGCCGTAGACCTTCGCGGCCCGGGCGAACAGCGACAGCCACTCGCCGTTTGTGACCATCACGCCCTGCAGGTGGTGCTTGCCGGTGGTGGCCACCGTCCGGCCCAGCAGCGGCGGAATGTGCGCCAGCTGCGGGCGGTCCTGCTCGGGCAGCCGCGGCAGCTCGACCGTGTTCCCCGGGAACAGCCCCGACACGTCACGGGCGCGGAAGTGCTCGTCGCCCTCGAGGGACAGCTCGAGCAGCTGCTCGTCGGCGTGCTTGCCGTCCAGCGGGAACAGCTGCAGCAAGTCCTTGACCCGGGCAGGGGCGATATCGAAGCCCTCGAGCTCACCGTCGCCCGGGTCGATGACGCCGGCGTATGCCATGCCGGCGGTGTAGCCCTGCGACGCGTAGACGAGCACGTGCCCCTGCCGGTGCACCTCGAGGCGCACCCGGTGCCACCACTCGATCTCCGGGTCGTTGACGGCGTGCACGACGACCGACTGCAGCGCCCGCCGCAGCTCCTTGAGACCGACCGTGTACCTCACCGGGCACCGTCCTCGTCGTCGGTGGCGGCGCGGTGGGCGTCGGTGTCGTGCTCCCACGGCTGCCCGCAGACGCACTTCCCCGCGAGCAGCAGCCGGGTGCTGTCGAGCATCACAGTCCGTGACATGGGGTCGCCGAGCAGCCGGTCGGACGCCTGCTTGCCCGCCGCGACCGACACGTGCTCGGGGATCCCGCTCGGGGCGAACAGCGCAGTCACGCCCGACCGCACCGCGAGCGCGACCACGCGCAGCAGCAGGTCGTCGGGCACGAGGTGCGCCGGCGGCGCGTCGAGCGCCTCCTGCTCGAACTGCCGCGCCCGGGTCGTCGCGAGCTGCGCGTCGTCGATGCATCCGGCCTCGTGGGCGAAGCCGGTCAGCGCCGCGGCCGCGGCCTCGAGCTCCTCCCGGGTGCGGTGCACCCTCGTCGGTTCGGTGTCGGTCATGCGGTCGCCTTCCTCGGGTGGGCGGTCGGGTGAGAGGTGCGCGGGTGGCACTCCCGGGTGTGCTTCTGCTTCCACTGCGTGAGCAGCGCCTCCGAGCGGGACGTGCAGCCGAGACCGCAGGTCCGGCAGGTGACGGTCCGCTGCCCGACGGGCGAGTGCGGGGAGATCGTGAACATCGGCGTCCTTCGGGGTCAGTGGGTCACGACCGCCGGGCGGTAACGCCACGGCAGCTCGTCAGCGGGCAGGGTCACCGGGGACGCGGCCGCGAGCACGAGGCACGGCTCGACCCGGCACGAGAGGGCGTGCACCTCGACGCGGAAGGCGCCGCCGGCGCGGCACTGGTTGTCGCGGTAGACGTACCCGTCCCGCGCGACGAACCGGACCTTGCGGACCCGCCGGGGGGTCGTTATGAGGACCCACCCGACATACCCCTCGTCGATCAGCAGGCGGCCGACCGGCTCACGCGGCGGCGGCGGGCACGGCTTCGGGTAGACCACCGCGGCGAAGCGGTGCGGCGTGGCCAGCAGGTCGCCGAGGGGCACGAGACCCGCCTTCGCGGCCTTCTTGACCTTCCGACGCGACGTCACCGGGACCCACCGCCGCTCGTGCCGCGGGTCGCCTCGCACGCCGCGAGCAGGATGCCCAGGGCGATCATCGCCAGGACGACGGCGCCGCCACCGACCCGGATCACCGCCTCGAGCGCGTCGACGACGTCGGCGGCCGCGGCCCACACCTCGGGGCGCATCAGTGTTCACCCCGAGCGATCCGGGCGTCCCACTCGGCTTCCTCGAGCTCGACGCGGTAGATGCACGTCGCGCACAGCTCCTCGGTGGGCACGGCTTCGCGGCGCCGACACCGGACGCACCGAGTCTGCCGGCGACGCTCGACGCACGGCTCGCACCGGGTGCGGTATCGGCGGTCGATCTCGGCCCCACAGTCCGGGCACGCGCCCGTCCTGCGGCGACGACGCACCACTGCCGAGGACCACGCCGCGAGCGCCACGAGCAGCGCGAGAATGAGCGCCACGATCAGCAGGACGTCCTGCTGCAGCGCGCTCACGACCGGTCACCCAGCTGCTGCGCCTCGTCGACGACGACGAGGTTCGGGCGGCCGCCGCGAGCGCCCTGCGGCGAGCGCCGGGGGTCGAGCTGCAGCTCGGGGAACTGCTCGGCGAGCGCGTCGACGGTCGAGCGGCGTCGGCGGGCGTGCTCGGTCATCGACACGATCCACCCGCACCCGTCGCACCGGACGGCGATCAGGGTGCCGCTGGCCGAGTCGTCGTGCACGGGGCGAAGGTCGGCGCGGGACCCGCAGGAGGTGCACTCGCCGAGCGAGGGGTGCGGGATCCGCGGGTGCAGGACCTCGCGCGGCAGCGGCAGCGCGATCACGTCCGCGAGCCCGTTCACCGGCCCGACCTCTGCAGCTCGTCCGGGCGCACCGACTCGTGCCCGTAGCGCTCGACGTGAGCCATGCCCACGAGGTCGGCGCTCTGACGGTCGCTGTCGTACCCACCGCAGGTGACGCACCGCCAGACCTGCCAGGACTCGACCACGTGCCAGCCGGCGGCGATCAGGCGGTCGTACTCCTCGCTGCCGACGACCTCGGTGCACGTCGGCGCGGCGGCGAGGTAGCCGTTCGGGCCCGGGCGGCGTCCGTTGTTGTTGTGCTGCAGGATCGCCTTGCGGAAGGTCGCCGGCGGCCGCTGCGGGCGCGGCGGTGGCTGCTGCTGGTGCTCGTTCATCGGTGGTGGCCTCCGGGGTCGGGTGAAACTGTCGGGTGGTGCCTTGGGAGGAAGGGGGGCGCCGGTTCTACGGCGCGGGGAGCTCGTCGCGGTCGTCGCGGTTCTCGCCCGGTGCGTGGTACAGCTCGAGGCAGCGGGAGCAGACGGGCAGCGGCAGGGGGTCGCGCACCGGGACCCACGCGTGCCCGCACAGCGCGGTGACGGGGATCCCCTCGACCCGGGCGTGCATGACCAGCGCCTGCGCGGTCATCGACGAGCCCGGCGGAACCCACACGATGTGCGCGCTGTCGCCCGGGTCGTCCGAGGTGCGCGTGTCGTCGACGAGCTCCTCGGTCATCGTCAGCGTGCCGGCGCTCACGCGGGCACGCCCTGGTCGTCAAGCAGGCGGTTGACTTCCGAGACCGGAAAGCGTCGCTGCCCGCCCGGGGTGCGGAACGAGCGGATCACGCCGCTCTTGTCCCACCGGCGCATCGTCTCGACGGTCACGCCGAGACGTCGCGCTGCCTCACCGATCGCGAGAGCTTCCTCGCTCTGCTGGGTATGCCTAGTGGTCATGGTCGGTGACTCTAGACATACCCAGCGATACGGGTCAAGCACCCTCGCCGCGTGGCGTGGCGTCCTCACCCCTAGGGGTTGACTAGTTTGTGTAGGTATGACTAGGTTTACCGTCATGAGTACGCAGACGGCGGGGGCGATGATCCCCCAGTGGACGTTCGGGGACCGGATTCGCAAGATCCGGCGTCAGCTGGGCATGACCCAGGGGGAGTTCGCGGCGAGCATCGACCGCGGACCGAAGTCAGTCGCGGCGTGGGAGCTGGGGACCAATGCCCCCGGCGACGCGGTCGCGGTGGCGAAGCGGATTCAGGTCGCGCACGGCGTGCCGGCTACCTGGACGCTCGGTCTAGACGACGAGAACCCCCGCCCGGGCGACGGCCCGGACGGGGGTGTGGTGGTGCGCCCACAGGGACTCGAACCCCGAACCCGCTGATTAAGAGTCAGCTGCTCTGCCAATTGAGCTATAGGCGCGCAACAGCGAGGAACTCTACCACCGGGCCGGGGACCCGACGAAATCCTCCGGGCGTCGCGAGACCGACCGTGGGTGTCCTGCCGGGGCAGCACGCTCCCGGTCAGGCGACCCCCGGCGAGGTGTCGATGACGAGGTCCGCGCGCTCCCGGGTGCGGTCCGCGGTGAAGACCCGCTCCTCCTGCGCGGCCCAGCGCTCCCGGGTGCGGTCCGCGGTGAAGACCCGCTCCTCCTGCGCGGCCCAGCGCTCCCAGTGCGGCCGGTATGCCTCACCGTCCCGGGCGATGCCGCGCCTCATCCGCAGGGCCGGCTCGGCGTCCACCCAGACCCGCACCGCGGCGTGCTCCCCCGCCGGCCCGACGCTGCTGCCGCACCCCTCGACGACGAGCACGCCACCGGTCGGCTCGGGCACCTCGACCGGGTCGGTCGCCCAGCCCGAGGCGTGCCAGTCCCACCGTCGGTATGCCGCCCGCTCACCGCGGGCGAGCGGCTCCAGCACCTGCTCGGCCAGGAGGGCGGGGCTCGCCGCGAGGCCGTCCCAGCCCGGGTAGAGGTCGTCCATGTGCAGGAGAGGGGCGCCCAGGTCGCGGGCCAGCGCCCGGGCGAGCACGGTCTTGCCCGACCCGCTCGGCCCGTCGACGGCCACCACGGTGACCCGGCCCGGCGTCGCACCGCCCTGCTCCGTGCCCCCCGCGCCCTCACCCGCCGCATCGCCAGACGCCGCCGACCGGGCCCGCTCGACGAGCCCGCGCATCCGGTCGACCGCGCCCTCGTCGACCGGCCCGAAGCCCAGCGCGGCCTCGGGCAGCCCTGAGCCCCCCGCCGCCCGCCAGGCGGTGTCGACCAGGCTCAGGCAGGGCAGCGTCGCCAGCTCCTCCAGCGGCACCCATCGCGCGTCGTCGCTGCTGCCGTCGCTCTCCACCGAGAGCTCACCGCTCTCGACCTCGGCGGTGAAGACGATGCGCACGGCCTGCCAGACCGCCTGCCCGGCCGGGTCGCGGTCGTCGACCCCGCTCCAGGCGTCGGTGGTGAGGACGCCGGTGAGGCGCACGGCATACCCGCTCTCCTCCTGCACCTCGCGCACCGCCGCCTGCTCGGGCGTCTCGCCCGGCTCGATCCCGCCGCCGACGAGCGTCCACCCGGGTCGGGCGACCCGCCCGTCCGGCAGGCTCATCCCCCGCCACCGGCTCAGCAGCACCGCGCCGTCCCGCTCGATCCAGGCGTAGCACCCCACCCGCGTCCGCACGTCCACCGCGCCACCCTACGGCCTCGCCCTCGCCGCGCCGCCCGCCTCCCGCGTCCTCCGGCAGCAGCCCCCGCCCCGCCCTCCGACCCGGTGCGTTGACGGATGCGTCAAGATGGACCCATGCGTGCCCTGATCAAGCCCAGCGCCGGGCCAGGCCTCGAGCTGGCCGACGTCCCCGAGCCCACCCCCGGGCCGGGCGAGGTGAAGATCCGGGTGCTGCGCGCCGGGCTGTGCGGCACCGACCTGCACATCGAGGCGTGGGACGACTGGGCCGCCTCCATGCTGCGGCCGCCGCTCGTCGTGGGCCACGAGTTCTACGGCGAGATCGTCGAGCTCGGCCCGGGCGTGCCGACGGACGAGGACTACGCGCTCGCCGTCGGGCGCCGTTGCTCGGTGGAGGGGCACGTCGTCTGCGGCACCTGCCGCAACTGCCGTGCCGGGCGCCGCCACATGTGCGTGCGCACCTCCAACCTGGGCGTCAACCGCGACGGCTGCTTCGCCGACTACGTCGTGGTGCCGCACACCAACGTCTGGGTGCAGCCCGAGGTCATCGACCCCGACCTCGGCGCGGTCTTCGACCCCCTCGGCAACGCCGTGCACACCGCGCTGTCCTTCCCGCTGGAGGGTGAGGACGTGCTCATCACCGGGGCCGGTCCGATCGGGGTCATGGCGTGCGCGATCGCCCGGCACGCCGGCGCCCGCTACGTCGTGGCCACCGACGTGTCCGACCCGCGGCTGGAGCTGGCCCGGGCCGCCGGCGCCGACCTGGGCATCAACGTCGCCCGCGAGCGGATCGCGAGCGCGCAGGAGCGCCTCGGCATGACCGAGGGCTTCGACCTCGTGCTGGAGATGTCCGGCAACCCGGCCGCGATGGCCGAGCTCATCGACAACTGCACCCACGGCGCGCGGGTGGCGATGCTGGGGCTGCCGGCCGAGCCGTTCGCCATCGACTGGGGCAAGGTGATCACGCACATGATCACCCTCAAGGGGATCTACGGCCGCGAGATGTACGAGACGTGGTACAAGATGACCGCCATGCTGCAGACCTCCGAGCTGCTGCGCGACCGGATCCGGTCGGTCATCACCCATCGCTTCCCCGCCGAGCAGTGGGAGGACGCCTTCGCGGCCGCCCGCTCCGGTGAGGGTGGCAAGGTCGTCATGGACTGGAGCTGAGGAGACACACATGTATGCGGACGTCAAGAACCAGCTGGCCCAGGAGCTGGCGCAGATCGAGGCCGACGGGCTGACCAAGACCGAGCGGCAGATCACCACGCCCCAGAGCGCGCACATCGCGACGACCTCGGGGCAGGCGCTGAACTTCTGCGCGAACAACTACCTCGGGCTGGCCGACCACCCCGACGTCGTCGGCGCGGCCCGGCAGGCGCTGGACGAGTGGGGCTTCGGCATGGCCTCGGTCCGCTTCATCTGCGGCACGCAGACCCAGCACCGCGACCTCGAGCGGGCCATCGCCGACTTCACCGGGATGGAGGACTCGATCCTCTTCCCGTCGTGCTTCGACGCCAACGGCGGGATCTTCGAGGTCATCTGCGGGCCGGAGGACGCGATCATCTCCGACCAGCTCAACCACGCGTCGATCATCGACGGGGTGCGGCTGTCCAAGGCCCGGCGCTTCCGCTACGCCAACCGCGACATGGACGACCTGCGGGACCAGCTGGAGGCGGCGCGCGACGGCGGTGCCCGTCGGGTGCTCGTCGTGACCGACGGGGCGTTCTCGATGGACGGCTACCTCGCCCCGCTGGAGGAGATCTGCGACCTGGCCGAGGAGTTCGGCGCGATGGTCATGGTCGACGACAGCCACGCTACCGGCTTCATCGGCGAGGGCGGCCGCGGATCGCACGAGGCGTGCGGCGTCATCGACCGCATCGACATCATGACCGGCACCCTCGGCAAGGCGCTGGGGGGCGGCAGCGGCGGGTATGTCGCGGCCCACTCCGAGATCGTCGACCTGCTCAAGCAGCGCGCCCGGCCCTACCTCTTCTCCAACGCCGTCGCCCCCTCGGTCGTCGCCGGGTCGCTCAAGGCGCTGGAGATCGCGCGGGACAGCGACGAGCCGCGGGCCCGGCTGCGGCGCAACGCCGAGCTCTTCCGGACGCTCATGACCGAGGCCGGCTTCGAGCTGCTGCCGGGTGAGCACCCGATCGTGCCGGTCATGTTCCCGGGCGAGGACGGCGCCCGCCGGGCCAGCCAGGTCGCCGACGCCATGCTGGAGCGCGGCGTCTACGTCATCGCGTTCTCCTACCCGGTCGTCCCGAAGGGCAAGGCCCGCATCCGGGTGCAGCTGTCCGCCTCGCACAGCGAGGAGGACGTCCGGGCCTGCGTCGACGCCTTCGTCGCCGCACGGGACGAGATCGGCTGAGCGGCAGGCGTGAGAGGTATGCTTCGCGACGAGCAGGCGGCGCTGCGGGCGCTGCGGGCGAGCCACGTCCCGTCCTTGGGGTGGCTGCTCGGCCTGATGTTCGTCGTGGTGGGCACCCTCATGCTGGTGTTCCAGCGCTTCGTCGGCGGGGAGACCTGGGCCTCGGCCGCCCCCTTCTCCACCATCTGGGCGGCCTGTTTCGTCCTCCTGTGGGGCTGGGGCGAGCGCCGTCGGCGTGGTCGGCGTCGGCACGTCGCCGACGCGACGCACCTGGAGCGCGGCGTGGTCACCGCGAGAGAGGGACGCCAGGTGACCGTGAGGGGCGACGAGCACGTGGTGAGCTGGCGGACCGAGACCGCCTTCGGCCTGGCCGAGGGCGACCCGGTCTGGGCGGCACCACGCATCGCCCCCGGTGAGCGGATCGTGCTCGTGCGACCGAGGTCGACCCACGGCCTGCTCCAGGACGTCATCGGCCCCCGGACGGACGCCGTCGTCCCAGGCTCCGCACCGGCGCGCGACGTCGACGCGTCCGGGCGGGGGCATACCCCGTGAGCGAGGAGCGGGCCAGGGAGGTGCTGCGGGCCGAAGGTCGACGCGGCCGGGTCATCCTGCTGATCATGCTCGCCGTCATCTACCTCGGTTATCTCGCCGTGCAGGTGTGGCTCCTCGACCGCTCCGCGCCCCTGGCCCTCGGGATCGGCGCCGTCCTGGTCATCGGGATCGGCGTGATGCAGTACTTCTTCCTCGCAGCGCCGTGGGTCCGGCGCCCCGATGCGCCGGTCGAGAGGGTCGAGGTCCTGCGGACGACCACGACCGGACACGGTGGCCAGGCCGTCACACTCGGGAACGGTAGCGAGAGGGTGCGAGTCTCCTTGTCGAGGAAGGCGGCGACCTTCTCGGTCGGCGACAGGGTGTTCGTCTCACCGCACCTGCGGAGTCACGGCGCCATGGGCCTGCTGGTTCCTGAGCACGTCGCGGGGGTCCCTCGCGTGCTCGCGGTCAACGCGGACCCTGCCGAGGAGTCACCGGCCTGACGTCCTCGCCGGTGCGAGCCGCCCGCTCAGCCGCGGTAGAAGATGCGGCGCAGCCCGCCCATGGTGATGGCCAGCACCGCCACGCCGCCGAGCGCCACCGCCAGCCGGTCGTAGCGAGGGTTGCCGTCGGCGTCCAGGGTGGCGTCGTTGACCTTGCCCTTGAGCGAGGCGACCGCGTTGGCCTTGATCGTGTCGGGGCTGACGCGGTAGGTCAGCTCGTCGACGGTGCGCGCGAGGCGGCTACGGGTCGCCGCGATGTCGGCCTCGATCTCCTTGACGGAGCGAGCAGGCTGCGTGTTGGCCATCAGCAGTGAGTCCCTTGGGTCGTCGGTCGGTGGTCGTGCTTCCCGCAGACGATAACGCACGGCAGCACCGTGGTCGCCGTCGAACGGCCGCCCCTCACAACCATCCGGAGCGGCGGAAGGCTCGGTGCAGCAGCCCGACCGCGAGCGCCATCAGCCCCAGCACCATCGGGTACCCCAGGGCCCAGTGCAGCTCGGGCATGTGGTCGAAGTTCATCCCGTAGATCCCCGCCACGAGGGTCGGCACCGCGATCATGGCGGCCCACGCGGAGATCCGCCGCATGTCGGCGTTCTGCTGCACCCCGATCTGCGAGAGGTGGGCGCCCAGGATGTCGCTGAGCAGCTTGTCGTAGCTCTCGACGTCCTGCAGGACGCCCGAGAGGTGGTCGGCGACGTCGCGGAAGTGCAGCCGCAGCTCCGCGCTGCGCACCAGCCCCTGCTCCTGCGTCAGGGCGTGCAGCACCGGGCCGAGCGGCACCGCGGCCCGACGGAACTCCAGCACCTCCCGCTTGAGGCGGTAGATCGTGGTGGAGTGGGTGCGGTTGCCGCCGCCGAAGACGTCGCGCTCGATGGTCTCCAGGTCGCTGCCCACCGCCTCGTCGATGGCGGTGTAGGTGTCGACCACGGTGTCCAGGACCCCGTGCAGCACGCTCAGCGGGCCGTAGGAGAGCAGCGCCTGCTGATGCTCTTCCATGCGACGCCGGACGCCGCGCAGCGAGGCGATCTCGCCGTGGCGCAGCGTCACCGCGACGTGCGGGCCGAGGATGACGCTGACCTCGCCGGTCTCGATGTCCGAGGTCGCCGGGTCGTAGTCCAGCGTCTTGACGACGGCGTAGACGCTGGTGTCGTAGGCCTCGAGCTTGGCGCGCTGCTCGCCGTCGAGGGCGTCCTCGACGGCCAGCGGGTGCAGGTCCAGGGCCCGCCGCACCACCTCGAACTCCTCCGGCGTGGGGTCCTTCAGACCGATCCACAGGAAGTCCTGGTCGGGGGCGCCGTCGGCGCGCAGCGCCTCGAGCTCCTGCGCCAGCGTGGGCACGTCGCACGGCTCGCGGGTGCCCCCGCGGTAGACGGCCTGGTCGACGATCACCCGGTGACCTCCTCTCGGTCGCGGTCACGGTCTGAGACGATCATCCAGCACGCCCGCCCCGTTCGGAAGGTCACCCATGTCCCGCCTCGAGCCCGGTCAGCCCGCCCCCGCCTGGACCCTGCCCACCGCCGACGGCTCCACCCTGAGCCTCGCCGACCTGGCCGGTCGCAAGGTGGTCCTCTACGTCTACCCGGCGGCGATGACCCCCGGCTGCACGACGCAGGCGTGCGACTTCCGCGACAACGAGGCGGTCTTCACCCGGGAGGGGTATGCCGTGGTCGGCGTTTCCCCCGACCCCGTCGAGAAGCTCGCGCGCTTCGCCGAGAAGGAGGGCCTCGGTTTCCCGCTCGTCTCCGACGAGAGCACGGAGATGCTCACCGCCTACGGCGCGTACGGGGAGAAGAAGACCTACGGGAAGACGGTGGTGGGCGTCATCCGCTCCACCTTCGTCATCGACGAGCAGGGTGTCGTGGAGGTGGCGAAGTACAACGTGCGCGCCAAGGGCCACGTCGCCTCCCTGGCCAAGCAGCTCGGGGTGGAGCTGCCCGCAGCGCCGGCCTGAGGCATACCCCGGGCCACCGCTGCTCCGGGTGCGCTCGGCGGGACTCGAACCCGCACACCGCGAGGCACAGGAACCTAAATCCTGCGTGTCTACCAGTTCCACCACGAGCGCGCGGGGGCCAGCCTAGCGACCGCACCCCCGTCCGCCCGACGCCGACGCCACCCCCGGAGTAGGTTGGGCGGATGAGCACCTCCGCACGGCTGGCCGTGGCCGCGATCGGCACCCTGGCGATGGGTCTGGGCCTGAGCCTGGCTGCGCCCGCCTCGGCCGCCCCCGACGAGGCCGTCTACGACGCCCTGGGCGACTCCTACGCCGCCGGCTTCGGTGCCGGGACCGTGCTGGGGGACGCCGCCGGGTGCTCGCGCACCGACACGGCTCCGCCGGTGCGCCTGGACGGCCGCAAGCGGATCGCCCTCGACGACTTCGTCGCCTGCAGCGGCGCCACGACCGCGGACCTCGCCGCCCAGCTGCCCGCGCTGGACGCCGACACCGATCTCGTCACGCTCACCATCGGCGGCAACGACATCGGGTGGACGCAGGCCATCGGCGCCTGCCTGCTGCTGGACGACCCGACCTGCGCGCAGGCGGTGGCCGGCTCCCGCCTGCTGGTCCAGGGGCTGCTGCCGGCACGCCTCGACGCCGCCTTCAGCGCGGTCGGGACGGCCGCCCCCGACGCGCACGTGGTGGTCACCGGCTACCCGCACCTGTTCACCCCCGAGGCCGGGGCCTTCGGCAACGCCTCCCCGCAGGAGCAGGAGGCCCTCGACGAGGGGGCGGACCTGCTCAACGCGACGATCCGGGCGGCCGCCGACCGGCACGGCCTGGTCTACGTCGACGTCGTGAAGAAGTTCGACAGGCACGGCGTCAACGCCGCCGACCCCTGGGTCGACCCCCGCACCTTCCACCCCACGCTGGAGGGGCAGGAGGCCTACGCGGCGGCGCTCACCGCCGGCATCCGGCCGCAGCGCCTGCGCTGAGGCCGGGAGGGCCCCTGGTCGCTACCGGCGAGGCCCGGGCGTGGTGGTGACGTGCAGCCCCTGCTCCGGTATGCCGGGGGTCAGCACCCGCCAGCCGCGCCCCCAGGTGCGGGCCTCGGCCACGACGGTGGGCGCCAGGTCGGCCGTGGTGAGGCAGAGCACCGTGGGCCCGGCGCCGGAGACGACGGCGGCGTGCCCCAGCCCGCGCAGCGTGTCGACCGCCCCCATGGTCGCCGGGTAGGCCGACCGACGCTGCTCCTGGTGCAGCCAGTCGCCCGTGGCGTCGAGCAGGAGGGCCGGCTCGGCGGTGAGGGCATGGACCAGCAGCGCCGCCCGGCCCGCCTGCCGCACCGCGTCGAGCCGGGGCACCGAGGGGCCCAGGACGGCCCGCGCGGTGGCGGTGTCGAGCCGCTGGTCGGTGGGCACGAGCACGACCGGGACGAGGTCGGCGTGGAGCTGTGGTCGGGCGGTGCGCACGACCTGCGGGCCGGGCATCCAGGAGACGGTGAGGCCGCCCCAGACCGAGGCCGAGGAGTTGTCCGGGTGGCCCTCGGCCACCCCGGCGTGGGTGTTGACGAGGCCCAGGTCGGCCTCGGTGAGCTCGCCGTCGCGGACGAGGGCGAAGCCCAGCCCCAGACCGCCGACGACGGCGGCGGCCGAGCTGCCCATGCCCGCGGACATGGGGATGGTGTTGGCGCACGTCAGCCGCAGCCCGTAGCCGTCGAGCCACCCCACGCCGCACGCCTCCAGCGCCTCCCGCAGCCGGACGGCGACGAGGTGTCGCTCGTCGGTGGGCAGCTCCTCCGCGCCCTGCCCGGTCAGCACCACGTCGAGGCGACCCGCCTCGGGGAGCACCTCGACGGCATACTCGTCCCAGAGCCCGAGCGCCAGCCCGACGCTGTCGAAGCCGGGGCCGAGGTTCGCGCTGCTCGCGGGGACCCGCACCCGGGCGGCCGCGCCCGGGACCATCCCGGCCATCACTCCAGCCCGAGCGCGTCGGCGACGCTCACGACGTCGACGGAGACCCGCACCGGGTCGACGTCGTTGCCGTCGGCCCCCTTGAGCGCCCACTGCGGGTCCTTCAGGCCGTGGCCGGTGACCGTGCAGACGACGGTCGCGCCGGCCGGCACCTGGCCGGCGGCGTGCCGCTTGAGCAGCCCGGCGACCGAGGCCGCCGAGGCCGGCTCGACGAAGATCCCCTCCCTCGACGACAGGAGCCGGTGCGCGGCGAGGATCTCCTCGTCGGTCACCGCCTCGATGACCCCGCCGGACTCCTCCCGCGCGGCCTCCGCCTGCGCCCAGGACGCGGGGTTGCCGATGCGGATGGCGGTGGCGAGGGTCTCCGGGTCGTCGACCGGGTGGCCCTTGACGATCGGCGCCGCGCCCGCGGCCTGGAACCCCCACATCCGGGGTCGTCGGGTCGCGGGGGCGTGCCCGCCCGCGCCGGGCGCGTCGGGGTCGGCGTACTCCCCGTAGCCCTTCCAGTAGGCGGTGATGTTGCCGGCGTTGCCGACCGGCAGGCAGTGGATGTCCGGGGCGTCGCCCAGGGCGTCGACGACCTCGAAGGCCGCCGTCTTCTGGCCCTCGATGCGCGCCGGGTTGACCGAGTTCACCAGCTCGACGGGGTAGGCCTCGGCCAGCTTGCGGGCCAGCGTCAGGCAGTCGTCGAAGTTGCCCTGCACCTGGATGAGGGTCGCCCCGCCGGCGATCGCCTGGCTGAGCTTGCCCATGGCGATCTTGCCGTCCGGCACGAGGACGCCGCACTCCATCCCCGCCTTGGTGGCGTAGGCCGCGGCGCTCGCGCTGGTGTTGCCGGTCGAGGCGCAGATGACCGCCTTGGCGCCCTGCCGCGCGGCGTCGCTGATGGCCGCCGTCATGCCGCGGTCCTTGAACGAGCCGGTGGGGTTGAGCCCCTCGTACTTCACGTGCACCTGCGCGCCGACGAGCTCGCTGAGGTGCTCGGCGGGGATGAGCGGGGTGCCGCCCTCGCGCAGCGTGACCACCTGCTCGGTGATCGACGGCGGGAGGCGGTCGGCATACTCGGCGATGACGCCGCGCCACTGGTGGGGCATGGGGTGTCGTTCCTTCGTCCTTGACCGTGGGTCAGGTGACCAGGGTATGGGGTGCGCGCGGGCCCACCTGACCCGCGGTCAGCCCAGCACGGACCCGAGGTCGTGGGCGAGGGCGCGGAAGGCGTCGCCCCGGTGGGAGATCGCGTGCTTCTCGGCGCTCGTGTGCTGGGCCAGGGTGCGGCCGTCCGGGCGGACGAGCAACGGGTCGTAGCCGAAGCCGTTGTCGCCGAGCGGTTCCCGGCCCAGCACGCCGCGGCAGCGGCCCTCCCGGACCCACTCGGTGCCCGTCACCTGCGGGGCGACCCCGCCGGCCGCGGTGTCCTGCTCGGGCGCCCGGCCGTCGGGGAGCACGAGCGCTGCGGCACAGACGAACTCGGCCCCCCGGTGCTCGTCGGGGACGTCGGCGAGCTGGGCCAGCAGCAGGTCGTTGTTGGCCTCGTCCCTGGTGCGGCCGGTGGCCTCGCCGAGCGGCCCGGACCAGCGCGCCGAGAAGATGCCCGGGGCGCCACCCAGGACGTCCACCGCCAGCCCGGAGTCGTCGGCGAGCGCCGGCAGCCCGGTGGCGGCCGCGGCATACCGGGCCTTGAGCAGGGCGTTCTGCGCGAAGGTGACCCCGGACTCGACGACGTCCTCGAGCTCGGGGAAGCGGTCCAGCCCCACCAGCTCCAGTCCGGTCCGGTCGAGCACGTCGGCGAGGATGTCGCGCAGCTCGGCGACCTTGCCCGGGTTGCGGGTCGCCAGGACGATCCGGGTCCCGCTCACCACGTCGGCGGCCCCTGGTCCACGTCCGCACCGGCCGCGTGGCTGTCGGCCCCGCCGATGTCGTCGGCGCCGAAGGCCGCGGCCTGGCGGGCGGTGAGCTCCGCGCAGCCCTCGGCGGCCAGGTCGAGCAGGGCGTCGAGCAGCTCGCGGTCGAAGGGGACGCCCTCGGCGGTGCCCTGCACCTCGATGAAGCGTCCGTCGCCGGTCATGACCACGTTCATGTCGGTCTCGGCCGTGGAGTCCTCCGGGTAGTCCAGGTCCAGCACGGGCTCGCCGTCGACCACGCCGACGCTGACCGCGGCCACCGAGCCGGTGATGGGCTCGGCCTTCTTGGCGATGAGGCCCTTGGCGCGGGCCGTCTCGACGGCGTCGACCAGTGCGACGTAGGCGCCGGTGATCGCCGCCGTGCGGGTGCCGCCGTCGGCCTGCAGCACGTCGCAGTCGAGCTGGATCGTGTTCTCCCCCAGCGCGTCCAGGTCGACGACCGCCCGCAGGGAGCGCCCGATGAGGCGGCTGATCTCGTGCGTGCGGCCCCCCAGCCGGCCCTTGACCGACTCGCGGTCGGACCGGGTGTGCGTGGAGCGCGGGAGCATGGCGTACTCCGCGGTGGTCCACCCCTTGCCGCTGCCCTTGCGCCAGCGCGGCACGCCCCCGGTGAAGGACGCGGCGCACAGCACCCGGGTCCGGCCGAACTCCACGAGCACGCTGCCCTCGGCGTGGTCGAGCCAGTTGCGGGTGATGCGGATGTCGCGGAGCTGGTCGGCGCTGCGGCCGTCGTGGCGTGACGTCATGTCAGCCAGGGTATGCCGAGCGGGGGACGCCCGGGGTCAGGCGTTGCGCTCGTCCCGCCAGGCGAGCCAGGCGTCCAGCTGGTCCAGGGGGTAGTCGGGGCCGCTGGTGTGCACGGTGAAGAGCCGGGCACCGGCGGCGTACTTCGCCTCGGCGTCCTCGCCGGGGCCGACGTCGAGCGAGCCCGCCGCGGCGGCCGAGACCTCGATCTCGCCGGGGTCACGGCCGACGTCAGCGCAGTGCCGCCCCAGCACGCCGAGCTTGTGCCGCAGGGTGTCCGCGTCCCCGAAGGAGTGCCAGATCGTCGCGTGCTCGGCCACGATGCGCAGCGTCTTCTTCTCGCCACCGCCACCGATCATCACCGGGATCTCACGGGTGGGTGCCGGGTTGAGCCTGGACCAGCGCTCACGGATCCGGGGCATGGCGGCAGCCAGGTCGTCCAGCCGGGAGCCGGCCGTGCCGAAGTCGTAGCCGTACTCCTCGTAGTCCCGCTCGAACCAGCCCGACCCGATGCCGAGGATGAGCCGGCCGTCGCTGACGTGGTCGACGGTGCGCGCCATGTCGGCCAGCAGGTCGGGGTTGCGGTAGGAGTTGCAGGTGACCAGGGCACCGATCTCGACCCGCGAGGTCTGCTCGGCCCACGCCCCGAGCGTGGTCCAGCACTCGAAGTGCAGCCCGTCCGGCTCACCGCTGAGCGGGAAGAAGTGGTCCCACGTCATCACGAGGTCGACGCCGGCCTCCTCGAGCCGTCGGACGGTGTCGCGGATCTGCGGGTAGGTCGCGTGCTGCGGCTGGACCTGCACGCCCAGCCGGACCGGACGGTCGTGGATGTTCGCCATGCACCCCAGCCTGGCACGGCATACCGTCGGGCGCATGGCAGCAGAGAAGAAGACGGAGGACCCCGGCCCCAGCGTCAAGGACCCCGAGGTCTACGAGGCCGTGCGCGACGACGGCGCGAGCAAGGAGAAGGCTGCCCGGATCGCCAACGCGGCCGCCGCCTCGTCCCGCTCGGACGTCGGGGAGCGCGGCGGCGAGGCGGAGAACTACGAGGACCGGACGGTCGACGAGCTGCGCGACCGGGCCGCCGAGCTCGACATCGAGGGCCGCTCCTCGATGACCAAGGACGAGCTCATCGAGGCCCTGCGCAACCACTGACGTCGGTCCTGCGCCGGGTGTGCGCCCGGCCCAGGGCCGGAGCGCGCGACCGAGGCGCGCCTACCGCGCCTCTCGCGCGTCCGGCCCGGAGAGGTCGACGGTGAACCAGGGCAGCAGCGTCTGGGTCAGCGGGCCGATCGCCACCGCGTAGAGGACGGTCCCGAGTCCCACGACACCCCCGAGCAGCCAGCCGAGGGCGATGACGGTGACCTCGATGCCGGTGCGTACCACCCGCAGGGACCAGCCGGTGCGTCGGGCGACACCGGTCATCAGCCCGTCGCGCGGCCCCGGGCCCAGCTGGGCGCCGATGTACATCGCGCTCGCGACGCCGTTGAGCACCACCCCGCCGGCCATGAGGGCACCTCGCTCGAGCCATCCCTCGCCGGGCGCGACGAGCCAGAGGGTCGCGTCGGCCGCGAACCCCACCAGCAGGGCGTTGGCCACCGTGCCCAGGCCGGGCTGCTGCCGCAGCGGGATCCACAGGAGCAGCACGAGGACCGACGCCGCGACGATGATCGTGCCCAGGCTCAGGGGGACGTGCCGCGCGATGCCCTGGTGCAGGACGTCCCACGGCATGTTGCCGAGGACGCCGCGGACCATGAAGGCGATCGAGGCGCCGTAGAGCGCCAGTCCGAGCAGCAGCTGCGCGACGCGTCGCGGGAGGCGTCCCGCCCGGAGCTGCTGCAGCGGCCCGAGCGCCGCGAGCTGGCGGCGCGGGTCACGGGCCCGGGTGCGCGCCCGCTCCACCGCTCGACGACCGTTCTGACCGACCATGCTGGACATGCCCATGCCCTCAGTCTGCGGGCAGGTGGCCCGGTGCTCCATAGCCACTTGAGGCCCGGTGGCCACGAGGTGGCTATGGACGAGAGGTCCACCGTGGGTCACAGTGAGTGTATGCCGCGCCTCGCCCCCGCCTCCCGTGTCGCCGACCTCGTGCTGCCGACGCTGGCCGGGGACGGGCCCGCCTACGCGCGGCTCGCCGAGGCCCTGCGCCGGGGCATCGTCGACGGCCGACTGTCCGAGGGTGTGCGCCTCCCGAGCGAGCGCGACCTCACCGGGCCGGTCGGGCTGAGCCGGACCACGGTGACCAGGGCCTACGCCGAGCTGCGCGCCCAGGGTTACCTCGCCACCCGCCGGGGATCGGGCAGCGTCGTCCAGGTGCCCCGGGTGCCGGGTGGCCGCGTCGACCACCTCCTCACCCCCGCCGGGCTGGGCGAGGGGGCGCTCGACCTCACCGTGACCGCCGCAGCGGCACCGCCCGGCATCGCGGACGCCTATGCCCGGGCCCACGAGGACCTGGGGGCCTACCTGACCGGCACCGGCTACTACCCGAGCGGCCTGCCGGTGCTGCGCGAGCGGATCGCCGACCGCTTCACCGCCCGCGGCCTGGTGACCACGCCGGACCAGATCCTGGTCGCCCCCGGTGCGTTGGCCGCGGTCGCCATCTCGCTGCGCGCGCTCATCCGGCGCCGCGACCAGGTGCTGGTCGAGACCCCCACCTATCCCAACGCCATCGCCACCCTGCAGGGCGCCGGGGCGCGGGTGGTCCCCCACCCGATCGACCACGTCGACCACGACTGGGAGGTGGAGGCGCTGGAGCGGGCCGTGCAGCAGTCCGGGCTACGGGCGGCCTACCTCATCCCCGACTTCCACAACCCGACCGGCGCCCTCATGAGCAGCGCGCAGCGCGAGCGGGTGGGGAGGCTGCTGCGGCGGCACGGCGTCGTCCCCGTCGTCGACGAGTCCCAGGCCGAGCTGGCGCTGGAGGGCCAGTCCGTGCCGGAGCCGCTGGCGGCGCACGTGCCCACGGCGGTGACCGCGGGCAGCGCCAGCAAGTCCTTCTGGGGCGGGCTGCGGGTCGGCTGGCTGCGGGTCCCCCGGGCCCGGATGGAGGCGGTGGCGGCCAGCCGGCTGCAGCTGGACCTGGGGGTGCCGGTCCTCGAGCAGCTGGTCCTCGGCCACCTCCTGGACCGCGCCGACGAGATCCTCCCCGAGCAGCGGGCCCGCCTGCGCGAGCGGCGCGACACGCTGCTGCGGGCCCTGCGCGAGAGGCTGCCCGACTGGCAGGTGCGGGTGCCGACCGGCGGGATGTCGCTGTGGTGCCGGCTGCCGGAGGGGTCCTCCACCGCGCTGGCGGCCGCCGCCCGTCGCTACGACGTGGCGCTCGCCGCCGGCCCGAACTTCGCCGCCGCCGGCGGGCTGGACGGGTGGATGCGGCTGCCCTTCGTGCTGCCGCCCGAGCAGCTCGAGCAGGTGGTGCCGCGGCTGGCCCTGGCGTGGGAGGACGTGCTCGCCGGCCGCTCCGGGTCCGGCGCCCGGGAGGGGGCGCCGCAGGTCGACCGGCAGCCGTGCATCATCGCCTGAGCGGGCGGGCCGGGGTGCGGCCGGGAGGTAGACTCGACGGTGCTTGACAAGGGTTCTGCGCGCCGGGTGGCTGGGACGGCGCGCGCGTCCGTGCACACGGACCGATGCGAGAGGCATACCCCTTGTCCCCCGTGCAGTCCTACCGTCGTCTCTTCGCCCTGACCGGGCCCCTCTACGTGGTCGTCGCCTTCCTGGGTCGGCTGCCGCTCGCGATGTCTCAGATCGCGGCGCTGCTGGCGGTCTCCGGCGCGACCGGGTCGTACGCCGCCGGCGGCGCGACCGCCGGGGCCGTCGCGGTCGTCAACGCCGTCGGCGCGCCCCTGGCGGGCTCGCTCACCGACCGGGTGGGCCAACGACCGGTCCTGCTCGTGCAGAGCCTCGTCGGCACCGTCGGGCTGCTCGTGCTGGCCGCCCAGACCTGGGCCCTGGAGGCCGGGCAGGCGTGGTGGCCGCTGCTCGTCACAGCCGCCTGGACAGGCGCGTTCCTCCCCCAGGTCGGGACGATGGCCCGGGTGCGTTGGCGGCCGATCAGCATCGCGACGCCGGGCACGGACCCGCGCGTCATGGATGCCGCGTTCTCCTACGAGGGGTCGGCCGACGAGGCCTCCTTCGTGCTCGGCCCGGCCCTGGTCGGCGTCATCGTGGCGGTGGCCGCACCGGTCACCTCGCTCGTCGTGGCCGGCCTGCTGCTCGGCGCCTTCGGCACGTGGTTCGCCCTGCACCCGACGGTGGCGCTGGTCGGCGCCGCGCCCCCGGGGGCGGTCCGCCCGGCCCGGCTGCTGACGCCGGCCCTGCTGGTGCTGGCGGGGGCCCAGCTCGGGATCGGCATGGTCTTCGGGTCCATCCAGACCGGCACCTCGGTGCTCGCCACCCAGGCGGGCCAGCCCGGGCTCACCGGCCTGCTGCACGGGCTGCTGGGGGTCGGCAGCGTGCTGGCCGGTCTCGCGGTCGTGGCGCTGCCCGCGAGAGTGAGGCACGTGCTGCGGCTGCGGGTCTTCACCACGGCGCTGGTCGTGCTCTCGCTGCCGCTGCTGCTCGTCGGCTCGCTGGGGTCGCTCAGCCTCGCGCTGCTCTGCCTCGGTGTGGCCGTCGCGCCGTCGATGATCACCACCTTCACGCTCGCCGAGCGCAGCACCCCCGCCCGGCGGCTGGGTGCCGCGATGACCATCCTGGCGGCGATGACCGGCACCGGGTATGCCGTGGGCGCCGCCGTCGCCGGCCGGCTCGCCGACCTCGGTGGCCACCGGCCCGCCTTCGCCGTCACGGTCGCCGCCACCCTCGTCGCGGCCACCCTCGCGTGGGCCGGGGCCCGCCCCGTGCGTCGCGCCCTCACCACGGCCACCACCACCCCCCGCACCGGCCGTCTCGTCGAGCCGCACCGGACGCGTCCCCAGGACGCACCGAACGCGCGGTAGGACACGACAGGACGGCCGGTCCGCGTGGACCGGCCGTCCGCCGCGCACACCCGACGGGTATGACGTGCCGCTGCGTGCCTGGCGCGCCCGAGGTCGGCCCGACGCACGTCCGGACTGCGCTGACCACGCGTCCGGAGTGCTCTGACCACGCGTCCGGAGTGCGCTGAGGGCGCGTCCGGTGCGGTCAGGCGACGGAGAAGTCGACCGTGTGCCAGCCGCTGGCGCCGTTGGGGGCGGGGGCGGCGGTCTGCTCGGTCTGCGTCTCGCCCGTGGCGTCGGTCGCCCGCACGCGCGCCTGGTGGTTGCCGCCGGCGGCGTCCGGCCAGGCGTAGGTCCACAGCCGCCAGGAGTCGACGCTGGGCTCGGCGAGCAGGGTCGCCTCGCGCCACTCCCCGTCGTCGATCTGCACCTCGACCCGCTCGATGCCGCGGTGCTGTGCCCAGGCGACGCCGGCGAGCGTGACCGCACCGTCCTCGTCCGGGGCCAGGTCGCCGTTCGACCGCGGCACGTCGATGCGCGAGGCCGTCTTGATCGGGCCGCGCTCGGACCACCCGCGCGGTGTCCAGTAGCCCTCGTCCGCGTCGAACCGCGTCACCTTGAGCTCGGTGACCCACTTGGTGGCCGAGACGTAGCCGTACAGACCGGGCACGACCAGCCGCACGGGGTAGCCGTGCTCGGCCGGCAGCGGCTCGCCGTTCATGGCGACGGCGAGCAGCGAGTCGCGCTCGTCGGTAAGCGCCTCGATCGGCGTGCCGGCCGTCCAGCCGTCGACGCTGCGCGACAGCACCATGTCGGCGTCAGGCTGGACGCCGGCCCGGGCGAGCAGCTCGCGGACCGGCCACCCCTGCCACACCGAGTTGCCCACCAGGTCGCCGCCGACCTGGTTGGACACGCAGGTCAGGGTCACCAGCGCCTCGACGTGCTCCTCGGCGAGCAGGTCCTCGTAGGTGATCTCGATCTCCTCGTCGACCATGCCGGTCACCCGCAGCGACCACCCCTGCGCGTCGATCCGCGGGACCCGCAGGGCGGTGTCGATGCGGTAGAAGTCGGCGTTGGGCGTGACGTAGTCCGAGTGACCGGGTATGCCGCTGGACGCGTCCTCCGGGACGCGCACCGTGCTCGTCGGGGTGGGTAGCCCGAGGGCCTGGGCCGTCCGGGAGGCGGCCCGCCCGACCGTGCCGAGCAGCTGCCCCGCGAGGACCCCCAGCGCGCCGACACCGGTGACTCCCCCGGCGGTGAGCAGGACCTGCCGCCGCGACGCTCCGGTCGACGCCCGGGCAGAGGGGTGCGCGGGTCGCCCGGTGTCGTCGGCCCGCACAGCGGCCACCAGGCCGGTGAGCCACCGCAGCACCTGGACGCCGACCACGACGCCGATCGCGGTGGGCACGAGGTCGACCACGCCGGTCGCGGGCCGGCTGAGCACCGCCAGCGTCCCGACGACGCCGACGGCCACGAACGCCCCGACCCCGAGAGTCGGGCGGCGCCAGGCCAGCACCCCGAGGGCGGCGCAGGCCACGGTGAGGGTCAGCGCCATACCGACCCCCAGGGCCAGCTTGTCGGCGGTGCCGAAGGTCGCGACCGCCCAGTCCTTGAGCCAGGGCGGGGTGCGGTCGACGAAGGCACCGCCCACCGCCAGCAGGGGTGAGGACGTGCCGGCCGAGCCGAGCCAGCGGGTCCAGACCGCGGCGAGCAGCTCGGCCGTGCCGAGCGTGGCCGCTCCCGCCGCCACCCCGGCGAGCGCGGCCAGGGGAGCCCGGCGGACCGGCCGCCTCCGGTCGCCGGTCCGGGTGTCGGCGTCGCGTGTCATGACCATGTCTCCATGATGCGCGCCGACCCGCGCAGACGCCTGCCCACCTCGGAGATCGTCACACTCTCGTAACCGCGGCCCGCCCGGTCGCGCCGGCACGCCCAGCCGCCCGCGTCGGCCCCTCGGCCGCCCGCACCGCCCCCTCAGCCGCCTGCGCCGACCTCCCACCGCTGACCGGGACGGGCCAGGTCCACCCGGCCCGGCCACCGCTCCCCCGCCTCGCGCGCGGCCTGCTCCGCGTCCGCCCACGGCGGCAGGTGGGTCAGCAGCAGCCGCCCCACGCCCCCGGCGTCCGCGACCGCGTCGGCGGCCCGCGCGGGCGTGAGGTGGATGCCGCGTCCCTGCTCCTGCGCGGTGAAGCCCGCCTCGACCAGCGCCAGCCCGGCCCCGCCGAGCAGGGGGCCCAGCGCCGGGCAGGTGTCGGTGTCGCCGGTGTAGGCCAGCACCGACCCACCGCACGCCACGCGCAGCCCGAATGCCGGGACGGGGTGGGCGACGGCATACGGCGTCACCGTGAACGGGCCGATGCGCAGCGGCGAGCGGTCCACGAGCTCCCCGAAGGCCATCCCGGGCGGCGGCTCGGCCCGCCGCACGCCGTAGGCCCGGGCCATCCGCTCGGCCACCCCGGACGGCCCCCACACCGGCAGGTCGGTCCGCGCGGGGGTCGGCCCGTGCCGCCGCAGGACCGCCAGGCCGGTGAGGTCCAGGCAGTGGTCGGGGTGCAGGTGCGTCAGCAGGACCGCATCGAGGTCGAGCGGGTCGGTATGCCGTTGCAGCGGCCCGAGGGCGCCGGGGCCGAGGTCGAGGAGCACCCGCCAGGTCCGGTCCCCGTCGTGCGCGGTGACGAGGTAGCAGCTCGCGGCCGCGTCGGGCCCGGGCACCGACCCGGAGCAGCCGACGACGGTGAGCCTCACTGCTGCTGACGCTCCCGCGGCAGCACCCGGTGCATGATGTCCGCGATGCTCACCAGCCCGACCAACCGCTCGCCCCGGCGGAGCACGACGAGCTGCTCGCCGGAGCCGCGCATCGTGGTCAGCGCCTCGTAGACCGGGGTGGCGGCGGGCAGCACCAGGGCCGGCCGGGCCACCGGCTCGGCGGCCCGCTCCCCCGGGTGCAGCAGGGTGTCGCGCACGTGCACGACCCGGGGGTCGGTGGTGTCGTCGTCGAGCATGAGGATCCGCTTGTGCCCGGTGCGGGCCGCGATGGCCTGGACCTGCGCGACCGTGGCGTCGGACCCGACCGCCGCCAGGTCGAGGTGCTCGGGGGCCAGCTCGCCGAGCGTGAGGTCCTCGAGCTCGAGGGCGTCGGTGATCTGCTCCTGGTAGCTGCTCTCCAGGGCGCCCTCGGCCGCGGACTGCTCGACGAGCACCCGGATGGTGTGCGCGTCCTGACCACCGACCGCAGCGCGGTCGACCGGGGTGACCCCGCTGGCGCTGACGAGCCGGTTGGCGAGGGCGTTCACCCACATCAGCAGCGGCCGCACCACGGTGATGAAGACGCGCATCGGCACCGACACCAGCTTGGCGGCGCGCTCCGGATGGGCGATCGCCCACGACTTGGGCGCCATCTCGCCGACGACGAGGTGCAGGAAGGTGACGAGCAGGAGGGACAGCGCGAACGACGTCCCCCCGGCGAGCCAGCCGGGCAGCCCCAGGTCGGACAGGACCGGGCCGAGACGGTAGTCCACCGCCGGCTTGGTGACCGCGCCCAGCGCGAAGGTGCACGCGGTGATGCCGAGCTGGGCCCCGGCGAGCATGACGGTCAGCTCGTTCATGCTGCGCAGGGCGGCCCGCGCCGACGGCGAGTGCTCCGCGTCGCCCTCCAGCCGGCTGCGACGGGCACCGAGGAGCGAGAACTCCACGATGACGAACAGCGCGCTCAGCACGATGAGGCCCGCGGTGACCACGAGGACGGTGAGGGCGCTCATCGCTGCTCCTCCCCGGTCGCGGCGTCCCGGTCGGCGGCCTCACCGTCCGGTTCGTCCTCGGACGGGTGGTCCTCGTCGACCTCGTCCAGCGAGCGCTCGAGCAGCCGCACCCGCAGCAGGCTGGGCACGTGCCGCTCGATCTCGAGCACCTCGATCTCGACCGACCGCGTGACCCGGTCCTCGAGCACGAGCTCGCTCGGGTTCTCGGCGAGGTCCACGGCCACCGACTCGCCGACGTCCGGGAGCGCCCCGAGCTCGGAGATGACCAGGCCGGAGACGGTCTCGTAGTCACCCTCGGGCAGGTCGTGCCCGAGGGCCCGCTGCAGCTCGTCGACGTGGACGTCGCCGTCCAGGCGCCACACCCGCTCCTCCTCGCCGACGATGCCCTCGGGCACCTCGTCGTCGTGCTCGTCGGTGATCTCGCCGAGCAGCTCCTCCGCCAGGTCCTCCATGGTCAGCACCCCGGCGAAGCCGCCGTACTCGTCGACCACGCAGGCCAGCTGCTGCCCCGAGCTGGTCAGCTCGGCCACGGCGTCGGGCAGGGGCATGAGGGTGGGCACGATGACCGGCTCCCGCATGATCTCGCTGGCCACCCCGGCGTCGGGGCTGCGCAGGACGTCGACGAGGTTGACGACACCGACGGGCTGGCCGTCCTCGTCGACCACGGGGTAGCGGGTGTGACCCTCCGCCATGAGGTGGCGCAGCTCGTCGAGGCGCGTCTGCGGGTCGATGACGTCGACGCGGGACCGGGGCACCAGGGCGTGCTCGACGTCCTGGTCCGGGAAGTCGAGGATGCGGTCGAGCAGCACGGACAGCTCGGCCGGCAGGTCGCCGCTGTCCCGCGAGTCGGCCACGATCCGCTCGAGGTCCTCGGCGGTCGCCGTGGTGTCGAGGTCGTGGATCGGCTCGATCCGCACCAGCCGCAGCAGGGCGTTCGCGGACCAGTCGAAGACCTTGATGAGCCAGCCGAAGACCGCGAGGTAGACGAGCGTGGACCGGGCCAGGGTCCGGGCCAGCGGGCCGGCGTTCGCGATGGCGAGGTTCTTGGGGTAGAGCTCGCCGAAGACCATCTGCACGACGGTGGCGACGGCCAGCGCGGAGACCGTGCCCACGGTGAGGCTCAGGGCCTCGGGCACCCCGGTGCCGCCGAGCAGGACCGCCAGGCCCCGACCGACCAGCGGTTCGGCGACATACCCCACGAGCAGGCCGGTGACGGTGATCCCGAGCTGGGCGCCGGAGAGCATGAAGGACGTGCGCCGGGTGACCTTGAGCGCCCGGGCGGCCGCCTCGTCACCGGCGTCGGCCTCGGCCGCGAGCCGCAGCCGGTCGACCGACATGTAGGCGAACTCCTGGGCCACGAAGTAGCCGTTGGCGGCGATGATGAGCGCGATGGCCAGCACGCCGACGAGGAGCAGGATGATGGCGGTGGTCACGACTCACCCCTCCGCCCGGTAGGGCGTGCGGGTGAGCCGTCGGGACAGCCAGGGTCCATGAGTCCGTTTCTCTGGGTATGCAGCAGGTCGGGCAGAACCCCCAGGATACGGGAGAGGCAGCACCCTCGGCGGGTCGCCGGGTGCTCGCCGACGCCGACGCCGCCCGTCCATGCGCAGGCGACCGGGCGCTCAGACCGCCCGTCCCACCTCTCGCGAGGCGAGCGGGAAGGACTGGTCGTGGAAGAGCACCCGTCGGGCGGCCGCCGCTCCCCACGTCGTCCGCAGGAGCCCGAACCCGGCCTCGTGGACCCAGGGCGGACGCAGGTGGGCGAGCGCGGTGCGCAGGGCCAGCCGGCCCGTGAGGCGCCGACGCAGGACCTGCCCGTCGTAGGCCCGCAGCGCACCTGGCCCTGCTCCACCCAGAGCCTCGTCGAGGGTGTCGACGGCGTGGTCCGACAGCCGCAGGCAGGGGTCGAGGCCCCCGGCGGTGAGCGGGGAGACGGCCCCGGCCGCATCACCGACGAGCAGCCCGTCGGGACCGCTGATGCGGGCGAGCAGGCCGCCGACGGGGATGGGGCCGGCCCGTCGCTCGGCGGGGGCGGCGGGCAGCCCGTCCAGCCCGGGAGGGTCGTCCCGCAGGTGCGCCAGCGCCTGCCGCAGGCCACCGTCGAAGCGCGCGGGGTAACCGGCCGTCCCGACGTGCACGTGCTCCCCGTCGTCGACGACCCACGCGAGGTATCCGGGAGCCAGTCGAGGGTCGAGGACGCAGTGGAAGGTCGGCGGCGACCCGGGGCGGGGCACCGCCGGGTAGACCTCCTCCGCGCCGACCAGCAGCTGCCGGTTGCGGCTCAGCCCGAGGTCGTCGGCCACCCGCGACCGCGCCCCGTCGGCGCCCACCACGAACCTGGCCCGCACCCGCAGGTCACCACCGGGGCCCTCGAGGTGAGAGGCCCCGGCGTCGCGACCGGCATACCGGGTGCCCAGGCGCAGCCCGACCCCGGCGCGGACGGCCCGCTCCCCCGCGGCCTCGTAGAGCGCGGCCATGCGCCCCACCCGGAACTCGTCCCGCCCGCTCACCAGCTCGACCGGCCGCCGCCTGCTCGGTGGGTAGAGCACCATCCGCCGGATCGGCGGGCCGAGCGTGTGGTCCGGGAAGGTGTAGTCCTGCAGGGTGCGGTGCACGAAGATGCCGGTCGTGCGGACGCTGGTCGTGAGGCTCGACCGGGCCTCGACGAGCAGGACCTCGTGTCCGCGCCGCGCGAGACCGGTGGCGACCTGCAACCCCGCCAGCCCGGCCCCCACCACGAGCACGTCGACCGCCACGTCCCTCTGCGGGCCCACCCGTCACCCGTCCCCGCGGTCGGCGGGCGCTGGCACGGTGCCCTCGACGCCGGCGGCGCTCCCGACGTCGTCGCGGCCGTCGGCCTCCCAGCGCAGCAGGTCGCCGGGCTGGCACTCCAGGACCTGGCACAGGGCCTCGAGGGTGGTGAACCGGACCGCCTTGGCCCGACCGTTCTTGAGCACCGCGAGGTTGGCCGGGGTGATGCCGACCCGCTCCGCGAGCACCCCGACGGCCATCTTGCGGCGCGCGAGCATGACGTCGATGTCCACGACGATGGGCATCAGATGACCTCGTCGAGCTCGGAGCGCAGCGACCGGGCCTCGTGGCCGAGCGAGATCGCCTGGGCCAGCAGGGTGCGCATGACATAGACCAGCAGGGCGACGCCGCCGACGACGAGGGCCACGCCGCAGATCAGCCCCACCAGGCCCGGCGCGACCGCGTCGCCCTCGACGGCGTGGTTGGCGGACCGGGCGACCACGGCCACCGCCACGAGGAGCAGCGCGCCCGCGCCGATGGCGCCGATGGCCGTGTCGACCCAGCGGAAGGCCGCCGGGCTGAAGACGGTGTCCCGCGACACCATGGTCAGCAGGCGCCACACGCAGACCCCGACGACCTGCAGCGTGAGCACGCCCAGCACGCCGATCACCGCCAGGCTCGTGCGCACCCCGGTGGGCGCGCCCTCCATGTCCAGCCAGAGCAGCGGCACGATGACCAGCTGCACGACGAGCGACCCCAGCAGCGCAACAGCGATCACCCCCTGCAGCACGCGGACGACCCAGCGGTCCATGACGCCTCCTCAGTGTCGAGCAACGAGAGCAATCTATCGTTTTTCGACACTTTCGACAAGGCGTCGGCTAGACCCTCTCCTCCGGCCTGCCCACGAACGCCCGGTGCACCTGCTCGACCTCGGGCCCGAGGAAGCGCCGGGCGAGGTAGTGGAAGCCGTCCGGGTCGCCCGTGGTGAGCCACTGGTGCACGGGGGCGTCGCCCCGCGCGGCGAGCAGCCCCCCGTCGGTGAGCACCCTGAAGAGGTCGGCCGCCGTCGCGGCGGCGGAGGAGACGAGCTGCACCTGCTCGCCGAGGACGTACTGCAGCGCCTGCGTCAGCAGCGGGTAGTGGGTGCAGCCGAGGATGAGGGTGTCGATCTCGCGCTCCTGCAGCGGCGCGAGGTAGGCCTGCGCCACCTCGATGACCTCGGGCCCGCTGGTCACCCCCGCCTCGACCAGCTCGACGAAGCGCGGGCACGGCTGGCTCGCGACCTGCACCGAGGGCGGAGCGGCGACGAAGGAGTCGACGTAGGCCCGCGACTGGTGGGTCGCCGCTGTGGAGATGACCCCGATCTGGCCGTTGCGGGTGACGGCCATCGCCCGACGGACGGCCGGACGGATGACCTCGACGACGGGCACGTCATACCGTTCCCGGGCGTCGGCGAGCACCGCGGCCGAGGCGCTGTTGCAGGCGATGACCAACGCCTTCACCCCGTGCTCGACGAGCCGGTCCAGGCACTCGAGGGAGAACTCGCGGACCTGCGCGATCGGGCGCGGCCCGTAGGGGGTGCGCGCGGTGTCCCCGAGGTAGAGGACCGACTCGTGCGGCAGCTGGTCGAGCACCTCGCGGGCGACGGTCAGCCCGCCGAAACCGGAGTCGAAGACCCCGATGGGCGCCTCGGTCATGTCAGGCGTCGTCGTCCGCCGCCACGAACGGGTTGGCGAGCGTGCCGATGCCCTCGATCTCGACCTCGCACCGCTGCCCTGCGGTGACCGGGCCGACGCCGGCCGGGGTCCCGGTGAGGATGACGTCGCCGGGCAGCAGGGTGAAGGCCGCCGAGGCGTGCGCGACGAGCTCGGCGATGCCGAAGTGCAGGTCGGCGGTCGTGCCGTCCTGGCGCAGCTCGCCGTCCACGGTGGAGCGCACCGAGAGGTCGTCGGTGTCGAGGTCGGTCTCGATCCAGGGCCCGAGGGGGGTGAAGGTGTCCATGCCCTTGGCCCGCGCCCACTGCCCGTCGGTGCGCTGCAGGTCGCGCGCGGTGACGTCGTTGGCGCAGGTGTAACCGAAGACCACCGACCGGGCGTCCGCCGCCGAGACGTCCTTGCACATCCGCCCGATGACGACGGCGAGCTCGGCCTCGTAGGAGATCTCGGTCGCGAACGACGGGATGACGACCGGGTCGCCGGGGCCGCACACCGAGGTGTTGGGGATGAAGAACATCATCGGCTCGTCCGGCAGCTCGCTGCCCATCTCACGCGCGTGGTCGGCGTAGTTGCGCCCGATGGCCACCACCTTGCTGCGCGGGATGACCGGCGCCAGCAGCCGGACATCCGCGACGTCGAAGGTCTGGCCGGTCAGGTCGATCCTGGTGTAGAGCGGGTCGCCGGAGATCTCGGCGATCCGCTCCCCGGCCCCGTCGACGAGGCCGAAGCGGGGGTCGTCACCGTCGGTGAAGCGGCAGATACGCATGGCGCCAGGGTATGCCGCGCGCCCCACCTCGTCCGACGCGGACATCCGTTTCCGGGCCCCGGCCCCCGGAAACCTCCCTCCAGGAGGTCAGTAGGCCCCGCCCGAGGTGAGCTTGAGCCCGACGATCCCGGCGATGATGGCGACGAGGCACAGCACCCGCGCGACCGTGGCCGGCTCCCCCAGCGCGACGACCCCGTAGACCGCGGTGCCGACGACGCCGATCCCGACCCACACGGCATACCCCGTGCCGAGCGGGATGGTCCGCAACGACCACCCCAGGCCGGCCATGCTCGCGGCCAAGGCGACCCCGAAGACGACGCTCGGCCAGAGTCGGGTGAACCCCTCCGAGCGGGTCAGCGCCCCCGCCCAGACGGCCTCCAGGACCCCGGAGACGACCAGGACGATCCACGACAGAGCAACCATGATGACGCCCTCCCGGGGCGTGTCACGTCGTCGTCGGTGCCGGGTACGACGTGCCTCGTCCGGGGATCCGCCCCTGCCGGGCGTCCTCGTCCAGGGTCTCACGGGGCGCGGGCCCCGGACCAGTCACCGGACCGAGGGCGGCGGCCGCGCGGCTACGCTTGACCGTCGTGCAGACCCAGGTGACCGAGGTGCTCTCCGCGCCGGTATGGCGCGCCCGCGCCGCCGCGCACGGGCGCACCGTCGAGACGCTCACCGCGGACCGCCTCGCGCGCCAGGTCGAGGGGCGCACCCACCCGGTCGACGACTTCCTCTGGGAGTACTACGCCTTCCGCCCCGCACAGCTCGCCCGCTGGCACCCCGGGCCCGGCGTCGGCCTCGCCGACGCGGGCGATCGCGAGGGGTGGAGCGGCTACCTCGTCGACGGGGCGGGCACGGCATACCTCGACGTGGAGCGGTTCGTGCGGCGGCGCGGACGCGCCCTCTCCTTCGTCCGCGACCTGCTGGACGCGACGCTGTCCAGGCCGGGCAGGTTCGGCTGCTTCGGCCTGCACGAGTGGGCCATGGTCTACCGCGCCGACCGGGAGGAGGTGCGCCACGACTGGCCGCTGCGGCTCGGTGCCGAGGGCACCGACGCGGTCGTCGAGAGCCACCAGGTGGCGTGCTCGCACTTCGACGCCCACCGCTTCTTCACCCCGGACGCCGTGCCGCGCAACACCCTGACGCCGACGCGGGAGGGACAGCTCGACCTCGAGCAGCCGGGCTGCCTGCACGCCGGGATGGACCTCTACAAGTGGTGCTTCAAGCTCACGCCGGCCGTGCCCAGCGACCTCACCCTCGACGCCTTCCACCTGGCCCGCGACATCCGCGAGCTGGACATGCGGGCCGCGCCCTACGACCTGCGTGACCTGGGCTACGAGCCGGTCCGCATCGAGACGACGGAGGGCAAGCGGGAGTACGCCGAGGCCCAGCGCGGCTTCGCCCGCCGCTCGAACGCGCTGCGCCGGCGGCTGCTGGCGGTGCTGGACGGGCTGGCTCAGACCAGCTGGTAGAGCCAGCCGTGGCGGTCCTCGGCGCGGCCGTACTGGATGTCGAGCAGCTCGGCGCGCAGGTCCTCGGTCACCTTGTGCTCGACGGGCATGTCCAGCTCGCCGCCGTTCCACGCCAGCCTGCCGACCGGGGTGATGACGGCCGCGGTGCCGCACGCGAAGACCTCGGTGATGTCCCCGGCCGCCACGCCGTCCCGCCACTCGTCGATGGTGAACCGGCGCTCCTCCACCTGGTGGCCCCGCTCGCGCAGCAGGTCCAGCAGCGAGGACCGGGTGACGCCGGGCAGGATCGTCCCCGTGAGCTCGGGGGTCACGACCCGGCCATCGGCATACAGGAAGAAGAGGTTCATGCCGCCGAGCTCCTCGACGTAGCGGTGCTCCGCCGCGTCGAGGAAGACGACCTGGTCGCAGCCGTGCTCGATGCCCTCGGCCTGGCTGGCCAGCGAGGCGGCGTAGTTGCCGCCGCACTTGGCCGCGCCGGTCCCGCCGGCGGCTGCGCGGACGTACTGGTCGCTGACCCAGAGGCTGACCGGCTCGAGCCCGCCCGGGAAGTAGGAGCCGGCCGGGGAGGCGATGACGCTGAAGAGGTAGCGGTTGCTGGGCCGCACCCCCAGCGCCTCCTCGGTCGCGATCATGAACGGGCGCAGGTAGAGCGACATCTCACCGGCGTCCGCGCCGGGCACCCAGCCCTGGTCGAGGGTGACGAGCTCCTTGATGGCGTCCAGGAAGAGCGTGGGCGGCAGCTCGGGCATGGCGAGGCGACGGGCCGAGCTGTTGAAGCGCTCGGCGTTGCGCTCGGGACGGAAGGTCCAGACGGTGCCGTCGGCGTGGCGGTAGGCCTTCATGCCCTCGAAGATCTCCTGGGCGTAGTGGAACACCGCCGCGGAGGGGTCGAGCGGGATCGGGCCGTAGGGCACCACCCGCGCGTCGTGCCACCCCTGCTCCTTGTCCCACTCCACCAGCACCATGTGGTCGGTGAAGATGCTGCCGAAGCCGGGGTTGGCGAGCAGCTCGGCGATCTGCTCCGGGCCCCGCCGGTCGGTCGCCTCGGTGACGGCGAAGGAGGTGGACGTCGCTGTCTGGCTCATGGCCGCAGCGTAGCCGCCTGACGCCTCGTCACCGCCAGGGGTCGACCTGACGCTGCGGCAGGGACGAAGAGGTATGGCGGTGGTGCGGGGTGCGGGCCCGGGGTGCGGGGTGCGGTGGTGCAGCGGTGGCGCGGCGGCCGGACACGCGGCCTCGACACTGGCGTCCTTTCGAACACATGTGCTAATATGAGGTTCTACACATCACCGGGGGGTGAGGGGCAGTGAGCACGACGGAGGTCGAGGGGCGACCGGGACCGGACGGCTGGTCGGCCGGCGGACCGGACCTGCAGGCGCTCAACGACGAGCAGCTGCTCGCCCTCACCCGTCGGGCCGCCTCGGGCACCGTGGGCATGTCGCCGGAGGACTGCCTCGAGACCATCGAGGCGCTGCACCTGCTGTCCCGCCGCCTCGAGGGGCTCCGGCTGCACGCCACCCGCGAGCTGGCCGCCCGGACCGGGGAGGAGCTCCTGGCACGTCAGGACGTCGCGGACCCTGCTGAGCTGTCGCGGACTGCCCGTGACCGGTGGCGAGCACGAGCGAAGTCGGTGACCGCCACGGAGATCTCGGTGCTCACCGGGATGGGCCGCGGCGCGGCGCGGCAGCTGGTCGCGGTGGCCCTGGCCCCGGTGAGCACGTCCGGCCCGGTGCGCGACGCCCTGGCGGCGGGCGTGGCGACGTGGGCGCAGGTCGAGCACTTCTGGCGCAAGGCCTCGCAGCTGCCGCACGAGCAGGCGGGGGTCGTCTCGCGGGCTCTCTTCACCACCACGCGGGGCGAGCCTGGTGTCCCGGCCCAGGACCCAGGGCCGGCGGACGACGAGCGGGCAGGTGACGGTGTCGACGACGGCCCGAGCACATCGCCGACGGACGTCGCCGTGGAGCGGCTGGACCCCGAGGGAAACCTGACAGACATGCCGTGGCACGCCCAGCAGTTCGTGCAGGCGGTGCAGCGCGAGGTGACCCGCGCCCGGGCCACGGACCCCGAGGCGGAGGCCGCCGAGCGCGCGCAGCTCCACCGTGCCCGGACGGCCTACGGCATCGTCGACGACGACGGGACCGGTCAGGTCGTCATCACCGGTGACGCCGTCTCGACGTCCGCCTGCGTGGACCGGCTCCACGTCCTGGCCCGACGGGCGCGGGCTGCGGGTGACGAGCGCACCGAGAGCCAGCTGCGCTCCGACATCGCCCGCGCGCTGCTCCTCCACGGCACCCTGCCGCTGCCTGCCGCCCTCCGGTCAGACCCGGCGGGCCGTCCGTCGAAGGTCCCCGCTCCCCCGGCGGGTCTCACCTTCGCCGCACCAGCCGATCCCGCGCCCCGCTGCTCCACGACGCCGGACGAGCTGGCAGACCTGGTCACGCCGGACGACATCGCCTCCCTGGCCCAGATCCTGGCCGGTGCGCCCACCTGCGAGCTGCAGGTCGTCGTCCCCTGGCCCGCTCTCGCCCCAGAACTGGGATCGACCGACACCGCACCGGAGACCGGCAGCTCCGGCTCCCCACCGACCGGGTCGGCGCCCCTGCCCCTCCTGCCCGGCGTGAGTCGGGTCGTCGGGCGGGCACCCCACTTCCTCACGCCCCAGGCGACGCGTGACCTCCTCAGGACCCCGGGGACGACACTGCACCGGCTGCTGACCGATCCTCGCGACGGCCGCTGCGTCGAGAGGTCCATCACGAGGTACCGGCCGGACGCGACGATGCGGACCCAGGTGGTCGCCGCCGACCTCCTGTCCCGCGCACCGGACGGCACCCTGCCGGTCAGGGACGGACAGCTCGACCACGTCACGGAGTACCTGCTCGGAGGACCCACCTCCGAGCACAACCTGCAGGGGGTGGACACCGTCTTCCACGCCCTCAAGACGCAGACGTTCTGGGACGCCGAGATCGACGCCACCCGCACCGTCACGTGGACATCGTTGTTAGGACGGCGCTACCGGACCCGCCCGCACGACTACCGCCAGTACCTCGGATACCCCCACCCCGAGACGGGCACCGACGCCAGCCGTCGAGCCAGCACCGGCACGAGCACCTCGCAGGGCATGTCGGGGACGGTCACGCCGGCCGAGCGTCGCCACCTCGCCTCGTTGCTCGTGTATGCGGCGCTCGCGCAGCGCCCGGAGCGAGGCCGTCTCGAGGCCCCTGACGACGACCCCGACAGCGACACCCATCTCCTCGACGACGGCCACCGCGCCGTCTGGGTGCGGCAGACGCGCCAGCGTGACGGGCGCAGGGTGTCCGGGCCCCGGCCCGGCACCCCCACCCCCGAGCGGCTGCTCCGCACCCCGCCGGGCATCGTGCTGCGGTCCGCCCACTGGACCGACCCCTTCACCCGCCGCGACAGCGGGACCCAGGGTCCTCCGCCGGGCGCACGGGAGGACGAGGACGATGCCCCGCCCTTCTGACGAGACGACGCCACCCGTGGAGGATGGCGGAGGGCCCGACGCCCGCCCGGGCGGGTCGCGGATGCCCGCGACGTGGCCGGGGGCGGGGAGCGTCGCCGACGGTAGAGGCACCACCGGCGCTCGGTAGGGTGTGCAGGTGAGCACCCTGGACCCGAGCAGCGCCGATCTGACCCTGCTGCAGGACCGCCAGGTGGCGGTGCTCGGCTTCGACGCGATGGCCGCCGCCCATGCCCTCAACCTGCGCGACAGCGGGGTGGACGTGTGGGTGGGCGCCGACCCGGACAGCCGGCTCGCGGCCCGCGCGGAGCTCGAGGGGCTGCCGGTGTCCCCTCCGGAGGAGGCAGCCGGGCGCTGCGACATCCTGCTCGTCCCGGGCCTGGGTCGCGGTGCCTACGACCCCGGCCTGGTGACCGCCCTCGTGCACGAGCACAGCGAACCCGGTGACCTGGTCATCGTCACCAGCGCGTCCACCGTCCACGAGGGCCTGCTGACCGTGCCGGACGGCGTGGACCTCGCCATGCTGCGCAGCATCGGCAGCGGTGAACGGGTCCGGGAGGAGTACCTCGACGGCCGCGGGTGCCCCGCCCTCGTCGCGGTGGCGCACGACCGCAGCGGCGCCGCCTGGGCCACCCTCACCGCCTACGCCGCCGCGATGGGCGCCCTGCGCTCCGGCGCGGTCGTCACCACCATCGAGCACGAGAGCACCGCCATGGCGACGGCCCGGGACCGCGTCCAGGCGCCGCTCCAGCAGCGGCTCGAGACCACCTTCGAGGACCTCGTCGACCTGGGCGTCGAGCCCGAGGTCGCCTACGTCGCCCTCGTGCACGAGCTCAAGACCCAGGTCGACCAGATCTACGCGGCCGGCTTCGCGTCCCAGCACGGGCCGTCCGGCCAGTCGAACGGTGACGGCGGGGCCACGAGCCGCCGTGCGGCCGCGGCCTCTGCCCACGCCTTGGAGCAGGCCGGACGCCGCGTCCGTGCCATGACCAGCTGGCTGCGCTGACCATTCGGCTGCGCTGACCCGGCGACGCGGTCAGCGCAGGAAGAGCGCGCCCAGCCGCAGGGTCGTCAGCACCAGGTCGGCGAGCGTCATCCCGACGAAGGAGAGGGCCCGGGGCCCGGGAGCGCCGGTCAGCGTCCCGGCAGGACGTCCTGCAACCTCCCGGTGCCGGGCCCGACGTCGGACCAGGCCACGTCCAGCCCGAGCACCGCCGCGGCAGCGGTGGGCAGACCGGCGTGCAGGTCGTCGCGGCCCTCGTCCTGCTCACCGTCGTCGCTGACGTCCCAGGCCGTGCTCGACATCACCGGCTCGTGGCCGACGACCCAGAGCACCTCGACGTCCTCGGGCACCTCCCGGACCGCCTCGAGGACACCGTCGATCCCGCCGTCGTAGATGCGACGGGTGGGCCATGTCTCGACGCGCGCGGCGCCCAGCGCGTGCTCGAGGGTCTGCTGGGCCCGGGACGCGGTGGACACGAGCACCAGGTCGGGCGCGCATCCCGCGTCCTCCAGGACGCGTCCCAGGGCCGCGGCGTCCTTCCGGCCGCGCGCGGTCAGCTCGCGGGCGTGGTCGCCTCCCGGGCCGCTGGGCGCGACCTCCGCCTTCGCGTGGCGCACGAGCACGAGTGTGCGCATCGCTCCCACCTCCTCGTGGTCCTCGTCCTCGTGGTCCGTGTGGTCCATCTTCTCCGTCGGCATCGTCCACCTCGGCGTCGTCGCGCCGTTCCCGTCAGGGCTGCTCGGCCACCCAGTCCGGGTAGTACTCGTCGAGCACGTTCTGCACGTCCTCGGACACGGCCTTGTACCCACCGAGGACGACGACCCGCTGCGGGCTGAGCCGCTCCAGCTCCGCCAGCGTCGCCGAGGGCAGCTGGGTGGGCTTGGTCAGCAGCACCGGGACGCCTTGGTGCCCGGCCAGGGCCGACCCCGCCAGCGCGTCGGACAGGCTGCGGCCCGAGGCGATGTAGACCAGAGGGACGTCCGGCTCGAAGACCTGCGAGACCGCGACCGCCGTCCTGTAGCGGTCGTCGCCCCACAGCCGGTCGTCGGCCCCGAGTGCGGTGAAGGTCTTCCCCTGGACGGCCCCGGTGCCGCCGAGCACCACGACCCGGTCGGGGTCCAACGTCTCCAGCGCCTCGGCGGTCGCGGTCGGCACCCCGTCGGGACGGGTCAGCAGCACGGGGGCGTTCTCCATCCCTGCTCGGGCCGCGCCCGCCAGCGCGTCCGCGATGGACGGCTCCCGACCGGAGGCGACGTAGACCACCTCGGGGTCCTCGAACATCAGGGCGAGCTTCGCCGCCGTCTCGTACCGGTCACCGCCCTCGACGCGGGAGACCGTGCCGTAGGCCTTCAGCGACCGGGCCAGGCCCGAGGACACCGCGCCGGCCCCACCCAGGATGACGATGTTGCTCGGGTCGACGGCCTCCAGGGCCTCGACCGTGTCCTGGGGGATCCGGTCGTGCTTGACGAGCAGCACCGGGGCGGGGTTCCCCTCGGGCGTGGGCACGGTCCCGGGGAGCAGCCCCTGGGCGGCGGCCGGAGAGCCCGACAGGGCGTCGGCGAAGGCGGTACCGGAGGCGATGTAGACGGTCTCGACGCCGTCGGGGTAGAGCGCGGACACGGCCGCGGCGGTGCCGTAACGGTCCGTACCGGAGACCCGCTCGACCCTGGGGGCGGGCTCGTCGTAGACCTGGCCCCGGGCGAGCACCGGGATCTCGACGACCGTCCCACCCGAGGTCCAGCGGAGGTCGCCCTCCTGCCACGCGGCGGTCCCCGCGCCGGTGTTGGCGACGGTGATCGTCACCTCGGCGGAGCCGCCGGCGGGCACGGTCACGCTCTGCGGCGACGTCGTGACGGACAGCGTGGCGGGGCCGGTGAAGGAGGCCGTGAACGTCGCCGACGCGGGGCCCGGGTTGGTCACCGTCCGGGTCAGCGTGGTCGGCTCGAGGCCCAGCGCGGGGACCGAGACGTAGGCCGCGTTGAGGTCGTAGCCGGTCGAGGGGTCGGCGAGGAAGGCGTCCCAGTCGGCCTCGGTCGAGTCGAAGACCAGGCCGGGCTCCAGGAAGGCGCGCGGCTCCACGAACCCGGTGCCACCGACGACCGCCCGGTTGCTCTGGGTGGTGGCGTAGTTCCTCGCCGAGGTCTGCATCGCCGACTTGACCGCCATCGGCGACCACTCCGGGTGGGCTGCGGCGAGCAGTGCGCCGAGGCCGGCGACGTGCGGCGAAGCCATGGAGGTCCCGCTGAGGTACCCGAACTGCGGCTCCCCGCCCTCGCTGGCGTAGGCGGCCAGGACCTGGACCCCCGGGGCCCCGAGGTCCGGCTTGAGAACCGTCTGCTCCACGGGGGCGACGGCCACCGGCCCACGGCCGGAGAAGGGCGCGACGGAGGGGACGGGGCCGTCCTGGGTGCGGTGGAAGGACGCGGCGACCGTCGTCATCCACGGCCCGAGGTGGGCCACCGGCTCGCCCCTCTGGGCCAGGTTGCCGGCCGAGGTGGCGGTGAAGACCCCCGCTGCGGCAGCGTTCTTGAAGGCCAGGTCGACCGGGTCCTCGTAGGTCTCCGGGTCCCCGCTGACGGACAGATTGAGCACGTCGACACCGTCCGCGAGGGCGGCGTCGACCGCGGCGATGGTGTCCTCCGGGTGGCAGCCGGAGACGCCCTGGAAGTCGAAGCACGTCTTGTAGGCCGCGACGTGCGCCCCCGGCGCCATGCCGGCCAGCTCCGAGGTGGTGCCGCCGAGGTCGACCTGCACCTGACGTCCGACGGCCGTGCCGGCGACGTGCGAGCCGTGGTCATCGGTGTCCAGGGGACTCACGCTCTCGGCCGGGATCGGCTCGTAGCCGTCCGCGCGGGCGCCCTCGACGAAGTAGCGGGCCCCGACGATCTTGTCGGTGCAGGCCGAGGCGGGGAAGTCGTCCGCGTCGTCGCCCTCGCCGGTCTCGCACTCCCCCGCCCAGTCGGCCGGCGGGGCGGGCATCCCGTCCGCGGCGAAGGAGGGGTTGTCGTAGGCGATGCCCGAGTCGATGACCCCGACGACCGTGCCCCTCCCGGCCTCCATCGGGCCACCGAGGCGGGACCACACACCGCCAGGGCCGCGCAGGCCCAGCAGGCCGGGCGAGACGACCGTGTCCGGCTCGGCCGGTGCAGCGTCGGGAGAGACGACCACGTCCGGCTCGGCCGGCGCGCCGTCAGGCGGGGCCACGACGTCGGCGTCCAGCTGGCGCAGCCTGGACCGTGTCACCGACACCACGTCGTCGCGCTCGGCGAGGGCCGCGGCCTCCGCCGCGGTGAGCCGCGCGGCGAAACCGTTGAGGGCGACCGTGTAGCGGTAGGTCGGCTCGGCGGCCACCTCGGCCAGCACGTCGTCCTGCTGCGCCACGAGCCGGTCGGCGTAGGACAACGCATCCCGCGAGGTGGTGTCCACCTTCTCCAGGGCCGATCCCGCCGTCGCCGGGTGCGTGGCCAGCGGCAGCTCGTCGAGCACGACGACGTAGGTGCCGTCCTCGAGCTCCCCGCTCGCGCTCACCGGACCGGACACCGCAGGACCGCCGGTGACGGAGACTGAGGCAGGATCGCCGCTGGCGGAGGCCGCCGCAGGACCACCGCTGGCGGAGGCCGTGACCGGCGCGATCCCGGCCACGAGGCTGAGGCCGGCCACCGCGGCCAGGGCGCGACGTGCCGCCGATGTCGAGCGATAGGTCACGATCTGGTCCCCTGGTTCGGTGTCGGGCGGTGAGGCCGCGCCTGCGGACAGCCCGGCACGGCGAGCGTATACCGACCGCCTCGGGCCGGGACAGGGGTGCGCACGGATCGTCGCCCGGTGTTCACCCGGTCGGACCGCGGGTCAGCGGGCTCCCACGCCCGGTCCGGCGACCTCGTGGTCCAGGCGCTGCCGCTCGCGGTATGCCGTCAGCTGGGTGGTGAGGTAGCGGCCCATCCGCGGCAGCGAGGCGGGCGAGGCTCCCCCCACGTGGGGCACGACGAGGACGCCCGGGGTGGAGAAGGCGGGGTGACCGTCGGGCAGCGGCTCGGGGTCGGTGACGTCCAGGGCCGCGCGCAGCCGGCCGGCGGCGCACTCGGCGAGCAGCGCCTCGGTGTCGACGACCGGCCCGCGCGCGACATTGACGACCAGGGCGCCGTCGGGCAGCAGCGCGAGCTCGTCGGCGCCCAGCAGCCCGCGGGTGCGATCGGTCAGCGGCAGCGTCAGCACCACCGCGTCGGTGCGCGGGAGCAGCTCGGGCAGCTGGTCGATGCCGTGCACCCGGTCCACCAGGTCGTCACCCGGCCGGTCGACGCTGGCCACGGCGACGACGTCGCACTCGCAGGCCAGCAGCCGCCGGGTCAGCGCGGTGCCGATGCCCCCGTAGCCGAGGACGAGCACCGAGGAGTCGGCCAGCGAGCGCCACGGACCGGGCGCCGACCGGTCCCACACCCCGTCGGCCTGCCGCAGCACGTGGTGCGGCAGGTGCCGCTGCGCGGCCAGGAGCAGGGTGAGGGCCAGCTCGCTCGTGGCGGTGTCGTGCACCCCGACCGCGTTGGCCAGCCGCACGCCGTCGGGGAGATGGGGCAGGGCGTGCTCGAAGCCCGCCGAGGCCAGCACCACCGCGCGCAGCCCGGGCACCTCGCCCATCCGGCGCAGCCAGGGCCCGGCGATCATCGACAGCGCCAGGACGTCCACGTCCCGCCCGCCGCCGGGCAGGGCGTCGGCGTCCCGGTGGTCGTAGGGCAGCACCTCGACACCCTCGACCGGCCCGAGGTGGGGCAGCAGCTCCTCCGGGACGGCGGCGACCGGTGCCCGGCGGGGCGCGGGCGCGGGCGCGGGCGCGGGCGCGGGTGACGGCATACCGGGGGTCAGCCCTGCACGCCGAGGGTGTCCAGGATGAGCTGGCGTGCCCGGCCGGCGTCGGCCTGGCCGCGCATCTTCTTCATCACCTGGCCGATGAGGGCCCCGACGGCCTGCACCTTCCCGCCGCGGATCTTCTCGACGACATCGGGGTTCTCCGCGAGGACCTCGTCGACCGCCGCCTGCAGCGCGCCGTCGTCCTGGACCAGCTCGAGCCCGCGGGCGTCGGCGACCTCGGTGGGGCTGCCCTCGCCGGCCAGCACGCCGTCCAGCGTCTGCCGCGCCATCGAGTCGTTGAGCCGGCCGCTGGTGACCAGGTCGTCCAGCTCGGCGACGTGCGCCGGGGTGACCCCGAGGTCGAGCAGTCCGACCGCGCTGCCGTCCTCACCGGCGGTCTTGGCCCGGCGGGCCAGCTCGCCCATCCACCACTTGCGGGCGGCGGCCGGCGAGGCGCCGACCGCGACGGTCGCCTCGATGACCTCGACCGCCCCGGCGTTGACGACGTCGCGCATCTCCAGGTCGGAGTAGCCCCACTCCTCCTGGAGCCGGCGGCGCCGCTCCGCGGGGTTCTCGGGCAACGTGGCCCGCAGCCGCTCGACGTCCTCGCGGGTGGGGGCGACCGGCACGAGGTCGGGCTCGGGGAAGTAGCGGTAGTCGTCGGCATCCGACTTGGGCCGGCCCGAGGTGGTGATCCCGGTGTCCTCGTGCCAGTGCCGGGTCTCCTGCAGGATCGACTCCCCGGCGTCGAGGACCGCGGCGTGCCGGGTCATCTCGTAGCGCACCGCGCGCTCGACCGAGCGCAGGCTGTTGACGTTCTTGGTCTCGGTGCGGGTGCCGAAGCGCTCCGCGCCGGTCGGCATGAGCGAGACGTTGGCGTCGCAGCGCAGCGAGCCCTGCTCCATCTTGACGTCCGAGACGTCCAGGGCGCGCAGCAGGTCGCGCAGCGCGCCGACGTAGGCGCGGGCCACCTCGGGCGCACGCTCCCCCGCGCCGGTGAGCGGCTTGGTGACGATCTCGATGAGCGGGATGCCGGCGCGGTTGTAGTCGACCAGGCTGTGGGAGGCGCCGTGGATGCGGCCGGTCGAGCCGCCCACATGGGTCGACTTGCCCGTGTCCTCCTCCATGTGCGCCCGCTCGATCTCGACGCGGTAGGTGAACGGCTCCTCGTCGACGCCCTCCCGGGGCGGCACCTCGACGTCCAGCCAGCCGTCGACGGCGATCGGCTCGTCGTACTGGCTGGTCTGGAAGTTCTTCGGCATGTCCGGGTAGAAGTAGTTCTTCCGGGCGAACCGGCACCACTCGGCGATCCCGCAGTTCAGGGCGAGGCCGATGCGGATCGCCGACTCGACCGCGGTGCGGTTGACGACGGGCAGCGCCCCGGGCAGCCCGAGGCAGACCGGGCACGTCTGGGTGTTGGGCTCGGCCCCGAAGCCGGTGGCGCAGCCGCAGAACATCTTGGTCGCGGTGCCCAGCTCGACGTGCACCTCCAGCCCCAGCACCGGCTCGTAGCGGGTCAGCAGGTCGTCGTAGGGGACGGTCCGGTCGGGACCGGCACTGGTCCGGGTGCTCATGCCCTCACCTCGATCTCGGGAGCCTGCTCGATGACGTAGCCGCCCTGGCGCTCGCGCAGGCGGGCCTCCAGGGCCGCGCCCACGGCATACAGGCGCTGGTCCTGCATCGCGGGGGCCAGGATCTGCAGCCCCGCGGGGAGACCGTCCTCGTCGGCGGTGCCGGAGGGCACCGACATGCCGGGGACCCCGGCCAGGTTGGCGGGGATGGTCGCGATGTCGTTGAGGTACATCGCCATCGGGTCCTCGGTCTTGTCGCCGATGCGGAACGCGGTGGTCGGAGCGGTCGGGCTGACGAGCACGTCCACCTGCTCGAACGCCGCCTCGAAGTCGCGGGCGATGAGGGTGCGGACCTTCTGCGCCTGCCCGTAGTAGGCGTCGTAGTAGCCGCTGGACAGCGCGTAGGTGCCCAGGATGATGCGCCGCTTCACCTCGTCGCCGAAGCCGGCGTCCCGGGAGGCGCCCATGACCTGCTCGGCGCTCGGGCTGCCGTCGGGGGTGACCCGCCGGCCGTAGCGCATCGCGTCGTAGCGCGCCAGGTTGCTGCTCGCCTCGGAGGGGAGGATGAGGTAGTAGGCCGCCATCGCGTAGGCGAAGTGGGGGCAGGAGACCTCGGTGATCTCGGCGCCGAGGTCGCGCAGGGCGTCCAGCGCCTCGTCGAAGCGGGCCTGCACGCCGGGCTGGAACCCCTGGTCGGAGCCGCTGATCTCGCGCACGACGCCGACCCGCAGACCGCTCAGGTCGGTCGTGCCGGCGGCGCCGACGACGTCCGGCACCGGCGCGTCGACCGAGGTGGAGTCCATCGGGTCGTGCCCGGCGATGACCTCGTGCAGCAGGGCCGCGTCCGCGACGGTGCGGGCGCAGGGCCCGATCTGGTCGAGGCTGGAGGCGAGCGCGATGATGCCGTAGCGGCTCACCGCGCCGTACGTCGGCTTGGTGCCGACGGTGCCGGTGACCGCGGCCGGCTGCCGGATCGAGCCGCCGGTGTCGGAGCCGATCGCCAGCGGCGCGAGGTATGCCGCGACCGCCGCGCTGCTGCCGCCGCCGGACCCGCCCGGGATCCGGTCGAGGTCCCACGGGTTGCGGGTCGGCCCGAAGGCGGAGTGCTCGGTGGAGGAGCCCATGGCGAACTCGTCCATGTTGGTCTTGCCCAGGATGGGCATGCGAGCCTGCCGGATGCGGGCGACGACCGTCGCGTCGTAGGGCGGCACGAAGTCCTCGAGCATGCGGCTGCCCGCGGTCGTCGTCAGGCCCTGGGTGCAGGCGATGTCCTTGACCGCGACCGGCACCCCGGCCAGGCGCGGCAGCTGCTCGCCCGCGGCCCGGGCGGCGTCGACCTCGCGGGCCGTCGCCAGGGCACCCTCGGCGTCGACGAGGAGGAAGGCGTTGAGGGTCGGGTCGATCCGCTCGATGCGGTCCAGGTGCGCCTGGGTGAGCTCGACCGAGGTGAGGGCGCCGGCGGCGAGGCGGTCGGCCATCTCGACGGCGGTGAGCCGGGTGAGGTCGGCGTCGGCCGCCCCCGCACCGGACGCGGCGTGGGTCGTGGGGTCGCTCATCTCACTCCTCGTCCAGGATGCGAGGCACCGCGAAGCGGTCGTCCTGCGCCTGCGGCGCGTTGGCCAGGGCCTGCTCCACGGTCAGGCTGTCGCGCACCTCGTCCGGGCGGGTGACGTTGGCCAGGGGCATCGGGTGGGACATGGGCGGCACGTCGGCCGAGGCGACCTCGCCGACCTGACCCACCCAGTCGACGATCTGGTCGAGCTGGGCGGCGAGCCGGTCGAGCTCGGCGTCCTCGAGCTGGATCCGGGCCAGCATGGCGACGTGCGCGACGTCCTCGCGCGAGAGGTTGGACATGCCGCCAGTCTAGGTCGCCCCTGACGACCCGCCGACGCCCCGCCCGGGCCTCAGGCGGCCAGCGGCTCGCGCACCAGCCGGCCCATGAGCTCCGCCACCTGCCGGCGGACGTCGTCGCCCAGGTCGCCGCCCTCCAGCGCCGCGGGGGCGGACGCCAGGCCGACCGTCTGCTCGATCGGCCGGGCCCCGGCCACCCGCAGCACGCGGACCGCGTCCTCGCGGGCCCACTGCGCCGCCTTCGGCGAGGCTGAGGCGCCGAGCACGGCCACCGGCTTGCCGGCCAGCGCCGCGGCGCCGCGGGGGCGGGAGGCCCAGTCGATGGCGTTCTTGAGCACCCCGGGCAGCGACCCGTTGAACTCGGGGGTGGCCACGACCAGCGCGTCGGCCGCGGCCACCTGGTCGCGGAAGGCGCGCACGACCTCGGGCGGGCTGTCGGTGTCGAGGTCCTGGTCGTAGTGCGGCAGCGACGGCAGCAGGCTGCTGATCTCGCCGTGCACCCCCTCGGGGAGGGCGTCCAGGGCCGCCTCGGCGAGGCGACGGTTGGTCGAGCCGGGGCGCAGGCTGCCGACGAGGACGAGGATCGAGGGATGGGTGGTGGCACCGTTCATGTGACGCGTCAACCATCCCGACGCCCGGACTATTCCTGCAGAACGAGGCCCCGCGAGCAGCAGGCCCGTGGCCGACCCCCGCGGGGCCTCACCCGCGAGCGAGCCGCTCTTTGACCCGGCCCGGGTTCGGGTTGGTGACGGGGATGCCGTCCATCACCACGGTCGGGACGGTCTCGTTGCCGTCGTTCACGCTGCGGACGAACGCCGCGGCGTCCTCGTCCTCCCAGATGTTGACCCAGGTCGCCCGGTCCTTGAGCCCGCCCAGCCGGGTCTTGAGCATGGCGCAGAAGCCGCACCCCGGACGCCAGTAGATGACGACGTCTCGTCGCGGGTCGTCCTGAGCCATCGCTGCGACCTCCTGCTGGGTGGATCCGCCCCGGCGGCCACGCCAGGGAGAGGTCCACCAGGCGATACCGAGCGCCAGGACACCGTAACCGACCGCCCACCCCGGACGCCCGTCGAGACCGAGGTCCACGACGACCAGACCCAGGACCACCACGAGCGCTGCCCACCACCACCGTGACCTCATACCGCTATGGTGCCCCCGGTCCCGGCCCGGCCGCTTCCCTCGGAGGACGGAGATCCGGTCCGCGCAGGGCCTACGCTGGAGCGGTGACCACTCGCCCGCAGGAGGGATACCTGGACCGTCGCTCGCCCAAGGGGCGGACGATGCTCGCGGCGGTGACGCTGGGCTCGGGGGTCGCCATCCTCGACGGGTCCATCGTCAACGTGGCGCTGCGCACCATCGGTGAGGACCTGGGTGCCTCGCTGCCGCAGCTGCAGTGGGTCATCGGGGGCTACCTGCTCTCGCTGGCCTCGCTGGTGCTGGTGGCCGGGGCCCTCGGGGACCGGATCGGGCGACGCCGCGTCTACCTCGTCGGGATGGCGTGGTTCCTCGTGGCGTCCGGCCTGTGCGCGCTCGCGCAGGACCCCGGGCAGCTCATCGCGGCCCGGATCGTGCAGGGCGTCGGGGCCGCGCTGCTCACGCCGGGGGCGCTGGCCCTCATCCAGGCCAGCTACGCCCCCGGTGACCGCGCCCCCGCCATCGGCACCTGGGCCGGGGTCTCCGGCATCGCGGCGGCGATCGGGCCGCTGCTCGGCGGCGCCATCGTCGACACCACGAGCTGGCGGTGGATCTTCGCCATCAACATCCCGCTCTGCCTGGGCGTCATCGCGCTGACCGCCTGGTCGGCGCCGGAGAGCAGGGACGCCGAGTCCACCGGCCGGTTCGACCTCGTCGGCGCGGCGCTCGTCGTCGTCACCCTGGGCGCCTCGACCTGGGCGCTGACCACGGCCTCGGAGGCCGCGACGTGGGCCCTGGTGCTGGCCTGGGTGGTGACCGGGGTCGCGGCCGCCGGATTCCTGGTTTGGAGCCGGCGCGCGGCGCACCCGCTGGTGCCGCTGCACCTCTTCGGGTCCCGCGTCTTCTCGGCGGCCAACGGCATGACCCTGCTGGTCTACGGCGCGCTCGGCGTGGTCATGCTCTTCGTGGTCATCCAGCTGCAGGTGACCTCCGGATGGTCGGCGACCGCCTCCGGGCTGGCCGGGCTGCCGGTGACCATCGCGCTGCTGCTGCTCTCGACCCGGGCCGCCGCGCTGGCCGACCGCATCGGACCACGGATCCCCATGACGGTCGGCCCGCTCGTCTGCGCCGTGGGCACCCTGCTCATGGTGGGGATCGGGCGGGACACCGGCTGGGGCGGGGTGCTGCCCGGCATGGTCGTCTTCGCCCTCGGCCTTGCGCTGCTGGTCTCGCCGCTCACCGCGGCGGTGCTCGCGGCCGTCGCGGACCGGTATGCCGGCCTCGCCAGCGGCATCAACAACGCCGTCGCGCGCACCGGGTCCCTGCTCGCGGTGGCCGCCCTCCCGGCGCTGGTGGGCCTGTCGGGCGACGACTACGCGGACCCGGTGGCCTTCACCGGTGGCTACCGCTGGGCGATGCTCGTCTGCACCGCGCTGCTGGCCGGCGGCGGGGTCATCAGCTGGTTCGGCCTGCGGCCCGGGCCCGCCCGGCCCGGGGCCGACCGCGCGAGCACCGCCCCGGCGACAGACCCGCGGTCACCCGCCTGACCAACCGGGTCCTGTCCTACCCGCTCAGGCCTCACCGGTGGCCAGCAACCGCACGAATCCTTCCTCGTCGAGCACGGGCACGCCCAGCTCCTCGGCCTTCGCCGCCTTGGACCCGGCGTTGGCCCCGACGACGACGAAATCCGTCTTCTTGCTCACCGAGCCGGAGGCCTTGCCGCCGCGGCTGATGATCGCCTCCTTGGACTCGTCCCGCGAGAATCCCTCGAGCGAGCCGGTGACGACCACGGTCCGGCCCTCGAGGGTGCGCTCGATCGAGGCGTCGCGCTCGTCGGCCATGCGCACCCCGTCCGCGGCCCACTGCTCGACGACCTCCCGGTGCCAGTCGACGTCGAACCAGGCGACCACCGACTCGGCGATGATCTGGCCCACCCCCTCGGTCGCGGCCAGCTCCTCCACGGAGGCCGACCGGATGGCCTCCATCGACCCGAACTCGGTCGCCAGCGCCCGCGCGGCCGTGGGCCCGACGTGCCGGATGGACAGCGCGACGAGCACCCGCCACAGCGGCTGGTCCTTCGCCCCGCGCAGGTGCGCCAGCAGCCGCTCGCCGTTGGCGGAGAGCACCCGGCCCTCGACCACGGTCTCCGGCGGGTCCGCCTTCTTGGCCGACCGGGTGAACAGCGGCACCGCCATGAGGCGCTCGCGGTCCGCGCGCTCCTCCTCGGCCGTGGGCGGCTGCTCCGGGGTGCCGTGGGCCAGCCCGAACAGACCCGCCTCGTTGCGGATGACCCCGGCGTCCAGCAGCGCGGTGACGCCCTCGTAGCCCAGCGCCTCGATGTCGAAGCCGCCCCGCCCGGCGAGGCTGAAGAGCCGCTCCCGCAGCTGGGCGGGGCACTCCTTGCTGTTGGGGCATCGGATGTCCTTGTCGCCCTCCTTCTGGGCGGCCAGCTCGGTGCCGCACGACGGGCAGTGCGTCGGCATGACGAACTCCCGCTCGTCCCCGGTGCGCAGGTCGGCCACCGGCCCGAGGATCTCCGGGATGACGTCGCCGGCCTTGCGCAGCACGACGGTGTCGCCGATGAGCACGCCCTTGCGGCGGACCTCGTGCTGGTTGTGCAGGGTGGCCCGCTCGACGGTCGACCCCGCCACGAGGACCGGCTCCATCAGCCCGTAGGGCGTCACCCGGCCCGTGCGTCCGACGTCGACCCCGATGTCGAGGAGCTTCGTGGTGACCTCCTCGGGCGGGTACTTGTAGGCGATCGCCCACCGCGGCGCCCGCGACGTCGCACCCAGCTGACGCTGCACGGCCACCTCGTCGACCTTGACGACCACCCCGTCGAGCTCGTGCTCGACGTCGTGCCGGTGCTCGCCGTAGTAGCGGACGATGTCGTGCACCTCGGCCCGCGTCGAGACCACCCGGGCGCGCGGGCTGACCGGCATCCCCCAGGCGCCGAGCACGGCATACGCCTGCGACTGCCGGGTGATGTCGAAGCCGGTGCGCGCCCCGATGCCGTGCACGAGCATGCGCAGGGGGCGGCCGGCCGAGACCCGGGGGTCCTTCTGCCGCAACGACCCGGCCGCCGAGTTGCGCGGGTTGGCGAAGGGGGCCTTGCCCGCCTCGACGAGGGAGGCGTTGAGCTCGGTGAAGCCCTCGAGCGGGAAGAAGACCTCGCCGCGGATCTCCACGAGACCGGGGATCGGGACGTCCTCGCCCTCGGGCTGCTCGGTCGGCGGCGTCAGCCGGTGCGGGACCCCCTGGATGGTCCGGACGTTGAGGGTGACGTCCTCGCCGGTCCGGCCGTCGCCGCGGGTGAGGGCCTGGGTGAGCAGGCCGTCCTCGTAGAGCAGGTTGACCGCGAGCCCGTCGATCTTGAGCTCGCACAGGTAGTGCACCTCCGCGCCCCCGGCCTCCCGCTCGACCCGGTCGAACCACTCGTCCAGCTCCTCCGGCGAGAAGGCGTTGTCGAGGCTGAGCATCCGCTCGCGGTGGTCGACGGCGGTGAACTCGGTGGAGAAGGTGCCACCCACCTGCTGGGTGGGGCTCTCCGGCGTCCGCAGCGTGGGGTATGCCTCCTCCAGCTCCTCCAGCTCGCGCAGCAGCGCGTCGAACTCGCCGTCGCTGACGGTGGGAGCGTCGCGGACGTAGTAGGCGAACTGGTGGCCCCGGATCTCTTCCGCCAGCTCGCCCGCCCGGCGACGGGCGTCCTGCGGGGGCTCGGGCTGCTCGGCGGGGCCGTCGGGACGCGTCGAGGGGCTGGTGTCGGTCACGTGCTCATTGTGCTGCACGCCACCGACACCAGCCCCTCGTGCTGGTCGGTCAGCCCCGGCTCAGCGGGTGGCCTTGAAGTAGGCGGTCGACTCCTTCTTCCACAGGAAGAACAGGACGGCCGCGGCGATGATGGCGGAGACGGCGTTCAGCAGCAGCACGAACGTCCCGCCACTGGCACCAGGAATGATGCTGCTGCCGAGCAGCCCGAACACGAAGCTGATGAGGTTGAGAACGGCCAGGACCGTCGCGACGATGCGCGCCCATCCCTTGCCCTTGCCGCAGAAGCGACCGATGAGGAACCACAGCACCGCGGCGATCAGTCCGGTGACCAGGGCACTGATGGGGGTCAAGGCCACCTGCTGGTCGATCATCTCCGGGGTCATCGACCCGCCCATCGCCTCCGAGGCCTGCGACAGCCGGTCGCGGATGCTGTCCTCGCTCTCGAAGAAGCCCACGATGCCGGTGACGAGCGAGACCACGCCCCCGGCGTACATGAGCTTCTCCGCCAGGCCTACCGGCTGCGGCGTGGCGACGGCGCCCGCCGGGGCGCCGCCGTGGGCGTCGTAGCTCGGCGCAGCCTCGTAGCCGCCCTCGTGCTGCGGTGCGTTCGGGTCGTGATGAGGGTCCTCGTGACCCGGGTTCTGCGACATGTCTCCCCTTCCATGGGCGTGCCGGACGCACGCGTGACGCCGCACACCCTAACGGGGCAGGAGTGACCTAGGCGACAGCCGTCTCGGCGAGCCTGGACGCGACCTGGGAGAGGCGGCGCGTCGTCCGCACCGCCTCGGCAGGGCTCGCGGACGCCAGCCCGCAGGCCGGCGTGAGGCCGACATCGGCGAGCGCGGCGACCGGGAGCCCGGCCTCGTGCCACCGCCGCAGCAGCGGCTCGAGGGGGTCTGCTGCGGCCGGGTCGAGTCCCGCCCAGAGCCGGCGGCCGTCCTCGACCGCCGCCGCGACCTGCTCGAACCTCCCCCGCCCGACCTGCGCGAGGTCCAGCGCGAGGATCCCCGCCCCCGCCTCGGCGACCACGTCCACCGGCGGGTCGCCGGCGCAGGTGTGGACACCGCATACCTGCGCCGCGGGCTGGTCGAGCACCTGCCGCAGCGCGGTCACCGCCTCACCGCGCTCCGGCGTGCGCAGGACCCGGTAGCCCGACTCGGACCGGATCCTCCCGAGCAGCACGGCGGTGAGCGACGGCTCGTCCACCTGCAGGAGCAGCTCGGCACCCGGGACGAGGCGCTGCACCCGCCCCAGGTAGGCCGCCACCCCCTCGGTGAGCGAGGCCACCACGTCGCGGGTGGCGCCGGGGTCGTCCAGCACCCGGTCGCCGAGCGGGCGCCACAGCGAGGCGGCCAGGGTCCACGGGCCGGCGACCTGCACCTTGAGCGGTCCGGCGTAGCCGTCGAGGGCCTCGGCGAGCTCGTCGAGGTCCTGGGCCAGCAGCGACGAGGCGCGCTCGGCGTCCCGACCGGGCCGGTCCACCAGGCGCCAGCCCTGCGGCTGCAGGTCCACCGGCAGGTCGACGAGCAGGTGCGCCGCGCGACCGACCAGGTCGGCCCCCGGTCCGCGGGCGGGGAGCTCGGGCAGGTACGGGACGCCCCGTACCCCGTCGGGCGCACCGGACGCGAGCTCGCCGCACACCACCCGCAGCGCCTCGCGCACGTCGGCGCCCGGCCATGATCCGATACCGCTGACGTCCACCACGCGCACACTGTAGGCGGTGGCGCTGAGGCGGTGGCGCTGAGGAGGTGGCGGCTCAGGCCCGACCGGTGGAGGCGATGGTGGCCGACCCGACGACGCGCGTGCCGTCGTAGAGCACGACCGACTGGCCGGGGGCGACCCCCCGGACCCGCTCGGCGAGCCGCACCGTCACCCGCTCGGGGGTGCCGTCGGCCCCGTCCGCGTGGACGTCCACCCGGGCCGGGTACTCCCGGCCGTGCGCCCGGATCTGCGCGCCCAGGGCCACCTCGCCGGCCGGTGCGGGGCCGCACCAGCGCAGGTGGTCACCCTCGACGACGTCGACCCCGAGCAGCTCCTCCGGGCCGACCACGACGGTGTTGGAGCGGGTGTCGGTGGACACGACGTAGCGCGGCCGCCCGTCGGCGGCGGGGACCTTCAGCCCGAGGCCCCGGCGCTGCCCCACCGTGTAGCCGTGCGCTCCGCCGTGCTCGCCGACGACCTCGCCGTCGCTGTCGACGATCGGGCCGGGGGCCGTGCCGAGGCGCTTCGCGAGGTAGCCGCGGGTGTCGCCGTCGGCGATGAAGCAGATGTCGTGGCTGTCCGGCTTCTTCGCGACGGAGAAGCCCCGCTCGCGGGCCTCCTCGCGGATCTGCGGCTTGGTGGTGTCGCCGAGCGGGAAGAAGCTGCGGGCGAGCTGGTCGGCGTCGAGCACCCCGAGCACGTAGGACTGGTCCTTGGCCGGGTCGACCGCCCGGTGCAGCTCGCGCCGCACCCCGCCGGGCGCCCCGGCGTCGGTGACCTCCTCGACCTGCGCGTAGTGGCCGGTTGCGACGGCGTCGAAGCCGAGCGCGAGCGCCTTGTCCAGCAGCGCGGCGAACTTGATCTTCTCGTTGCAGCGCAGGCACGGGTTGGGGGTGCGGCCGGCGGCGTACTCGGCGGCGAAGTCCTCGACGACGTCCTCCCGGAACCGCTCGGCCATGTCCCAGACGTAGAACGGGATGCCGAGCCGGTCGGCGACGCGGCGGGCGTCACCGGCGTCCTCGAGGGTGCAGCAGCCGCGCGCCGACTCGCGCAGGGTGGCCGCCGACTGGGCGAGCGCCAGGTGGACCCCGACGACCTCGTGGCCGGCGTCGAGCATCCGCGCGGCGGCGACCGCCGAGTCGACCCCGCCGCTCATCGCGGCGACGACGCGCATCAGGCGGTCCTGCGCGTCCGCGAGCCCGAGGCCGCGGCGTGGGCGCGGCGGGCGCGCTCGAGGGCGGGTGGCAGCGCGGCGAGGACGGCGTCGACGTCGGCCTGGGTGGAGCCGTGGCCGAGGGTCAGCCGCAGCGCCCCGGCGGCCTCCTCCTCGGGCACCCCCATGGCGAGCAGCACGTGGCTGGGCCGGGGCACCCCGGCCTGGCAGGCGGACCCGGTCGAGCAGGCGACGCCCGCCGCGTCCAGCAGGTAGAGCAGCGAGTCGCCCTCGCAGTCGGCGACCCGCAGGTGGACGTTGCCCGCGAGGCGGCCGGTGGTGTCGCCGGGGGTCCACGGCCCCGAGACGGTGATGCCGGGGTCGAGCGCGAGCGCGCCGGTGATGAGCGCGTCCCGCAGCCCGGCCAGGTATGCCGCGTGCTCGGCCTGGTGCCGGACCGCGTGGGTGACCGCGACGGCCAGGCCGGCGATCGCCGGGGTGTCGAGCGTGCCGGAGCGCAGGCCGCGCTCCTGTCCCCCGCCGTGGGTGAGCGGCACGGGTGCCTGGTCGCGGCCGGCGGTGAGCACCCCCACCCCGAGCGGCCCGCCGACCTTGTGGCCGGTGACCACGCCCAGGTCGACCTGGGAGAGGTCGAGCGGCACCTGCCCGAGCGCCTGGACGGCGTCGGAGTGGAACGGGACGCCGTGCTCCCTGGCCAGCGCGGCGAGGGCGGGCACCGGGGCGACCGTGCCGACCTCGTTGTTGGCCCACATGACGCTGACGAGCGCCGCGGTGCCTTGGCCGCCGTCCGCCTCGAGCGCGGCGGCCAGGGCGTCCGGCGTGACGAGCCCGTCGGCGTCGGGCTCCACCCACGTCACCCGCGCCCCCTGGTGGGTGACGAGGTGCTCGACCGGGTCGAGGACGGCGTGGTGCTCGGTCGCCGCGACGACGAGGCGGTCACGGGCCGGGTCGGAGGTGCGGCGCGCGGCATACGTGCCCTTGACCGCGAGGTTGTCGGCCTCGGTGCCGCCGGAGGTCAGGACGACCTCGGAGGGCCGCACCCCCAGCGCCTGAGCGATCTGCTCGCGCGACTCCTCGACGACCCGGCGGGCGCGGCGGCCGGGGTCGTGCAGCGAGCTGGCGTTGCCGGTCTGCCGCATCTCCCGGGTGACGGCCTCGACGACCTCGTCCAGCACGGGGGTCGTCGCGGCGTGGTCGAGGTAGACGCGGGCAGGTGGGGGCACAGACATGACGTGCCTCAGTCTACGAGCGCGGCGGGCCCGCGCCGGACCCCCGGGACGGGGCGTCCGGCGCGGAGGTGTCGCTCAGCCCTTGTTCTGCTGCACCTTGTCGGTGGCCTGCGGCAGGATGGTGAACAGGTCGCCGACGACGCCGAAGTCGACGAGCTCGAAGATCGGCGCCTCGGCGTCCTTGTTGACGGCCACGATGGTCTTGGCGGTCTGCATCCCCGCGCGGTGCTGGATGGCACCGGAGATGCCGGCCGCGATGTAGAGCTGCGGGCTCACCGACACACCGGTCTGCCCGACCTGGTGGGAGTGCGGGTACCACCCGGCGTCCACCGCCGCCCGCGAGGCGCCCACCGCCGCCCCGAGGACGTCGGCGAAGGCCTCGACCGGCCCGAAGTCGCCGCCGGTGCCACGCCCGCCGGAGACGACGATGGCGGCCTCGGTCAGCGAGGGCCGGCCGGACTTCTCCTTGGCCGTGCGCGAGGTGACCCGGGCCGCCCGGGCGGCCTCGGAGACCTCCGTGGTCACGGTCTCCTCGGCCGGGGTGGCGGCCGACTCCTCGGCGGGGATGCTGTTGGGCTTGACGGTGATGATGGGGGTCCCGGTGCCCACCTGCGCGGCGACGGTGTAGCTGCCGGCGAAGACCGACTTCGTCACCCGCAGGCCGGCGTCGCCGGTCGCGATGTCGACGGCGTCGGTGATGACGCCGGAGCCGGTCTTGATGGCCAGCCGGCCGGCGACCTCCTTGGCGTCGTTGGTCGAGGCGACCAGCACCGCGGCCGGCGAGGTGCGCCCGACCAGGTCGGCCAGCAGCTCGGCGACCGGGGCGACGAGGTGGTCGGTGTAGACGGCGTCCTCCGCGAGGTAGACCTTCGCCGCGCCGAAGCGGGCCAGGTCCTCCTTCGCCGCGGCATACCCCTGCCCGACGAAGACGGCCGACGGCTCGCCGATGCGGCGCGCGGCGGTCAGCATCTCCGCGGTGGTCTTGCGGACGTCGCCGTCGACGTGGTCGACCAGGACGAGGACTTCACTCATGTCAGCAGGCTCCTTGGTATGTCGTGTCCGGTCGGGTCAGGCGAGCCGGCGCCCGGCCAGGAAGTCGGCGAGCGCCTCGCCGCCCTGGCCCTCGTCGGTGACGACCTCGCCGGCCTCGCGGGGTGGGCGCGCCTGGGTGTCCTCGACCCGGGCCCACGCGGCGTCCAGGCCGACCTGGGACGCGTCGAGCCCGAGGTCGGCCAGGCTCCACGTCTCCACCGGCTTCTTCTTGGCCGCCATGATCCCCTTGAACGAGGGGTAGCGCGGCTCGTTGATCTGGTCGGTGACCGAGACGACGGCCGGCAGGTCGGCCTCGACGGTCTCGGAGAACGCCTCGTTGTCGCGCCGGATGCTCACGTGGCCACCGTCGACCGTGAGCTCGGAGGCGAAGGTCACCTGGGGCAGCCCGAGCCGCTCGGCCAGCATGGCCGGGACGACCGACATGACCCCGTCGGTGGAGGCCAGCCCGGTGAGGACGAGGTCGACGTCGCCGCACTTCCTGACCGCCTCGGCCAGGACGAGCGAGGTCCCGACGGCGTCCGAGCCGGCGATGGCGTCGTCGAGCACGTGCACGCCCTTGTGGGCGCCCATCTGCAGGCTCTTCTTGATCGCGGTCGCGGCGTCGTCCGGGCCGACGGTGAGCACCGTGACCTCACCCTCGCCCGCCTCGACGATCTTGAGCGCCTCCTCGACGGCATACTCGTCCAGCTCGGAGAGCAGGCCGTCCACCCCCTCGCGGTCGGTGGTGCGGTCGGACTCGAAGCCGCGGTCGCCCTGGGCGTCCGGCACGTACTTCACACAGACGACGATGTTCACTGCTCACGTCCTCGTGGTTGTGGGTGGGTCGTTGGCCCCATCTTGACACTTGACGCTCGCGTCAAGCCAACCGGGAGGGTATGCCGTCGGCCCAGCGACGGGACCGGGTCAGCCGAAGAGGCTGGGGACCCAGCCCATCAGCACCAGGAACACCAGGAGCACCGGGTAGAGCAGCACGAGGGTCCAGCGCCGCCGGGCGGCCCCGGGGGCCGCGGCCTCGCCCGGCGCCCGGAGAGCGCCGTCACGGAACGTGCGGTAGGCGATGACGCTGGAGGCCAGGAGTGCCGCCAGGCCCACCAGCGTCGGCCCGAGCACCGGGAGGGTGAAGAGCTCCTCCGGCCACAGCAGCTGCACGGCGACGAACCCGCCGATCATGAGGATGGGCGCCACCACGACGACCCGGCGCCTCCCGACGAGCACCCGCAGCGTGGCCTCCGGCGCGGCCAGCAGCAGCGCCGTCAGGAGTCCGAGCAGGGCGGCCGAGCCGAGGTCGCCGCCGCGCACCGTCAGCCCGTCGCCGCGGAGCCAGCCGGTGAGCGCCCACGCGGTGAGCATCAGGCCGGCCAGCCCCAGGCAGATGTGCGCCACGTCGGTCCGGCGCAGACCGGTCTCGCGGTCGGCACCGACCGGCAGCTCCCGCGCGTAGGCCACCGGGTCGCCGAAGACCTCCTGGGCGCTCTCCCCGGACTCGCGGACGTGGCTCTCGACCGTCACCACGTCGTCGCCCAGCCGGTCCGGCCGCACACCGAGGAGGTTCCGCTCCAGCAGGAAGGCGTCCAGCCACCGCCGCTCCACCGTCGGCGCCAGGTGGCGCGGGTCCATGGCCTCGTCGGCGGTCCTCGTCATCGCACGCTTCCTGCGTCGGCCGGCGCACCCTCGGTGAGTCGGCGGGTGGTGGTGGTGAAGGCGGCCCAGCGGTCGGCCTGCTCGTCGGCGTGCCGCCGCCCCTGGGGGGTAAGGGCGTAGAACTTGCGCCCGGGTCCGCCCTCCCCCGGGCGCCACTCGACCTCGACGTGGCCGGCCTCCTCCAGCCGCCCGAGGAGCGGGTAGAGGGTGCCGCCCTTGACGGTGCCCAGGCCCGCCTGCGCCAACCGCTGGGTGATCGCGTAGCCGTAGCTGGGCCCGTCCAGCAGGACCCGCAGCACGCACACGCCCAGCACGCCGCGCAGCCACTCGCTCGGCCACTCGGTGTCGGACATGACTAGATCATATGCCTGACTAGTCAGCCGCGTCAACTAGAGGGGATGCGGGACGAGCGGTATCCCACCACTGGCGACGCCCGGTGGGGGTCGATGTGCCACCGAGCGTCGGATGTGGTTGCTCCCAGAGCGACCGAGCGCCGGGTGTGGTTGCACCAGCAACCACACCCGGCGCTCGGTCGGAAAGGAGCGACGCGGCCGACCCTCAGCGGCCGGTGAACTCCGCCTTGCCCGGGCCGTGCTCGACGAACGAGCGCATGCCGATCTCCCGGTCCTGCGTGGCGAAGACGCCGGCGAACTGCATGGCCTCGATGGCCAGGCCGGTCTCCAGGTCGCCGTCCAGGCCCCGGTCGACGGCCTCCTTGGCGGCGCGCAGCGCGAGGGCGGGGCCGCCCACGTAGCGCCGCACCATGTCCACCGCGGTCTCATGCGCCTGGCCGGGCTCACAGACCCGGTCGACCATGCCCATCTCGAGCGCCTCGGCCGCGTCCACCATGCGTCCGGTGAAGACGAGGTCCTTGGCCCGGGCCGGGCCGACGAGCCGGGCCAGCCGCTGGCTGCCCCCGGCACCGGGGATGACCCCGAGCAGGATCTCCGGCTGGCCCAGCCTGGCGTCGGAGGCCGCCACGCGGAAGTCCGCGCAGAGCGCGAGCTCGTTGCCGGCGCCGAGGGCATACCCCTCGATGGCGGCGACCACCGGCTTGGGGATGCGCGCGACGGCGGTGAAGCACTCCTGGATGAGCGGGGCACGCCGGACCATGTCGCCGTACGACATGTCCTGCATCTCCTTGATGTCTGCACCCGCGGCGAAGACCTTCTCCCCGCCGTAGAGCACGACCGCGGCGACCTCGTCGTCGGCGCCGACGATCCCGGCCGCCTCACCGAGGGCGTCCTGCACCTCGATGGACAACGGGTTCATCTTCGGCCGGTCGACGCGGATGGTCGCGATGCCGTCCGCGACCTCGACACGGACGAGGTCGCTCGCGGTGGCGACGGTCCTGCTCACGCCTGGCCCTCCGGGGCACCGCCCCCGTCGGGGTCGCCGGCGGACCCCTGCCGGCCCCGGGCGCCGACGCTCAGCCACGGGCCCACCTCGGTGCCCTCGGGGGCCCCCTCGGGGAGGTCGGGCTGCTCGCCGCGCTCCACCTGCGCCTTGGCGATGACGTTGCGGTGCCACAGTTGCAGCGCCTGCAGCAGCAGCCCGGTCGCGATCTGGACCTTGGCCTTCGGCGGCTCGGAGCGGGCGATGACCTGCTCGACGGCCAGCACGAGGTTGCCGCTGGCGATCCCCGCCTTGACGAGGTTGACGCCCAGCGTGACGTCGTTGCACCCGTTGAGCCGGGTGAACAGGTCGTCGGGGACGCTGCTGGCGATCTGCCACTGGCCGTAGACCCGCATGATGTCGAACTGCTCGCCCTCGATGACCTTGACGAACAGCTTCTGGCCCTGCACCTCGAAGGCGACGTCGCCCGCCTTGTCGAGGTTGGGCGACATCTGCAGGTCCTGCAGGGCGTCCAGGACGCGACCGGTCAGCGGGTGCTCCTGCGGGGGCGGGGGGAAGTTGGGCAGCGAGGTCGGATCACTCATGTTCCCAACGTAACGGCTCGCCGACCGGTCCGTCCCGGCGGCCGCTCAGCGGGGCTCGCGCTGGATGCTGAGGTTGCCCTTCACGGTGCGGTAGACCTGCAGGCCGTGACGCGCCGGGGGCAGGGCGGAGACGAGGGGGACGGCGACGCGGGCCTTCTCCTGGCCCTCCGCCCCCCGGACGTGCAGGTCGAGGATGTCGTCCTGCCGCAGGTCCAGGATCGCCCGGTCCAGCGTCGCCTCCACGACCCGCACCGCCGGCGCGGCGCCCGGCTGCTCGACGTGCCGACCGAGGCGCAGGTCGGGGGCGGCGACCGTGCCGCCGCCCCGGAGCCCGACCTGCAGCTCCAGCGGACGGTCCCGGCCCTCGGCCCGGGCGCCGTGGACCTCCACCTCCAGGTGCAGGCGCCCGGTCCGTCCCCACCGGGCCCGCACCAGCCGGGCCGCGCCCAGCCCGGCGTCCAGGGCGGCCCTGGCATCGGCGGTCAGGCCCGCGGCGTCGCCCGCCCGCACCCGTCGGGACCTGGTCCGGAAGGGCTCGGCGAGCTGGTCCTCCAGGGCGGGCGGCACGTGCTCGGCCAGGAACCGACCGTGCGCCGCGAGGAACGCGTCCTGCCGGGCGCGGGGCATCGCGGCCCACCGGGCGGGTTGGTAGAACTTCAGGCACTTGCGGCGGTAGAGGTCGAGGACCACCCGGTCCGCCCGCGTGGGGTCGGGGTCGAGCTGCCGGACAATCCGGCTGATCTCGGCCACGGACCAGGTGTAGCCGTCGGGGTCGAAGGCCTGCGAGCTGATGTTCTGCCCGTCGTCCCGCGCGATGAGCCGGTAGAACTCCTCACCGTGCAGGTAGGACACCCGGCGCGCCAGCAGGTAGGCCCGGGCCAGCAGCATCCCGTCCTCGAGCCGCACCTTCTCCTCGGGGAAGCGCAGCTGCTCCTCCTCGAGGAAGCTGCGGCGGAAGAGCTTCTGCGGGGTGAGGGTGCGGAAGGCGGCCTCCAGGTCGACGTCGGCCTGCGTGGCGTCGGCGATCTTCGGGACGTAGCGCCCCACCCCCACCACCTCCGGGAGCACGACGTCGCTGCCGTGCTCGTCGGCGAGGTCGGCGAGGAGGCGCAGGGCGCGCGGCCCCATCTCGTCGTCGGCGTCGGCGAAGAAGACGTAGCGCCCGCGGGCCAGGTCCAGCCCCCTGTTGCGCGGCGCCCCCGGCCAGCCGCTGTTCTCCTGGTGCACGACCCGTAGCTGCGGGTGCACCCGCGCCAGCTCGTCCAGCAGGCGGGGCCCGTCGTCGGTGGAGCCGTCGTTGACGGCGACGACCTCGTAGCCGTCCGGCCCGAGGTCCTGCGCCAGCAGCGAGACCAGCAGCGTCCGCAGGTAGGGCATCGCGTCGTAGACGGGGACGACGACGCTGACCCGTGGCTCGTCGGCCGGCTGCGCGCGGCGCGCCTCCGGCGTGGACCCCTCGGCCGGGGTCGTCCCGGGGGTCCGTCCTGCGCCGGGCTCGCTCATCCGCATCCCCTCCTCTGGCGGTCGCGTGGCGTGGCGGGCGCCACGTCGAGGTGCCGTGTGCCGCCCTGGTCGGCCCTCACTGTATGCCGTGCGCGCCGGCCCGCGACGTCCGCGGCGGGCCGCGTCGGGCGCGGGCCCGGGATTGGATAAGGTGCGGCGTCCGGCGCTGCGGCCCCGGGCCCGTCCCGGAAGGAGCCGTGATCCAGATGGCGCGACCACCCCGCCTGCGGGACCTCGCACGGGCCGCGCGAGCGGTGCGACGGCGGGGCCGGACCCGGCCGGCGACCGGACCGCGACCCACGGCGACGCTGGTCGCCCTGCGGCGCGGGCCGTCCGGCGACCTCCGCCTCGACATCACGGTCGACACCGTCACGGCCGGGGGCCGCGCCATCGGCGAGCTGCGGCTGCGCGACGGCCTCGACCTGGTGCCGTTCGCCCTCGCCCGGGCGGACCGGACCGACCGGGGCGCGCTCCTCGTCGGCCACCTGGACCCGCAGACCCTGGAGCAGCTCCCGGAAGGCACCTACGACGTGTCGGTGACGCTGCTGGCCCCCGGTGCCGGACGGCGGCTGGCCCGGGTGGCCGTCGCGACGGACGCCCCGCTGGCCACCCTGCCCCTCGTCGAGCCCTACGCCACGGCCCACGGCAACCTCAGCCTGCGGCGGCGCCGCGGTCGCGTCCTCGACCCGGGCGCCGTGGGGCAGGTCGCGGCCGTGACCGACGCGCGCTCCGCCGACCCCGCGCTGGCCGCGGCCCTCCCGGACCTCGCCGCGCGGCTGCGGACCGCCCTGGGGGCCACCGACGTCGGCTACCACCTGCCCACGCCGAGCACGGCCCGCTTCGACCACCTGGTGCCCGGGCTCGGCGTCAGCATCGACGTGTCCGTCGGCGACGGCGCCTGGCAGGTCACCGCCCGCCCGCGCGAGCGCACCTCGGCCCGCTTCCTGCGCAACACCCTCGTCGGGGCGGCGCGGATGGTGCGGCAGGAGGGCACCGAGGTGCACCACGTCACGGCGGCGGGAGGAGCCGTCCCCGTGGCCACCCCGGCCGCCGACGCGCTGCTCGCCGACCGGCTGCTGGCGCTCGTCGACCGGTTCCGCAGCTTCCTCGACGCCGGGCCCCGACCCGAGGAGCACGGCTTCGTGCCCGCCCAGTGGTGGGACGCCAAGCCCAACTTCGGCGACGTCCTCGGGCCGCTGCTGGTCCAGGAGCTCACCGGCCGACCGGCCATCAACGTGCGGTCCTTCCCCTCCGAGGACCCGGGACTGTTCACGGTGGGCTCCATCGCGGCGCACCTGGACCGCCCCGGCGCCCGGATCTGGGGGTCCGGCCTCATCGGGACGCTCAGCACCGCCAAGGCCCAGCACCTCGCCGACCGCCGACCGCGCAGCATCCACGCCGTCCGCGGCGAGCGCACCCGGGCCGCCCTGCGGGACGAGCTGGGCTGGGAGGTCCCGGAGGTCTACGGCGACCCGGCCCTGCTGCTCCCACGCTTCTACACCCCTCGGCCCTCCTCGCGCACCGCGGGCCGCATCGCGCTGGTGCCGCACTACATGCACCTGGACCTGCTGCCCGACCTCCCCGACGAGGTCGCCGTGGTCGACGTCCGCCAGGGGCCGGAGGAGGTGGTCGACCAGATCGTCGGCGCCCGCGCGTGCGTCTCCTCCTCGCTGCACGGGCTGGTCCTCGCGCAGGCCTACGGGGTGCCCTGGACGTGGTTGCGGGTCGGGGAGAAGACGCTGCACGGGGACACCTTCAAGTTCGAGGACTTCTTCACCACGCTCGACCGCGACGCCGTGCCGTTCCTCGACGTGTCCGCCGAGGAGCTCGCGAGCACGAGCTGGTCCGCCGTCGCGGGCGGCTCCCGGGTCCCCGCGTCCCGCTTCGACGCCGAGCGGCTGCTCGCCGCCTTCCCGGAGGTCTGACGTGTCCGTGCCCGTCCGCCCCCGCCGCAGCCTCGACCGCCCGCCGCCGCTGGGCGTCACGGCGACCGATGCCGGTCCCGAGCTCGCGGTGCTGGCCCGGCACGCCACCGCGGTCGAGGTATGCCTGTTCACCGGCGCCGGGGAGCGTAGGGTCCCCCTGACCCGGACTGCGCACGGCATCTGGTGGGACCTCGTGCCCGAGCTCGTCCCGGGGGCCCGCTACGGCCTGCGCGTCCACGGGCCGTGGGCGCCCGACCAGGGCCACCGGCACAACCCCGACAAGCTGCTGCTCGACCCCTACGCCGGCGCCCTCGACGGCGAGGTCGTCTGGCGCCCCGAGGTGTACGGCCACGTCGTGGGCGACCACGGCTGGACCGATCCCGAGGCGCGGGACGACCGCGACTCGGCCCCCTACGTGCCGCGCTCGGTGGTCGTCGACCACGGCACCTTCGACTGGGGCCAGGACACGAGACCGGAGGTCCCCTGGACCGACACCGTCCTCTACGAGGCGCACGTCCGCGGGCTGACGATGCGCCACCCGGAGGTCCCGCCCGAGCTGCGCGGCACCTACGCCGCCCTGGGCCACCCTGCCGTCCTCGACCACCTCACCCGCCTGGGGGTCACCACCCTCGAGCTGCTGCCGGTCCACGCCTTCACCTCGGAGGCGTCGCTGGTGCGTCGCGGCCTCACCAACTACTGGGGCTACAACTCCCTCGGCTTCTTCGCGCCCCACGCGGGGTATGCCGCGGCGCAGGACCCGCAGGGTGTCGTCGACGAGGTCAAGGGTGCGGTGCGTGCCCTGCACGGGGCGGGGATCGAGGTCGTCCTCGACGTCGTCTACAACCACACCGCGGAGCAGTCGTCCTGGGAGGGGCCGACGCTCAGCCACCGTGGCCTGGACCAGCGCACCTACTACCGCCTGGACGACCGGGGCCGCGACATCGACGTCACCGGCTGCGGCAACACCCTGGACCTGCGCGACCCGCAGGTGGCCCGGATGGTGCTGGACTCGCTGCGGCACTGGGTCGAGGAGTTCCACGTCGACGGCTTCCGCTTCGACCTCGCGCCCGCGCTGGCCCGCGGCCGCGACGACGCCTACGACCGGGAGCACGCCTTCCACGTGGCGCTGGAGGCCGACCCGGTCCTGTCCAGGGTCAAGCTGGTCGCCGAGCCGTGGGACGTCGGGGTGCACGGGTGGCGGACCGGGCAGTTCCCCGCCGTCTTCTCGGAGTGGAACGACCGCTACCGCGACACGGTCCGCACCTTCTGGCTGGCCGACGTCGCGCGTCGCCGGCACGGGCAGGGCGGCCACGGGGTCCGCGAGCTGGCCACCCGGCTCGCCGGCTCCGCCGACCTCTTCGACCATGACGGGCGCGGCCCCCTGGCCTCGGTCAACCTCGTCACCGCCCACGACGGCTTCACCCTGGCCGACCTCACGGCCTACGAGCACAAGCACAACGAGGCCAACGCCGAGGCCAACGGCGACGGGCACGGCGACAACCGGTCGTGGAACCACGGCGTCGAGGGCCCGACCGACGACGACGAGGTGCTGCGCGGGCGCCGGCGCTCGATGCGCAACCTGCTCGGCACCCTGCTGCTCTCCTCGGGGGTGCCGATGCTCGTCGCCGGCGACGAGCTGGGCCGCACCCAGCGCGGCAACAACAACGCCTACTGCCAGGACTCCCCGCTGACCTGGGTGGACTGGGACCTCGAGGAGTGGCAGGCGGCGCTGCTCGCGGACACCCGCACCCTGCTGGCCCTGCGGCGCGAGCTGACGCTGCTGCGCGGCACCGGGTTCCCCCGGCTCGAGGCCGTCCCGGGCCGCACCCGGCTGCGCTGGTTCGACGAGGACGGCGAGGTGCTGCGCGACCACCAGTGGAACGACCCGCACCGCAGCACGCTCACGGCGCTCTTCGACACCCTCCACGACGGCTCGCCCGCGGTCGGCGGGTGCCGTGACCCGGGCGTCGGGCAGCGGCAGGCCGTCGTCCTGCTCCTGCACGCGGGCGCCGGACGGGCCGCCCTGCGGCTGCCCCGGGTGGAGGACGTCCGGTCCTGGCAGGTGCGCCTCAGCAGCGGGGACGAGCCCGCGGCCGGAGGCCGGGTGGACCCCGCGCACCTGGTCGAGGTCGGCCCGACCAGCCTCACGGTGCTCACCGCGACGCTCGACGGGACCGGCCCCGGGGCCCCGGCCCTGCGCGTGGTCTCCGAGACGGAACCCCGGTAGGTTGGTGCGAGTGACCGAGCACTCGACCACGCCCCTCCCGTCCACCCCCGCGTCCGGACGGCCCACGCCCTCCACGATCGACCGCTCGGCCCTCGCGGCCGTCGGCCAGGAGCCCTTGGGCCGCATCCCCGTCCTCGACGTGGAGCCCGTCGTCGACGGCGGCCGCCGGCCCACGAAGTCCGTCGTCGGGGAGGTCTTCACCGTCACCGCCACGGTCTTCCGCGAGGGCCACGACGCGGTCAACGCGACGGTCGTGCTGACCGACCCCGACGGCGACGAGCACCACGTGCCGATGACCTGCACCAACCCCGGCCTGTCGCACTGGGAGGCGCGGGTGCACGCCGACCGCGCGGGCGTCTGGGGCCTGCGCGTCGAGGGGTGGTCCGACCCCTACGCCACCTGGGAGCACGACGGCACCATCAAGGTCGAGGCCGGGGTGGACGTCGAGCTCATGCTCGAGGAGGGCGCCCGGGTGCTGGAGCGCGCCCTCGACGGCGGCCGGCACGACGACGCCGACCGGCAGGTGCTGCAGGACGCCGTCGACACCCTGCGCCGCAGCGCCCTGCCCGTGCCCGAGCGGCTGCACGCCGGCACCGCGCCGCAGGTCGAGGAGGTCCTCGCGCGCACCCCGCTGCGCGAGCTCGTCAGCCCGTCCCCGCGCTACACCTGGCTGGTCGAGCGCCCGCTGGCGCTGACCGGGGCGTGGTACGAGATCTTCCCCCGGTCCGAGGGCGCCACCCAGGACCCGGAGACCGGGCTGTGGACCAGCGGCACCTTCGGCTCGGCGCAGGAGCGGCTGCCCGCCATCGCCGACATGGGCTTCGACGTGGTCTACCTCACCCCGGTGCACCCCATCGGGCGGACCAACCGCAAGGGCCGCAACAACACCCTGGACGCCGGTGAGCACGACCCCGGCTCGCCGTACGCCATCGGCTCGGCCGAGGGCGGGCACGACGCGCTGCACCCGGACCTGGGCGACTTCGCCGACTTCGACGCGTTCGTCGCGCGGGCGCAGGACCTCGGCCTGGAGGTGGCGATGGACATCGCCCTGCAGGCCTCCCCCGACCACCCGTGGGCCAGCGAGCACCCCGACTTCTTCCAGATCCGCGCTGACGGCTCCATCGCCTACGCCGAGAACCCGCCGAAGAAGTACCAGGACATCTACCCGGTCTTCTTCGACAACAGCCCCGACGAGGTGTATGCCGAGATCCGCCGGGTCGTGCAGGTGTGGATCGACCACGGCGTCCGCATCTTCCGGGTCGACAACCCGCACACCAAGCCGGTGAACTTCTGGCAGTGGCTCATCGCCGACGTCGCGAAGGACCACCCGGAGGTCATCTGGCTCGCCGAGGCCTTCACCAAGCCGATGATGATGCGCACCCTGGCGAAGGTGGGCTTCCAGCAGTCCTACACCTACTACGCCTGGCGCAGCACCGCGGCCGAGCTGGCCGAGTACGTCACCGAGCTGGCCACCGAGACCGCGGCCTACATGCGCCCCTCGTTCTGGCCGACGACGCACGACATCCTCACGCCGTACATGAGCAACGGCGGGGTCACCGCCCACCTCGTGCGCTCGGCGCTGGCCGCGACCCTGGTGCCCACCTACGGCATCTACGCCGGGTTCGAGCACGTCGAGGACGTCCCGCGCCCGGGCGCCGAGGAGCACGTCGACAACGAGAAGTACGAGTACAAGGACCGTCGCTGGGACGAGCCGGTCGAGGGCCGGCCCGACCTCACCGGCTGGTTGACGATGCTCAACCGGATCCGGGCCGAGCACCCGAGCCTGCACTGGCTGCGCAACGTCACCTTCCACCACGCCGAGGACCAGAACCTCCTCGTCTTCTCCAAGCACGGCGGCGGTGCCGGTGACGGCTCGGCGCAGGACACCGTCCTCGTCGTCGCCAACCTCGACCCCTACACCGTCCGCGGCAGCCGGCTGCACCTCGACCTCCCGGCGCTGGGGCTGTCCTGGGGCGACCGCTTCCAGGCGCACGACCTCGTCACCGGCACGACGTGGGAGTGGGACGACGCGCCCTACGTCGAGCTCGGTCCCGGCTACGGCCACGAGCCGGTCCACATCGTCCACGTCACGACCGCCTGAGAAGGAGCACGATGCGCGGGTTGAACCTCCACCAGCCAGGGCTGAAGAACGACCCCGACTGGTTCCGCAAGGCGGTCTTCTACGAGGTCCTGGTGCGGGCCTTCGACGACTCCACCGGGTCCGGGTCGGGCGACTTCACCGGGCTGATGAACCGGTTGGACTACCTGCAGTGGCTCGGGGTCGACTGCCTGTGGCTGCCGCCGTTCTACGCCTCGCCGCTGCGCGACGGAGGGTATGACGTCGCGGACTACACCGCGGTGCTGCCCGAGTTCGGCACCCTGCCGGACTTCCGCGAGCTCATCAGCCAGGCGCACGCGCGCGGCATCCGCATCATCACCGACCTGGTGATGAACCACACCAGCGACCAGCACCCGTGGTTCCAGGCCAGCCGCTCGGACCCCGAGGGCCCCTACGGCGACTTCTACGTGTGGTCGGACACCGACGAGAAGTACGCCGACGCCCGGATCATCTTCGTCGACACCGAGACCTCGAACTGGACCTTCGACCCGGTGCGCCGGCAGTTCTTCTGGCACCGCTTCTTCTCCCACCAGCCCGACCTCAACTTCGAGAACGAGGCGGTCGCGGAGGCGATGTTCGACATCGTCCGGTTCTGGATGGACCTCGGCATCGACGGCTTCCGGCTGGACGCCGTGCCCTACCTCTTCGAGGAGGAGGGCACCAACTGCGAGAACCTCCCGCGCACCCACGAGTTCCTGGCCCGGCTGCGGGCGATGGTCGACGAGGAGTACCCCGGCCGGGTGCTGCTGGCCGAGGCCAACCAGATGCCGGCCGAGGTGGTCGACTACTACGGCACCCCTGAGGCGCCGGAGTGCCACATGTGCTTCCACTTCCCCGTCATGCCGCGGCTCTACTACTCGCTGCGGGAGGAGAAGGCCGAGCCGATCGTGCGGGTCATGGAGGAGACGCCGCGCATCCCCGAGGGCACCCAGTGGGGCACCTTCCTGCGCAACCACGACGAGCTCACCCTGGAGATGGTCTCCGGCGAGGAGCGGTCGGCGATGTACGGCTGGTACGCACCGGACCCGCGGATGCGCGCCAACGTCGGCATCCGGCGCCGGCTGGCCCCGCTGCTCGACAACTCCCGCGAGGAGATCGAGCTCATCAACGCGCTCCTGCTCTCGCTGCCCGGGTCGCCGTGCCTGTACTACGGCGACGAGATCGGCATGGGCGACAACATCTGGCTCAGCGACCGCGACGCCGTCCGCACCCCCATGCAGTGGACCCCGGACCGCAACGCCGGGTTCTCGACCGCCGACCCGGGCAAGCTCTACCTCCCGGTCATCAGCTCGCTGGTCTACCACCACAACAGCGTCAACGTCGAGGCCGAGATGGCCAGCGGGTCCTCCCTGCTGCACTGGACCCGCGGCATGCTGCAGGTGCGGGCCGAGCACGAGGTCTTCGGCATGGGCGAGTACCTCCCGTGCGTCGCCGACAACGACGCGGTGCTGGCCTTCGCCCGCGCCCTGCCCGTGGGCGGCGACGAGGAGGACCGGGAGGGCTACCCCGCGGTGCTGTGCGTCAACAACCTGTCCTCCCGGCCGCAGGCCAGCACCATCACCCTGCCCGAGCGCCTGCACGGCGCGGACGTGCGCGACCTCTTCGGCGGGCACAACTTCCCGGACGTCGACGAGGACGGCACGGTCACCCTCAGCATGGGCTCGCGCGGGTTCTACTGGCTGGGCCTGACCCCGAAGGAGGAGCAGCGATGACCCCGCTCACCCCGACGTTCGAGGAGTTCCTGCCTGCCTGGGTCGCCCGGCAGCGGTGGTTCCGCGGCAAGCAGGCCGGCGGCGAGGCGCCACGGCTGCGGCGGGTCTCCAGCATCCGCTGGGAGGACCCCTACGGCGAGGTCGGCATCGAGGACCACATCGTCGTCGACGAGACGGCGGGCGGCGCGCAGGAGCCGACCGTCTACCAGATCCCGCTCACCTACCGCGCCGAGGCGGTGCCCTTCCTCGCGCACGCCCTCGTCGCCACCGCGGAGCACCCCGAGCTCGGCACCCGCTACATCTACGACGCCGCGCACGACCCGGTCTTCTCGCACGTCCTGCTCTCGGAGATGGCCTCCGAGCACGACGTGCCCGCGGCCCGCGCGCGGCGGGTCGCCCCGGAGGGCGAGCGCCCCGCCCTGGCCACGGCGAGGGTCCTGTCCGGCGAGCAGTCCAACACCTCCGTCATCGTGGAGACCCACCGGGGCGGGCGGCCCCTCATCATCAAGCTCTTCCGCGTGCTGCACGAGGGCGAGAACCCGGACGTGTCGGTGCAGACCGCCATCAGCCGCAGCGGCTCGGGCACCCACCTCGTGCCCGACCCGTTCGGCTACGTCGAGGGTCGCTGGTCCACCGACGCGGGGCGCGAGGTGCGCGGCCACCTGGCCTTCGCCCAGGAGTTCCTCACCGGCACCGAGGACGCCTGGCGTCAGGCCCGGGTCGCCGCCGACGCCGACGACGACTTCAGCGAGCGCGCCCGCACCCTGGGGGCGGCGACCGCCGCGGTGCACGCGGCGCTGCGCGAGGCCTTCGGCGGGCGTCCGGCCGACGATCGTCGGGCCGAGCTGGTCGCCCAGATGCGCGACCGCGCCGAGCAGGCCTTCCGGGACGCCCCCGCGCTGGCCGAGCACCGCGACGCCGTGCTGGCGGTCTACGCGGGGCTGGAGGCCGCGGCCCTGCCCGAGCTGCAGCGGGTGCACGGCGACTACCACCTCGGGCAGGTCCTCGACGCCCCCGGCCGCGGCTGGGTCCTGCTCGACTTCGAGGGCGAGCCGCTGCGTCCGCTGGCGGAGCGGACCGAGCCCGACCTCGCGCTGCGCGACGTCGCGGGCATGCTGCGCTCCTTCGACTACGCCGCGGCGGCCGCCGCGGACGACCGTGACGGGTGGGCCGCGGCCGCTCGCGAGGCCTTCCTCGAGGGCTACGCCACCGAGGCCGGCGCCGACCCGCGCTCCGAGGCCGGGTCCGCTGCGGTGCTGGCCGCCCTGGAGCTGGACAAGGCGCTCTACGAGGTCAGCTACGAGGCCCGCAACCGCCCCGACTGGCTCCCGATCCCGCTGGCCGCCGTGCACCGCCTCCTGGGTGGCGGCACGGTGCCGGCCGACCTCCCGGGCGCCGCGAAGACCCCGGCCGACGTCCCGGGCGCCGCGGCGATCCCGGCCGACGTCCCGGCCGAAGCGGAAGGCTCGGGCGAGGGCCGCCACCGCGAGGTCGCCGGGGAGCCGGCGAGCGCGGCGGAGACGTTCCCCACCGAGGCGGGGCGACACCGCCGCGTGCACGACGACAGCACGGAGGAGACGACCATGGGTGACGACGACGTGCAGCAGGACGTCCCGGCGCAGCAGGAGCAGGCCGCCGGCCCGACCCCGGCCCCCGCCGAGGTCGACGACGACTACGGCTCCTCCCTCATCGAGGTGGAGCGCCACGACGGCCCCCTGTCCCACCCGCCCACCGGTGACCGGCGCGCCGCCAGCGGCAGCGCCTCCGGAGTCGCTGCCCCTGGCGGCGCCAGCGGCGGCTACCCCCACGCCCCGGTGCCCCCGCCGGAGGACATGCAGATCGAGACGGTCCCGCCGGGTCGACGCACCGGCGAGGACGTCGAGCTCGGGCCCCGCGACCGCCAGCCCGCCAGCGGGTGGTCCGGCGAGCCGCAGGGTGACCCGGAGGTGCTGCGCGCCACCGCGTGGGAGGAGGCGACCGAGGGCGTCGTCACGGCCCACCCCCGCCCGACCGGTGTCCGGCGCGCCCTGGCCGAGCCCGTCGAGCCGGCCGCGCCACACACCCTGCCCCTCGACCTGGAGGAGGCGACCGACGTCGTCGACGGGCTGCACCGCAACCCGCACACGCTGCTCGGGGCGCACGTCTTCGACGGTCACGTCACCGTCCGCACCCTCCAGCCGGACGCGCAGCTGGTCGAGGTCGTGCTGGCCGACGGCGTCCGCGTGCCGATGTCGCACGAGACCAGCGGCATCTGGGTGGCGGTGCTGCCCGTAGCGACCGTCCCGGCATACCGGCTCAAGGTCGACACCGGGCGGGGCGCCCACCTCGTCGACGAGGCCTACCGGCACGGACCCAGCCTGGGTCAGACCGACCTGCACCTCATCGGCGAGGGCCGGCACGAGGAGCTGTGGCGGGCGCTGGGCTCCCGGGTGATGACGGTCCGCGACGAGCTCGGCGAGGTCACCGGCACCCGCTTCGCGGTCTGGGCCCCGCACGCCGTGGCCGTCCACGTCGTCGGCGACTTCAACGGGTGGAACGGCGCGACCCACGCCCTCCGCGCGCACGACGACGTCGGCGTCTGGGAGCTGTTCGTCCCCGGCGTCCGCGAGGGCGCCCACTACAAGTACGACATCACCGGCCCGGACGGCGTGCGCCGCGCCAAGGCCGACCCGATGGCGCGCGCGAGCGAGGTGCCGCCGTTCAACAACTCGGTCGTCACCGTCAGCACGCACCGCTGGGGCGACGCGGAGTGGATGGCGGCCCGCGCGGCCGGTGACATCCACCACGGGCCGATGAGCATCTACGAGGTGCACCTCGGCAGCTGGCGCAAGGGCCTGGGCTACACCGAGATCGCCGACCAGCTGGTCCCCTACGTCGCGCAGATGGGGTTCACCCACGTCGAGCTCATGCCGGTCATGCAGCACCCGTACGGCGGGTCGTGGGGCTACCACGTCACCGGCTACTACGCCGCGGACAGCCGGTTCGGGCACGAGGACGGCCTGCGCTACCTCATCGACCGCCTGCACCAGGCCGGGGTGGGGGTCATCCTCGACTGGGTGCCCGGGCACTTCGCCACCGACCCGTGGGCGCTGGCCCGCTTCGACGGCACACCCCTCTACGAGCACCCGGACCCGCGCAAGGGCTGGCACTCGGAGTGGGGCTCCTACATCTTCGACTTCGGGCGCCCCCAGGTCCGCAACTTCCTCGTCGCCAACGCGACCTACTGGCTGGAGGAGTTCCACGCCGACGGCCTGCGGGTCGACGGCGTCGCCTCGATGCTCTACCTCGACTACTCGCGCGAGGAGGGCCAGTGGGTTCCCAACCAGTACGGCGGGCGGGAGAACCTCGAGGCCGTCGCCCTGCTGCAGGAGACCAACGCCACGGCCTACCGCCGCTCCCCCGGCGTCGTCATGATCGCCGAGGAGAGCACCTCCTGGCCCGGCGTCACCGCCCCCACCGACGAGGGCGGGCTCGGTTTCGGCTTCAAGTGGAACATGGGGTGGATGCACGACACCCTCAACTACCTGAGCGCCTCGCCGTTCACCCGGTCGCACACCCACCACACGCTGACCTTCTCGTTGGTCTACGCCTTCAGCGAGAAGTACATCCTGCCGATCAGCCACGACGAGGTCGTGCACGGCAAGGGCTCGCTGGTGCGCAAGATGTCCGGCGACGCGTGGCAGAAGTTCGCCACCACCCGGGCCTTCCTGGCCTACCAGTGGAGCCACCCGGGCAAGCAGCTGCTCTTCATGGGCAGCGAGTTCGCCCAGGCCCGCGAGTGGGCCGACGGCGGGACGCTCGACTGGGAGCTCACCGAGCGCCCCGAGCACGCGGGCGTGCAGTCGCTGGTCCGTGACCTCAACCGGCTCTACGCCGAGCTGCCCGCCCTGTGGGAGATCGACCACCACGAGCACGGCTTCAGCTGGCTGGACGCCAACGACACCGGCCGCAACCAGTACTCCTACCTCCGCTGGGGCAACGAGGGGCCGGACGGCCTGCGCCCGGTGCTCGCCTGCGTCGTCAACTTCAGCGGCGTCCCGCACCACCAGGTGCACGTCGGTCTGCCCTACTCCGGCCGGTGGCGCGAGGTGCTCAACACCGACGCGCAGACCTACGGCGGGTCGGGCGTCGGCAACCTCGGCGCGGTCGAGGCGGTCGAGGAGCCGCACCAGGGCCAGCCCTTCTCGGCGCTGGTGACCGTGCCGCCGATGGGTGCCGTCTGGTTCGTGCCCGACCCCGACGACGACGGGTCGACCACGGCCCTCGAGGGCGCGCAGGGCGAGACCCCCGAGGGCGGCGACGGCGGCGGTGGTCGCCACCCCCGCGCCGGGCAGCCCGCCCAGGAGGAGGACCTGACCGACGTCGAGGCGCTGGTCACGGCATACACCCAGGTCGTGCCGGACCCGGACGACCTCGACCAGCAGGTCGCCTTCGGGACCTCCGGGCACCGCGGCAGCTCGCTGGACGGCGCCTTCAACGAGCACCACATCCTGGCGACGACGCAGGCGATCTGCGACTACCGCGCCGAGCAGGGCACCGACGGCCCGCTCTTCCTCGGGCGGGACACGCACGCGCTGTCCGAGCCGGCCTGGCGCAGCGCGCTCGAGGTGCTCGTGGCCAACGGGGTCGACGTCCGCGTCGACGAGGGCGACGGCTACACCCCGACCCCGGCGGTGTCGCGGGCCATCCTCGCGCACAACCGGGAGACCGAGGGCGCGGTCGGCGAGGCGGACGGCATCGTCGTGACGCCCTCGCACAACCCGCCCCGCGACGGCGGGTTCAAGTACAACCCGCCGCACGGCGGCCCGGCCGACACCGACGCCACCGGCTGGATCGCCGACCGCGCCAACGCGCTGCTGCGCGCCGGCCTGGACGGCGTGCGCCGGGTGCCGGTGGAGGACGCGGTCGCGGCGGCCGGTCGCTACGACTTCATGGGCGAGTACGTCCGGGCGCTGCCCCGCGTCATCGACGTCGACGCCATCCGCGAGGCCGGCGTGCGCATCGGCGCCGACCCGCTCGGCGGGGCGTCGGTCGACTACTGGCGGGCGATCGGCGAGGCCCACGGCCTCGCCCTCACCGTGGTCAACCCGAGGGTGGACCCGGCCTGGTCGTTCATGACGCTGGACTGGGACGGCAAGATCCGCATGGACTGCTCGTCGGCCGACGCCATGGCCTCGCTCATCGAGGTGATGAGCGGGGACGCCGACTACGACGTCGCGACCGGCAACGACGCGGACGCCGACCGGCACGGGGTCGTCACCCCCGACGGCGGCCTGCTCAACCCCAACCACTACCTCGCGGTCGCCATCGACTACCTCTACGGCGGGGCGCGGCCGGACTGGCCGCAGGGCACCGCGATCGGCAAGACCCTCGTCAGCTCCTCGATGATCGACAAGGTCGCCGAGGGGCTGGGCCGCGAGCTCACCGAGGTGCCGGTCGGCTTCAAGTGGTTCGTGCCCGGGCTGCTGGACGGCTCGATCGCCTTCGGTGGCGAGGAGTCGGCCGGGGCGTCGTTCCTGTGCCGGGACGGCTCGGTGTGGTCGACGGACAAGGACGGCATCATCCTGGCGCTGCTGGCGGCGGAGATCATCGCGCGCACCGGGCGTTCGCCCTCGCAGCGGTATGCCGAGCTCGTCGAGGAGATCGGTGGCGGCCGGGCGCCGGCCTACGCCCGCGTGGACGCGCCGGCCGGCCGGGAGCAGAAGGCGCGGCTGAAGAAGCTGTCGGCCGACGACATCTCGGCCACCGAGATCGCCGGCCAGCCCATCACCGCCATCCTGACCGAGGCACCCGGCAACGGTGCAGCCGTCGGCGGGGTCAAGGTCTGCACCGAGGACGCGTGGTTCGCGGCCCGTCCCTCGGGCACCGAGGACGTCTACAAGATCTACGCCGAGAGCTTCCGCGGGCCCGAGCACCTCGCCCAGGTCCAGGCCGAGGCCCAGCAGGTCGTCGACGCCGCGCTCGGCAGCCCCGACGCCTGACCCCGCACCCCGGCACGCCCCACCCCGGCGCCACCGACCCCGGCACCGGACGCGCGTCCGGTGCCGGGGTCGCGGGCGTCAGTAGAGGGCGCTCATGAGGGCCTGGCGAGCCTTGGTGACGCGCGGGTCCTGGGGGCCGACCACCTCGAAGAGCCCCAGCAGGTGGGTGCGCGCCGTGTCGCGGTCCTCCCCGGCGGTGCGGCGCACGGTCTGCACGAGGCGGCCGAAGCCGTCCTCGACGTGTCCCCCGACCAGGTCCACGTCGGCCGCGTCGATCTGGGCCTGGACGTCGTCCGGGCGCTCGGCGGCGGCCTGACGGACGGCGGCGAGGTCCATCCCGGCGGTCCGCTCGAGGAGGGTGACCTGCCCGAGCCCGAGCCGGGCGAGCTCGTCCGCCGGGTCCTGCTCCAGCGCCTTCTCGTAGGCGGCGACGGCCGCGGCCCAGTCACCGCGGTCGATGGCGTCGTAGGCCTCCTGGTGCAGCGGCGGCAGCTCGTCGGCCGCCTCCTCGCCCTCCGGCTCGTCGGCCTCACCGGGCATACCCGCGTCGTCGTCCGCACCGACCTCGACCCGGCCGGTCACGGCGTTCTGCACCGCCGCCTCGAGGAACTTCTCCAGCAGCTGGTCCACCTGCTCCATCGGCTGCACGCCGAGGTAGAACGGCATGGGCTGACCGCTGAGCAGACCCAGGACGACGGGCAGCGAGGACACCTGGCCGAAGACCTGCTGCAGCACGGGGGTCAGCGCCTGGAGGATGCCCTGGCTCCCGGCGATGTCCACGCCGGCGACCTGGAAGCGGCCGCCCATGGTGCGCGCCCGCTCGGCGAGGTCACGCAGGTGGGTGAGCGACTCGGGCAGCTGCGGTGTCCACAGGACCAGGACGATCGGCGTGGTCAGGCTCGCGTTGACGACGGACTCGAAGGTCTCGTCGGTGACCTGGACCAGCGCGCCGCTGCGCCCGGGGACCCCGCCCGCAGGAGCACCCCCGGCAGGGGTGCCGGCGGGCTGTCGCCCGGCGCTCCCGGCCGGGGCCGCGGGCCGGGAGGACAGCGCGGAGAGGTCGACGGCGCCGCGCAGGGCGGCGGAGGAGAAGGGCTGCTGGGTCATGCCCCCAGGGTATGCCGTCGCCGCGGCGCGGCTGAAGGCCCCGGGGACGGGGACCTCACTCGCCCGAGGCGTCGACCAGCTGCTCGGTGGCGGCCAGCATCTCCGGCTTGAAGTCGAGACCCTCGGAAGGCGCCCGCATGCCGACGAAGACCGAGGTCCGCAGGGTGGCCTGCTCGGTCAGCACCTCGCTGTCCTGGAAGACCCGGAACTCGTCCGGGGTGGTGAGCTCGCTGCCCTCGTTGACGACGAACTGGGTGTCCCGCAGCAGGGAGCCCATGACGAAGCCGCTGCCGTCCTCGAAGAGGAGGGTGACGACGTCGTCGGAGACCAGCCAGTTCTTCTCGCGCAGGCTCGCCTGCCCGGAGATGGCCGCGGCCTGCTCCTCGGCCGCCTGGCGGACCGACGGGGCGTAGCCGTGCGTGCGGTAGTCGGGGACCTCGTCGGGCTGGGGCCAGGCGGTGTAGGCCCCGACCGACTTGAGCAGCTCGCGCGGCTCCATGGTGAGGTCGCCCTGGCCGGAGCGCAGCACCGGGCTGCCCTCGGACCGCGCCGCGAAGGTCGGCACCTCGGTGTCCGGCAGCATGCGCGCCTCCCAGGTGATGCGGAAGTCCTCGGTGTCGCCGCTCTTGCTCTCCAGGAGGTGCAGGTAGGGGACGCCGTCCTCCGGGACCGTCTGCACGAGGAGGTAGTCGGGGTCCTGGTCGTCCTCGCGGCTGATCGCCAGCACGATGGGCTCGACCGGGTTCTCCTCGAGGTCGACCTGGGCGGGCTCACCGGTGACCGGCTCCAACCGGTCGGCGGCCCGGTGCGCCCGCAGCGCGGTGCCGGCCAGGGACGCCTCCTGGGCCTTCTCGACGTCGTCGCCGTCGCCCTGGTCGGCACGCACCCGCTGGGTCAGCACCTCGGTGGCGGCCTCCTCGGCCTCCTCCAGCGACAGGGCGGCGCTCTGCGCGTCGGTGGTCATCTCCACCGTCTCACCGGTCGCGTCCGCGGCGGTCACGGCGGCGTCGTCGGTGGTGGTGGCGGCGTCGTCGGAGGTGGTGGCGCCCGCGCCCTCGGCGGCGTCGGTGGTGGCGCCCCCAGTGGTGTCGTCAGCAGAGCAGGCGGCGAGGAGAAGGGCCGAGCTCAGCGTGGCGGCGGCGGTGATCCTGGAGAACTTCATAACGATATGGTAAACATCGGTCGCTGGTGGGGGAAATCAGCGATCTCCCAGGGTGCTGCCCGCGTCCGTCGCGCGTCGGTCCCGTACCCGGACCCCGTCGTCGTCCGCCGGGCCGCTCACCAGGCGTTCGAGGGCGAGGTAGAGACCGTAGATCGCGAGCAGCGCCGCCGTGACGTGCAGCAGCAGCGCGAGCGCGACGCCCAGGATGACCCCGGCCGGCCAGTACCGTCCCCAGGACACCGCGAGCACGCTCGGCACGAGGACCGCGAAGAGCGCCCCGGTCGCCAGCTCGGTCGGCCAGGCCCGGTCCCCCATCCACGGCACCACCGAGACGAGGTCGAAGAAGTCCAGCGTGGCCGCCGTCCCCAGGATCGTGACCAGCCCCAGCAGGCCCAAGAGCTGCACCCGCTGGGCGAGCTCCCGGCTGGCCCACATCGTGCTGATGGTGACGGCCGCCCACATCAGCCAGGCGCGCACCCTCCCGGTGCCCAGCCCGATCATCGCGGTGCGGAACACCCGGTCCGCCTCGTGCCGGTCGATCTCCGGCCCCTGGTAGCTGCCCGGGCAGACCAGGGCGTCGTGCAGCACCGCGGCCGGGGCGAAGTCACCGCTGGTGGGCACCAGCCAGGTGAACAGGTGGGGCACCGAGGCGAAGTCCGTGGTGAAGCCGGCGGGCACGACGAAGGTGTCGCCCCCCTCCTCGACGTAGCCCACCGGGTGCAGGAGCACGAAGTCGCGGCCGTCCACGCTCCTCACCTCGAGCCGCAGCGGGCCTCCGGTCTCCGGGTCGACGAACTCCCCCATGACGGCCTACCTCCTGCTGGTCGCGAACCTGTCGGTCGCCCGGATCAGGGCATCCAGGTTGCCCGGTTCGGAGAACGCGTGCCCCGCGTCAGATACCACCGTGAGCTCGGCGTCCGGCAGCCGCGCGGCCAGGTCGAAGGCGGTGCGGGCCGGGGTGCACATGTCCAGCCGGCCCTGGACGATGACCGTCGGGATGTGGGCCAGGGCGGGCGCCTGGTCGAGCAGCGAACCCTCGCGCAGGAAGCCGCCGTGCACGAAGTAGTGGTTCTCGATGCGGGCGAAGGCCACCGCCTGGCCCGGCTCGGTCGCCTTGCGGAAGCCCTCCTCGTCCGGCTCCACCGTGATGACCCGCGACTCCCAGCCGCTCCACGCCACGCCGGCGGGGACGTGCACCTCGGGGTCGGGGTCGAAGAGCAGCTCGTGGTAGGCGAGCTGCATCTCGTGACGGCGCTCCGGGGCCACCGGGGCCACGAACTCGGCCCAGTGGTCGGGGTAGACGTGCTCGAGGTGGCCGCGCTCGTACATCCAGGCCAGCTCGGCCGGGCGCAGCGTGAAGATCCCCCGCAGCACCAGCTCGCTCACCCGGTCGGGGTGGGCCTGGGCGTAGGCCAGCGACAGGCAGGAGCCCCACGACCCACCGAAGACCTGCCAGGTGTCGACCCCGAGGTGCTCGCGGATGCGCTCCATGTCGGCGACGAGGTGACCGGTCGTGTTGGTCGCCCACACGGCGGGGTCCACCGTGGTCGCCGCGTGCGGGGTCGAGCGTCCGGCCATGCGCTGGTCGAACAGGATGATGCGGTAGCGCTCGGGGTCGAACACCCGGCGCTGCTTCGGGCTGGTCCCGCTGCCCGGGCCGCCGTGCACGAAGATCACCGGCTTGCCGTCCGGGTCGCCGGACTGCTCGACGTAGACCTCGTGCCCGTCACCCACGTCCAGCATCTCGGTGCGGTAGGGCTCGATCTCGGGGTAGAAGGTGCGCCGCTCGCTCATCCCCCGACGGTAGCGCTCGGGCCCGCCTGAGCAGAGAAGCAGGCCCGACGCAAGGGTCGCAGCACCTGTCTCGGGCACGGTTCTCTGCTCCGGCGCAGGGGGAGGGCGTTCCGCTGCTCAGGCGCGGCGCACCATGCGCAGCTCGACGACGCCGTCGTGGCCGTCGAGGTTCTCCGCGCCGTCGAGCACGAAGCCCTGCCGCTCGTAGAAGCGGACCGCCCGGTGGTTGCCCTGCGCCACCCAGAGGTATGCCGCCCGCTCGCCGAGGCTGCGCAGGAGCAGCTCCTGCGCGAGGCCGCTGCCCTGGTGCTCGGGGGCGACGTTGAGCGACCACACCTGGTGCGGCACGGGCGGGTCCTCGTCGCGCGACGGCCCGTGCATGCAGAAGCCGGCGGGCTCGTCCCCGACCAGACCGACGACGAACCCGCGGCCGTCGTCGGGCACCCGGCCCGCGGCATACGCCGCGACGACCTGCTCCCACACCGGTCGGAACTGCTCGGGCTCGAGCGCGTCGACGACCTCGTCGGACATGATGCCGCGGTAGGTCTCCCGCCAGACCCGGGCGTGCAACCGGGCGAACGGCTCGGCGTCACCGGCCCGTGGCTCCCGGACCTCCCAGTCCCCGGACCGCGCGTCGGCCGTCCTGGGCTCCTGCACGGCCCGCCCCTGCTCCTCCGGGACGCGCCCCGTGCCGTCGCCGGGCGTGCTCACCGGGCCGGGACGGTGACGAGCAGGGCGTCGCCCTGCCCGCCGCCGCCGCACAGCCCCGCGGCGCCGGTGCCGCCGCCGCGGCGCCGCAGCTCGAGGGCGAGGTGCAGCAGGATGCGGGCGCCGGACATGCCGATGGGGTGGCCCAGCGCGATGGCGCCGCCGTTGACGTTGACCCGCTCCTCGTCGAGACCGAGCTCCTCCATGGAGGCGAGGCCGACGGCCGCGAAGGCCTCGTTGATCTCCACGAGGTCCAGGTCCGCGGGCTCGACGCCCTGCTTGGCGCAGGCTGCGGCGATGGCGCGGGCCGGCTGGCTCTGCAGGGTGGAGTCGGGGCCGGCGACCATGCCGTGCGCCCCGATCTCGGCGATCCAGTCCAGCCCCAGCTCGGTGGCGCGGGCCTTGCTCATGACGACCACGGCGCAGGCGCCGTCGGAGATCTGCGAGGCCGACCCGGCGGTGATCGTGCCGTCCGGGGAGAACGCCGGGCGCAACCGGCCCAGGGACTCGACGGTGGTGTCGGCGCGGATGCCCTCGTCGCGGGAGACGACGACCGGGTCGCCCTTGCGCTGCGGGATGTGGACGGGCACGACCTCGTCGTCGAAGACGCCGTTCTCCCAGGCCGCGGCCGCGCGCTGGTGGCTGCGCGCGGAGAAGGCGTCCTGCTGCTCGCGGGTGAACTGCTCGGCCTCGTCGGCGCGGTTCGCCCCCTCGGTCAGCCCGCCCATGGCCTGGTCGGTGAACGCGTCCCAGAGGCCGTCGTGGGCCATGTGGTCGCGCATGGTGACGTCGCCGTACTTGAAGCCGGTGCGCGAGCGCTCCAGCAGGTGCGGCGCCTGGCTCATCGACTCCTGGCCGCCCGCGACGACGACGTCGACCTCCCCGGCCCGGATGAGCTGGTCGGCGAGCGCGATGGCGTCGATGCCGGACAGGCAGACCTTGTTGATGGTGAGCGCGGGGACGTCCATCGGGATCCCGCCGGCCACGGCCGCCTGCCGGGCCGGGATCTGGCCGGCACCGGCGGTGAGGACCTGCCCCATGACGACGTAGTCGACCTGGTCGCCGCGCACGCCGGCGCGCTCCAGGGCACCGGCGATCGCGGCGCCACCGAGCTCGGCCCCGGAGAGCGAGGAGAGCGAGCCGAGCAGACGACCCATGGGGGTGCGGGCGCCGGCGACGAGGACCGAGGTGGTGGCTTCAGACATCTGCGAGGACTCCTCCAGCGACGGTGACGGGTGTGCAGCCACTCGTCACTGTAGCGGCGCGTCACGCCTTCCCCGGGGTCAGGAGCCGTGCACGACCTGGCCGTCGAGGACGGTCGCGCTGACCACGGTGTAGCGGAACCGGCGCGCGCGCTCGGCGCTGGTGGCCGCCTCCACGAGCGGGTCGTGCTCGAGCAGCGCGAGGTCACCCCGGTCGCCCACCCGCACGCGCTGCCCGTCGACCGAGGCGGCCAGCGCCTCCCGGGCGCTGATCTCCTGCTCCGGGTGCCAGCTCTCGCCGTCCTCCGGGCCGCGGTGCACGGCGGCGGCCATCGCCAGCCAGGGGTCCAGCGGCGACACCGGGGCGTCCGAGCCCAGGCTGAGCCGGATCCCCGCGTCGAGGAAGCTGCGCAGGGTGAAGGTGCGGTCGGTGCGGTCCGGCCAGCAGCGCTCGGTCACCGGTCGGTCGTCGAGCAGGTGGGCCGGCTGCACGCTGGCGACGACCCGCTGCGGCAGGGCGGCCCACCGCCGCACGTCGTCGGCCCGGACGAGCTGGGCGTGCTCGATCGAGCCGGACGCCCCGGTGGCGGAGAAGGCGTCGAGCACGGCCCCGACGGCGGCGTCGCCGATCGCGTGCAGGGCGGCGTCCAGCCCGGCCCCACCGGCCCGGCGCAGCAGCGAGACGAGCTCGTCCACCGGGTAGTTGGCGGCGCCGGCCGGCTGGTCGAGCAGGTGGCCGTCGGCGTAGGGGTCGCAGCACCAGGCGGTCCGGGTGTTGAGCGAGCCGTCCGTGATGACCTTGAGCGGACCCATCGTCACCAGGCCGTCGGTGGCCCGGATCGGGTCGCCGGTGCGCAGACCGGCGGCGATGGCGGCCTCCAGGCCCTCCGGGTAGACCCCGGTGCGGGCCCGCAGCGGCGGCATGCCCTCCGCGCTGCGCTCACGCCACTGCTCCCAGGGCTGCCCGAACTCCAGGTCGACGATCCCCACCACGCCCACGGTGTGCGCGTCCTGGATGGCGCGGGCGACGGCATACTCCGACTCCTCCGGCGCACCCGGCAGCCGCTGCAGGCGGTCGTAGAGCGGGAACCACTCGGCCTCGGCGACGACCCCCTCGGCCGGGGGCCCTCCCAGCAGCTGCAGGGCCCGGGTGTTGAGCCAGCCGTGGTGGCCGTCGCCGCTGATGAGGGCGACCGGGACGTCGCCGGTCACCGCGTCCAGCGCGGCCACGGTCGGCTGCTCCAGCCACCGCCCGGTGCGGTGCCCCCACCCGACAAGGACCCCGGTGGGGCTGTCGAACCCCCAGGTCAGCCGGTCGCTGACCCGCGCCAGCACCTCCTGGGGGCTGGCCGTGCCGGAGGTGTCGAGACGCGTCTGCCCCAGGCCCCACTGGACCATGTGGACGTGGGTGTCCCACAGACCCGGTATGACGTGGCGCCCGCCGCCGTCGAGCTCGGGCACGGCGGGTCCCTCGGGCCGCAGGCGTGGGCCGACGGCCGCGATGACCCCGTCCCGCACCAGGACGTCCACCGGCTCGGTGGGCGGGCCGGCGTCGATGGCGACGACGCGCACGTCGCGCAGCAGCAGGTCGCTCATGCTCGGATGCTAGGCGACATACCGCCCGGGCTCCGCACGGTGGGTGGCCGACCGCCCTACGGTGGACCTCATGAGCGACCCCAGCCAGGACGCTGCGGGAGGCGAGGCGCTCGCGCCCTTCCTGCTCTCCGTCGACCACGTGGGGCTGGCGGTGCCCGACCTGGACGCGGCCATCGCCTTCCACCGCGACGTCCTCGGGCACCGGGTGGTGCACGAGGAGACCAACACCGAGCAGGGCGTGCGCGAGGCCATGGTCGCGGTCGGCCCGGCCGGTGAGCCCGGTGAGCACCCCACCCTCCTGCAGCTGCTGGCGCCCACCGACCCGCACTCGACCATCGCCCGGTTCCTGGACCGGAACGGCCCCGGGCTGCAGCAGCTGGCCTACCGGGTGAGCGACCTCGACGCCGCGAGCGCCGTGCTGCGCGAGCGCGGCCTGCGCCTGCTCTACGACGAGCCGCGCCGGGGCACGGCCGGCTCGCGCATCAACTTCATCCACCCCAAGGACGCCGGGGGTGTGCTCGTCGAGCTGGTGGAGCCCGCCGGGTGACGACGCACCGCACCCAGGACCCGGGGCAGCGCACGCGGGACCCCTCCCTGCGGACGCCGGACCCATCGCCGCGCACGCCGGACCCCTCGCTGCGGGCCGCCCGGCTCCGGGCTGCGGCCCGCCGGGCCCGCGCGGTCGACCCGACCGCGGTCCCCCGCGCCGGGGTGCGGGCGGTCCAGCGCTGGCGGGACTTCCGGGTCCGGCAGCGCGAGCTGCTCGACGAGAGCAACCGGCTGCAGTCCGAGCTGTGGGCGCAGATCCACGCCGGCCACCCGGAGGCGGCGGAGCTCGCGGACCTCGGCGACCCGCCGGCCGCGGAGACACCGGCTGGCGCCGGCCGTGCCCCCCGGGGCGGCGCCGGGGTCCGCCGGCCCGCGCTGCTGTCGGCCTCCGCCTTCTCCATCGGCTTCACCGGGGCGCTCGGGGTGCTGCTGGCCTGGCTGCTGCTGCAGAACCTCACCCGGCTCTCCTCGGTGCTCACCTACCTGCTGGTCGCCGTCTTCCTCACCCTGGCGCTCAACCCGCTCGTGGAGTGGCTGACCCGGCGCGGGATGAGCCGGCCCAGCAGCGTCTTCTGCGTCTTCATGGGCTTCGTGGCCGTGGTCGCGGTCAGCGCCGTCACCCTGCTGCCGGGCGTGGTCGGCCAGGCGGTCACCCTGGTCGAGCGCGCCCCGGTGGTCCTCGAGGAGATGTCGGGCACGCCGTGGATGGTCGAGCTGGACCAGCGCTACGCCGTGAGCGAGCGGGCCGCGACCGAGGTCGACCGGCTGCTCACCGAGCGCGGCACGTGGACCGCCCTCTTCGGCGGGGTGCTGGGCGCGGCGGGGTGGGTGGCCGGCAGCCTCGTCGGGCTCGTCACCTCCGCCATCCTCACCCTCTACCTCCTGGCGACGCTGCCCTCGGTCAAGGACGCGGCATACCGCCTCGTGCCGAGCAGCCGTCGCCCGGGCGTCGTCCGGCTCGCCGAGGAGATCATGCGCCGGGTCGGGGGGTATGCCCTCGGTCAGGCCACCGTCGCGACCATCAACGCCGTCTGCTCGTGGCTGATGATGCAGCTCCTCGGCATCCCCTACGCCGCGATCCTGGCCGTGTCGGTCGGCCTCCTCGGGCTCATCCCGCTCGTCGGCGCGACCCTGGGCGCGGTCATCGTGGCCGTCTCGGCGCTCACCGTGTCCCCCACGCTGGCGCTGGTCGTCCTCGTCTACTACGTCGTCTACCAGCAGATCGAGAACTACTGGATCGTCCCGCGCATCATGAAGCGCACGGTCTCGGTGCCCGGCGCCGTCACCGTCGTCGCCGTGCTCGCCGGCGGCACCCTGCTGGGCGTCCTCGGCGCCCTCATCGCCATCCCCGTGGCGGCCGGTCTGCTGCTGGTCTACGAGGAGGTCCTCGTCCCGCGCCAGGAGCGCCTCTAGACCCACCGAGCGTCGCGCATGGTTGCCCTGACCCCCACCGAGCGCCGCGCATGGTTGCCCTGACCCCCACCGAGCGCCGCGAATGGTTGCACTGACCCCCTCCGGGCGCCGCGCATGGTGACTCCTACCCAACATCCGCGACGTCCGGTGAAAAAACGTCGGTCAGGCGAAGGAGCCGCCAGACGCCTGGGGCTGGGGCCACGAGCGGTAGCCGAGCAGTTCGGCGTCCCGCACGTAGCCGAACCCCTCGTAGAGGGCGACGGCTGCCGCATTCATCTCGTCGACGACGAGATTGACCGTGCCCTGCGAGGAGCGGGCGAGCAGCTCGCGCGAGATCGCGGCGAGCAGGCCGGGCGCGAGGCCCCGGCCGCGGCGCTCCGGCGCGATGGCCAGGAAGTCGAGGTAGCCGGCGCCGTCGGCCTGGATCTCACCGGAGGCGTACCCGGTCACCTCCCCGTCGTGCCCCAGCACCAGGGTGGACCGCGCCTCGTCCGCCAGCAGCTGGCGGGCGGTGGCGTAGGTGCCGGGGAAGGCGGCGTCGTGCAGCGCGCTGATCGCGGGCAGCTCTGCGGGCGTGGCGACGCGGGCGTCAGGCGCATCGGCCGGCCAGCGGTGCGCCGTCGCGGTCGTGGCCTGGTAGGCGATGCTGAGGCCGGTGGCGTGCCAGCCCAGGTCGGCGGCGAGCCGCGCCATACCGGTGTGGGCCGGGGCCGCGCTCAGCTCGTGCTGCTCCACCCCCGGCGGTAGCTGGTCGAGGGCCGCGCGGACGAGCGGGACGGCATACGCCGACCAGGTCTGCTCGTCGACGGTCCACGGCCCGTGGATCCAGCTGCGCATCGTCTCCTCGGGGTCGGCGTCGTGCAGCACGGCACCGACCACCCGGCCGGAGGGTTCGACCGCCACTCGCAGAGTCTCCTGCCAGGGCGTGTCGAGGTCGTCGAGCTCGGCTCGCACTCCGTCGGCCTCGGTGCCGAGGTAGGCGCACGCCGTCCTCGGCGAGCTCTGGGTGGCCACGATGAGCGCCAGGGCGGCATCCCGCTGGTCCGCGTCGGCCCGGGTGATGGTCATGAGGGCAGGCTAGCGACGACAAGGGCGGCCGGGCCAACCATGGCCGACGCTCGGTCGCGCCCCAGACAACCATCTGCGGCGCTCGGTCGGCGCGCAGCCAACCATCTGCGGCGCTCGGTCGGCGCGCAGCCAACCATTCACGACGCCCGGTCGGTGAAGGGCGTCAGGCGAACGACCCGCCCGGCCGACGGCGCTCGCGGGCGGACCAGCAGACGGTGTGCCAGTGGCGGCGGTTCTCGGCCTGCTGCATCCCGTCGACGGGCCAGGCCACGGTGTGCGCGACGTCGGCGCGCACCTCCTGCTGACACCCGGGGCAGCGGTAGGCACGGCCGCTGTCGTTGGGGCGCACCCGGCGCACCGCCCACACCTGCCCGGCGTAGCGGACCTCCTCGACCCCCCGCCGCAGCGGGTCGCCCACGCCGACCGGGCCGCCGCCCGTCCGGGCCCGCGGCCGCCCGCCCCGCCGCGGACGGTTGGACCGGGGCACGCCGGTCAGGCCGTGAACGGCCGGTCGAGCAGCACGTGCTCGATGAGCAGCGGCGAGGGCGCCACCGACTCGCGCGGCAGCCCGCCGGCCTCGGCCAGCTCCTCGCACACCGTGAGGACCTCCTCGGCGCCGATCTGGTCGATCATCGCGAACGGCCCGGCCGGGTAGCCCAGCCCGTGCTGCAGCGCGGTGTCGATGTCGGCCACGCCGGCGTAGCCCTCGTCGAGCATCCGCACGGCGTCCATGAGGTGCGGCATGAGGAGCGCGTCGACCACCAGGCCGGGGCGGTCCCGGCAGACGACCGGCTCGGCCCCGATGGCCCGGACGAGGGTCCGCAGGACCGCGACCGTCTCGTCGTCGGTGGCGCTGGACCGGCCGATCTCCACGACCTGCCCGTTGCCGGTCGGCGCGTGCACCCGCAGCACGGCGGCGCGCTCCGGCCGCCCGGACAGCGCGCCGATGGCCACGGCGAGGTCCTCCCCGACGGTGGTGAGCACGGTGCGCTCCCCCACGACGTCGGCCAGCACCTCCCACAGCTCCTCCTGGACCGGCACCACGGGGGCGGCCTCGGCGTCGTCGAGCTCGCTCTCCGGCGTCGCCGTCCCGGCCTCGACGACCACGTCGACGCCCGCGAGCCCGGCCAGCTCCTCCCGGTCCGCGGGGTCGGCGACGTGGGTGACGGCATACCCGCCCTCGCGCAGCCGGGAGACGAGCTCGTCGGCGATCTCCCCGCCGCCGACGACGCCCACGGCGCCGACCGCGGGGCCCTCGCCGCCCGCGTCCGGAGCATCGACGACCTGCCCGCTACCGGGTCGGGCGTAGGTGTAGAACCCCTCGCCGCTCTTGCGGCCGAGCAGCCCGGCGGTCACCATCCGCTCCAGCATGGGGCTCGGGGCGTGCATGGGGCTGCGGCTGTGGGCGTAGATGACGTCCCCGATGTGGTGGCAGACGTCGAGACCGACGAGGTCCATGAGCGTGCACGGGCCCATCGGCAGGCCCGCCCCGACGCGCATGGCGGTGTCGAGGTCCTCCCGCGAGACGTGCCCCTGCTCGAGCATCCGCAGCGCCGACACGAAGTAGCCGAACAGCAGGTAGTTGGCGACGAACCCGGCGCGGTCGCCGACCACGACGGGCCGCTTGCCGATGCGTCCGGCCAGCTCCACCACCGCCTCGCGCACGGCGTCGTCGGTGCGCACGGTCGTGATGACCTCGACGAGCTTGAGGACGGGCGCAGGGTTGAAGAAGTGCATCCCCACCACCCGCTCGGGGTATGCCGTGCCCGCAGCGATCGCGGTGATCGACAGGCTGGAGGTGTTGGAGGCGAGCACGGCGTCGGGGGCGACGATGCCGTCCAGGGCGGAGAAGACCTGGTGCTTGAGGTCCATGACCTCGGGGACCGCCTCGACGACGAGATCGGCCGGGGCGAGGTCGCCCATCGCCGTGGTGATGGTGACCCGGCCGAGGATCTCCTGCTGCTCGGCCTCCTCCAGCCGGCCCCGGGAGACCGCGCGGTCCGTCGAGGCCTGCAGGATGCCGCGCCCGCGCTCGGCGAGCTCCTCGGTCGTCTCCACCCCGACGACCTGCAGCCCTCCCCTCGCGAAGACCTCGACGATGCCGGCACCCATGGTGCCGAGCCCGATGACCCCGACGGTGGTGATCTGACGCATACCGCGCATCCTCTCATCACCCGACGGCTAGGGTGAGGGCCGTGCGTGTCGTGATCGCCCGGTGCTCGGTGGACTACCACGGAGCCCTCGAAGCCCACCTGCCCCTCGCCACCCGGCTGCTCATGGTCAAGGCCGACGGCTCGGTGCTCGTGCACTCCGACGGCGGGTCCTACAAGCCGCTCAACTGGATGGCCCCGCCGTGCACGATGGTGCAGACCGCCCCGGACGAGGTGGAGACCGAGCAGGGCGTCACCCAGGTCTGGCAGGTCGCGCACGGCAAGCGCGAGGACACCCTGCGGGTCAAGATCCACGAGGTCCTCTCCGACACCAGCCACGACCTCGGCGTCGACCCCGGGCTGGTCAAGGACGGCGTCGAGGCCCAGCTGCAGGCGCTGCTGGCCGAGCACATCACCACCCTCGGCGAGGACTGGACGCTGCTGAGGCGGGAGTTCCCCACCGCGATCGGCCCGGTGGACATCCTGTGCCGCGACGCCGCCGGAGCCACGGTCGCCGTGGAGATCAAGCGGCGCGGCGACATCGACGGCGTCGAGCAGCTCACCCGCTACCTCGAGCTGCTCAACCGCGACCCGCACCTCGCCCCGGTGCAGGGCATCTTCGCCGCCCAGCTCATCAAGCCGCAGGCCAGGGTCCTGGCGACCGACCGTGGCATCCGCTGCGTCACCCTCGACTACGAGGCGCTGCGCGGGATCGACGACGCGGAGGCACGGCTCTTCTGAGCTAGCGTGAACGCCATGACCGCCCTGTCCGTCGTGGTCCCGTGCTTCAACGAGCAGGGCACCCTCACCGAGCTGCACGCCCGCCTGGGCGACGTCGCCGACGAGCTGGGCGTGGGGCAGGCCTTCGAGCTGGTGCTCGTCGACGACGGCTCCACCGACGACACCCTGGAGGTGGCCCGGGGACTGGCCGCCCGGGACCCCCGGGTCGTCGTGCTGCGGCTGTCCCGCAACTTCGGCAAGGAGGCGGCCATGCTCGCGGGCCTGCGCGCGGCGCGCGGGAGCAGCGTGGCGCTCATGGACGGCGACCTGCAGCACCCGCCGGAGCTGCTCACCTCGATGTACACCCTGCTGCGCACCACCGACGTCGAGCAGGTCGTGGCCCGCCGCGACCGCGCCGCCGACCCCTTCGTCCGCTCCCAGCTCTCCCGGCTCTACTACCGGCTGGTCAACGGGCTCATCGAGACCGTGCGCATCCAGGACGGCGTCGGGGACTTCCGCATCATGGGCCGGCCGGTCCTCGACGCCCTGCTGGAGCTGCCCGAGCGCAACCGCTTCTCCAAGGGCCTCTTCTCCTGGGTGGGGTTCCCGACCGGCACGGTGAGCTACCGCAACGTGCAGCGCGGCAGCGGCCGCTCGGGCTGGACGTTGCGCGCCCTGCTCAACTACGGCATCGACGGGGCGCTCGCCTTCAACACCCGGCCGCTGCGCCTGCTGCTGCACCTGGGCGGCTGGGCGGTGCTCGTGGCCGTCGTCTACCTGCTGTGGCTGCTGGTGGGCTACCTCATGCACGGGGTGACCCAGCCCGGCTACATCACGACGATCGCGGTCATCACCGGCCTGTCCGGGGTGCAGCTGCTCGCCGTCGGGGTCATGGGCGAGTACGTCGGGCGCATCTACCAGGAGGTCAAGGCCCGACCCAGCTACCTCGTCCACGAGGTGATCCGGGCGGACCAGGGCCCGCGCGACGGGGACGGCCCGGCCCCCGGCGACCCCGCCGGCCCCCGATGAGGCCGCTGCTGCGCTTCGTCCTCGTCGGCGTGGCCAACACGGCCGTCTACTACCTCTTCTACCGCCTGCTGCTGCTCGGTATGCCGTACGTCCCGGCCCACCTGCTCGCGTGGTCCGGGGCGGTGGTCTTCTCCTTCTTCGCCAACAGCCTGTTCACCTTCGGGGTGCGGCCGACCTGGCGGCGCTTCCTCGCCTACCCGCTCACCACCCTGGTCAACCTCACCTTCACGACCGTCGGCTCGGTGCTGCTCGTCGAGGCGGTGGGGGTCGACGAGCGCTGGGCCACCCTCGTCATGGGCGTCGCGGCGGTGCCGGTGACCTTCCTGCTCACCCGCACCGTCCTCACCGCCGGCCGGGAGCCGGCTCCTCCGCCCGGGTGAGGGTGCGCTGCCACGTGGTCTCGCACCCCGTCGTGGTGTCGGTGGTGCGGTCCTCGCGCCGCTGCTCGTCGGTGAGCACGACCCCGTCCGGCAGCCCGTAGAACAGCCGCAGGTCGCAGGCGTAGCGCGGCAGGTAGAACGCCCGCCGGTAGGCGTAGCCCTCCTCCGGCAGCTCGGGCACGACCACCTCCCCCGCCCCCGTGGCGCGGGCCTCCTCGACCTGGGCGACGAAGCCGTCGTAGACCTCCGCGTTCCGGGCGGCGCGCTGCGAGGTCACGGTGACGTAGCCGGCGGCGCTGACGAGGGTCGCGACGACGGCCGCCGCGGTGAGCGCGTCGGCCAGCCGCACCTGCCGCGGGCCGCGCGCCGCGAGCGCGCCGAGGACCAGGCGCAGGGCGCAGGCCACCGCGAGGACGAGCGCGGTGACGGGCAGGAAGAAGGCGCGCTGCCCGCACACCGAGGCCACGATGGGCACGCCGGCGGACACGACGCCGGCGGCGGTCAGCGCCAGCACCGGGTATGCCGCGACCGCCCCCCACGCGTGCACGACCAGCACGAGGACGCTCACCACGAGCACGGCCGCCGCGGCGACGACGGCGAGCGCGAGAAGGGTCGCCGGGACGGCGGTGTCGGCGTCGGCGCACAGGTCGGCCAGGCGTGGCCAGCGGCGCCGGGCGAGGAGCAGCAGCACCCAGGCGGCCACGCCCGGCACGACGGCGCTCCAGCGCGGCGCGCGGCCGGCGAGCCGGGCGCCGACCACGGCGAGCACCCCGAGGGCCAGCCACCACCCGAGGCTCAGCGAGGCGAACATCAGGGTGGTCCGCGACAGCGCCTGCAGCAGCGGCAGGACGAGGTCCTCCTCGGTGGTGCGGCGCCACAGCCCCGGCGCCGTCGCCAGCACGACGAAGCCCAGCGCGGAGGTCCCGACGGCCGCCCAGGTGGCGCGGGACCGCCCACCGGCGGGGCGCAGCAGCGCCAGCGCCAGCACGGTGACGACGAGGGTGGCGACCGCGGACACCTCGTGGCCGAGGTGGGCGTAGGCGACGACCGGGAGCAGGAGCCAGGTCACCCGGGACGACAGGGCGCCGCTCACCGCCGCGCCGGCGACGAGGAAGGCCAGCGCGGAGACCGGGTAGTTCGCCATCCCGGACACCCACAGCAGCCCCTCCCCGGTGAGCCACGAGTGCGCCTGGACGGCGAGGAAGGGCACGCCCAGCCCGAGCACGCCCCAGGCCAGGCGCAGCGAGCGCCCCGCCGTCCGCAGCCACGGCCACGTCGCGAGGCCGGTCAGCACCATGACCGCCACCCCGACGACCATCGCCCCGGGCCGTCCGCCGAGCAGGATGAGCCGGGCCACCGCGTCCGCGGCGCGCCCGTTGCGGAAGGCGTAGTCGAACTGCCACGTGGCGAGCCAGCCCCGCAGCGTGCGGGCGTCGCCGGGCCGCTCGCCCGCCATCGCGTGCAGCCAGTCGTCGCCGTGCGGGAAGCCGTGCCGCAGGACCAGCGCCCACCCGAGCGCGGCGAGCGCCACGGCGAGCGTGAGCACGACGCCCGCCGACCACGGGGAGGGGCCCCGTCGGGACCGCGGGAGGGCGTTCGTCACGCGGACACGATGCCAGACCGGCGCGCGGGCTCGTGCCTCCGGGCGCAGCGCTGCGGCAGAATCGAGCCGTGACCCGATCCGCCGCCATCGCTGCGCCCAACTCCTACGCCACCGAGGCGGCCCGGCACGCACTGGAGGCCGGGGGCACCGCGGTGGACGCGGCGGTCGCCGCGATGCTCACCGCCACCGTCACCGAGCCCGGGGTCATCTCGACCCTCGGCGGCTGCTTCGTCAACGTCTGGGCACCGGGCGGGGAGCCGATCGTGGTCGACGGCAACGTGGAGATGCCCGGTCGGGGGATGAGCGAGGACCGCCGCGGGCAGGGCCTCATCGAGGCCGCGTCCGACTACGGCGGCGGCATGGTCACCTACGTCGGGCCCGGGTCGGTCGCGACGCCCGGGATGCTGGCCGCCATGGGCTGGGCGCACCAGCGGTACGGCCGGGCCCCGTGGGCCGAGCTGCTCCAGCCGGCCGCCGACGTGGCGCGGGGCGGCTACCCGCTCAGCCGCACCGCGCAGTCGTACCTCGTCCTGGTCACGGACACCATCCTGGCCTGGGACCCGGCCACCCGGGCGCTGCTCACCGTCGACGGCGCCGCGCCGGCCGTCGGCCACCGGGTCGTCGACCCGGTGCTCGCCGACACCCTGGAGCACATCGGCGCCGAGGGGGCCGGCACGGCCTACCACGGCGACGTGGCGCGCGCGATCGACGCCGACATGCTTGCCCGGGGCGGCCTGCTGTCGCTGGCCGACCTGGAGGCCTACCAGCCGGTGGTGCGCACCGGTCTGCGCAGCCGGCTCGGACCGTGGGACCTCGCCTGCAACCCCCCGCCCTCCATCGGGGGTCCGGTGCTCACCGCCCTGCTGCGGCTGCTCGGGGCGATCGACGGGCAGATCGACCCGGCGCAGGCGGCGCTGGTCATGAAGGAGGTGCTCGACATCCGGCTGGACCGGATCGACACCGCCCACGACCTCGAGGCGGCCGGGGCCGAGCTGCTCGGGACGCTCCGGCACATCGGGGCGACCGGGCTGCCGACCTCGCCCTCGACGGCGCACGTGTCGGTCGTCGACGCCGACGGCCTGGCGTGCGCGCTCACCGCGTCGGCGGGCTACGGCTCGGGGATGACGATCGAGGGCACCGGGCTGGTGGCCAACAACTCCCTCGGTGAGCTCGAGCTCAACCGGCACGGGCTGCACGCGCTCGCCCCGGGGACCCGGCTCGCCTCCAACATGGCCCCCACCACCGCCCGTCGCGACGACGGGGCCGTGCTGGCCATCGGCACGCCGGGGGCCGACCGCATCACCACCGCGCTGGCCCAGGTGCTCACCCACCTCGCCCGCCACGGCGAGGACCTGCAGACGGCGGTCGACCAGCCGCGCATGCACCCGCGCCGGCTGGAGGACGGCTCGACCCGCATCGACCACGAGGAGGACGCGCACATCGCCGCAAGCCTCGACGCGGCCGGGCTGACCCGGCACGAGCACCCGCCCAGCTCGATGTACTTCGGCGGGGTCGGGGCCGCGCTGCGCGACCCGCACGGCGACCTGGAGGCGGCGGCGGACGCCCGCCGGGTGGCCGCGACGCTGGTCACCTGAGCGGTCTCCGCCAGCACGTGGCAGCATGCGGGGCATGGTCAACCTGACGCGCATCTACACCCGCACCGGCGACGACGGCAGCACCGCCCTGGGCGACAACGGCCGGACCCGCAAGACCGACGCCCGGCTGGCGGCGTACGCCGACACCGACGAGACCAACTCGGTCATCGGGGTGGCCGTCGCCGGCGGCAACCTGCCGGTCGAGGTGCAGCAGACCCTGGCCCGGGTCCAGAACGACCTCTTCGACGTCGGCGCCGACCTGTGCATGCCGCTGCGCGCGAGCTACGAGTGGGAGCCGCTGCGGGTCAAGGCCGAGTGGGTCGAGGAGCTGGAGGCCGACTGCGACCGCTACAACGCCGACCTGCCCGCGCTGCGCTCCTTCATCCTGCCCGGCGGCACCCCCGCCGCCGCGCTGCTGCACCAGGCGCGCACCGTGGCCCGCCGCGCCGAGCGCTCGACCTGGGCGGCGCTGGAGGAGTACGGCGACCAGCCGGCCGCCGAGGACGCCGAGAAGGGGACCGGTGGGGTCAACCCGCTCACCGCGACCTACCTCAACCGGCTCTCCGACCTGCTCTTCATCCTGGCCCGCGTCGCCGGCCGCAGCGGCGAGGGCGACGTGCTCTGGCAGCCCGGCGGGGGCCGCGAGCAGCCCTCCCGCTGAGCCGGGCCGGCCGGGTCCGCGGGGCTCGTGCCCGCCGTGGGCCCGAGGCCCGCGGCAGGTGGGCTCAGGCGACCTGCGAGTTCCAGCCCGGGGGCACGGCCTCGACCCAGGACCGGAGGGCCGTGTAGTGCTGCTCGCCGAGGGCCAGCTCGAAGCGGGCGGTGCCGTAGCTGACCGGCACCCGGATGAGGGCCGCCCCGCCCAGCGACGAGGCGTCGCGGGAGTCGAGCGGTCCGGCCACCCCCAGGTCGAGGTTGCCGCGCATCCAGGGGCCCAGCGACGGACCGCCTGCCCCGGTGAGGGAGAGGCGGTCGTCGGTGAAGCGCAGCGTGCCGCAGCGCCAGGCGCGCTCGGCGTCCCGGTATGCCGCGGGCATGGGGGGGCACACGCTGCCGCGCTCCGCGGCGACGCGGAAGGCGAACAGGCCAAGGCCCAGGATGACCACGGCCCCCAGGGCGGCCATGAGCACCAGGACGAGGGCGCCCGTGCCGGTCATGGACGTCGGTGCGCCGATCAGCTCGAGGCGCTGGCCGACAAGGACCCGGCGTCGACCCGGTCGGCCACCACGACGACCCTGTCGTCGTCCACCGACAGGAAGCCCCCGTCGATGGTGACGTTCTGCGGGGCGCCGCTCGTGTGGATGGTGACCTCACCCTCCACGAGCACGGCGAGCACGGGCGTGTGACCGGGCAGGATGCCCAGGTCACCGTCGATGCTCCGGGCGCTCACCATGGACGCCTCGCCCTCCCAGACCTTGCGGTCCGCGGCGACCAGCTCGACCTGCAGTGCACTCACGTGTTGTCCCTTCGATGACGGTTCAAGGATCGAGTCTACCGGCCCGGGCGGACGTCGCGGCACGCGACCGGGTCGGCTCCACGGGGCCGGTGTCGACGGCCCCGGTGCGGCGGTTGATGGCGGACATGCCGTGGTAGACGAGCAGCGCGGCGCCGGTGCCGAGGGCGATCCCCTCGAAGCTCAGGGCCCCCGCGTCCCACGTGTAGTTGGCGATGCCGACGACCAGCGCGACCGCGGCGGTGGACAGGTTGACGGGGTTGCCGAAGTCGACCCGGTGCTCCACCCAGATGCGCACGCCCAGCACCCCGATCATGCCGTAGAGGACGGTGGCGGCCCCGCCCAGCACCCCGGCGGGCACGGTCTGGATGAGCGCTCCGAACTTGGGCAGGAAGGCCAGCGCGACCGCGGTGAGGGCCGCGACCCAGTAGGCCGCCGTGGAGTAGACCCGGGTGGCGGCCATGACGCCGATGTTCTCCGCGTAGGTCGTGGTGCCCGAGCCACCACCGGCCCCGGCCAGCGTCGTCGCCAGGCCGTCGGAGAGCAGCGTCCGACCCAGCAGGTGGTCGAGCGCGTCCGCGGACTCGCCGGTCATCTGCGCCACGGACTTCACGTGACCGATGTTCTCGGCCACCAGCACGAGCACCACGGGCAGGAAGAGCCCCATGACGCCGAGGTGGAACTCCGGCGCCATGAGCGGGGGCGCCCCCAGCCACCCGGCGTCGGCGACGAGGGCGAGGTCGACCTCCCCGCGCAGCAGCGCCACGGCATACCCGACGAGGACGCCGAGCAGGATCGACAGCCGGCCGAGCAGGCCGCGGAAGAGCACCGTGCAGAGCAGGATGGCCACGAGCGTCGCGAGCGCGGTGACCGGCGCCTGCTCGACGTTGCCCCAGGCGGCCGGCGCGAGGTTGAGGCCGATGAGGGCGACGATGGCGCCGGTGACGGTCGGCGGCATGAGGCGGGAGATCCAGCCGTGCCCGACGAGCTGCACCAGCAGCCCCACGAGGGCGAGCCCGACCCCGGCCATGACCACCCCGCCGAGGGCGCCCGCCGGCCCGTGCTCGGCCTGGGCGGCGGCGATCGGCGCCAGGAAGGCGAAGCTCGAGCCCAGGTAGGACGGCACCTGGCCCGCGGTGACGAGCAGGAAGAGCACCGTCCCCAGCCCGCTGAAGAGCAGGGTGGTGCTGGGCGGGAAGCCGGTGATGAGCGGCACCAGGAAGGTGGCCCCGAACATCGCGACAACGTGCTGCATGCCGATGCCGATGGTCGGCACCCAGGCGAGCCGCTCCCCCGGGGCGACGACCTCGCCCGGCGTGATCCGGCGGCCGTCACCGTGCACGGTCCACATGGCTGGTCTCCTCTGCTGGTCTCTCTGATCCACACAGGACGCGCGGTCAGCACGCACCAGACGCGCGGTCAGCACGCACAGGACGCGCGGTCAGCACGCACCGGACGCGTCTGCGTCGCCGGGCGTGGCCAGGCCCCGGCCCCCGCGTCCGCGGGGTGCCGGGGCCTGACTCACACGGCAGGCGTGCTCAGCTGTTCTTCTCCAGCTCGGCGGCCTGGCGCTCGACGTCCTCGAGCCCACCGCACATGAAGAAGGCCTGCTCGGGCACGTGGTCGTAGTCGCCGTCGGCGACCTTCGTGAACGCCTCGATCGTCTCCGACAGCGGAACCGTCGAGCCCTCGATGCCGGTGAACTGCTTGGCGACGTAGGTGTTCTGCGACAGGAAACGCTGGATCCGGCGGGCCCGGCCGACGAGGATCTTGTCCTCCTCGGACAGCTCGTCGATGCCGAGGATCGCGATGATGTCCTGCAGCTCCTTGTAGCGCTGGAGGATCGACTTCACCCGAACGGCCGTGTCGTAGTGCTCGCGGCTGATGTAGCGCGGGTCGAGGATCCGGCTGGTCGAGGTCAGCGGGTCCACGGCCGGGTAGATGCCCATCGAGGCGATCGGGCGGGAGAGCTCGGTCGTGGCGTCCAGGTGGGCGAAGGTCGTCGCCGGGGCCGGGTCGGTGTAGTCGTCGGCCGGCACGTAGATCGCCTGCATCGAGGTGATCGAGTGACCACGGGTCGAGGTGATCCGCTCCTGCAGGGTGCCCATCTCGTCCGCCAGGTTGGGCTGGTAGCCCACGGCCGAGGGCATGCGCCCGAGCAGCGTGGAGACCTCGGAGCCGGCCTGGGTGAAGCGGAAGATGTTGTCGATGAAGAGCAGCACGTCCTGCTTCTGGACGTCGCGGAAGTACTCCGCCATGGTCAGCGCGGACAGCGCGACCCGCAGGCGGGTGCCCGGCGGCTCGTCCATCTGGCCGAAGACCAGGGCGGTCTGGCCGAGGACCCCGGCCTCCTCCATCTCGACGATGAGGTCGTTGCCCTCACGGGTCCGCTCGCCGACACCGGCGAAGACGGACACACCACCGTGGTCGCGGGCGACACGGGCGATCATCTCCTGGATGAGCACCGTCTTGCCCACGCCGGCGCCGCCGAACAGGCCGATCTTGCCGCCCAGCACGTAGGGGGTCAGCAGGTCGATGACCTTGATGCCGGTCTCGAACATCTGGGTCTTGGGCTCCAGCTGGTCGAAGGCCGGCGCCTGGCGGTGGATGCCCCACCGCTCGTTGACCTCGAGGGTCTCGCCCTCCGGCAGGTCGAGCACGTCACCGGTGGCGTTGAAGACGTGACCGAGGGTGACGTCGCCGACCGGGACGGTGATGGGGCCGCCGGTGTCCTGCACCTGGGCGCCGCGGACGAGACCGTCGGTCGGCTGCAGGGAGATGGCGCGCACCATGTTGTCGCCGATGTCCTGGGCGACCTCGAGGTTGACGGTCTTGGTCTCCCCGCCGATCGCGACCTCGGTCTTGAGCAGGTTGTAGAGCGAGGGCATCTGCCCGGGGGGGAACTCGACGTCGACGACGGGGCCGATGATGCGGGCCAGGCGACCCACGGCGCCCTGGGTCTGCTCCGTGGTGGGAGCCTCGGTGGTGGCAGTCATGGCTGCGTGCTTCCTCTCACTTGGCGTCGGCGAGGGCGCTCGCGCCGCCCACGATTTCGCTGATCTCTTGGGTGATCTCGGCCTGGCGGGCCTGGTTGGCAAGACGCGTGTAGGTCTTGATGAGCTCCTCGGCGTTGTCCGTCGCCGACTTCATCGCCCGCTGGCGGGCGGCGAGCTCGGAGGCGGCGGACTGGAGCAGGGCGTTCCAGATGCGCGACGTGATGTAGCGCGGGAGCAGCGCGTCGAGCACCTCGGCGGCGTCCGGCTCGAACTCGTAGAGCGGGAAGCCGTTCTCCGGCGTGCGCGGCGCGGCGTCCTCGACGACCTCCAGCGGCAGCAGGCGGGTCACCTGCACCTCCTGGGTCACCATGTTGACGAACCGGGTGTAGACGAGGTGGATCTCGTCGACCCCGCCCTCGTCGGTGCCCCTGGTGAACTCGCCGATGAGCCGCTCGGAGATCTCCTGCGCCACGTCGAAGGTCGGGGAGTCGGAGAAGCCGCTCCACGAGTCCTCGAACGGCCGGTTGCGGAAGGAGTAGTAGTTCTCCGCCTTGCGCCCGGTGAGGAAGGGGACGTACTCCATCCCCGACTCCTCCAGCAGCTCGCGCAGCTGCTCGCTGCGCTTCAGCACGTTGGCCGCGTAGGCACCCGCCAGCCCCCGGTCGGAGGTGACGACGAGCACCCCGGCGCGACGCGGCTGCTCCCGCTTGGTCGTCAGCGGGTGGTCGACGTCGGCGTGCGTCGCGACCGCCGAGGCGGCCCGGGTGATCGCCCGGGCGTACGGCGTGGTCTCCGCGACCCGCTGCCGGGCCTTGACGACCCGGGAGGCGGCGATGAGCTCCATCGCCCGGGTGATCTTCTTGGTCGACTGGACGGACCGGCTGCGCTGGCGGTACTCCCGCTGCTGCGCTCCCATATCTCGCCTCTCTCGTTGGCTCTGGTGGTCGGTCGGATCGCTGGTATGTGCCCTGCGCTCAGCTGCGCTGGACGGTCAGCTGCTCCTGGTCGACCTCGTCGTCATCCATGGCCTCGACGGGGTCGTCCTCGGCGGAGCCGACGCCGACCTCGGCGCTGTCGTCGGGGGCGAACTCGGACTGGAAGGCGGACATGGCGTCCGCCAGCGCGGCGGCGGTGTCGTCGCCGAGCTTGCCGCTCTCGCGGATGCCCGCGAGGAGCCCGTCGTGCTCACGGTGCAGGAACTCGACCCACTCGTTCTCGAAGCGACGCACGTCACTGACCGGCACCTGGTCGATGTGGCCGTTGGTGCCCGCCCAGATGATGGCGACCTGGTCCTCGACCGAGACCGGGGAGGACTGCGGCTGCTTGAGGATCTCGACCATGCGCGCACCGCGGGCCAGCTGGGCCTTGGACGCGTCGTCGAGGTCGGAGGCGAACATCGCGAAGGCCTCCATCTCGCGGAACTGCGCGAGGTCGACCTTGAGGCGGCCGGAGACCGACTTCATCGCCTTGATCTGCGCGGCGCCGCCGACCCGCGAGACCGACACACCCACGTCGATGGCCGGGCGGACGTTGGAGTTGAAGAGGTCCGCCTGCAGGTAGATCTGACCGTCGGTGATGGAGATGACGTTGGTCGGGATGTAGGCCGAGACGTCACCCGCCTTGGTCTCGATGATCGGCAGACCCGTCATCGAGCCCGCGCCCATCTCGTCGGACAGCTTGGCGCAGCGCTCGAGCAGCCGGGAGTGCAGGTAGAAGACGTCACCCGGGTAGGCCTCGCGGCCCGGCGGGCGGCGCAGCAGCAGCGACACCGCACGGTAGGCCTCGGCCTGCTTGGACAGGTCGTCGAAGACGATGAGCACGTGCTTGCCGTCGTACATCCAGTGCTGGCCGATGGCCGAGCCGGTGTACGGCGCGAGGTACTTGAAGCCGGCTGCGTCCGAGGCAGGCGCGGCGACGATGGTGGTGTAGTCCAGCGCGCCGTTCTCCTCCAGCGTCGCGCGCACCGAGGCGATGGTCGAGCCCTTCTGGCCGATCGCGACGTAGATGCAGCGCACCTGCTTGTCCGGGTCACCGGACTCCCAGTTGGACTTCTGGTTGAGGATCGTGTCGATGGCGACGGCGGTCTTGCCGGTCTGCCGGTCGCCGATGATGAGCTGGCGCTGCCCGCGACCGATGGGGATCATCGCGTCGATCGCCTTGATGCCGGTCTGCAGCGGCTCGTGCACCGACTTGCGGGCCATGACGCCGGGGGCCTGGAGCTCGAGGGCGCGGCGGCCCTCGGTCTCGAGCTCGCCCATGCCGTCGATCGGCTGCCCGAGGGGGTTGACGACGCGGCCGAGGTAGCCGTCACCGACCGGGACGGAGAGGACCTCACCGGTGCGACGGACGTCCTGGCCCTCCTCGATGCCGGAGAAGTCGCCCAGCACGATGACGCCGACCTCGTGGACGTCCAGGTTGAGGGCGAGCCCCAGGGTGCCGTCGGCGAACTCGAGCAGCTCGTTGGTCATCACCGAGGGCAGGCCCTCGACGTGCGCGATGCCGTCGCTGGCGTCGACCACCCGGCCGACCTCTTCACGGGAGGCCGCACCCGGCTCGTAGGACTTGACGAACTGGTCCAGCGCGTCCCGGATCTCCTCCGGACGGATCGAAAGCTCCGTCATGATTCTTCTCCTCGTCGTGGCCCTGGGCTAGTGGTCGGGCCGGTGCTGTGGGGTGTAGGGGTGGGCTCTGGTCAGCCGGCCATGAGGCGGCGGGCCTGGTCGAGGCGGTGGCTGACGGTGCCGTCGATGACCTCGTCGCCGATCTCGACCCGGATGCCGCCGACGACGTCGGGGTCGACGACCACGTTGGTGTGGACGGTGCGGGAGTACTGCCGGCTGAGCGTGTCGCGCAGGGTCTGCTCCTGCTCCTCGGACAGCGGCACGGCGGTGGTGACGACCGCGGTGACCTGGTCCTGGACCTCGGCGGCCTGCTCCAGGTATGCCGCGAGCGTCCGCTCGACGCGGCTGCCGCGGACCCCCACGGCCGCCTGGGCGGCCAGGGTCACCGTCTCGGGCGCCGACTTGACCGCCAGCAGGCGCTCGACGAGCGAGCGCTTGGCCGAGGCCGGCGCACGGCGGTCGGCCAGGGCGGCCTGCAGCTCGGGGGCGGACCGGATGATCCGGGAGAACCGGAACAGCTCGTCCTCCACCTGGCCCAGCCGGTCGTGCCGGTGCGCGTGCACGAGCTGCGCCTCGACCGCCAGCCGCTCCAGGGCGGTGGCGACGTCGCCGGTCTCGGACCAGCGCTGCGCCACGACGGCCTTGACGACGTGCAGCGCCCCGTCCCCGATCTTTCCGGTGAGCAGGCGCTCGGCGACGGCCGCCCGCTCCTCGCCCTCGCGCGAGGGGTCGGCGAGGGTGCGGGCGAGCACCTTGTTGCCGTCCACGAGGCGGGCCACGGCCCAGACCTGGTCGCCGAGCCGGGCCGGGTCGACGGAGCCGCCCTCGTGCTCGAGCACCTGCTCCAGACCCTCACGGGCCCCGTGGTAGGACCGGCGGAAGGCGCTGTCCATCAGCGGACCTCGTCGCGCGCGCCGAGCTGCTCCGGGGTGATGGCGCCCGACTCCAGGTCGGCCAGGAAGCGGTCGACGATGCCGCGCTGCCGGGCCTCGTCCTCGAGCGACTCCCCGACGATCTTGCTGGCCAGGGCGGTGGAGATCTGACCCACCTCGCCGCGCAGCTGGACGAACGCCTGCTGCCGCTCGGCCTCGACCTGCTTGTGGGCGGTCTCGGTGATGCGGTTGGCCTCGACCTGGGCCTGCTCGCGCATCTCGGCGATGATCTGCGCTCCCTGCTCCTTGGCCCGCTCGCGGATCTGCGCGGCCTCGGCGCGCGCCTCACCGAGCTGGTCCTCGTACTTCTTCTTGGCTGCTGCTGCCTCGGCCTCGGCCTTCTCGGCGCGCTCCATGCCACCCTCGATGGCCGACGTGCGGTCGGCGTAGGCCTTCTCGAGGTTGGGGACGATGTTGCGCTTGACGAACCAGTAGAAGATGCCGAAGACGATCAGACCGAAGATGAGCTCCGGCATGTACGGCAGGATCGGGATGGCTCCCTCACCGGCCCCGATGGGCTCGGAGTGGTCCTCCTCGGTCGCGGCCTTCAGCGCGCCCGCAACGATCGTGGTGTAGTCCACGAGCGGCTCCTCACGTGTGCGTGTCCGTCACCGGTGGGACCGGTGCAGCGGACGGGTCTGGGGAAGGGCAGGGCAGGTCAGCCGACGAAGAACGCGATGAAGAAGAGCACCAGGCCGAAGATGGCCAGCGCCTCCGCGAGCGCGAAGCCGAGGATGGCGATCGGCTGCAGCTTGCCCTGCGCCTCGGGCTGGCGGGCGACGCCGTTGATGTAGGCCGCGAAGATCAGACCCACGGCGATCGCGGGGCCGATGGTGGACACGCCGTAGCCGAGGAGGGTGATGTCACCAGACACGTCAGTTCTCTTTCTGTTGAGGTCCCGGCGCCCGTCGGGCGCCGGAGGCTTCTAGTGCGTATTCAGTTGTGGTCGGGGGTCAGTGCTCGTCCGCCAGCGCGCCACCGATGTAGGAGGCGGCGAGGAGGGTGAAGACGTAGGCCTGCAGGAACTGGATCAGCGCCTCGAAGACGGTGAGCAGCGCGCCGAGGATCCAGGCCGGCAGCGCGACCAGCATGAGGCCGGGCTCGAAGGTCTTGAAGAGGTACCAGCCGCCGACGATGAAGACCACGAGGAGCATGTGGCCGGCGAACATGTTGCCGAAGAGCCGCAGCGCCAGCGTGAGCGGGCGGGTGATGAAGAAGGTGATGAGCTCGAGGAAGAGGATGAACGGCTTGATCCAGCCCGGCAGACCCGAGGGCAGCATGCCGCCGATGTAGCGGCCCACCCCTCCGGCCTTGCGCAGGCCCACCCAGTGGTAGACCACGTAGACGATGAGGGTGAGGCCGATCGGGAAGCCGATCCGCGCCATCGTGGGGTTCTGGAAGGGCGGGATGATGCCGAAGGCGTTGTTGAGCAGGATGAAGACGAACAGCGAGAAGAGGAACGGCACGAACGGCATGAAGTCCTTGCTGCCGATCATGTCGCGGGCGATCCCGTTGCGGGCGAAGTTGTAGACCTGCTCGGTCAGCCACTGCCCCTTGCCGGGGACGATCGCGGCCCGACGGGTGGTGAGGAACAGGACCACCATGAGCAGGCCCGTCGCGATGGCCATGAGCAGCATGGGCCGGGTGAAGTAGTACTCCGTCCCGGGGATCGCGAAGAGCGGCTGCCAGAAGTCGCCGGGGGTGGGGGGGAAGTGGCTCTCGCCCTCCGCCATCGGCAGGACCAGGCCGGCGGCCGTCATGGTCGCGTTCACGCGTTCTCCTCCACACAGTGTCTGTCGGACATCGAAGCCTCCGGGCAGGCGGGGACAGGGCCCGGCTCCAAGGTCATGACCTACCGTACCTGAGCCAGATGACGTACATCGACGCCACCATCCCGGCCACGACCCCGACGGGGAGCGCGAACACCGTCCCCCACCAGAGGTCCAGCACGAACCCCACCAGCCCGAAGCCGGCAGGGCCCGCCAGGAGGTAGGCCAGGGCCCCGGTGGCCAGGTCGGTCTGGGCGCTCATGCCCTCGACCTCGGGCTCGTGGCCGCCGTGCGGCGACGGGATCTTCATACCCCACCCCCGCCGGACGGCAGGTCCAGCGGCGACCGCGAGCGCAGGTAGCCGATGACCAGCCCGGCCTGGAAGACCAGCCCCACGAGCACGAAGGCGACGACCAGCGGCACGATCTGCAGCCAGGTCGTCTGGCCGAGGGCCCAGATGACCGCCCCCAGGGCCGCCATCTGCAGCACGAAGACGCCGAAGGCGCCGGCCATGGTGGTCGCGGTGGGGCCGGCCAGGACGCCGCGGATGCCGACCACGCCCAGCGCGAAGACGACGAGCGACAGGGCGCTCCCCACGAGGGCGGAGAGCGCACCCCAGGCGCCGACCGCGGCCCACGTCAGCAGGGGCACCAGCACGGCCACCGGCACCCCGCCCGCGAGCGCGCCCAGCATCATGGTGCGCGCCGCCGGGCGGGCGGCTGCGGGGGTCACGGTGGGGGTCATGGCGTCGTGGCTCCGGGGCGGGTGGTGGGGTCAGGGCGCTTGTGAAAGTTATCACAAGCGCTGCGACCGGACCAATCCGACAGGACGGCCCGGCGGCCCGCCGCCCCCTACGCTACCGCCGCGGGGCGGCCAGGTCAGGTGCCGCCCGCAGCGTCAGCGCCACGGCCAGGGCGAGCAGCCCGGCGATACCGGTGATCGACACCCAGGCGGGCAGGTAGGCGAAGGACACGCTGCCCGCGGCGATGAGCAGCGACCACAGGTAGAGCAAGACGACCGCCCGGCGGTGGCTGTGCCCGATGTCGAGCAGCCGGTGGTGCAGGTGGCCCCGGTCCGGTTTCCAGGGCAGCTGGCCCGCGCGCGTGCGCCGCAGGACGGCCAGCAGCATGTCGAGGAAGGGCAGCGCCAGGATGGCCATCGGGATGACGACGGGCAGCAGGATGGCGGTCACGGCCGACGCACTGGCGACCGACGAGCTCGGGTCCACCGACCCGGTCATGGAGATCGTCGCCGCGGCCAGGAGCAGCCCGAGCAGCAGCGCCCCCGCGTCGCCCATGAACAGCCGGGCGGGGTGGAAGTTGTGCGGGAGGAACCCCAGGCACACCCCCACGATCGCGGCGCTGATGAAGGTCGCCTCGGAGAAGACGTTCGGCGGGTCGAAGCTGCGGCTGACGAGATAGGTCCAGCTGAAGAACGCCCCGGCGGCGATGAGCACGACGCCCGCCGCCAGCCCGTCCAGGCCGTCGATGAAGTTCACCGCGTTGGTCGAGATGACGACGACGAGGATGGTGAGGGTGACCATGACCGGCTCGGGCAGGTAGGTCACGCCCAGGATGGGCAGGGAGAGCAGCCGGACGCCGTAGAACGCCATGATGCCGCCGGCCAGGATCTGCCCCGCCAGCTTGGTCATCCAGTCCAGCTCACGGACGTCGTCGACCGCACCGAGGGCGGTGATGAGGGCCGCCGCGGCCAGCACCCCGTAGAGCCGGGGCGTCGCGTCGAAGAGCTGCCCGTGGTAGGGCAGCTGCGAGCCCAGCACCACCGCGGCGGTGAAGCCGGCGAGCATCGCGACGCCGCCCAGCCGGGGGATGGGGACGGAGTGAACGTCGCGGTCGCGCACGGCCGTGATGGCCCCCAGCCGCAGCGCGAGGCGCCGGACCAGCGGGGTCGCGAGGTAGGTGACCACCGCCGCGGTCAGCAGCACCATGAGGAACTCGCGCACTGGTCTGTGTCACCCCTCCCGGCGGTCGGTCGCGGTCGGGTATGCCGCCGCCCGGCCCTGTGGTCGGTCAGCCGGCCGTGGGCTCGGGGTAGGCGGGGTAGGCGCCGAGCAGCTCGGCGGCCGCGGCCCGGACCTCGCGGGCGACCGGGTGGTCCGGGCTGCCGTCGGTCTCGGTGACGGCCCGGTGGATGAGATCGGCGACGACGGACATCTGCTCGGTGCCCATCCCCTGGGTCGTCACCGAGGGGCTGCCCACGCGGATGCCGGAGGCGACGTTGGGCTTCTCCGGGTCGAACGGGATGGCGTTCTTGTTCAGCACGATGCCGGCCGCCTCGCAGCGGGCCTCGGCGTCCGCGCCGGTCACCCCGACGCCGCGCAGGTCGTGCAGCGACAGGTGGGTGTCGGTGCCCCCGGTGATGGGGCGGATCCCCCGCTCGTCCAGCGACCCGGCCAGGGCGGCCGCGTTGGCGACGACCTGCCGGGCGTAGTCGCGGTAGGCAGGGGTCATGCACTCGGCGAAGTTGACCGCCTTGGCGGCGACGCCGTGCATGAGCGGCCCGCCCTGCATCATCGGGAAGACGGCACGGTCGATCTTGCGGGCGAACTCCTCCTTGCACACGATGGCGCCCCCGCGGGGACCGCGCAGCACCTTGTGGGTGGTGAAGGAGACCACGTCGGCGTGCGGGACCGGCGACGGGATGGCCTGGCCGGCCACCAGCCCGATGAAGTGGGCGGCGTCGACCCAGAAGATCGCGCCCACCTCGTCGGCGATCGCCCGGAAGCGCTCGAAGTCGATGAGCCGCGGGATGGCCGACCCGCCCGCCAGGATGATCTTCGGCCGGTGCTCCTTGGCGAGCGCCTCGACCTGGTCGTAGTCGATGTCCTCGGTCTCGGCCGAGACGCCGTAGTGGACGGCGTTGAACCACTTGCCGGAGAAGCTCACCTTGAACCCGTGGGTGAGGTGCCCGCCGTGGTCGAGCGACATCGCCAGGATGGTGTCGCCGGGTGAGGCGAAGGCGCCGTAGACGGCCTGGTTGGCGCTGGCGCCCGAGTGCGCCTGCACGTTGGCGTGGTCGGCGCCGAAGAGCTCCTTGGCCCGCTCGATCGCCAGCGTCTCGACCTTGTCGACCTCGGAGCAGCCGCCGTAGTAACGGGCGTCGGGGTATCCCTCGGCGTACTTGTTGGACAGCGTCGACCCCAGGGCGGCCAGCACGGCCGGGCTCGTCTGGTTCTCGCTGGCGATGAGCTGGATGCCGGACCGCTGCCGGTCCAGCTCGGCGACGAGCAGCTCGGCCACCTGGGGGTCCTGGTCGACCAGGGCACCGAAGGAGGGGCCGTAGTAGGTGTCCGGGGTCACGCGCGTCGTCATGCGCCCACTCTATGGGGTCGTGCCGGTCCCGGCGGAGCGTGGCGCGGCGACCGTGCGGAGGGCGTCGGCCGGGACCCGCACCCCGCTGGGGGTCACCGAGCCGACGAGGCTCGCCCGCTCACCGTCCGCCCCGTCCCGGGGCCGCTCCCCCGCCTGCTCCTCCTCCGGCTCGGACGGAGGTTGCGCGGCGGCGGCCGCTGCCTCCGGGGAGTCGTGCAGAGGGGTCGTGCCGAGCACGCCGCGGACCTCCTCCGCCGAGAGCGCGCCGAGCCGCAGGACGACCGGCTCCTCCCCCGTGCAGTCCAGGATCGTCGACGGCTGGCCGCCCGTCCGCGGACCACCGTCCAGGTAGGCGGCGACCGCTCCTCCCAGCTGGTCCAGCGCCTCCTGGGCGGTGGTCGCCGCCGGCCGACCGGTGAGGTTGGCGCTGGTCACCGCCATCGGGCCGACCTCACCCAGCAGCTCCAGCGCGAGCTCGTCGTCCGGCATCCGCAGCGCGACCGTCCCGTTGGTCTCGCCCAGGTCCCACTGCAGCGAGGGCTGGGCCCGCACCACGAGGGTGAGCGGTCCCGGCCAGAACTGCCGCATGAGGATGCGGGCGTACATCGGCACGTCCGTCGCCAGCCCGTCGACCGTCCTGGGGTTGGGGACGAGCACCGGTGGCGGCATCTCCCGGCCCCGGTGCTTGGCGGCCAGGACCATCGCCACCGCGACGACGTCGAAGGCGTCGGCACCCACCCCGTAGACCGTGTCGGTCGGGAGCACGACCACCTTGCCCTCACGCACCACGGCGGCCGCCCGCGCCAGGGACTCGGCGCGCTGCTCGTCGTCGACGCAGTCGAGCAGGCGGTCGTGCAGCGGCGCGGTGCCGGACATCAGGCCTCCCTGGGGGCGTGGTCGTGGTCGATCAGATCTTCGCATGTCAGACCGGCGGCGATTCGACTTGCATGCGGCAGCGCGAGCGAGTTGGGTGGGGTGTTGCGCACGGCGGGCGCACCCGACGTGCCTGCCTCGAACCCAAGGAGAGTGACCCGTATGCGTGGTAGCGGACTGATCTGGACCATCGTGGGCGTCCTGCTCATCATCGCCCTGCTGATCTTCATCTTCTGACCATCCCGACCTGACGTCGGTCGCCCCTCGGGGGTGCTGTCCGACGAGCACGAGGAGCCCCGGCGCCGACGGCGCCGGGGCTCCTGCTGTCAGGCGCGGGTCGCGGCCACCACCCGCGGCCGGCCGGCGAGGTCCTCGTGGTCCCGGACGTCCCGCCAGCCGGTGTGCTCGAGCAGCCCGACCACGGAGGCCGACTGGGAGTCCGCGTGCTCCATGAGCAGGGCCCCGCCGGGGCGCAGCAGCTGCCCCGCCCGGCTGGCGAGCAGGCCCGGCAGCTCCAGCCCGTCGGTGCCGCCGCCGTAGAGCGCCAGCCCCGGGTCGTGGTCGCGGACCTCGGGGTCCACGGGCACGGCGTCGGGCGGGATGTAGGGAGGGTTGCTCACGACCAGGTCCACCCGACCGCGCCAGTCCTCGAAGGACTCCTGGGCCGCGCCGAGCCGCAGGTCGACCTCGAGCCCGGTGCGCGCGCGGTTGGCCACGGCATACCGGTAGGCCTCCTGCGACAGCTCGACCGCGCCGACCCGGGCGTCCGGCCGCTGGTGCGACAGCGCCAGGGCGATGGCCCCGCTGCCCGTGCACAGGTCCACCACCGTGGGTGAGGTGAGGTCCTGCAGCGTCGCCAGGGCCAGGCGTACGAGCGTCTCGGTCTCCGGGCGCGGCACGAAGACCCCGGGGCCGACGGCCAGCTCCAGCCCGGCGAACCACGCGGTGCCGGTGAGGTGCTGCAGCGGCACCCGGTCGGCGCGGCGCACCACCAGCTCGAGGAAGGCGCCGTGGACGGCCGGGCCCACCTGCTCGCGCAGGACCCGGGCACGGCGCAGGCCTGCCCGGTCCAGACCCATGGCGTGCGCGAGCAGCAGCTCGGCGTCCACCTCCGGGCTGAGCACCCCCGCCTCGCGCAGGCGACGGGCCGCCGCGCGGACCAGCTCGTCGACGCTCACGACATCCCCGCGTGCCCGCGGCATGGTGGGTGCGGGTCGTCCCGGCGACCCCGAGCCGCCACGGTGCCCGGGACGGTCGTCATCGCTCCCCGGCCGAGGCCAGCCGAGCGGCCTCGTCGGCGTCCACCGCCGACTGCACCACCGGGTCGAGGTCGCCGTCCAGGACCTGGTCCAGGTTGTAGGCCTTGAAGCCGGTGCGGTGGTCGGCGACGCGGTTCTCACCGAAGTTGTAGGTGCGGATCCGCTCGCTGCGGTCCACCGTGCGGATCTGGCTGCGCCGGGCCGCGCTGGCGGCCTCCTCGGCCTCCTCCACCGCGATCTGGTGCAGCCGCGCCCGCAGCACCCGCAGCGCCGACTCCTTGTTCTGCAGCTGGCTCTTCTCGTTCTGGCAGGAGACGACGAGGCCGGTCGGCAGGTGCGTGATGCGCACGGCGGAGTCGGTGGTGTTGACCGACTGACCGCCGGGACCGGAGGAGCGGAAGACGTCGACCTTGAGGTCGTTCGGGTCCAGCTCGACCTCGGCCGGGTCGTCGATGTCCGGCATGACGAGGACGCCGGCCGCCGAGGTGTGGACCCGGCCCTGGCTCTCGGTGACGGGCACCCGCTGCACCCGGTGGACGCCGCCCTCGTACTTCAGCCGCGCCCACGGGGCCTCTCCCGCCGCCGGCGTGCCGGTGGCCGTGACCGACACCCGGGCCTCCTTGTAGCCGCCGAGGTCGGAGGGGGTGGCGTCGAGCAGCTCGGTGCGCCACCCGCGCCGCTCGGCGTAGCGGACGTACATCCGCAGGAGGTCACCCGCGAAGAGCGCGGACTCCTCGCCCCCCTCACCGGCCTTGACCTCGAGGATGACGTCGCGGTCGTCGTCGGGGTCGCGGGGCACGAGCTGGCGACGCAGGTGCGCGGCGGCCTCCTCGACCGTGGCCTGCAGGCCCGGGAGCTCCTGCGCGAAGCCCTCGTCCTCGGCGGCGAGCTCGCGCGCCGCCTCCAGGTCCCCCGCGGCCGTCTCCCACCGCCGGTACGCCGTCACGGTGGGCGTGAGCGCGGCATACCTCGTGTTGAGCCTGCGCAGGGCCGCCGGGTCGCCGTGCACCGCGGGGTCGGCGAGCCGCTGCTCGATGTCGGCGTGCTCCTCGAGCAGGGGCCGGGCGGAGTCGAACACCCTGTCCTCCTGGGGTCACGAGCCGCGGCTCGGTGGCGGTGGAGCCCCCGCGGCGAGGACACCGGGGGCCGGGACGACGACGCCGGCCCCGCGAGATCTCGCGGGGCCGGCGGTGCGCTGATGCTAGTTGGCGGCCTTCTTGCCGTAGCGCTCCTGGAAGCGGGCGACGCGCCCACCGGTGTCCAGGATCTTCTGCTTGCCGGTGTAGAAGGGGTGGCACTGCGAGCAGACGTCGGCGCTGATGCGCCCCGACGACGCGGTGCTACGGGTGGTGAACGACGCGCCGCAGGTGCAGGTGACCTGGGTCTCGACGTAGTTCGGGTGGATGTCCTTCTGCATGTCTCTCCTCGGGTGGCGTGGTGTCCCCGGGTCGCCCGTGCGGGAACCGGTGGGCCGGCGGATCATTCTACGCGACCGGTGGGGCGCGCAGGTCGTCGTCCTCAGTCGTCGTCGTCCAGCCGGACCGAGCTGGTCTGCTGGACCTGGGTGAGGAACTCGTAGTTGTGCTTCGTCTTCTTCAACCGGTCGAGGAGCAGCTCGATTCCCTGCTGCTGGTCCAGCGCGGACAGCACGCGGCGCAGCTTCCACATGATCTTGAGCTCCTCGGAGGACATGAGGATCTCCTCACGCCGGGTGCTCGAGGCGTTGACGTCCACGGCCGGGAAGGTCCGGCGGTCGGCCAGGTGGCGGGAGAGCTTGAGCTCCATGTTGCCGGTGCCCTTGAACTCCTCGAAGATGACCTCGTCCATCTTGGAGCCGGTCTCCACCAGCGCCGTCGCGAGGATGGTCAGGGAGCCGCCCTCCTCGATGTTGCGGGCGGCGCCGAAGAACTTCTTCGGCGGGTAGAGCGCGGCGGAGTCGACACCACCGGACAGGATCCGGCCCGAGGCCGGGGCCGCCAGGTTGTAGGCGCGGCCCAGGCGGGTGATGCCGTCGAGCAGGACGACCACGTCCTGCCCCAGCTCGACGAGCCGCTTGGCGCGCTCGATGGCCAGCTCGGCGACCATCGTGTGGTCGCTCGCCGGGCGGTCGAAGGTGGACGAGATGACCTCGCCCTTGACGTTGCGCTGGAAGTCGGTGACCTCCTCCGGACGCTCGTCCACCAGGACGATCATCAGGTGCACCTCGGGGTTGTTCGTGGTGATCGCGTTGGCGATGGCCTGCATGACCATCGTCTTGCCCGCCTTGGGCGGGCTGACGATGAGACCGCGCTGACCCTTGCCGATCGGGGTCACCAGGTCGATGACCCGGGTGGTGAGGTTCTTCTGGTCGGTCTCCAGCCGCAGCCGCTGCTGGGGGTAGAGCGGGGTCAGGCTGGAGAAGGCGGGGCGCCGGCGACCCTGGTCGGGCTCCTGGCCGTTGATGCTGTCCAGCCGCACCAGGGCGCTGAACTTGCCCTTGTCCCGCTTGTTGCCGGTGGAGGACACGGTGTGCTGCCCCACGTCGCTGCCGTCCTGCGGGGCCTTGATGGCCCCCGCGACCGCGTCACCCTTGCGCAGGCCGTACTTCTTGACCAGGCCCATGGGGACGTAGACGTCGGTCGGGCCGGGGAGGTAGCCGGTGGTGCGGATGAAGGCGTAGCTGTCGAGCAGGTCCACGACACCGCCCACGGGGACGAGCACGTCCTCCTCCGAGTAGCTCTCGGCCTCCTGCTGGCTGCCACCGCCCTGCTGGCCCGGGCCGCCCTGCTGGACGCCACGACCGCGCTTGCGGTCCCGGTTGCGGTTGCGGTTGCGGCGACGACCGCGACGACCGCCCTCGTCGTCGTCGTACCCGTCCCCGTCACGGCGCTGCTGGTCACCCTGCTGCCCGTCGCGCTCGCCCTGACGGCGGTCGTCCTGGCGGCGGTCGTCCTGGCGGCGGTCGTCCTGGCGCTGGCCGTCGCGGCCCTGCTGGCCGCGCTCACGCTGCTCGTCCTGGCGCTGGCCGTCGCGGCCCTGCTGGCCGCCCTCACGCTGCTCGTCCTGGCGCTGGCCGTCGCGGCCCTGCTGGCCGCCTTCACGCTGCTCGTCCTGGCGCTGGCCGTCCCGGCCCTGCTGGCCGCCGTCCCGGCGGTCCTGGGGCTGCGTCCCCTCGCCCCCGGCGGCGGTCTCGCCCCCGGTGCGGTCAACGGTCTCGTCCGCCTGGCGCTCCTGCTCGCTGCGGGGCGCGCCCGCGCCGGACCCGCCGCGGCGGCTGCGGCGGGTGCGCGACCCGCCGCCGGTGCCGGTGGTGTCCTCCCGCTCGGCCTGGGCACGGTCGAGGGCGGCCTCGATGGCGTCCTGGCGGTCGGCGGAGCCGTTGGTGCTGGCAGCGCCCCCGCGACGCTCCCGGATGGCGGAGACCAGGTCGGCCTTGCGCATCTTGTTGTTCACGGTGATGCCCATGCCCGACGCGAGCTCCTGGAGCTCGGCCAGACGGAGGGTGCTCAGCGCGCCCGTACGGGTCGCGCCGGCGTCGGTGATCTCGGTCACGTGGGATTCCTTCCCCCTCGGTCGAAACCGGTTCGGGGCCTAGGGTGTCGCGGCGCACAGAGTGCCACCGCTGTCGGACTCAGCACGGGGACGACCAGGGCGGCCTCGATATCAGGACACGTCGCGAAGCCGACGGCCCGTGCGTGGAGTGCCTCGGAGCCGTTCACCGTTGTGTCCGGCCTTGTCACGAGGCGCCCTCACGATAACACGCGGGCAGCCCCGGACCATACCGTCCACCACTCCTCACCTGGGGCGGGCCGCCCGGACCACGTCCCCGAGGACGGCCGAGGCCGTCTCGTCGCCGCCGGCGCCGGCGCCGACCAGCCGCACCGTGCCCGCGAGCACCGCGTCGATCTCCACCACGTTGGTGCCGCCCCGGGCCTGGGCCAACGGGTCGGTGGCCGGGAGGGCGGTGGGCGCCACCCGGGCGTGGACCCGGCCGTCGCCACCGCGTCGTGCCTCCGCCACGAGCTTGAGCACCTCGCCCCTGCCGGCGGCGGCCGCGAAGTCGGCGTCGGTGAGGCCGGAGATGCCCTGGGTCTCGACCGCGTCGAGCGGCACCGAGGTGCCCCAGGCCGTCCGGGCCAGGATCGCGACCTTCGCGGCGGCGTCCACCCCCTCGAGGTCCTCGGTGGGATCCGCCTCGAGGTAGCCCAGCTCGCCCGCCTGGCGCACCGCGTCGGCGAACGGCACTCCCTCGCGGGCCACGAGGTCCAGCACGTAGTTGGTGGACCCGTTGACGATCCCCCGGAGAGCGGTGATCTCGTCACCGGCCATCGACTCACGGACCACGGCGAGGACCGGCACCGCCGCCATGACGGCCGCCTCGTAGTGCAGGCCCGCCCCGTGCTCGCGGGCGATCGCGTGCAGCTCCTCGCCGCGCCGCGCGACGAGCTGCTTGTTGGCCGTGACCACCTGGGCCCCGCGCCGCAGGGCCGTCTCGACGAGGGACCCGGCGGGCTCGAGCCCGCCCATGACCTCGACGACCACGTCGGTCGCCGGGTCGCCGACGAGCGCGGCGGCGTCGGTGGTGAGCAGCGCGGGGGGTATGCCGTCCCGCGCCCGGGTGGTGTCGCGCACCGCCACGCCGGTGAGCTCGGGGCGACGACCCAGCTGGTCGGCATACCGGTCGGCGTGCTGCAGCAGCCGGCGGGCGACGGCGGCCCCCACGGTGCCGCCGCCGAGCAGGGCGACGCGCAGGACGGACGAGGCGGCGGGAGAGGACACGGGCGGCTCCAGGGGGTCGGGGCGGGGAGGTGCCGGGCGGGGTCGGGGTGCCCCGGCGCTCACATGCGCTCGGGTGCGGTCACGCCGAGCAGGCCCAGGCCGTTGGCCAGCACCTGGCGGGTGGCGTCGTTGAGCCAGAGCCGGGAGCGGTGCAGGTCGGTGATCTCCTCGTCGGCGCTCATCGGCCGGACCCGGCACTCGTCGTACCACTTGTGGAAGTGGCTGGCCAGGCCCTCGAGGTAGCGGGCGACGCGGTGCGGCTCCCGCAGCTGCGCGGCCTGGGCCACGACCCGGGGGAAGTCGCCGAGGGCGGCGAGCAGCGTCGACTCGGTGGGGTGCTCCAGCAGCCCCGGCTCGAAGCCGTCCTCGCGGCACACGCCGTCCTCGCCGGCGAGCCGGGCGACGTTGCAGGTGCGGGCGTGGGCGTACTGGACGTAGAAGACCGGGTTGTCGTTGCTGCGCCGGCGCAGCTCCTCGCCGTCCAGGTCCAGCGGGGTGTCCGCCGGGAACCGTCCCAGGCTGTAGCGGATCGGGTCCGCCCCGATCCACTCCAGCAGGTCGGAGAGGTAGACCGCGTTGCCGCGGCGCCGGCCCATCCGCTCCCCGCTGATGTTGATGAGCTGGCCGATGAGCACCTCGATGTTGGTCTCCGGGTCGTCCCCGGCGCAGGCCGCGATGGCCTTGAGGCGCCCGACGTAGCCGTGATGGTCGGCCCCGAGCATGTAGACCTTCTCGGTGAACCCGCGGTCCTTCTTGGACAGGTAGTAGGCGCAGTCGGCGGCGAAGTAGGTCGGCTCGCCGTTGGCCCGGATGAGGACCCGGTCCTTGTCGTCACCGAAGTCGGTCGTGCGCAGCCACACCGCGCCGTCGGCGTCGAAGACGTGGCCCTGCCCGCGCAGCCGGTCCACGGCCTGCTCGACCGCCCCCGCGTCGTGCAGGCTCTTCTCGCTGAACCACACGTCGAAGGTCACGTGGAAGGCGGTGAGCGTCCGCTCGTTCGCCGCGACCTGCAGCGCCATGCCGGTGTCCCGGCACACCTCGAGGGCCTCCGGCTCGGGCAGCGAGAGCAGGTCCGGGCGGGCCCGCAGCACCTGCTCGGCCAGGGCGTCGACGTAGTCCCCGGCGTAGCCGCCCTCGGGGACCTGCTCGCCGCGGGCGCGGGCCAGGATCGAGCCGGCCAGGCGCATCGTCTGCGCACCGGCGTCGTTGGTGTAGTGCTCCGCGGTGACGTCGGCCCCGCTGGCGGCGAGCAGCCGGTGCAGCGCGTCCCCGAGGGCCGCCCACCGGGTGTGCCCGATGTGCAGCGGCCCGGTGGGGTTGGCCGACACGAACTCCAGGTTGATGGTGCGCCCGGCCATGGTGTCGTTGCGGCCGTAGGCCGCGCCCCCCTCGACGACCGTGCGGGCGAGCTCGCCGGCGCTCGCGGCGTCCAGGGTGATGTTGAGGAAGCCCGGCCCGGCGACCTCGACCGCGGCCACGCCGTCGACCCGGCCCAGACCGGCGGCGACGACCTCGGCCAGCCCGCGCGGCGGCATACCCGCGCGCTTGGCCAGCTGCAGCGCCACGTTGCTCGCCCAGTCCCCGTGGTCGCGGCTCCGCGGCCGCTCCACGCGCAGCGCCTCGGCGGCCGGCAGGTCGCCCTCGGCCAGGGGCAGGTCACCGGCCCGGACGGCCTCGGTGAGCACGGCATGGATGGCTGCAGCGAGCTGTTCTGGGGTCACCCGCTCCAGTCTAGGGCCGCCGTGAGCCGCGCCCGCACGGGGATTTCGGCCACCCCGCGCGACGCTGCTAGAGTTGCTCGTCGTTGCCCCCGTAGCTCAGGGGATAGAGCACCGCCCTCCGGAGGCGGGTGCGCAGGTTCGAATCCTGCCGGGGGCGCTCCCCTCCTTCGGGAGGGGGCGCAGGCGACGTCCTGCGGGGAGGTGTCAGGGTTCCTGGTGGGCCCCCCGGGTTTCAAACCCGCGGAACGGCGACGCGTCGTCGTTGGCAGGTTCGATTCCTGTCCGCCTCCGCCGACCGGCCCGCGACGGGCCCCACCTCCGGGACGACAGGGGAGGCGCACCGTGGCCCATCCCCCTCCCCGACCCGCACCCGGTCCCCCCGACCCGCGCCGCGGCATACCCCCCGTCGACGTCGTGCTCGCCCATCCCGCGGTGGCCGACGACGTCGCCCGGCTCGGTCGCGCCCGCGCCCTGCCGCTCGCGCAGGAGGTCCTGCGGCAGGCCCGCGGAGGCCACCTCTCCCCGACGCAGGTCGTCGACGACCTCGCCGCGCGTCTGCGCGCCCGCACCGTCCCCGGGTGCACCCGGCCGGTCCTCAACGCCACCGGTGTCGTCGTCCACACCAACCTGGGCCGGGCCCCGCTGGGGGAGGCCGCCACCGCCGCGCTCCTGGACGCCGCCGGCTACGCCGACGTCGAGCTGGACCTGGTGACCGGCCGCCGCGGACCCCGGGGTGCCGCGGTGCAGGACGCGCTCCTGCAGGCGGTGCCCGAGGCCGGGGCCGCCCTCGTCGTCAACAACGGGGCGGCCGCCCTGCTCCTCGCGATGACCGCGCTGGCGGCGGGGCGCGAGGTGGTGGTGAGCCGCGGCGAGCTCGTCGAGATCGGCGACGGCTTCCGGCTGACCGAGCTCGTGGAGTCCAGCGGCGCCCGGCTGCACGAGGTCGGCACCACGAACCGGACGCACCGGGCCGACTACGAGCGCGCCCTCGCCGGACGGGCCGCCCCGGGCTCGGCCGGCGCGTCGCCTGCCCCGGCACCGGCCGACGGACCCGACGTGGCAGCCCTGCTCAAGGTGCACCCGGGCAACTACCGGGTGACCGGCTTCACCTCCGACGTGCCGGTCGCCGAGCTGGCCGAGGTGTCCCGGGGCGCGGGCCTGCCGCTGGTCGTCGACACCGGCAGCGGGTTGCTCGCGCCGGACCCGGCGCTGCCCGACGAGCCGGACGCCCGCTCCGCCCTGCGCGACGGGGCCGACCTGGTCGTCGCGAGCGCCGACAAGCTGCTCGGTGGCCCGCAGGCCGGTCTCGTGCTGGGTGACGCAGACCTCGTGGAGCGTCTGCGGCGACACCCGGTGGCGCGGGCCCTGCGGGTCGACAAGCTCACCCTGGCCGCCCTGGGAGCGACCCTGCGCGACCCGGGGTCGGTACCGGTCACGGTGGCCCGGCGGGCACCGGCCGCCGGGCTGCGCGCGCGGGCCGACGCGCTGGAGGGGGTGCTGGCCCGGCACGGCCTGGCGGCGACGGTCGTGCCGCACGACGGCCGGGTCGGTGGTGGCGGCGCCCCGGGTGTGCCGCTGCCCGGGTGGGCGGTGGCGCTGCCGGAGGACCTGGCCGGTCCGCTGCGCCTCGGCGACCCCGCTGTCCTGGCCCGGGTGCACGACGGGCGCTGCCTGCTGGACCCGCGCTGCGTGCCGCCCGCGCAGGACGGCCTCCTGCTCGCAGCGGTCCTCGCCGCGGCCGCCCGCGTCGGCCTCGGCGGCGAGGGCGGGTCACCGGCGGCGGGCGGGCACCCGGCGGGATGAGCGTCGTCGCCACCGCGGGCCACGTCGACCACGGCAAGTCGGCGCTGGTCCGGGCGCTCACCGGCATGGAGCCGGACCGCTGGGAGGCCGAGCGCCGCCGTGGTCTGACCCTCGACCTGGGGTATGCCTGGACCACCCTCCCCGAGGTCGGTCCGGTGGCCTTCGTCGACGTCCCGGGGCACCGACGGTTCATCGGCAACATGCTCAGCGGCATCGGCCCCGCGGCCGGGGTCCTGCTCGTGGTGGCCGCGGACGGCGGGTGGAGCGCCCAGTCGGAGGAGCACCTGCGGGCGGTGCACGCCCTGCGGCTGCGGCACGGCGTGCTCGTCGTCACCCGCAGCGACCTCGCCGACCCGGCACCGACCCTGGCCCGCGCCCGGGGGCACCTGCGGGGGACGAGCCTGGACGGCATACCGGCCGTGGCGGTGTCGGCGCGGACCGGCGAGGGGATCGACCTCCTGCGGACCGAGATCGCCGACCTCGTCCGGCACATGCCGCCGCCTCCCGCCGACGCCCCCGTCCGGCTGTGGGTCGACCGCAGCTTCAGCGTGCGCGGGGCCGGGACCGTGGTCACCGGCACGCTGCCCGCGGGGCGGGTGCGCGCCGGCGACACGCTCACGCTGACCCCCACCCCCGGCGGGCGGCCCCGGTCGGTGGGTGTGCGCGGGGTGCACAGCAGGGACCGTGCGGTGGAGGAGGCCGCGGGCCCGGCCAGGGTCGCGCTCAACCTGCGCGGCGTGGACGTGGCGGAGGTCGGCCGTGGTCAGGCGCTGCTCTCCCCCGGCCACCCCTGGTGGCTGAGCACCGCGGTGGACGTGCTCCTCGACGAGGACACGTTGCCGGCGGAGGTGACCGCGCACGTCGGCACCGCGGCGGTCCCCGCCCGGCTGCGTCCGCTGGGCGGGGCCTACGCCCGCGTCACGTGGGGGCCGGAGCTGCCGCTGGGTCCGGGTGACCGGCTCATCCTGCGCGAGCCCGGCCGCGAGGGCTCGTTGGTCGGCGCCCTCGTCCTGGACGCCGTGACACCACCGCTGCGCCGTACCGGCGCCGCTCGCCTCCGGGCCTCGGCCCTCGAGGCGGCGGCGGGTCGGACCGCCGTCGTCGCGGGCCGGCAGGTCTCGACGGCGACGGCCGACGCGTGGCGCGCGGCCGTCGACGGCCTGGTGGCCCGGCGGGCCACCCGTGACCCGCTCACCCCGTGGGTGGGCGAGGAGCCGGCGCTCGCCGAGCTGCGCCGCCGGGTGGGTGTGCCCGACCTCGCCACCCTGCGCGCCGCCGCGGCAGAGGCGGGGTTGACGCCGGAGGGCGGCCGCCTGGTGCGCGAGGGCTCGACGGAGGAGCCCCCAGGGCTGACCGCCCTGCTGCGCCGCCTGCGCGCGGACCCGCTGGACTCCCCCTCCCGCCCCGAGCTGGCCGCGCTGTCGCTCGGCCCGCGCGAGGTCGCCGCCGCCGCGCGCGCACCGGGCGTGCTGCGGCTGCCCGGTGACGTGCTCCTCGGGGCCGGCGCCGTCGACCGGACGGTGCGACAGCTGCGGTCGCTGCCGCAGCCCTTCACCACGGCGCAGGCCCGGGCCCTCCTCGGCACCAGCCGCCGGGTGCTGGTCCCGCTGCTGGAGCACCTCGACGGCCGTGGCCTCACCCACCGGGAGCCCGACGGCCGCAGACGGGTCACGGGCCTCGACGGGGCCGACGGGTGACCCGGGCCGGCGACGGGTCACTGGCTAGGCTGACGGGATGACGGGGAGCAGCCCGGCGCGGCCGCGCCTCACCACCCTGGCCGCCGGCGGGGGCTGCGCGTGCAAGATCCCGGCGGAGCGGCTCGAGCGGCTGGTCGCGGGTCTGGAGGCGCCGACCGACGAGTCCCTCGTCGTCGGGCTGGAGCACGGTGACGACGCCGCCGCGGTGCGCCTCGACGAGGTGTCCGGCCTCGCCCTGCTGTCCACCGCCGACTTCTTCACCCCGGTCGTGGACGACCCCTTCGACTGGGGTCGCATCGCGGCCGCCAACGCGCTGTCCGACATCTACGCCATGGGCGGCCGGCCGGTCCTCGCGATCAACCTGCTCGGCTGGCCGTCCGGGCTCGACGACGACCTGGCCCGGGAGGTGCTCCGCGGCGGCGCTGCCGTCGCCGGGGAGGCGGGCTGCCCGCTCGCCGGCGGCCACTCCATCACCGCCCCCGAGCCGACCTACGGCCTGGCCGTCACCGGCACCGCCCGCGTCGACGCGCTCATCAGCAACGACGCGGCGGCCCCCGGGCTGCCCATCACCCTCACCAAGCCGCTGGGCACCGGCATCCTCAACAACCGGCACGGCCGCACCGGCGAGGTGCACGCCGAGGCGGTGGCCACCATGACCGCCCTCAACCGCGCGGCCTCCGAGGCCGCGGTGGCCGCCGGCGTCCGGGCCGGGACCGACGTCACCGGCTTCGGCCTGCTCGGCCACCTGTGGAAGCTGTGCCGCGCCTCCGGCGTCGGCGCCGAGCTCGAGGTGGCCGCGGTCCCGACGATCGAGGGCGCCCGCGAGAGCCTCGCCGCCGGCTACCTGCCCGGGGGCAGCCGCCGCAACCTCGACTGGGTGCGCCCGCACCTGGAGGTGGGTCCCGGCGTGGGCGAGGACGACCTGCTGCTGCTCTCCGACGCCCAGACCAGCGGCGGGCTGCTGCTGGTCGGCGAGCTCCCGCCCGGGGTCGGCACCGTCGTCGGCCGCACCCTGCCCTCGCCCCGCCCGATGCTCACCCTGCGCTGACCACCGGCGTCACGCCGACGCACCGACACGCGTGCCGCGCCCTCGCCTCGCCACGGCTGACCGTCACCCTGCGCCGAGCCCTTCCCCCGCCGCGCCCGCGACCGCGATCTACGGTGGGGGTATGCCCGAGCTCACCCTCCCCCTCGTCGCCGGCTCCTCCCTCCCGGTCGCGCAGACCTACGACAACGTGGACCCGGCCGACGGTGCGGTCATCGGGCAGGTCGCCCGCGCGGGCGCCGCCGAGGTGGACCAGGCCGTCCGGGCGGCCGCGCACGCCCAGCCGGCGTGGGCCGCCACGCCGACCGAGCAGCGGGCGGACGCGCTCACCCGGCTGGCCGCCCTCGTCGACCGGGACCGCGAGCAGCTGGCCCGTACCGAGTCCCAGGACACCGGCAAGCCGCTGTCCCAGGCCCGGGCCGACGCCACCGTCGCCGCGCGCTACTTCCGCTACTACGGCCGGGTCGTGGAGGCCGCCTACGGCGACACCATCCCGCTCGGCCCGGACACCCACGTCTACACCCGGCACGAGCCCTACGGCGTCGTCGGCTGCATCGTGGCGTGGAACTACCCCCTCCAGCTCGCCTCCCGGTCGATCGCCGCCGCGACCGCCACCGGCAACGCGGTCGTGCTCAAGCCGGCCGACGAGACGCCGCGGACGGCGGTGGCGCTGGCCGCCCTCGCGCTGGAGGCCGGGCTCCCGGAGGGTGTCGTCAACGTGGTGCCCGGGCTCGGCGCCGAGGCGGGCGCAGCGCTGACGGCGCACCCGCAGGTCGCCCACCTCGGCTTCGTGGGGTCCACGGAGACGGGGCGGCTGGTCGCCCACGCGGCCGCCGAGCGCGTGGTCCCCGCCGTGCTCGAGCTGGGCGGCAAGTCCGCCCACGTCGTCTTCCCCGACGCCGACCTGGAGGCCGCCGCCGAGGCCGTCACCCGCAGCATCCTGCAGAACGCGGGGCAGACCTGCTCCGCCGGGTCCCGGCTCGTCGTGCACGAGGACGTCCGGGCGGAGCTGGTCGCCGCCGTCGCCGACCGGTTCCGGGCGACCACCCTCGGCGCGGGGCTGGACGACCCCGACCTCGGGCCGCTGGTCTCCCGTCGCCAGCAGGAGCGGGTGCGCGGCTACGTCGAGGGCGTGTCCAGCGGTGACCTCGTCGTCGGCGGCAGCGCCCCGCCCGAGGACAGCACCCTCGCCGGGGGCGCGTTCTGGCTGCCGACCCTCATCGACGGGGTCGACCCGCAGGACCCCATCGCCCAGGAGGAGGTCTTCGGCCCGGTGCTGGTGACCCTGCCCTTCCAGGACGAGGCGGAGGCGCTCGCCCTCGCCAACGGCACGGCATACGGGCTCATCGCCGCGCTGTGGACCCGCGACCTGTCCCGGGCGCACCGGCTGGCGGGGTCGCTGGAGGCCGGGCAGGTCTTCGTCAACACCTTCGGTGCGGGCGGCGGGGTCGAGCTGCCCTTCGGCGGCGTCAAGGCCTCGGGCTACGGCCGGGAGAAGGGCGTCGAGGCCCTGGCCGGCTTCACCCGGACCAAGACGGTGGTCGTCCGGCTGAGCTGAGCCCCTCCCCCTCAGGGGGGAGCCGGCCTGCCCCGCGGATCCCTCCACCGGTGGATGTCCGGGGTCGACCGGGCTGGTTGACTGAGCGCCATGACGACACCCTCCGCGCCGTCGCCGTCCGGCACCGGGATCACCGTCCGCGGGCTCACCAAGACCTTCGGCTCCTTCACCGCCGTCGACGACCTCAGCTTCGAGGTCGCCCCCGGGCGGGTCACCGGCTTCCTCGGGCCCAACGGCGCCGGCAAGACCACGACGCTGCGCATGCTGCTCGGTCTGGTCCGCCCCACCGCCGGCGAGGCGCTCATCGGGGGTCGCCGGTATGCCGACCTCCCGGCGCCCATGAGCACGGTCGGCGCGGCCCTGGAGGCCACCGGCTTCCACCCGGGTCGCAGCGGCCGCAACCACCTGCGCGTGCTCGCCGCGAGCCACGGCATCCCGGACCGCCGGGTGGACGAGCTGCTGGACCTGGTGGGGATCCCCGCCGCCGCGCGGAAGAAGGCGGGCGGCTACTCGATGGGGATGCGGCAGCGGCTCGGCCTGGCTGCCGCCCTCCTCGGCGACCCGGACGTCCTGCTGCTCGACGAGCCGGCCAACGGCCTGGACCCCGAGGGCATCCGGTGGATGCGCGGCTTCATGCGTCACCTGGCGCAGGAGCAGGGCAAGACGGTCCTCGTCAGCTCGCACCTGCTCGGCGAGGTGGAGCAGACGGTCGAGGACGTCGTCATCATCGCCAACGGGCGGATGGCCCGCCAGGGCACCATCGACGAGCTGCGCGGCGAGCCCGCCGTGCTGGTCCGGGTCGGCGACCCGGCCGCCCTGGCGCGAGTCCTCCAGGAGGCCGGCCTGGAGGTGCAGCCGGAGGACGGTGGGCTGCGCGTCAGCGGCGCGGACGCCGCACGCGTCGGGGAGGCCGCGCACGCCGCCGGCCACCCCGTCCACGAGCTGCGCCCCCTGCGCACCGACCTGGAGCGGCTCTTCCTCGAGCTCACCGAGTCGCCCGAGCACCGCAACCGCAACCTCGCCACCGGGACGGAGGCCGCCTGATGATCTCGCTCGTGCGCGCCGAGCTGCGCAAGTACGTGACCACCCGGCTGTCGTGGTCGATGCCGCTCGCGATGGCGGTCCTGGGCGGGCTCTTCGCGGCCCTGCAGGGGCTCTTCCTGGCCGTCATCGGCGAGTTCCCCGCCCCGGACGGGTCGATGATCGTCCCGGCCGAGCTGTTCGGCGAGGAGGTCGTGGCCCGGCTGGTCTATACCGGCGCCGTGCAGATCGGCTACCTCCTCGCGCTGGTGCTCGGCATCCTGTCGATGAGCGGTGAGTTCCGGCACAAGACCATCACCGCCACCCTCCTCGCGGCCCCGCGACGCGGCCGGCTCATCGCGGCCAAGGTCGTCTCGGTCGCGGTCGTCGTCGCCCTGAACGCCGTGGCGTTCACCGTCGGCAGCGTCGCGGGCGGCGCCATCACCCTGGCCATCGGTGACCTGGCGCTCTTCCCCGACCCCGCCGGGCTGCTCGCCACCTTCGCGCGGATGATCCTCGTGCTCGTCCTGTGGGGGCTCATGGGCTTCGGCCTGGGCGTCCTCATCACGAACCAGGTGGTGGCCCTCTTCGTCGGCGTCGGGGTGACCCTCCTGGTCGAGCCGCTGCTGGGCCTCGGCCTCACCTTCGTCGAGCAGCTGGCGGACGCCTCGAAGTTCTTCCCCAGCCAGGCCAGCATGAGCGCGCTCGACCTCTTCGCCGGGGTCGACGCGGGCGCGGCGCAGACGTTGGGCGCGGCGCAGGACGCGCTCTCCTGGGGGTGGGCCACGCTGGTGCTGCTGGGCTACGCGGCCGTGATGGCCACGCTCGGCTGGGTGCTCACGGCCCGCCGCGACGTCGCCTGACCTCGCCCCTCCTCCTGCGACCCCTGGGGCGGGGGGATAGGCTGGGCGGCGCACATGCAGCGGACGCATGCTGGTAGTCACCGGACGTGAGATGAGGCGCTAACACCGTGGCCAACCCGCCGAGCAGCGACACCACCACCGACTTCGGAGCCAACGAGTGGCTCGTGGAGGAGATGCGTGAGCAGTTCGACCAGGACCCCGGGTCGGTCGACCCGTCCTGGCGACGATACTTCGAGAAGGGGGACCCGTCCCGCACGGGAAGCAACGGTTCGGCACCGTCCGCACGCTCCGAGGGTGGGGAGACGGGAGGCGGCCGCGAGGCCGCGAGCAACGGCTCCGGCCCGCGTCAGCAGTCCGCCACCACGCGACCGGCCCCGGCCTCCGGGCCCCGGGTGGCCCCGGCGCCCCCGCGCGAGACCTCCGGCCAGGGCAGCACGAGCGGTCCGGCCGGGAGGAGCGCCCCCGCGGGTGGGTCCTCCGGCTCCGACGCCAAGGACGGCGCCGCCCGCGAGGCCGCCGCCCAGGACGGGGACGCCGCCAAGACCACCGTCGAGGAGGCCCCGCGCGAGTCCTCCGCCAAGGCCACCACGCAGCAGAGCTCGAGCACGACCACGAAGGCACCGATGTCCCGCGAGGCCCCCGCCCCCAAGAAGACCGGCCCCCAGGAGGAGGTCACCCTGACCCCGCTGCGCGGGGCGGCGGCCCGGGTCGTCTCCAACATGGACAGCTCGCTGGAGGTGCCGACCGCCACCAGCGCCCGCAACCTGCCGGCCAAGCTGCTCATCGACAACCGCACGGTCATCAACAACCACCTGGCCCGCAGCCGCGGTGGCAAGGTGAGCTTCACCCACATCATCGGCTACGCCATGGTCCGCGCGCTGCGGGCGATGCCGGCCATGAACAACGGCTTCGCGGAGGAGAACGGCAAGCCGAACCTCGTCGAGCCGGCCCACATCAACCTCGGCCTGGCCATCGACGTGCCCAAGCCGGACGGCACCCGGCAGCTCCTCGTGCCCAGCATCAAGAGCGCCGAGGACATGAGCTTCTACGAGTTCTGGAGCGCCTACGAGAAGGTCGTCCGCAAGGCGCGGGACGGCAAGCTCACCCTCGAGGACTTCCAGGGCACCACGATCAGCCTCACCAACCCCGGCGGGATCGGCACCCTGCACTCGGTGCCCCGCCTCATGAAGGGTCAGGGCACGATCATCGGCGTCGGGTCCCTCGACTACCCGGCCGAGTGGCAGGGCGCCTCGACCGAGCGCATCCTCGCCAACGGGGTGAGCAAGATCCTCACGCTGACCTCCACCTACGACCACCGCATCATCCAGGGTGCCCAGTCGGGCGAGTTCCTCAAGATCATGCACCAGCTGCTGCTGGGGCAGGAGGGCTTCTACGACGACATCTTCACCTCGCTGCGCATCCCGTACGAGCCGATCCGGTGGAACCCGGACATCGCGGCCACCCACGACGACGACATCTCCAAGCCGAGCCGGATCCAGGAGCTCATCCACGCCTACCGGGTCCGTGGACACCTCATGGCCGACACCGACCCGCTGGAGTACCGCCAGCGTCGCCACCCCGACCTGGCCATCGAGAACCACGGCCTGACGCTGTGGGACCTCGACCGCGAGGTGCCGACCGGCGGCTTCGGCGGCAAGCCCCGGCTGAGCCTGCGCCGCATCCTGGGGATCCTGCGAGACACCTACTGCCGCACCGTCGGCATCGAGTACATGCACATCCAGGACCCCGAGCAGCGCGAGTGGTTCCAGGACAAGCTCGAGGTGCCTTTCGAGAAGCCGGCACCCGCGGAGCAGCTACGCATCCTGCGGCGGCTGAACGCGGCCGAGGCCTTCGAGACCTTCCTGCAGACCAAGTTCGTCGGGCAGAAGAGGTTCAGCCTGGAGGGCGGCGAGTCGGTCATCGCGCTGCTGGACAAGGTGCTCAACCGCGCGGCGGACGACGGCCTCACCGAGGTGACGATCGGTATGCCGCACCGCGGGCGGCTCAACGTCCTCGCCAACCTCGCGGGCAAGTCCTACGGTCAGATCTTCCGCGAGTTCGAGGGCAAGCAGGCCCCCGGCTCGGTGCAGGGCTCCGGCGACGTGAAGTACCACCTCGGCACCGAGGGCGAGTTCACCACCGAGGACGGCAAGACCACCCGGGTCTACCTCGCGGCGAACCCCTCGCACCTGGAGGCGGTGAACCCCGTCCTGGAGGGCATCACCCGGGCCAAGCAGGACCAGCTGGTCCGCGAGACCGACGCCGACCTCAGCACCGTCATGCCGGTGCTGATGCACGGCGACGCGGCCTTCGCCGGCCAGGGCGTCGTGCTGGAGACCATGCAGATGTCCGAGCTGCCGGCATACCGCACCGGCGGCACGCTGCACATCGTCATCAACAACCAGGTCGGGTTCACCACCGCACCGCAGCACTCGCGCTCCTCCGTCTACTGCACCGACCTGGCCCGCACCGTGCAGGCACCGATCTTCCACGTCAACGGGGACGACCCCGAGGCGGTCGTCCGGGTGGGCGAGCTCGCCTACGAGTTCCGGCAGAAGTTCGGCAAGGACGTCGTCATCGACCTCGTGTGCTACCGCCGCCGCGGGCACAACGAGGGCGACGACCCCTCGATGACGCAGCCGCTGATGTACGACCTCATCGAGGCCAAGCGCTCGGTCCGCAAGCTCTACACCGAGTCCCTCATCGGCCGCGGCGACATCTCGGTCGAGGACGCCGAGGCGGCGCTGCGCGACTACCAGCGCCAGCTGGAGAACGTCTTCACCGAGACCAAGAAGGCCCTCAAGGGCGAGAGCGACGACGACGGCGGCGGGCTGGACCGACCGCACTCGCACGACGACGGCAGCTCGTCCGGGCAGCCACGGCGCACGGCCGTGTCCGAGCAGACGCTCCACGCCGTCGGCGACGCTTTCGGCTCCCCGCCGGAGGGCTTCACCGTCCACACCAAGCTCGGCAAGCTCCTTACCTCCCGACAGGAGATGACCCGGAAGGGCGGCGTGGACTGGGCGATGGCCGAGCTCATCGCCTTCGGCTCCCTGGTCATGGAGGGCACCCCGGTGCGCCTCGTGGGCCAGGACAGCCGGCGGGGCACCTTCGTGCAGCGGCACGCCGTGCTCACCGACAACGGCACGGCCGCGAACTGGACCCCGCTGCACCACCTGAGCGACGACCAGGCCCCCTTCGAGGTCTACGACTCGCTGCTGTCGGAGTTCGCCGCCATGGGCTTCGAGTACGGCTACTCGGTGGAGAAGACCGACGCGCTCGTGCTGTGGGAGGCGCAGTTCGGCGACTTCGCCAACGGCGCTCAGACGGTCATCGACGAGTTCATCAGCTCCTCGGAGCAGAAGTGGGACCAGCGCAGCTCGGTGGTGCTGCTGCTGCCGCACGGCTACGAGGGGCAGGGCCCGGACCACTCCTCCGCCCGCATCGAGCGCTTCCTGCAGCAGTGCGCCGAGGACAACATGCGGGTGGCCTACCCGTCCACGCCGGCCTCCTACTTCCACCTGCTGCGGGCGCACGCGGCCGCCCGCCCGCGTCGTCCTCTCGTCGTGTTCACCCCGAAGGCGATGCTGCGCCTCAAGGCCGCGGCCAGCGCGGTGGAGGACTTCACCGGCGGCACCTTCGAGCCGGTGCTCCCGGACCGCGTCGAGCTCGACGCCGGGTCCGTGGACCGGGTGCTCATCGCCTCCAGCAAGCTGGTCTACGACCTGGAGGACGAGCGCCGCAAGCGCGAGGACGAGCGGACGGCGATCCTGCGGGTCGAGCAGCTCTACCCCGTCCCGGGCCGGCAGCTCGCCGCCCTCACCGCGCAGTACCCGGACGCCGAGCTGGTCTGGGTGCAGAACGAGCCGAAGAACCAGGGAGCCTGGCCGTTCATGGCCCTCAACCTGCCGGACGCGCTCCGGCAGCACGGCGAGGAACGCCCGTTGCGGGTGGTCAGCCGGCCTGCCTCGGCCTCCCCGGCGACGGGGTCGGCCAAGGTCCACGCCGTCGAGCAGGAGGCCCTGCACGACGAGGCCTTCTCCCGGCGCGCATGAGCGCCGCGACGCACGCCCCGGCACCCCTCCCGGAGGGCATGTCGGCGTACAGCCCGCAGGACTCGGACCTGGACGACCTGGTCCGACTGCTGCGGCGGCACGAGCACGAGGCCCGCGGGTGGCCCGGCGCGCAGAGTGACGCGGTCCGCGCCGAGGTGAGCGGTCGGGGCGCCAGCACGCACCGCCACGAGATGGTGCGCGACGCCGACGGCACGGCGCGAGCCTGGTTGAGCCTGCACGACCGGGCGGCCGGTCGCGTGCTGGTCGGCGTGACCATCGACCCCGACCTGCCGGACGAGCAGGCCGACCCGCTGGCCGCGTGGGCCTTCGACCGGGTCCAGGAGCTGGGCCGCGAGCTGCTCGACGAGCGCGGCATGGAGCGCACCCAGCTCGACTCCGGCGCCTTCGCCGACGACGAGCGCCAGCAGCGCTGGCTCCGGGCCGCCGGCTACGAGCACGTGCGCGACTGGTGGCAGATGACCCGGCCGGTCGACCGCACGGTCGACGCGGGGACGCCTGAGCTGCGCGAAGGCGTCGAGATCTTCCGGGTGCGCCAGGACGACGGCGTGGGTATGCCGGACGAGGAGGACCTGCGGGCCGTCCACCTCGTCCTGGAGGAGTCCTTCGCCGACCACTTCAACTCCTACCGCGAGACCTTCGACGAGTTCGTCTCCCGCCTGCGCGAGGACCCGGGTCACCGGTGGGACCACTGGTGGCTGGCCACCGTGGACGGCGAGCCCGCCGGCGCGGTCGTGGCGTCTATCAGCCGCGGCAGCATCGGCGAGGACGGGACGGCCTCGCCGGACAGCTCCTACATCGACTACATCGGGGTGCACCGCCGGGCACGGGGTCGTGGCGTCGCCAAGGGCCTGCTGCGCACCGTCATCGCCGACGCCGCGGCCCGGGGCCGGGCCTCGGTCGGGCTGGAGGTGGACGCCGACTCCCCGACCGGTGCCGACGGGTTATACCGCTCGCTGGGCTGGGACACCCGCTACGTCACCCAGTCCTGGCACCGACAGGTGAGCCTCGACCCGGAGGACGCGCGGTGAGCGTGGCCGACCAGGGCGGCCGGGTCGAGCTGGAGTACACCCCCAGCGCCGACTTCCAGGTCGCGGACGGGCCGCGGGACATCGGGCTGTGCTTCGTCGGCGACGGGTTCGTCGCCGGCTACGGCGACCCCAAGGCCCTCGGCTGGGTCAACCGCGTCGTCGGCCGCACCGACCGCGGGGGCACCGACACGGACGTCACGAGCTACAACCTGGGGGTCCGCGGCGCCAGCTCGGCCGACGTGATGAACCGTTGGCGGTCCGAGTGCCCGCCCCGCTGGCAGGGGCGCGGCGAGCGTCGTCTCGTCGTCGGGGTCGGCGCCGAGGACGTCGCCCAGGGCATCACCACCGCCCGGTCCCGGCTCAACCTCGCCAACGTCCTCGACGAGGCCAGCTCGACGGGCATCGCCACCTTCGTCGTGGGCCCCACCCCCACCCTCGACGCCGAGGTCAACGCCAGGCTGCAGGCGCTGGCTGACGCGCTCGCCGACGTGTGCGCGCGGCGGGGGGTCCCCTTCGTCGACTGCTTCACCCCGTTGCTGGGCCACGACCAGTGGCAGTCCGACCTCGCCGCCGGGGACACCGTGCACCCGGGGCAGGCCGGTTACGGGCTGATGGCCTGGCTCGTGCTCAACGGCGGGTGGGCCGGCTGGCTCCGGCTGGAGGGCTGAGCCTCCTGCGCATCCCGGCAGCGGCGGCCCTGCTCGTCGCAGGGCCCCCGCGTCACAGCCCCTCGAGCCAGGAGCGGGCCTCGGCGTAGGCCTGCTCGTCGGCGTGCACGGGCACCGGCCCGACCTTCTTGTCGGCCCGCGGGTAGGAGCCGAGGAACCGCACGTCCCGGCAGGTGCGGCGCAGCCCCAGCAGCGCCTCGCTCATCCGTGGTTCGGAGGCGTGGCCGTCGGCGTCGATCCAGAAGCAGTACTCCCCCAGACCCTCGCCCGTCGGGCGGGACTCCAGCCGGGTGAGGTCGATCCCTCGGACCGCGAACTGCTCGAGCAGCTCCAGCAGCGCGCCGGGCCGGTTCTGCCAGATGAGGGCCACTAGGGTCGTGCGGTCGGCGCCGGTCGGTGCCCCCAGCGGGGTGCCGTGCCGCAGCACGACGAAGCGGGTGAGGGCGCCGGCCCGGTCGGCGATGCGCTCGGCCAGCCGGTCCAGGCCGTAGGACCTCGCGGCCTCGGTGGAGGCGATGGCGGCGTCGTAGGTCCCCTCGGCGACCGCCTGCGCGGCCCGCGCCGTGGACGACTCCGGCACCAGCTGCGCGTCCGGGAGGTGCCGGGCCGACCAGCCACGCGTCTGGGCCGCCGCGTGGGGGTGGGTGGCCACCACCCGCACGTCGTCCAGGCCCGTCCCCGGGCGGGCCAGCAGGTCGAACTGCACCTCGACGAGGATCTCCTCCACGACGCGCACGCGGTCCTGGTCGAGCAGGGCCTGCAGGGTCGCGGGGACCGACCCCTCGACCGAGTTCTCGAACGGGACGACGGCGGCGTCGGCCTCCCCCGACACCAACCGCTGGACGGCCTCGGCCACGGTCGGCACGGGCGTCGCCTCGTGCTCCGCCGCGGTGTCCCACTGCCGCACCGCCTGCTCGGTGAAGGTGCCGGGGGGACCGAGGTAGGCGATGCGCGAGGTCACCCCGGCACCCTAGCCGAGCACCCGGTCAGTAGGCCCCGCTCTCGGTGCTCACCACCACGCGCGCCGTGCGCCACATGATCATGAGGTCGAGGATGGGGTTCCAGTTCTCCACGTAGTAGAGGTCCAGACGGACCGCCTCGTCCCAGGACAGGTCGCTGCGTCCGCTGATCTGCCACAGCCCCGTCATCCCGGGTCGCACGAGGAGCCTGCGGTGGGTGTCCTCGGCGTACTCCGCCACCTCGCGGGGCAGCGGCGGCCGGGGCCCGACGAGGCTCATCTCGCCCCGGAGCACGTTGAGCAGCTGCGGCAGCTCGTCGAGGGAGTACCGCCGGATGAAGGCACCCACCTTGGTGACCCTGGGGTCGTGGTGCATCTTGAACAGCGGACCGGACCCCTCGTTGGCGGCCGCCAGGTCGGCCAGGCGGGCCTCCGCGTCGAGCACCATGCTGCGGAACTTGAACATCGAGAAGGTGCGGCCGTCCTGGCCCACGCGCTCCTGCCGGAAGAGCACCGGCCCCCGGTCCTCCAGCTTCACGGCGAGGGCCACGGCCAGCATGACCGGGCCGAGGAGCAGGGTGACGGCCACGGCGGCGAGGCGGTCCATGACGTTCTTGAGGACCCGCGCCGGGCCGACGAAGCGGGGGGCCTCGACGTGGATGAGCGGTAGCCCCTGCACCGGTCGCGTCAGCACCCGCGGGCCGGCCACGTCCATGATCCCGGGCGCGACCACGAGGTCGATGTCGGTGGCCTCGAGGGCCCAGCCGAGCTGACGCAGGCCCGTGGTGCCCAGACCCGCCGAGGAGGAGACCGCGACGACGTCGACGTGGTGCTCGAAGGCCATGAGGAGCACATCGGACTCCGGCCCCAGCACCGGCACCCCGGCGACCTCGCCGCTGGCGTCGTCCACACAGGCGCCGAGGACCTGGTAGCCGGCGTCCGGGGCGCGTCGCAGCGCCCCGACGAGGCCGGCCACGTGGTCGGCGTCGCCGACGAGGATGACCCGGTCGGACAGCTCACCGCTCTTGCGTCGGCTGACCAGCCACCGTCGGGCGCCCCAGCGACCCGTCAGCAGGAGCAACGTGCCGATCGGGTAGGCCAGCAGGACGAACCCGCGCGCGAACTCGATCTGGAAGGCGAACCCGAGGATCGCCAGCGCGGCGAAGACCCAGGTCGAGCCCTGGAAGACCTGGCGGTACTCCTGGGCGCCGTGCCCGACGGTGCGCCCGTCGTAGGCACGTTGAATGTTCAACGAGAGGATCCAGGCCACCACCAGGGCCAGGGCGACGTAGCCGTAGCCGATGCCGGCCCCGCTCACCGTCCGCTCGTCCGGCCCGAACCGGGCGAAGTAGGCGACGAGGACCGCCACGGTCACCAGGACCAGGTCCAGCATCTTGAGCGTGGTGAGGTAGCCGCTGAGGTAGCGACGGGCCCGGTGCGGCGCCTTGCGGCCACCGTGCGGGAAGCCTTCCGACGGCCGCAGCGCGTCGGGCATGACGAAGGGTCGTGCGTCGAAGACGCGGGACACGCTGGTGTCCTGCGTGTCTCTGAGTACGGTTCCTGGTGCTGTGCCTGTGATCACGGTCACGGGAGTTGCCTGCCTGTCCCTGCGCGAAGAATGCTCTCCCCAGAGCAAATCTCCTTGCCAAATCTTTACCTACTTCTCAGTTAACCACTCAACCGTCGGGTACGTCTACCCCGATCGCCCCCGGTGTTTCCCTGCCGGACCTCTGCTGCTTCCCCCCGGTCTGCCCAGTGGTCGTCCGGCGCTCACCCTGCGTGCCCTACGGTAGCGCTCGTGCCTCCTCCCCGGAACCGACCCCGCCGGCTCGGCCTCGCCAGGGTCGTGGGCTCGTCCATGGAACCCACCCTCCGGGCCGGGGACACGGTGCTCGTCCTGCACGGGGGGTCGCCCAGGGTCGGTGCGGTCGTCGTCGTCACGCTGCCACCCGACCGGGCCGGCGCCCCTCGGCCGGTGGCCGTCAAGAGGCTCACGTCCCTGCGCGGTGATGGTGCGCTCTGGGTGCGCTCCGACGGTGCCGGCACGGACTCCCGACAGCTCGGCCACCTGGCGCCGGACGCGCTGGTGGCGGTGGCCCTGCTCCGCCTGCCCCGCCTCCGGCCCCTCCGGGGGCCACGTCGCCTACGCCGGGCGGCCCGCGCCGCTCAGCGCTGACGCAGGGCCCGGGCCAGGTCGGGCAGGACCTCGCGCACCTGCTGCTCGAGCTCGGCATACACCTCGTCGGACCGGCGGAACGGGTCGACCAGACCGGTCGTCGGTGGCCTCCCGACCTCACCACGCCGGGCCCGCGCGGCCTCGGCCAGCGCCGCGAGCGCCCCCGCCGGCTCCTCCCAGCGGGGCAGCCGGTCGTCCGGGACGGCGCTGCACAGGGCGGCGAGCTCGTGCACCGTGAAGGTGCGCCGCAGCGCGCGGGGGTCCAGGCTGACCACGGCGGACCGGTGCTCCGGCGTCGCGGTGAGGACCAGGTCGGCCCCCGCCACGACCTGCTCGCTCAGCGCCCGGGCCGCGAAGCCCTCCGGGTCGCCGCCCAGCCGCTCGAGCAGCTGCGCGGAGCGCTCGTCCATGGGCGAGCCCACCAGGGCCCTGGTGCCGGCCGAGCGGACCGAGACGACACCGGACCCGTGCGCGGCGTCGACCTCGCGCTGGAGCAGCCGCTCGAGCATCGGGGACCGGCAGACGTTGCCGGTGCAGACGACGAGGATGGTCGGGGTCCCGCTCACCGCTCCTCCTCCAGCACGGCCTGCGCCCACCTCGGGCCCTGGCCCCGCAGCACGGCGGTGCGGGTCTGGTCGTCGGCGGCGTCGCTGCCCGAGCGCTGCAGCAGGACCTCCAGCCGGTCCTGCGCGAGCACCTCGGCGAGCCCCTCCCCCCACTCGACCACGGTCACGGACTCCTCGAGGGAGGTGTCGAGGTCGAGGTCGTCGAGCTCGGCACCGTCCCCCAGGCGGTAGGCGTCGACGTGGACCAGGTCCGGGCCCCCGACCGTCGAGGGGTGCACGCGGGCGATGACGAAGGTCGGCGAGGTCACCGGCCCCCGGACCCCCAGCCCCTCCCCCAGGCCCTGGGTGAAGGTGGTCTTGCCCGCACCCAGGTCGCCGGTGAGGACCACGAGGTCGCCGGCCCGGAGCCGCGACCCGAGGCGCCGGCCCAGGGCACGGGTGTCGTCGGCGGTGGGCAGCTCCACGGGGCCGTTCACCGTCCCGCCTGCCCGACGTGGCGGCGGGGCAGCCGTGGCCCGAACCTGCTGACGATCTCGTAGCTGATGGTGCCGGCCGCCTCGGCCCAGTCCTGGGCCGTCGGTGCCCCGTCGGCCCCCGTGCCGAAGAGGACCACCTCGTCGCCCGCCTGCACCGGCAGGTCGCCGACGTCGACCACGAACTGGTCCATGCAGACGCGGCCCGACACCCGGAACCTCCGCCCACCCACCTGCACCGGGCCGACGTTGGACGCGTGGCGGGGCACCCCGTCGGCATACCCGACCGGGACGTCGACGACCGTGGTGGCCCGCTCGGGGGCGTAGGTGTGACCGTAGGAGACCCCCTGCCCCGCCGGGACCCGCTTGGCCACGGCGACCTGCGCGCTCACGGTCATGGCCGGACGCAGGCCGAGGTCGGCGGCCGAGGCGACGTCGGGGACCGGAGAGAGACCGTAGACCGCCAGCCCCGGCCGGACCATGTCCCACGCGGCACCCGGCGTGGTGAGGGTGGCGGCCGAGTTGCTGAGGTGACGCACCTCGAGGTGCAGGCCCGCCCCCTCGGCGAGGCGTACCGCGTCGGCGAAGGCCTCCCGCTGCGCCCGGACGGTGGGGTGGCCCGGGGCGTCGGCGTAGGCGAAGTGGGAGAACACCCCGACGACCCGGACCGCCCCCTCGGCGGCCAGCACGGCGGCGTGCCGGACGAGGGCCTCGAAGTCGGTGCGCGGGTCGCCGTCCGTCACCGGCAGCGCGAAGGCGCCACCGCGGGCCAGGCCGGTGTCCGCCTTGAGCTGCACCTGCGCGGGACGACCCGACCGCCGGGCCGCGGCCGCGAGCAGGTCCAGCGCCCAGGGCGCCGAGGCCGCCACCTGGACGTCGGCCGCGAGCAGCGCGTCCGCGTCGACCGCGGGCGTCAGCAGCCAGCAGAGGACCGGCGCCTGCACCCCCGCCTGCCGCAGGGCCAGCGCCTCCGCCGGCTGGGCGACCCCGAGCGCCGCCGCGCCGCCGGCGAGCGCGGCGCGGGCGCTGGGCACCAGCCCGTGGCCGTAGGCGTCCGCCTTGACCACGGCCATCACCTCGGCGGATCCGGCGCGCTCGCGGAGCACGCCCACGTTGTGGGCGATGGCGTCCAGGTCGACGGTGACCTGTGCCGGCCAGGGGCCCGGGTCCGGGTCGCTCACGGCGACATCACCCGGGCGAGCTGGCTCATGAGGCTGCCCTCGACCGCCGGCGTGGAACCGTCCCGCACGAGGGCCGCGACCCGCTGGCCCAGCTCGGCCGTGCTCGCCCCCATGCCTTCACCGGCGAGCGCCGGCAGGTCGGCGAGGACCCGCGCCGTGGCCGCCTCGACCGACGCCGCCGCCTCACCCTCGCCCAGGTGGCCCAGCATGAGTGCCAGCGAGAGGCAGGCACCGGCCGGGTTGGCCCAGCCGCGCCCGGCGATGTCGGGGGCCGAGCCGTGGACGGGCTCGAACATGCTGGGCGCCTCGCCGCCCAGGTGCAGGTTGCCGCTGGCGGCCACCCCCAGCCCGCCCTGCAGCACCGCCCCCAGGTCGGTGACGATGTCGCCGAAGAGGTTGTCGGTCACGACCACGTCGAAGCGTTCCGGGCTCACCGGCAGGTGCATGCACATGGCGTCGACGTGGACGTAGTCGGTCTCGACGTCCGGGTAGCGCTGGCCCACCTCCTCGACGACCGCCGACCACAGGGCACCGGCCTCGACCAGCACGTTGGTCTTGTGGCACAGCGTCAGCCGCTTCCGGCGGACCGACGCGAGCCGGTAGGCGAAGTCGACGGCCCGCTCCACGGCATACCAGGTGTTGACCGACTCCTGCACCGCCGTCCAGGCCGGTGTCCCGCGGTGGACCGCGCTGCCCTCGGCGACGTAGGAGCCCTCGGTGTTCTCCCGGACGACGACGAGGTCGCAGCGCTGCGGCGTGAGCCCGTCGACCGGCGTCGGCACCCCGGGGTAGAGCCGCACCGGGCGCAGGTTGATCGCCTGCCGCATGGCCCCCCGCAGCGCGAGGATGATGCCGCGCTCCAGCACCCCCGGGCGTACCCGGGGGCTGCCGATCGCGCCGAAGAGGATGGCGTCGTGCGCGCGCAGCCGCTCGACCATGTCGTCGGTGAGCAGGTCGCCGGTCTCCAGGTAGTGGTCGGCGCCGAGGGGGACGTCGGTGCGCTCGGTGCTGAAGCCGAAGACCTCCTGCGCTGCGTCGAGGACCTCCAGGGCCGCCGCGGTCACCTCCGGACCGACGCCGTCACCGGGCAGCACTGCGATGGAGTGGGAGCGCATGAGTCGTGGGACCTCCGTGACGTCACGTCAAGGGATGGGCTTACAGTGGCGACATTGTCGCGCACCACCCCCACCAGCGAGACGGAAGGGTCGCCCCATGTCCGAGTCATCCGGGCTGACGATGGCCGAGAAGCTCTGGGCCCAGCACGTCGTGCGCTCCGTCGACGGAGAGCCCGACCTGCTCTACATCGACCTGCACCTGGTCCACGAGGTCACCAGCCCGCAGGCCTTCGACGGGCTCCGGGAGAAGGGGCGCCCGGTGCGCCGCCCCGACCTCACCCTGGCCACCGAGGACCACAACGTGCCGACCACGCTCGGCCCGGTCACCGACCTGACCTCGCGCACCCAGCTCGAGGCGCTGCGGACCAACTGCGCGGAGTTCGGGATCGTCCACCACGAGCGGGGGCGGCGGGGGCAGGGCATCGTCCACGTCATCGGCCCCGAGCTCGGGCTCACCCAGCCCGGCATGACCATCGTGTGCGGCGACAGCCACACCTCCACGCACGGCGCGTTCGGTGCGCTCGCCTTCGGCATCGGCACCTCCGAGGTCGAGCACGTGCTCGCCACGCAGACCCTGCCGCTGCGGCCGTTCCGCACCATGGCGATCACCGTGGACGGGCCGTTGCCCGAGGGCGTGGGGGCCAAGGACATCATCCTGGCCGTCATCCACCGGATCGGGACGGGCGGTGGCCAGGGCTACGTGCTGGAGTACCGCGGGTCCGCCATCGAGGCGCTCTCGATGGAGGGCCGCATGACGATCTGCAACATGTCCATCGAGGCCGGGGCCCGGGCGGGCATGGTGGCGCCGGACGAGACGACCTTCGCCTACCTGCGCGGGCGCCCGCACGCCCCCTCGGGCGCCGACTGGGACGCCGCCGTGGCCGCCTGGCGGGAGCTGCCCACCGACGACGACGCCGTCTTCGACGCCGAGGTGGTCATCGACGCGGCGACGCTCTCCCCCTACGTCACCTGGGGGACCAACCCCGGCCAGTCCGTGCAGCTCGGCGAGGCCGTGCCCGACCCGACCGCGGCCGGGGACGACGACGCGCAGGACACCGCCCGTCGCGCCCTGGACTACATGGGTCTCGAGGCCGGCACCCCCATGCGCGAGATCGCCGTGGACGTCGTGTTCCTCGGCTCCTGCACCAACGGGCGCATCGAGGACCTGCGGCTGGCGGCCGACGTCCTGCGCGGCCGGCAGGTCGCCGACGGGGTGCGGATGCTGGTCGTGCCCGGCTCGCACGCCGTGCGCCAGCAGGCCGAGGAGGAGGGTCTGGACGAGGTCTTCACGGACGCCGGGGCGGACTGGCGCCTCGCCGGGTGCTCCATGTGCCTGGGCATGAACCCCGACCAGCTGGCGCCCGAGGAGCGGTGCGCCTCGACCTCCAACCGCAACTTCGAGGGCCGCCAGGGGGCGCGTGGGCGCACCCACCTGGTGTCTCCCGCGGTGGCGGCGGCGACCGCGGTCCGCGGCACCCTGTCCTCCCCGGCCGACCTCGAACCCGCCGACGCCCGACAGGAGGTGACGGTCTGATGGACGCGTTCACCACGCATACCGGGATCGGCGTGCCGCTGCGCCGGTCCGACGTCGACACCGACCAGATCATCCCGGCGCACTGGCTCAAGCAGGTCTCCCGGACCGGCTTCGACCGCGGGCTGTTCTCGCGCTGGCGCGAGGACCCCTCCTTCGTCCTCAACACCGAGCCGTACGCGCGGGGCTCGGTCCTCGTCGCCGGCCCCGACTTCGGCACCGGATCCAGCCGGGAGCACGCGGTGTGGGCGCTGCAGCAGTACGGCTTCCGGGCCGTGCTCTCGAGCAGGTTCGCCGACATCTTCCGCGGCAACTCCGGCAAGCAGGGGCTGCTCACCGCCCAGCTCGACCAGGGCGACATCGAGCTCATCTGGAAGATGCTGGAGGCAGAGCCGGGCACCGAGATCACCGTCGACCTGCCCGCCCGGTCCGTCACCTGCGGCGACCTCGTCACCACCTTCGAGGTCGACGACTACGTCGCCTGGCGGCTGGAGAACGGCCTGGACGACATCTCCCTGACCCTGGGCCACGAGGACGACATCGCGGCCTTCGAGCGCGGCCGACCCTCCTGGAAGCCGACGGTCACCTCGGCCGTGGACTGACACCGAGCGGCAGGGCCGGCGCGGTGCGCGGCAGACGCAGGCGGCAGGCGGCATACCAGGCGCCACATTGACACCCGGCCCCGGCCGTTCCTATCGTGGGCCCTTCGAGGGGAGTATTTCCCGAACGTCGCGTCGGTCACTACGCGGGGCCCGAGCCCCGCTCGGCGCGCGCCCTGGTGCCAGGGTGAAAGAGACCTCGATCCGCGTGTCGTGATCGAGAGGACCCTTCGTGACGTTCCTGCCCCTGGCCCCGGCCGAGACCACCTCCACCAGCAGCATCGCCGACCCGATGCTGTGGGCCATCACCCTCGGCGGGGTGGTCCTGCTGCTGGCCTTCGACATGGTCCTGACCCGGCGGCCGCACGCGGTGTCGATGAAGGAGGCACTGGCCTGGTCGGCCTTCTACCTCGCGCTGCCGCTGCTCTTCGGGCTCTGGATCTGGCAGCGTTTCGGCAGCCAGACCGGGCTGGAGTACTACACCGGCTACCTCGTCGAGAAGTCGCTGTCGGTCGACAACCTCTTCGTCTTCATCCTCATCCTCAGCGCCTTCGCCGTGCCCCGCGAGCTGCAGCAGCGGGTGCTGCTCATCGGCATCATCGGCGCGCTGGTCCTGCGCGGCATCTTCATCGCCCTGGGCGCGGCCCTCATCGCCAACTTCGCCGTCACCTTCCTCGTCTTCGGCCTCATCCTGCTGGCGACCGCCTGGAAGGTGCTCAAGGACGCCCGGACGGACAGCCACGTGGAGGTGGCCAAGCTGCCTGCCGTCCGCCTCACCCGTCGCTTCTTCGCCGTCACCGACGACTACCGCGGCACCCGCTTCACCGTGCGCGAGGGCGGCCGCCGGGCGCTCACCCCCTTCGCGCTGGTGGCCCTGGCGATCCTCGGCACCGACGTCGTCTTCGCCGTCGACTCCGTGCCCGCGGTCTACGGCATCACCGGTGACCCCTACCTGGTCTTCGCCACCAACGCCTTCGCCCTGCTCGGTCTGCGCGCCCTCTACTTCGTGCTGGAGGGGGCGCTGGGGCAGCTGCGCCACCTGGGCTACGGCCTGTCGCTCATCCTGGCCTTCATCGGCGTCAAGCTCGTGCTGCACTGGGCGCACGGCGTCTGGGAGGGCGTGCCGACCGTCCCCACCCTGGCCTCGCTGCTGGTCATCGTCGGCATCCTCGCGGTCACCGTCCTCACCAGCGTGGTCGCCGAGCGGCGCGACGCGCGGTCCCGGGTTGACGCGACGTCATCGTCATGAGCTAGAGTCGCAGGCGATGACTCACCTGCTCCTCCTCGGCTGCCGCAGCGAGACCTCCTAGGTCCGGCCCTCGCTGCGGAGTCGCCGCTGTCCCGGACACCCAGCGCCCCAGCGAGGAGAGCCACCGATGAGCACGACCACCGTCCAGCAGCCCAGCGCCACGCGCTACCCCAACCCGCAGCAGCCGAGCGGCATGCCGGTCGCCCGCTACACGGCATACCCCGCCGTCGACCTGCCGGACCGCACCTGGCCGGGCCGGACCATCACCGAGGCGCCGCGGTGGTGCGCGGTCGACCTGCGGGACGGCAACCAGGCCCTCATCGACCCGATGACCCCGGAGCGCAAGCGGCGGATGTTCGAGCTGCTGGTGCGCATGGGCTACAAGGAGATCGAGGTCGGCTTCCCGGCCGCGAGCCAGACCGACTTCGACTTCGTGCGGATGCTCATCGACGAGGACCTCATCCCCGACGACGTCGTCATCCAGGTGCTGACCCAGGCCCGGGACCACCTCATCGAGCGCACCTACGAGGCGATCGCGGGCGCCCGGCAGGCCATCGTCCACCTCTACAACTCCACCTCGACGCTGCAGCGCCGCGTGGTCTTCGGCGCCTCGGAGGACGAGATCGTCGACATCGCCGTCCAGGGCGCGCGGGCCTGCAAGAAGTACGAGGAGCAGCTGCCCCCCGGCACCGAGGTGTTCTACGAGTACTCCCCCGAGTCCTACACCGGCACCGAGCTGGAGTTCGCGGCCCGCATCTGCAACGCGGTCATGGAGGTTTTCGTCCCGAGCGCGGAGTCACCGGTCATCATCAACCTGCCGGCCACGGTGGAGATGGCGACGCCCAACGTGTATGCCGACTCCATCGAGTGGATGAACCGTCACCTCGCCCACCGCGAGCACGTGGTGCTGTCGCTGCACCCGCACAACGACCGGGGCACGGGCGTGGCGGCGGCCGAGCTGGGCTACCTGGCCGGGGCGGACCGGATCGAGGGCTGCCTGTTCGGCAACGGCGAGCGGACCGGCAACGTCTGCCTGGTGACCCTGGGGATGAACCTCTTCAGCCAGGGCGTCGACCCGATGATCGACTTCTCGGACATCGACGAGGTCCGGCGGACCGTGGAGTACTGCAACCAGCTGCCCGTCCCCGAGCGCCACCCCTACGGCGGAGACCTGGTCTTCACAGCGTTCTCCGGCAGTCACCAGGACGCCATCAAGAAGGGGCTGGAGGCCCTGGAGCGGGACGCCGACGCGGCTGGCGTCGCGGTCGACGACCACGCGTGGGAGGTGCCCTACCTGCCCGTCGACCCCAAGGACATCGGCCGCACCTACGAGGCGGTCATCCGGGTCAACAGCCAGTCCGGCAAGGGCGGCGTCGCCTACGTCATGAAGACCGAGCGCAAGCTCGACCTGCCCCGGCGTCTGCAGATCGAGTTCAGCCGCGCCGTGCAACGGCATACCGACTCCGCCGGGGGCGAGATGACGCCGACGCAGATCTGGGCGTCCTTCACCCACGAGTACCTCGATCAGGACGGCCCCGTCGTGCTGCACGACTTCACCAGCACCCACGTTGAGGGCGAGGAGGCCGACGTCCGGCTGGACGCGCGGGTCACGGTGGCCGGGCGGGACCACGAGATCCGCGGTCACGGCAACGGCCCCATCTCGGCCTTCGTCGACGGGCTCAACGGCCTCGGTGTCGACCTGCGCGTGCTGGACTACGCCGAGCACGCGCTGTCCGCAGGCGAGGACGCGCTGGCCGCGGCCTACGTGGAGTGCGCCGTGGGCGGGGAGGTCCGCTGGGGGGTCGGCATCGACGCCTCGACGGTCCGGGCCTCGCTGCACGCGGTGTGCAGCGCGCTCAACCGGCCGCAGCCGTGAGGGCTCGCAGGGGGTGACGGCCCAGCTCGCGCACGGTCGTCGGCCCGACCGGTCCGTCGTGCGCGGCCGTGGCCCCCAGAGGGCCATACCTGCGCACGGTCCTGGGCGGCGAGCCCCCTGGCCCAGCAGTGACCTCCGGGACGGGCCTCAGCCGCGCCCGTCGCCCAGGAGGGTCTGACCGTCCTCGGTGACCGTCCAGAACGGGTTGTGGGCGATCTCCCACACGTGCCCGTCCAGGTCGGTGAAGACGCCGGAGTAGCCGCCCCAGAAACGGGTGCTCGCCGGGCGCAGCACCGTGGCACCCGCGGCCTCCGCGTCCTTCATCTGCTCGTCGACGTCGGCGGCGCTGGGCAGGTTGACCCCCACGACCTTCCCGCCCCAGGAGTCGCCGCTGCCCGGCGTGTCCTCGGTGTCGGAGTCGATGTCGATGCCGGAGTCCACGGCGAGAGCCGCCCGCTCCCACAGCGCGACGACCATGCCCCCGGCCTGGAAGAAGGTGATGTGCTCGGGCGAGGGCCCGGGCGCCCAGCCCAGGGCCTGGTAGAAGGCGCGAGCGCGCTCGAGGTCGCTCACCCCCAGGGTGACGAGGGACACACGCTGATCCATGGGCTCAACCTAGCAACGCCGGCGCCGAGGGGACGGCAGCCCCCGGTCGGGCAGACTGGGGGTATGCCGCCTCCCCAGCCCGCGCAGGCCACGTCGCCGCAGCCCGCGCAGGGGAGGTCGCCCGAGCCCTCGCAGGCCACGTCGCCTCCTGAGCCCGCGCGGGCCACGTCGCCCGAGTCCGCTCCGGCCCCGCCTCCCCAGCACGTGCAGGCCGCGCTGGCCCTGCTCCGGGGCCGGGGGCACCGGGTGACCGCGCCCCGGCGCCGGGTGCTGGAGGCGGTGGGGCGGCTGGAGGGTCACCCTGACGTCACCGAGGTACACGCCGCCGTCCAGGAGCTGGGCGCCACGCACCTGGCGACGACCTACCGCGCGCTGGAGCACCTGTGCGCCGCCGGCATCCTCACCCACGTGCACCTGGATCACGCCCCGGCGCGCTACCACTTCTCCGCCGAGGTCACCGGTGCGGGGCCCGAGCACGCGCACGCGGCCTGCCGCGGCTGCGGGGCCGTCCTCGACCTGCCGGTGGAGGTGCTGTCACCGGTGCGCGAGCACCTCGCGGCGCGGGGGTACGAGCCGCACCTCGGGCATACCGCGCTGTCCGTCACCTGCCCGGACTGCGCCCCGGGCCAGGGCACCTCCCCCGACCGCGCCCGGGGCTAGAGCGTCAGCAGCCCGGCGACCACCGACGCCACCGCACCGGCGACCGAGGTCGCGCGGACCGGTCCGCCGGGGTTGGCGTGCCGGGCAGCCAGCCCGTGCACCAGGGCACCGACCGCGCCAGCGTCGCGCGGTTCCATCCCGGTGGCGAGCAGGGCGCCGCAGATCCCGGCCAGCACGTCGCCCGCTCCCGCGGTCGCGAGCCAGGTCGGGGCGTCGGCCTGGGTCCGCACAGGCACCCGCGGGTCCGGGTCGGCGACCACCGTGGTCGCCCCCTTGAGCAGCACCGCGGCGCCGGTCGCCCGCGCGGCGCGGCGCGCGTGGCGCACCGGGTCGGCCTCGACCTGCTCCCGCTCGACCGTGTCCCCGCCCAGCTCGGTGAGCAGGGTGGCCAGCTCGCCGGCGTGCGGGGTGAGCAGGGTCGGCGCCTCGCAGCGCAGGTGGCCGGTCCGCTGCCAGTGGGCCAGCAGCTGCAGCGCGCCGGCGTCCACCACGAGCGGCACGTCGCTGGCGAGCGCCTGCCGGAACCACTGGACCTGGCGCCGGTCCGAGGTCTCCCCGTCCTGCAGCGGCACGCCGGGACCCATGACCATCGCCTGGATCCGCCCCTGGCCGGGCACGACCTCCGGGCAGGCGGCGAGGACGAGGTCCTCGGCGCGCTCCGGGCCGAGGTAGCGCACCATCCCCACACCCGTCTCCAGGGCCGCGGTGGTGCAGAGCACGGCGGCGCCGGGGTAGTCCGCGCTGCCGGCGATGACACCGAGCACGCCGCGGCGGTACTTGTCGTCCCCCGCCCCCGGGACCGGCCAGAGGCCGGCTACGTCAGCGGGCTCCAGCCGCTCCACCACGGGAGCGGCCTCCACCCCGACCCCGATGTCGACCAGCCTCACGTCTCCGACGACCGGGGAGGTGGCCGGCATGAGGTGCACCGGCTTGAGCACCCCGAAGGTCACCGTCTCGTCGGCGACCACGCAGTCCTCCGGGAGGACGACGCCCTCCGGGTCCGCTCCGCTGGGGAGGTCGACCGCGACGACGTATGCCGTGCCCGGCACCGCTCGCGCGGCGGCCCGCATGGCGCCCCGCAGCCCGGGCCGCCCGCCGATGCCCAGCAGGCCGTCGACGACGAGGGCGGCGCCGGCGAGCAGCTCCTCCACCTCCGGGGGCAGCTCGGGCGCGTCCGGCGCGACGTCGTGGACCACCAGGCCGGCCTGCTGCGCCGCCTCCAGGCCACCGGCGTGCAGCCGGTCGGCCACGCCGACGACGCGCACGTCGCGCGAACCGCCGTCGGCGAGCAGCGCCGCGGCGTGCAGGGCGTCGCCGCCGTTGTCGCCCGGCCCCGCCAGGACCACGACCGTCCCGCCGCGCTGGTCGTGGCGGGACGCCACCACCTCGGCCAGGCCGCGCGCCGCGCGCCGCATGAGCTCGCCGTCCGGCAGCCCGGCCCGCACCTCCTCCTCGGCCGCGCGGACGTCGGGCACGGCATACGCCTGGAGCATGTCAGTCCCCTCCCGGGGTCGTGGGCGGGTGCGCCTCGGCGACCACCACGGCCGAGGCGACCCCGGCGTCGTGCGACAGCGAGACGTGTAGGTGGGTGATGCCGAGCCCGTCCATCCGGGCCCGGACGGTCCCCTGGGTGCGCAGGTGCGGACGGCCGGTGCCGTCCCGCTCGACCCAGGCGTCGGTCCAGCGCAGCCCGACGGGTGCGCCGAGGGCCTTGGCCAGGGCCTCCTTCGCGGCGAACCGCGCAGCCAGCGACTCCGGCCGCAGCCCGAGCTCGTCAGGGGTGAAGAGCCGCTCCCCGAGGCGCGCGTTGGCCTCGATCCGGGCGGCGAAGCGCGCGATGTCGACGACGTCGATCCCGACCCCGACGATCACCGGGCACCTCGTGCGGCACGCTCCGGCACGCCCGTCACCGACCTACTCGACCGTGACCGACTTGGCGAGGTTGCGCGGCTGGTCCACGTCGAGACCCTTGGCCGTCGACAGGTGCAGCGCGAAGACCTGCAACGGCACCACCGTGAGCAGCGGCGCGAGCAGCGGAGACGTGCGCGGGACCCGGATGACCTCGTCGGCGAAGGGCACGACGTCTTCGTCCCCCTCCTCGGCGATGACGAGGGTGCGGGCGCCGCGGGCCCGGATCTCCTGGATGTTGGAGACGACCTTGCCGTGCAACCCGTGCTCGCTGTCCGGGGACGGCACGACGATGAAGACCGGCTGGCCCGGCTCGATGAGGGCGATCGGGCCGTGCTTGAGCTCGCCCGCCGCGAAGCCCTCGGCGTGGATGTAGGCCAGCTCCTTGAGCTTGAGGGCCCCCTCCATCGCGATGGGGTAGCCGACGTGGCGGCCGAGGAAGAGGACCGAGCGGGAGTCGGCCATGAAGTGGGCGATCTCCTCGACCCGGTCCATCGTGCCCAGCAGCGCCTCGATGTGGGCCGGGATGCCCTGCAGCTCGGCCATGACCTCCGCGGCGCTGCGGCCGTAGGACTCGCCGCGCAGCGCGGTGAGGTAGAGACCGAGGATGTAGGACGCGGTGATCTGGGCCAGGAAGGCCTTGGTGGAGGCGACCGCGATCTCGGGCCCGGCGTGCGTGTAGAGGACGGCGTCGGACTCGCGGGGGATGGTCGAGCCGTGGGTGTTGCAGATCGAGACGGTCTTGGCGCCCAGCTCCTTGGCGTGCCGGACGGCCATGAGGGTGTCCATCGTCTCGCCGGACTGCGAGATGGACACGACCAGCGTCCGCTCGTCCACCACGGGGTCGCGGTAGCGGAACTCGTGGGCCAGCTCGACCTCGACCGGGATCCGGGTCCACCGCTCGATGGCGTACTTCGCGACCATGCCGGCGTAGGACGCCGTCCCGCAGGCGACGATGACGATCTTGGTCACGGCTCGCAGGTCGTCGACGGGGATGTGCAGCTCGTCGAGCATGAGGTTGCCGTCGGCGTCGGTCCGGCCCAGCAGGGTGTCGGCCACGGCGTGCGGCTGCTCGTGGATCTCCTTCTCCATGAAGGTGTCGTAGCCGCCCTTCTCCGCGGCGGCGGCGTCCCAGGTCACCTCGTAGGTCTTGCCGTCGCTGGGCGAGCCGTCGAAGTTGATGACCGTGTAGGTGTCCGGGGAGATGGTGACGATCTGGTCCTGCCCCAGCTCGAGCGCCTGCCGGGTGTGCCCGATGAAGGCGGCCACGTCCGAGCCGAGGTAGTTCTCGCCCTCGCCCAGACCGACGACGAGCGGGCTGTTGCGCCGGGCCCCGACGACGACCTCGGGCTGGTCGGCGTGCACGGCCAGCAGGGTGAAGGCCCCCTCGAGGGTGCCCACGACCTCGCGCATCGCGTCGGTGAGGTCGCTGGTGCGGCCGAAGGCCTGCTCGACCAGGTGCGCCACGACCTCGGTGTCGGTCTCGGAGGTGAAGTCCACCCCGTCGGCGAGCAGGCCGCTCTTGAGGGCGTGGAAGTTCTCGATGATGCCGTTGTGGACCAGCGCGAGCTTGCCGTCGGCGCCCCCGCGGTGCGGGTGCGCGTTGGCGTCCGTCGGGCCGCCGTGGGTGGCCCACCGGGTGTGGCCGATGGCGGTGGCCGTCTGCGGCAGCGGCGCGTCGGTCAGCGCCTGCTCCAGGTTGGCGAGCTTGCCGGCCCGCTTGCGGGTCTGCACGCCGCCGCCCTCGACGACGGCCACACCGGCTGAGTCGTAGCCGCGGTACTCGAGCCGCCCGAGCCCCTCCATGACGACGCCCAGAGCCTTGTCGCTGGTCCGTGGCCCGACGTATCCGACGATTCCGCACATGGGCTCAAGCCTACGTGGCGAGGACGCCGCTGACGGCATCCTCGGGCTCCGGCACGTCACACCCGGACGCCTTGGCACAATGCCCCCATGGGTTCGCCGGGCAGCACCGCCATCCCCTCTCCCTACGTGGAGCTCGACCGCGACGACTGGGCCCGGCTCCGGGAGGAGCACCCCATGCAGCTCGACGCGGCCGACGTCGAGCGCCTGCGGGGTCTCGGCGAGCGGCTGGACCTGGCCGAGATCGAGCAGGTCTACCTGCCGATCAGCCGGCTGCTGTCCTTCTACGAGCGCGCCACCGGCCGGCTGCACCAGGTCACCAGCGACTTCCTCGACGAGGGTCACGAGCGCACCCCGTTCGTCATCGGGGTGGCCGGCTCGGTCGCCGTCGGCAAGTCGACGACGGCCCGCATCCTCAAGGAGCTCATCTCCCGGTGGGACTCCCGGCCCCAGGTCGACCTGGTGACGACCGACGGCTTCCTCTTCCCCAACGACGTCCTGGCCCGGCGCAACCTCATGCCGCGCAAGGGCTTCCCGGAGTCCTACGACCGTCGCGCCCTGCTGCGCTTCGTCAGCGAGGTCAAGGCCGGGAAGGCCGAGGTGAGCGCGCCGGTCTACAGCCACCTCGTCTACGACATCGTCCCCGGCGAGCGCACCGTCGTCCGCCGCCCGGACGTGCTCATCGTGGAGGGGCTCAACGTGCTGCAGCCGCCACGCTCGCACGACAACGGCCGCGCCGGTCTCGCGGTGAGCGACTTCTTCGATTTCTCGGTGTATGTCGACGCGCACGTCGGCGACATCAAGCGGTGGTACGTCGACCGCTTCCTCGAGCTGCGCCGGACCGCCTTCGCCGACCCGGACTCCCACTTCCACCGTTACGCCACGCTCAGCGACGACGCGGCGGTGGACATCGCCGAGAACATCTGGGACACCATCAACGCCCCCAACCTCGTCGACAACATCCTGCCCACCCGCAGCCGCGCCCGGCTCGTGCTGCTCAAGGGCGCCGACCACAGCGTCGACCGGGTGCGGCTGCGCCGTCTCTGACCCGCGTCGCCCCTGCCCCCATGACGTCACGTGGGACGGGCACCACGGGCATACCTGTCGCACGGCGTCGCGACGGCGAGGCGTGGTGCCCGCCCGTACGCACACCCCGGCCGGCGGCGGATCAGTCCATGCGGGCGTAGCGGGCGCGGGCGAAGCTGTAGACGCCGTAGAGGGCCAGGCCCACGGCGACGGCCAGGAGCAGCGCCGTGCCGAGGGGCTGACCGGCGAGCGTCTTGAGGGCGCCGTCCATGCCCTGCGCCTCCTCCGGGTCGGCCTGCCAGGCGGCCAGCCCGAAGAGCCCGCCGACGATGAGCAGGGCGACGCCCTTGGCGGTGTAGCCGACGGTGCCCGCGACCTTCACCCCCTGGCCGAGGTGCCCACCACCGGTGGCCGCCAGGTCCTCGAGGAACTTCTGGGTGACGCCCTTGTAGACGTGGTAGCCGCCCACCCCGAGGACGCCGAGCGCGACGAGCCCCACGAGGATCCGACCCCCGGGCATCTCCATGAGGCGTTGGGTCAGGTCCGCGCTGGACTCCCCGCCGCCCGAGCTGCCACCCCCCATGGCGAAACGCAGCGAGACCACCCCGAGAGCGGCATACAGGACACCCTTGCCGACCGCCTTGACCCGGTCGGCGGCCTCCCCGCCCCCGACGACCCCCTCGAGCACCTGGAAGACCGCGAGCGCGAGGAACCCGGCCACGCAGAACCACAGGAGCACCGGACCCGCCGGGGCCTCCCGCACGGTCGCGATCGCCCCGCTGGTGTCGGCCTCCCCGCCGCCGCCCAGGGCCACCCGGCCGGCGATCCACCCCAGCGCCAGGTGGATCAGCCCGCTGGCCGCGAAGCCCACCCGCGCCAGCGTCTCCAGCCAGGGATGGTCCGCGACCTGACGCGCCCGGCGTGACCCCTCGTCCACGATGTCGTTGCTCACGCAGGCGAGCATGACAGCACCCCCGGCCGCAGCGCGACCGGGGGTGCTCTCAGGTATGCCGTGGGTGCGGCGGGCGGATCAGTACCAGTTCACGGCCTGGGAGTGGGCCCACGCGGCGCACGGGGAGCCGTAGCGACCGGAGATGTAGCCCAGGCCCCACTCGATCTGGGTGGCCGGGTTGGTCTGCCAGTCCGCGCCGGCGGTGGCCATCTTGCTGCCGGGCAGCGACTGCGGGATGCCGTAGGCGCCGGAGCTGGGGTTGCTGGCGGTGTGGTTCCAGCCGGACTCCTTCTGCCACAGGGAGTCGAGGCAGCCCCACTGGTCCATGCCCCAGCCGTAGCTGCCGAGCATCGACTGGGCGATACCGCGGGCGTCACCGCTGTAGACCGGCTGCGGCTCGGGCTCCGGCTGCGGCTCCGGCTGGGCCGCGGGCTGCGGCTGCGCGGCACGCTCCTGGCTGCGGGAGGCGGCCTGCTCCTGCTCGGCCCGCTCGGCGGCGGCGGCCTCGGCGGCAGCCTGCTCCGCGGCGGCCTGCTCCGCCGCAGCCTGCTCGGCAGCAGCCCGCCCGGCAGCGGCGGCCTCCGCGGCCGCCTGCTCCGCGGCCGCCTTCTCGGCGGCCTCGCGGGCAGCCTTCTCGGCGGCGGCGCGCTTCTTCTCCGCGCGCTCCTGCGAGATGCGCTCGGCCTGGTCCTGCACGGTCGCGAGGCTCTCGTCGCGGACCCCGGTGGACACGCCGAGCGCGGCTGCCTGGTCCGCCCGCATCTGCTTCATCTCGGCGAACATGCCCGTGGACTCGCTCGCGGCGGTGTCGCTCAGCGCGGCGACCGCGTCCGCGGCCACCGTCGGGGAGAACTGTCCCACCGAGGCGCGCAGCGCCTCCTCCGGGGCCTCGGCCTGCGAGGTGCCGGCACCGGCCGTGGCGGCGTAGGTCGCCAGGCCGAGCGAGCCGGCGGCGATCGACGCGGTCACCGCGATGGCGGCCGGGCTCATCCGGCGGCCACGCGCGTGACGGGCGTGCTGGTCGTCGGTCATGGGGGCATGGGGCATGGGCACAACTTCCTCGGTCGGGATGGCGCCGTCGCTGTCGTCACGACGGGACGAGCCCCGCAGGAATGATCGACGGTGATCCAGGGCTCGACGGCGTTACCAAAACGTGATGTGCCTCTACGGTGCCGGGTGGACGGGCGTGTCGTCAAACCCTGACCGGCAGACGTGGTCAACGTCACACCGACCTGGGACCGGTGTGACGCCTGGGACCACTACGCTACGTCAGCCCTGTCACAGCAGCGCGTCTGGCCCCTCCAGCATCTCGGTCACCAACGCGGCGATCGGGCTGCGCTCGCTGCGGTGCAGCGTGATGTGGGCGAAGAGCGGGTGCCCCTTGAGCGCCTCGATGACCGCCGCCACGCCGTCGTGCCGCCCCACCCGGAGGTTGTCGCGCTGCGCGACGTCGTGGGTCAGCACGACCCGCGAGCTCTGACCGATCCGGGACAGGACCGTGAGCAGGACGTTGCGCTCCAGGCTCTGGGCCTCGTCCACGATGACGAAGGCGTCGTGCAGGGACCGTCCACGGATGTGGGTGAGCGGCAGCACCTCCAGCATGTCGCGGTCCAGGATCTCCTCGACGACCTCCGTGGAGACCACCGCCCCCAGGGTGTCGAACACCGCCTGCGCCCACGGGCCCATCTTGTCGTTCTCGCTGCCCGGGAGGTACCCCAGCTCCTGGCCACCCACGGCGTAGAGCGGCCGGAAGACGATGACCTTGCGGTGCTGACGTCGCTCCATCACCGCCTCCAGGCCGGCGCACAGGGCCAGCGCGCTCTTGCCCGTGCCCGCCCGACCGCCCAGGCTGACGATGCCCACGTCGGGGTCCAGCAGCAGGTCGAGCGCGATGCGCTGCTCGGCCGACCGGCCGTGCAGTCCGAAGGCGTCACGGTCGCCCCGCACCAGCTTGACCGAGCGGTCCGGCGCGACCCGTCCGAGCGCGCTCCCCGAGGCGCCCAGGATGGTGAGGCCGGTGTGCACGCGCAGGTCGGCGGCCTCCGGGTGCTGCAGCCGACCAACGTCGTAGAGCTGACGCATCTGCTCGTCGTCGACCTCGATCTCGGCCATCCCGGTCCAGCCGCTGTCCACCGCCAGCTCGGCGCGGTACTCCTGCGCGTCCAGCCCGACGGCCGAGGCCTTCACCCGCATGGGGAGGTCCTTGCTCACCACGGTCACGTCGTGACCCTCGGCGGAGAGGTTGGCGGCCACCGCGAGGATGCGCGTGTCGTTGTCACCGAGACGGAAGCCGGCCGGCAGGGCGGCGGGGTCGGTATGGTTGAGCTCGACGCGCAGGCTGCCACCGGCCCCGCCGACCGGGAGCGGCTCGCTCAGGGTCCCGTGCGCCACCCGCAGGTCGTCGAGCATCCGCAGCGCCTGGCGGGCGAAGTAGCCGAGCTCGGGGTGGTGCCGCTTGCCCTCGAGCTCGGTGACGACGACCACCGGCAGCACGACCTCGTGCTCGGCGAAGCGCAGCAGCGCCCGTGGGTCGGACAGGAGCACCGAGGTGTCCAGGACGTAGGTCTTGCGGCCGACCTCGGGGAGGGCGTCGAAGGGAGTGACGTCGGTGTCGAGGACGTCGGCGGTGCCGTGGTGCTGACTCATGCGGGCTCCTTCGGCGACACGCGCCGGCCGGCAGCGCGTCGCAGGCGATGGGCGGTCCGGGACCGGGCCACGCCACGGCGTGAACCGGAACCGGCCCCCCGCCAGAGCCAGAGCTCCATGTGGTGGGCCTCCCGAGAGACGGGGCGGGCGTGCCCCGCGTCTGCTCCGACGGTATGCCGGGGACCGCGCCGCACACGCATGCGCGCGCGGCGTGTCGCTCAGCTCCCGAACCGGCGCTCCCGCTCGGCGTAGGCCCGCAGCGCGCGCAGGAAGTCCACCTTGCGGAAGTCCGGCCAGAAGGCCTCGCAGAAGTAGAACTCGCTGTGCGCGCTCTGCCACAGCAGGAAGCCCCCCAGCCGTTGCTCGCCCGAGGTCCGGATGACCAGGTCGGGGTCGGGGAGGCCCCGGGTGTAGAGGTGGCCGGCGATGTCCTCCACGGTCACGGTGGCGGCCAGCTCCTCCAGGGACGTCCCCGAGGCGGCGGCGTCCCGCAGCAGCGAGCGCACCGCGTCGGCGATCTCCCGCCGGCCGCCGTAGCCGATGGCGACGTTGACGAGCATGCCGTCCACCTGCTCGGTGCCCACCACCGCGCCGGTCAGCCGCTCGGCCGTCGGACCCGGCAGCAGGTCGAGCGCCCCCACGACCCGGACCGGCCAGCGCCCGGTCGCGGCGAGCTGCTCGACCACCCCCTCGATGATGGCGAGCAGCGGGTCCAGCTCCTGGGTGGGGCGGTTGAGGTTGTCCGTGGAGAGCAGCCAGAGGGTGACCACCTCGACGCCGGCCTCCTCGCACCACCCGAGGAAGGGGGCGATGTTCTCCGCGCCGGCACGGTGGCCGTCGGCGGTCTCGGCCCCCCGCAGCCGGGCCCAGCGCCGGTTGCCGTCCAGCATCACGCCGATGTGCCGGGGCAGCCGGTCGGTGGGCAGGTGTCGGCGCAACGAGGAGTTGTAGGCCCGGTAGACCAGGTCCCTCGGCGTCGGCATGCGCCCAACCTACCCGCCGGCCCTGGGCGACGGCTGCACCGTGGGAGCGCCCGGTCGGCGACGGATCGTCAACCTACGGTTTCGTAACCTACGGTTGCGTAGGTTAGCCTGGAGGGTATGCCCTTTCCCGCCCGCACGAGCGCCACCCACGGTGCGCTCGGCTCCGTCGTCGACCAGGTCAAGCCGCACCTGCGCGGGTGGCTGCACCTGGGGATGGTGCCGGTCGCGCTGGCCGCCGGGGCCGTCCTCGTCGCCCTCGCACCGACGCCCGCCGCGCGGCTGGCCGCCCTGGTGTTCGCCGTCACCGGGGTCCTGCTCTTCGGGACCTCCGCGCTCTACCACCGTGGCCGCTGGAGCCCCCGCACCGCCCAGGTCCTCAAGCGCTGGGACCACGCCAACATCTTCCTCATCATCGCCGGCACCTACACGCCGTTCGCGGTGATGCTCCTGCCGCCCGGTCAGGGGCAGGTCCTGCTCTGGGTGGTGTGGTCCGGGGCGGTCGCCGGGGTGTTCTTCCGGGTGTTCTGGGTCGGCGCACCACGCTGGCTCTACACGGGGGTCTACATCGCGCTGGGCTGGGTGGCGGTCTTCTTCCTGGTGCCGATGTGGCGCACGGGCGGTCCGCTCGTCGTCGGCCTCATCGCCCTGGGCGGCCTGTGCTACACCCTGGGTGCGGTCGTCTACGGCCTGCGCCGGCCGAACCCCTCGCCGCGGTGGTTCGGCTTCCACGAGGTCTTCCACGCCTTCACCGTGGCCGCCTTCGCCGCGCACTGGGCGGCCGCCTACCTCAGCCTCACCGTCGGCACCGTGCCCACCGCCTGAGGCGGCCCCCCGCCCGGCACCGGCGGTCCGGCCTGCGGCCGCCGTCAGCCGATGGGGTCCTCGTCCTCGTCCCGCCCCTCGGGGTCCTGCGGCGCAGCCGCGCGCTCACGCTGCAGTCGTTCCTGCTCCAGCCGGGCGTCCTCGGCGCGGCGCATCCGGCGCAGCCGCCGCGTGAGGTCGCGCCCCAGGAACCAGACGGCCAGGCACAGGCCGAACAGGACGAGGAACCCTCCCAGACCAGCGGTGATCTGGACGCCGGTGGTGTTCACTGCTCGTGCCCCTCCTCGCGGCGTACGTCGTCCTTGCCGTCGCCGTCGGCGTCACCGTCCTCGCCGGGGGGCTCGTGGTCCAGGGGCGGCAGCGGTTCTTCGCCCCGGTGCACCAGCGTCAGGGACCCGTCGGCGTCACGGTCGTGCACCTGGCGGCACAGCCGGTCCAGCTCCTCCTCCGCCCGGTCGCGCAGGCCGCCGAACAGGTCGTCCTCGGGCAGGTCCACCTCCACCAGCGAGCGGGCCAGCTCGTAGTCCTCCGTGGGCCACACCCGCTGCTGGATCTCCAGCGGCACCCGGAACCAGTGCCCGTCCGGGTCCACCTGCGTCGCGTGGGCGCGCAGCGCGTCGTCGCGGACCGAGAACTGGTCGCCGCACGGCACCCGGGTGGTGAGGACGCGGCGCGGCCGGCTGCCCAGGTGCTTGCGCCAGTCGGCGAACGGCGGCTCGTGGCCCGCCTCGACCATCGCCTCGTCCAGCCGGACCATCCGCTGGGGGTCCCATCCGCTGTAGTAGACCTTGAGCGGCTGCCACGGCTCCCCCGCGTGCGGGTATGCGTCGGGGTCACCGGCGGCCTCGAAGGCCGCCATCGTGACGGTGTGGGTCATGATGTGGTCGGGATGCGGGTAGCCGCCGTTCTCGTCGTACGTCGTGAGCACGTGCGGACGGAACTCCCGGATGACCCGGACCAGCGCCTCGGTGGTGACCTCGAGCGGCTCCAGGGCGAAGCAGCCCTGCGGCAGCGGCGGGAGCGGGTCCCCCTCGGGCAGCCCGCTGTCGACGAAGCCGAGCCACGTGTGGCTCACGCCGAGGATCTCGGCCGCTCGCGCCATCTCGTCCCTGCGCACCTGGCTGATGTCGCGCATGATGTGCGGGTCGTCCTTGAGCTTCTCGTTGAGGACGTCGCCGCGCTCCCCGCCCGTGCACGAGACCACGCGGACGTCGACCCCCTGCGCCACGTAGTGCGCCACCGTGGCGGCGCCCTTGCTCGACTCGTCGTCGGGGTGGGCGTGCACGGCCATGAGGCGTAGCCCCGGTCCGTTGCTGGGCATCGGCGGTCCTTTCCGCGTCGGGTCCGCCGGGGTCGACGTCAGGGTCGACCCGCGGGTGGCGGACAATGGTGGAGGTGCCGCTGCGCGGCACCAGGACATCTTCTCACCACCCCGGAAGGCAGCCGCACGTGACCGCCCGCAGCCCCGAGCCGCCCGAGCCGCGACCCGCCACCGACGGTGGGGTGGACTGGGACCGGGTGGAGGAGCAGGCGGAGGCCGAGGAACGCTCGCGGCCGCGCGACCGCCGCTGGTGGGTGGTCGGTCTCGTCGCCGTCGCACTCATGAGCCTGGTGGCCGTCGTCTGGGGGGTCCAGGCGACGCAGGGCCGGGCGCACTGGGTCAACACCGGCTTCGAGGTGGTCTCGGACGGCCGGGTCGACGTGCGCTTCGACCTGCGGCGCGATCCCGACCGTGAGGTCGTCTGCAGCCTGGAGGCGCAGTCCGAGGCGCACGTCGTCGTCGGTCGGACCGAGGTGAGGGTCGCCCCGGCTCCCGCGTCCCCGAGCCGGCACGTCGAGGGCGTCGCCACGGCCTCCCCGGCCATCACCGGCTACGTCGACCAGTGCTGGTACGCCGACGAGGCACCGCGCGAGGGGTGAGCACCGGTCGCGCGCCCAGCGCGGCCCGGGTCAGGACTGGAAGGGCGCGGCCTCCACGATCTTGACCTCGACGGTCTTGCCGTTGGGGGCCTCGTAGCTCACCGTCTCGCCGGACCGGGCGCCCAGCAGGGCCGCCCCCAGCGGCGACTGCTCGCTGTAGACGTCGAGGTCGCTGTCGTCGCCGATGATCTCGCGGGACCCGAGCAGGAAGGTCTCGGTGTCGCCGAACATCTCGACGGTGACGACGCTGCCGGGCTGCACGACGCCCTTCTCGGTCGGGGCGGCACCGACCACGGCGTTCTGCAGCAGGTGCTCGAGCTGGCGGATGCGGGCCTCCATCTTGCCCTGCTCCTCCTTGGCGGCGTGGTAGCCGCCGTTCTCCTTGAGGTCACCCTCCTCGCGCGCCGCCTCGATGCGCTTGCTGATCTCCGAGCGCCCCTCCTCCTTGAGCTGGGTGAGCTCGGTCTCGAGGCGGTCGTAGGCCTCCTGCGTCAGGTAGCTGGCTGCTGCGGTGTCGGTCACTTCTTCTCCTCGTGTCGTCTCGCGTGCGTGGCCGCAGCATGGTGCGGCCACGTCCGGCGGGTCGTGCGTCTCGAACAGCCGCGCGCACCGCGGCTCGCCCCAAACACAAGGTCCGGGCCACCGAAGGGCCCGGACCGTGGATCGACCGCCCAGTCTAGCCCTCGGGCGCCCAGGAGTCGACCCCGCGCGGGGTCCGCTGGCACCGCCGCGGGGTCGGTGCGACACTCGAAGGATGTTCCGCGACAGCACGCTCCCCGGCCGTCCCACCCCCCTCCCCGACATCCCCGAGCGCCACGTGGTGCTCGACACGTCCCTGCACGGGCCGTGGCCGGAGGGCACCGAGGTGATGACCGTCGCGATGGGATGCTTCTGGGGCGCGGAGCGCATCTTCTGGCAGCTTCCCGGGGTCGTGTCGACCGCTGCCGGCTACCAGGGCGGGACGACACCCAACCCCACCTACCGCGAGGTGTGCACGGGCCGCACCGGGCACACCGAGTCGGTGCTCGTCGCCTACGACCCCACCCGCACCGACCCCGAGCGGCTGCTCAAGGCGTTCTGGGAGAACCACGACCCGACCACGGCCGACCGGCAGGGCAACGACATCGGCACGCAGTACCGCTCGGCCATCTACTGGACCACGCCGGAGCAGGAGCGGGCCGCCCGCGCGACCGCCGCGGCGTTCGGCGAGGTGCTGGCCCGGGCCGGGCACGGGCCGATCGTCACCGAGATGCGGCCGGCCGAGGAGGCGGGGCCCTTCTACTACGCCGAGGAGGCGCACCAGCAGTACCTCCACAAGAACCCCGGCGGCTACTGCAACCACGGCCCCAACGGCTACACCTGCCCCGTCGGCCTGGTCCCCCAGGACGAGCTGCCCGCACAGACCTCCATCGCGCCGCCCGACTGACCCCGGCGTCCGGGCACCTCGCGCCGGAGGACATCTGGCGTTCACCGTCTAGACTCCTGCGCGTCCGAGGTCCCGGTCGAGCGAGGGAGATGGTCCATGGCTGACCCGTCGGCCGCCGACGGCCTGCGACCTGCCCGGCCCACCCTCGAGCAGGTCCGGGCGGTCGCCCAGCCGCCGGAGGTCCTCGCCCGCGGGAACGCCGAGCACTGGACGGGCGACCTCTACCTCCGTCGCCTGTCGCCGCACCTGACCCGGGCGCTCATCCCGACCCCGCTCAGCGCCAACGGCGTGACCGCGCTGATGATGGTCGCCGGCTGGGCGGCCGCCGGGGCCTTGCTCGTCCCGGGCCTGCCCGGCGCGCTGCTCGGTGCGCTGCTGGCCCAGCTGCAGATGCTGCTGGACTGCTCGGACGGCGAGATCGCCCGGTGGAAGGGGCTGTCCGGCCCGGTCGGGATCTTCCTCGACAAGGTCGGCCACTACACCGTCGAGGCCGCGATCGCGCTGGCCCTGGGGTGGCGGGCCGCCGGCCTCGTGGGTGGGCAGGAGCAGGACCCGGCCCAGTGGTTCGGATATGCCTTCGCCGGTGCCCTCCTCGCGACCTTCCTCGTGCTGAACAAGGCGTTGAACGAGATGGTCCACGCGTCCCGCGCCGCGGCAGGGCTGGGGCCGTTGCCGGACAGCGCGGCGGCCCGGGCGGTGCCCGCCCGCACGGTCCTGGGCACCCTGCGCCGGGCGGCCCGGCTGCTGCCGGTGCACCGGATGTTCCACTCCATCGAGATGACCCTCGTGACGCTCGCCGTGGCGCTGGTGGGGGCGCTCCTGGGCGAGGACCTCGCCGCCGCGCGCGTCCAGGTCGTCGTCATGGCAGCGGTCGTCGTCCCGGTCACGGCCGGGCACGCGGCCGCGATCCTGGCCTCGGGACGGCTGCGCCGGGAGGCGGCGGCATGAGCGCGCCCCGGTTCGCCGTCGTGGTGCTCACCCAGGGCCGCCGTCCGCAGGAGCTGCGCCGCGGCCTGGACTCCCTGCTCCGCCAGCGCGGCGTCGAGCTCGACATCGTCGTGGTGGGCAACGCCTGGAACCCCTCCGGGCTGCCGGACCAGGTCAAGACCCTGGCCCTGCCCACCAACGTGGGCATCCCCGCCGGGCGCAACGCCGGAGTGCCGCACGTCGAGGGAGAGGTCCTGTTCTTCCTCGACGACGACGCCTGGCTCATCGACGAGGACGTGCTGCTGCGCACCGCCCGGTACCTCGAGGAGCACCCCGACGTCGGTCTCGTACAGCCGCTCATCGAGGACCCGGACGCCGCGGAGGCGGCCCAGCCGGGGCGGTGGATCCCACGCCTGGGCGCGCGCGAGCGGCATACCGAGGCCGACGTCTTCAGCGTCGTCGAGATGACCGTGGCCATGCGCCGCGAGGCGTTCGAGGCGACCGGTGGCTGGCCGGGGATCTTCTTCTACGCGCACGAGGGCATCGAGCTGGCGTGGCGGGTCTGGGCGGCCGGCTACCGGGTGCGCTACGTCCCCTCCCTCCGCACCGGGCACCCCGTCGTCGACCCGCGTCGGCACTCCGACTACTTCTACAAGAACGCCCGCAACCGGGTCTGGCTGGCCCGCCGCAACCTCCCCCGGCCGCTGGCCTTGGCCTACGTCACCAGCTGGACCGGCATCCAGCTGGTGCGCTGGACGACCCAGCGGGACGGCCTGGAGTCGTGGTGGGCGGGCTGGCGCGACGGGTGGCGGGAGGACCCGTTCGAGCCCGGCGAGGACCGGCGCCGGCTGCGCTGGCGCGACGTGGCCCGGATGGCGCGCCACGGCCGCTTCCTCGTCATCTGACCGAGGCCGGCATGTCCTCGTAGAGGGTCCGGAAGAGGTGGAACCAGCGGGCGGCGAAGGCCTCCTGCCCGAACCTCTCGTCCACCCCCGCGCACCCGTCGCTGAGCCTGCTCGCCAGCCCCGGGTCGCGCAGCACCTGCACGGTCCGGGCCGCCAGCCCCTCGATGTCGCCGTCGGGGACCAGGAAGCCGTTGACCCCGTGGTCGATGATGTCCGCCGGGCCGTAGCGGATGTCGTAGCTGACGATGGGGCACGCCTGGCGCAGCGCCTCGACGAAGACCATGGGCGCGCCCTCGAACCTGGACGACTGCAGGCACAGGGTGGCCCGCCGGTACTCCCGCCCGGGTTGCTGGGTGAAGCCCTGCAGGGTCACCGAGCCGGCGACCCCCAGGTCGTCGATGAGCTGCTGCAGCTCGGCCCGGCGGACGCCCTCGCCGTAGATCTCCAGCCGGGCGTCGGGGACCTGCTCGAGCACCTTCGCGAAGGCGCGGATGCCGTGGTCGGTGCGCTTCTGCCCCGCCAGGCGGCCCATCATGATGACCAGCCGGGGGTCGCGCTCGACCTCGGTGTGCGTGGCCGTGCCCGGCGCGGCGTGCGGCATCACCCAGAAGGTGTCGCGCCGCCCCAGCAGCGCCTCGGCGTCGGCGCGCTGGCTGTCCGTGAGGAACACCATCGCGCCCATCGTGTCCAGGTGCCGGAAGAGCCGCCGGAAGGAGCCGCGCAGGTCGTCCAGCTCGCTGTCGGCGGTCTGCAGGTGGGAGTTGTGGGCGACGAAGCAGGTGCGCACGTGGTCGCGGCGGTAGCCGACGAGGTCCTGGTCCGCCTGCCGCGCCTCCACGGCGAGGACGGTCGGGCGGCCCGCGGTCAGCGCGTCGAGGGCGCGGTGGACCACCGGCGCCATCGACCCCTCGTGGGTCTCCTCCACCTCGCCGGACTCGTCGAAGAAGGTCACCGACACCTCGCGCGGCCGCCCGCCGGGTCGCCCGGGCGGGGCCAGCGTCACGGCATACATCGGGGCCCCGTTGCGCCGGTAGAAGACCTGCTCCAGGACCGTCCCGTCGCCGGCGTCCCACCGCAGCGTGCGGCGCAGCCGCCCGGTCACGTCGTACTCGTCGCGCCGCACCCGTCGGCCCTCGGCGTCGAAGTCGTCCACGTGCTCGAGGGCGCCGTCCCGGAAGCGACGCAGCTCCTGCGGGACGCCGTCGACCCGGTGCACGAGGTTGCGACCCTGCCGGGTCCACCCCCTGGCCTCCAGGTCGTGCTCGGTCTCCCGGGTCGGTGCCGGCGGGTCGACCGGCTCGGTGGCGTCCGGGTAGGCGTCCATGAGCCAGCGGACCTCCACCCCGTCACCCAGCTGTCCACGTCGCCGCATGCCCTCGACGGCCCGCGGCAGGGTGTGCGCGTGGTTGCGCACCAGGACGACCGACCGGATGCCGCCCAGCTCGTGCAGGGTGCGGCACTTGGCGAGGATGGAGGCGGTGCGCCCCCCGAACTCCATGGGGATCCCCTCCACCACGACGACGTGCAGGACGTCGGGCGGGGGCAGCAGCTCCGGGACCGGGTCCCGGCGCTTCACCGGCAGCGGTGGCGCCGTCGGGGGGGTCGGGGTGGGCGCCGGCGGGGCGGGGCGGGCCTCGCGCGGGCGCAGCGAGCGCCGCAGCCGGTCCAAGAGGCGGCGCGGCGTGGATCTCGGTGTCCGTACCATCAGCAGGCATACTCGCATGAGTCCATCACGAGGAGGCTACCGAGAGTGCGCGTCATCACCTACGGCACCTACGACCTGTTCCACGAGGGCCACCGCCGCCTCCTGGAGCGCGCCAAGGCGTTGGGCGACTACCTCATCGTGGGGGTGACGACGGAGAACTACGACGACGCCCGGGGCAAGCTCAACGTGCAGCAGAGCCTCATGACCCGGATCAAGAACGTCGAGGACAGCGGTCTGGCGGACAAGATCATCATCGAGGAGTACGAGGGCCAGAAGGTCCAGGACATCCAGAGGCACCAGGTGGACGTCTTCGCGATCGGGTCCGACTGGCTCGGCCGGTTCGACTACCTCAAGGACTACTGCGACGTCGTCTACCTCGAGCGGACCAAGGGCGTGTCCAGCACCCAGCTGCGCAACGAGGCGGGCGTCATCAAGCTCGGGGTGGTCGGTGCCGGGCGGATCGCGCACCGGCTCGTGCAGGAGGCCCGCTTCGTCAGCGGCATCAGCGTCGAGGGGGTGCACAACCGCACGCACCGCACCGCCGAGGCCTTCGCGGCGGAGCACGAGCTGAACCAAGCGTTCGAGGACTACGACGACCTGCTCGCGGCCGTCGACGCGGTCTACGTCGCCACCCCGCACGACACGCACGCCGACTTCACCCGCCGCGCGCTCGACGCCGGGGTCCACGTGCTCTGCGAGAAGCCCATGACGCTGACCCGGGAGGACACCGAGCGTCTCTTCGCCCAGGCCCGGGAGCGGGGGCTGGTCCTGGTCGAGGCCATCAAGACCGCCTTCGCGCCGGGGTTCCAGCGCATGGTGGCCCTCGCCCGCAGCGGCGCGATCGGCCAGGTCCGCTCGGTCGACGCCACCTTCACCAAGCTGGTGGACGAGGGACGCGAGCTGGAGGCGCCGGCGGGCGGGAGCGTCTCGGAGCTGGCGAGCTACCCCCTGGTGGCGGTGGTCAAGCTGCTGGGCACCGAGGTCACGGACGTCCGGACGACCTCGCTGCGCCCCGAGGGGTCGGCCGTCGAGGTGTACTCCAAGATCGACCTGACCTTCCGGCACGGCGAGGCCACGGCCCGGACCGGCCTGGGCGTCAAGGCCGAGGGCGACCTCGTCGTGGGCGGCAGCGCGGGATACCTCTACGTCCCGGCCCCGTGGTGGAAGACGGAGTACTTCGAGGCCCGCTTCGAGGACAGCCGGGAGAACAAGAAGTACTACTACAAGTTCGACGGCGACGGGTTGCGCTACGAGCTGGCGGAGTTCGCCTGGCTGATCCGCAACGAGACGGCCGAGTCGTACAAGCTGCGGGCCGCGGAGTCGGTCGCCATCGCCGACGTCATCGAGCGCGCGCGGGCGGACGCCCGGGTCATCTCCTGATGGCGGCGCCGCTGCCTGCAGCACCGCCGCCGTCGGGCGTGGCACGGGTGCGGGCCGCCGTGCGCGACGGGCGCTACCACCTCGGCCGCCGCGCGCGCCGGGTGCTGCGCCGCCGGCTGACGGCCGCCCGCTCCTCGGACAACGTGCTGCTCCAGCGCGCCTACGTGCTGGGTCGGCAGACCACCCGGCGCGCCCTCAACACGGTGACCCGGCGCCAGGTCGGCTGGGTGGCCACCCTGTGGGCGGCGCGGTGGTGCGAGGGCGCGACCTACGAGATCAGCGGCTGGGCCTACGAGCGGGGCTACGGCCATCCGCAGGCGCCGCGGATCGAGGTGGAGCTGCGGCGTCGCGGCGACCCCGACCCGATCCGCGCGCAGGTGCGCCCGGTCACCGAGATGGAGATCAACGGGCTGGCCCGGCGTGCCGAGTTCGACTACGCCAACACCGGCTTCGTCGCCCGCCTCGACCTGACCCCGCTCCTGGCCGGGACGGACCCGCGCCCCTGGTGGGTGCACGTGCGCGTGACGGACGCCGACGGGAGAGCCTCCTCCGGCACCCTGAAGTCGCGTCACCGCTCGGGGTCGGCGCGCATCCTGGGCGCGCGCACCGTCGAGGACGGGACGCAGCTCGTCCCCCGCTGGGTCCGTCGGCGCGGGCTGTCCGTCGAGCGGATCCGTCCGCGGGTCATGGCCACCGGCGTCGAGATCGACGGCCGGCAGGTCCGGGCCGAGCTCGAGCTGCGGGGGGTGCGCGCCGCCCGGGTCGAGCTGGTGTCGCGCGACGCCCGCCGTCCCATGACGGCCGAGCCGGTGCAGGAGCGCGTGGGTCGCGTCCTGGTGACCGCCGAGGTGCCCGAGACGTGGACGACGACCGGGCTGGAGAACGACCTGGTGGGGCTGGAGACCGACGAGTCGGCCACGCAGGGGGCCCTCGATCGCACGACCGACCTCGACCTCGAGGAGGTCTCTGCCGAGCAGGCGGACGTCACCCGGCCGGCCCCCTTGGGTGACGTGCACGAGGGCCAGCGGCTGGTGGCGCAGACCTACCGCGTCGTGGTGGTCGACGAGCAGGGGGCCGAGCACGTGGTGGCCACGCCGCTGGACCAGGCGCCCCCGGTGCAGGACGTCCGCTCCGGGCTGCTCGCCTACTCCGGCGACGGGGGCAGCCTGCTGGTCGGGGAGACCGGCACCGCGCTGGTGGTGACCACCGCGACCCTGGATGCCGGTCCCGACCCGCGGCTGCGGTTCACCGGCACCTGGGGCGGCACGGCGGACGGGCTGACCCTCGGCCTCGTCGGCCGTCGGCAGACCCTGTCCGTCCAGGCGGACCTCGCCCCGGACGGCACCTGGTCCGCCTCGGCCGACCTGCTGCAGGGACAGTGGGGCGGGCCGGCCCGGCTCCCCCGGGTCGGCAGCTACGTGCTGCGCGGGGTCGATCCCGCCGGTGGCACGGTGCGGGTGGCGGCCGCGCCGGCCCTGGTCGCCCGGACGCCGGAGAAGCTCCCGCTGGAGGAGGCCCGGCTGCGCTGGGAGACCGGCCGCGGCCGGTCGTTCCGGCTGCGCGTGGGCCTCACCCGTGGGCCCGACGAGCTCGGGTCCTTCCACCAGCGGCGGATGGACGCGGCATACCTCCTGGGTCCGCACGAGCCGCAGCGCTCGGTCTACCTGGAGTCCTTCTACGGCCGGCTCGCCACCTGCAACCCCTTCGCGCTCGACGCCGTCATCGCCCGCGAGCACCCGGACTGGGTGCGCTACTGGGGGGTGACCGACCTGTCGGTGCCGGTGCCCGAGGGCGCGGTCCCCGTCGTGGAGGGGACGCAGGCGTGGTTCGACGCCCGGGCCCGCTCGCGCTACGTCATCGCCAACGACTGGCTGCGCAGCAGGTTCGTCCCCCAGCCGTTCCAGACCGTCCTCCAGACCTGGCACGGGTCGATGTTCAAGCGGATCGGCCTGGACCGCCCCACGGCCGGGGCATCCACCCGCGCCGCGCTCGTGGTCGAGCGGGACAAGTGGGACATCCTGCTCAGCCAGAACCACCACAGCACGGAGATCTTCCGCAGCGCCTACGCCTGGGAGGGGACGTTCTACGAGGAGGGATATCCCCGCAACGACGCGCTCGTGGACGGGTCGGGCGAGGAGGTCCGCGAGCGGCTGGGCATCCGCCCGGACCAGAAGGCGGTCCTCTACGCCCCGACCTGGCGGGACAACGCCGCGGGCATGGTGCTCTTCCTCGACCTGGAGCGGCTCACCGCCGAGCTGGGTGAGGGCTACGTCGTCCTGCTGCGGGGACACTCGCGCACCGTCGGGCACGGTCGCAGCGTGGAGCTGCCGGGCGTGGTCGACGTCACCACGTACCCGAGCATCACCGAGCTCTTCCTCGCCGCGGACGCGATGATCACCGACTACTCCTCGGTGATGTTCGACTTCTCGGTCACGCGCAGGCCGATGATCTTCTACGTCCCCGACCTCGACGAGTACCGCGACGACGTGCGCGGCGTCTACTTCGACCTGGAGCAGGAGGCACCGGGCCCGGTCGTGAGCACGCAGGCCGACGTGGTCCGCGCGATCCGGGCGATGGACGACACCGAGCGGTACGCGCAGCGCTACGACGACTGGGTCGAGCGGTTCAACCACCTCGACGACGGGCACAGCGCCGAACGCGTCGTGCGGCGCCTCTTCGCCGAGGGCTGACCCGGCCCGGCGGTCTCAGAGCAGCGCGGCGACCGCGCCCACGAGCGAGCGCGGGCGCCGGACGGGCCGGCTGCGGCTGCGACGGGGCCCGACCGCGGGGCGGTCGACCCGGGCGGCACGGACCGGGC
>NZ_SDVA01000038.1 GCF_004153545.1 Serinicoccus sediminis | reverse complement strand
GGCGGAGGCGGGCCCGCGCCGCCGCATAGCCCCCCCCCCGGCCACCCGCTCCCCCCGCCGGACCCGCCCCCTCACGCCGTCCCCGCCGCCGGCAACCAGCCCCACGACCGGCCCCCCCCCCCCCCTGCCGCCGGCCAGCCTCACCACCGGCACCCCCCCGCCCCCCCCGCCCCCCCCCCCGCGCCCCCCCCCCCCCGCCCCCGCGCCCCCCCCCCCCCCGCCGCCCCCCCCCCCCCCGCCCCCCCCACCCGCCCCCCCGCCCCCCCCCCGCGCCCCCCCCCCCCCCCGCCCCGGCCCCCCCCCCCCCCCCCCCCACCTCCCCCCCCCCCCCCCCCCGCCCCCCCCCGCCCCCCCCCCCGCCCCCGCCCCCCCCCCCCCCCCCCGACCCCCCCGCCCCCCCCCCCCCCGCCCCGCCCCCCCCCCCCCCCCCCCCACCCCCCCGCCCCCCCCGCCCCCCCGCCCCCCCCCCCCCCCCCGCGCCGCCCCCCCCCCCCCCCCCCCCCCGCCCCCCCCCCCCCCCACGCCCCCCCCCCCCCCCCCCCCCACCCCCCACCCCCCCCCCCCCCCGCCCCGCCCCCCCCCCCCCCCCCGCCCCCCCCCGGCCACCGCCACCCCCCCCCCCCCCACGACCCACCCACCCCCCCCCCCCCA
>NZ_SDVA01000037.1 GCF_004153545.1 Serinicoccus sediminis | reverse complement strand
GGGGGGGGGCGACGTGGACGGGCGGGGCGGAGGCCGCGGCCGGCGGGGGGGCGGGGCGGGGCGGGGGGGCGGGGGGGCGCGCGGGGCGGCGTGTCGTTTGGGGGGGGGGGGGGGGGGCCGGGGGGGCGCGGGGGGGGGGGGGCGGGGGGGGGCGGGGGGGGGGCGGGGGGGGGCGGGCGGGGGGGGGGGGGGGGGGGGGGGGGGCGGGGGCGGGGGGCGGGGGGGGGGGGGGGGGGGGGGGGGGGCGCGGGGGGGGGGGGGCGGGGGGCGGGGCGGGGGGGGGGGGGGGGGGGTGGGGGCGGGGGGGCGGGGGGGGGGGGAGGGGCGGGGGGGGGGGGGGGGTGGGCGGGGGGGGGGGGGGGGGCGGGGGGGGGCGGGGGGGGGGGGGGGGCGGGGGGGGGGGGGGGGGGCGGGGGGGGGGGCGGGGGGCGGGGCGGGGGGGGGGGGCGGGGGGCGGGCGGGGGCGGGGTGGGCGGGAGGGGCGGGGCCGCCTCCGGCAGCACGGCGCGCAGCCGGGGCCGCAGCCACGCGGCCAGGGCGGCCCAGACGGTGTGCTCGGGCAGGGTCGGGGGGGCGGTGTCGGCGCCGTGGCGGGTCAGGGCGACGAACCAGCCGGGCAGGTCCTCGGGGATGCCGTGGGTGCGGACCAGCCCGCGC
>NZ_SDVA01000035.1 GCF_004153545.1 Serinicoccus sediminis | reverse complement strand
GCCCTGGCCTCCTCGAGCGCCTGGGAGGGCATGGGTGAGCTGCAGCCGGTCCCGGTCAACGACGCCCCGGGCTCGGGCTCGGCGATGATCACCCTCGACGGCACCACGCTGGACTTCACCCTGGCCTACCAGGGCCTGCTCGCGGAGGCCCCGCACGCCGCGCACATCCACTACGCCGGGGACGCGCGCAACATGTGCCCCACGGCCGAGGACGACGCGGACGGCGACGGCTTCCTGACCACGACCGAGGGTGCCCCGGCCTACGGCGGCATCAAGGTGTCGCTGACCACCGAGGGCGACACCAGCCCGGACTCCGGCCTGGCCGTGGACCGGTTCGGTGTCGGTGACGACGTGTCCTACTCCCGCGGTGGGGTCGAGGTCGACCAGGAGACCGCGGACGCGCTCGCCGACGGCGAGGCCGTCGTCGTCGTCCACGGGGTGGACCACGACGGCAGCGGCGCCTACGACGAGGGCGACCGTGGCATGTCCGACCTGGACCCCGCCCTGCCCGGTGAGGCGACCGACCCGGCCCTGTGCGGTGTCGTGCAGGTCTCCCAGATGGGTGGCGTGCCCGGGGGTGGCGTCGAGACCGGCCAGGCCCCGGTCGATGGTCAGAACCTCGGTCTGATCGCCGCGGGTGGCGTGGCCCTGGCCGCCGGTGGTGCGCTGCTGGTGTCGCGTCGTCGTAGCGCCGACCAGAGCTGACCAGGACCAGCTGATGACCGAGGACGTCGGGCGACCGGGCGCGCACCGCGCTGCCCGGCGTCCCGGTCGCGTCCTGACCACGGTGGCCGCCCTCGGGCTCGTGCTCGGGGGCGGCACCGCCGTCGCCGTCGGCGTGACCGGCCCCGGCACGGCACCCGCCCCGCCCAGCCTGGCCGACAACCCCTCGGTGACCGCCCGCCCGCAGGCCCCCACCGAGCCCGCCGCACCCGGGAGCGTCGCGGACGCCGGGGCGTCGGCCCCGGAGCAGACCACCTCGGCACCCCAGGGCAGCGACGCCCCGGAACCAGGCGACCGGGAGGCCGACGCCCGGTCGGGGAGCACCACCTCGCCCCCCGACGACGAGCCTGCCGAGCCCCTCGCCCCGGTGGCCGAGCCCGCCTCGGTGTCCATCCCCGCGATCGGCGTGAGCTCGCACCTGCTCCACCTCGGCCTGGACGACCAGGGCGCCCTGGCCGTCCCCCAGGGAGACGACTACGACTCCGCCGCCTGGTACGACGGGTCCCCCCGCCCCGGCCAGGACGGACCCGCCGTCATCCTCGGCCACGTCAGCGGCGCCGCCGGCCCCTCCGTCTTCTTCGACCTCGCCCGCCTCCAGGTCGGCGACACCGTCGAGGTCTCCCGCGCCGACGGCACCACCGCGACCTTCGAGATCTACGACCTGCAGCAGTACCCCAAGGACACCTTCCCCACCACCCAGGTCTACGGCAACACCACCGGCCCCGAGCTGCGC
>NZ_SDVA01000034.1 GCF_004153545.1 Serinicoccus sediminis | reverse complement strand
CGCCGGCGCCGAGCAGGCGCACGCCGAGGAGCAGGCCCGGCTGCAGCGGCTGGCCCGAGCGGCCGCCGACCGGCGCGAGGGCCTGGCCCGGCTGTCCGGTCAGGTCGCCGCCCGGCGGTCCCGGGTCGAGGCCGGCGAGGGCGAGATCGCCCGCCTGCAGCAGGTGGCGGTCGCCGTCGTCGAGCGTGCCGAGAAGGCCGAGCGCGACTACGCGGCGCTGGAGGGGACCGTGCTGGACGTCGAGCACGGCGAGGAGGGGCTGGACGAGCACTACGAGCAGGCCGAGGACCGCCGTGCCGAGGCCGCGGAGGAGGTCGGGCGGCTCACCGAGGAGGTGCGGGACGCCCAGGCCGAGCAGGCCCGCTGGCAGGCCCGGGTCGAGGCGCTGTCGATGAGCCTGCGGCGCACCGACGGCGCCAGCGCCCTGCTGTCGGCCGACGGGGTGCAGGGGGTGCGCGGCACGGTCACCGAGCGCCTGCAGGTCGAGGCGGGCCGCGAGGGTGCCGTCGCGGCGGCGCTCGGGTGGGCCGGCGAGGCGCTCGTCGTCGACGGCCTCGAGCCGGCCCGGCAGGCGCTGGCGTGGCTGCGCGAGGAGGACCAGGGGCAGGCCGGGCTGCTCGTGCCGGAGCTCGTGGCCGGGGACGGCGAGGACCGCTCGGGGTGGCCGGACCTGCCGGGGTATGCCGTGTGGGCGGCCGACACCGTCCGCGCCCGGGACGGCGACGACGCGCTGCTGGCGGCGGTGGCCGGGCTGCTGCGCCGGGTCGCGCTCGTGCAGGACGCCGACGACGCCGCCCTCCTGGTGCGCGCCCTCCCGGGGGTCACCGTGGTCACCCCGGACGGCGACGTCTACGGCCCCGGGTGGGTCCGGGGCGGGTCCTCCGCGGCCCCCAGCCTGCTCGAGCTGACCTCGGCGCTGGAGGAGGCCGAGGCGGGCGTGGGCGAGGCGGTGGCGCGCGCCGAGCGCGCGACCTTCGCCCTCGGGTCCGCCCGCAAGGACCTGGAGGCGGCGCAGCAGGCCGCCGACGACGCGCTGGACGCGCTGCACGACTCGGACGCCCGGATGACGGCGGTCGCCGAGCAGCTCTCCCAGCTCGGTCAGACGATGCGCACGGCGCGGGCCGAGCACGAGCGGGCCACCACCGCCATCGGCACCGCCGAGGCGTCCCTGGCCACCACCCGGCAGGAGCTGGGCGAGCTCGAGCAGCGGCTGGCCGACGCCGAGCAGCTCGCCACCCAGGAGGGCACCGACGACCCGGACACCGGTGAGCGGGAGCGGCTCGCGGAGGCGGCCGCGCGGGCCCGCAGCGCCGAGACCGAGGCGCGGCTGGCGCTGCGCACGCAGGAGGAGCGGGTCACCGCGCTGGCCGGGCGCGCCGACCGCACGGAGGCTGTCCCGTAGACACACCTGACGCCGGAGACGAAGAGGAGAGTGGGGAACCTGGGGGGTCGCGTGTACTCAAAAA
>NZ_SDVA01000033.1 GCF_004153545.1 Serinicoccus sediminis | reverse complement strand
CCTGCTCGCCCAACGCGACGACGCCTGCACCAAAGGCCAGACCCGCCGCGCCGCCATCTACGACCAACTCCTCACCGGCCTCGACACACACGAAGCCTCTTGACATCGATCACCCACATAATGCCGAGTTGCGGATAGTGGTATGCCGACGGTCGGGTTGGCTCGGAGTACCGGCTCGGACCCCGACAGACTGGCAACACCTCAATACCTTCATTTCCAAAGCAACGAACTGCTGCCGCCTAGCCTGAGATCTCGCCACTTGTCCGGCCTCGGGCGGGATTGCGAGCGGCAAGCCATCAGCGCATCGGTGACAAGCTCGAGGACCGTGCTCAGTCGCCGCGGCCCTTGATGAACCAGGTGTGCTGTCCAAGGGCCCTAGCGCCGCGGCATGTTTCGTGTGGATGTGAGATTCTTCGCCCTATGGCCAACGAGCATGAGGAAAGCCAGGCCGCGTCCACGGATGTTGAGGCGAGTGGCGTGGCTATCACAAGACTGACAGTTTTAAGTTGGACGATTCCTCTGCTGTGCGCCCTCGGGCTGGCGGTGTTCTCAGAGAGTTTGGCGCTCAGAGTGACTGGATTAGTCCTGATGGCGGCTTTCGCGGTCCTCATTTTGGTTGCGGTCAGAAAACGGAAGTAGAACGGCCCGGGCAGGAAATCTCCCGAGAGGTCGTCGTGCCATCCCAGATCGCACCCCAGCCGCTAGACCGATCTGATCCTCGAGAACGCACTGTCATGCCGCGCTGAGGACGGCTACGCTCGTCCGATCACACGAGGAGAACCTGGCTGTCCGGCCCGAAGTTCCTGCAATAGAGGAACGTCGGCAGCGGGAACGCCCGGCAAAGGTACTGTTGCCCCATCCTTGAGTTTGGCCCGCACGGCTGTCGCTCTCCCGTTGACAGGACCTACTTGCAACTCCTCAACAGTGGACCAAGGCAGACGCCTCGTTCTGAGCTGTGTGACCTGGATGCCCTGATAGTCCGCTGAGCACCCAATTCGCGCCATGCCCATGAAGCCGAGACCCGCAACGAAGTTGCACACAGCGGATAGTTGCGTGCCCCAGTGGAGGTCGTCGCGGAACAGAGTGCCGATCAGGAAAAGGGTGGTGAACGGTAGCCAAATGCGAGCGAAGACGCGCCACCACCGGCCCTGCTGGCGCCAGACGCTTCGCTCACGCGGACCTTCGGTCATCTAGCACTCCCCGGGAGACGATGGACGCCACCTTACGCGCACTCTTCGGCGCACGCTTCTGCCGTCGAGTGAAGGATTCACTTCATCAGTACCAGCGAGCTGGCCCTTCACTCACCGGGCGACAGGCTACTCGCGCCGCCGCTCATCGTCTTCTAGGGCCTTGATGGCCTGCCCATCGATTTGGCGACGCTGGGCGACGAAGTAGCTCAACCAGATGGCCCACCCCAGGACGACGACCGCAACGGGCAACCAGAACAAGACAGGGTTCCGGTCCTCGGGGGCACCTAGGGCCAAGCCGATCCCCCAGACAGAGCCAAAGGCCATAACCATCGCCGCAGGCACGGCTCTAAAGCGCTCGACATCCAAGATGTCGAACCACCCGTTCTCACCCCTCTCATTACCCATGGCCGAGCACTCTAGTCAGGAAACAATCAGCGCCGGCTGAGCCAGGACTGCACGCTCATGCCGCCGGTCGCGCGTTAGCGAGCGCTGCTCAAGCTCACGCCAAGAGGGTGACGCGTGCTGTCCCCGGAGCCGCGGCGTAGTCGACGAAGTAGAGGTTCTCATCCGGGTTCAAGCGCTCGAGCAGATCACGCAATGGCACACCGCTGATGAAGTCTTTTGTCGAGAACGTCCACGGCGGAGTGGAGCTGATCAGATAGACGGGCATCTCATCGATGCCGCGAACGGAGTAGCTGAGGCCCATGACTGCACGGTACCCGGCCTGCGGGGACATCCGACTTCGTCCTATGTCTCACGCAACTATCGGGCCCATGAGAGTCATCCCTGCCACGGGGTAACTACAGACACGTCCGCAGCGCATACGGTTGCCCGATGAGCATTCGTGAATATCTCGGGCTAACGCGAGCTGAGTTGCTGTCGGGCTACCTGCGGAACGAGAAGGGCAATATGCCCGTGTGCCAGCGGTGCGGCGCTCTCGTAGCCTTCGAGTCGCAGTCCCGGCACACCACCTGGCATGAGAGCGGCCCCAGCGGCCGCCCGACGACCTGAACTGCCGCTGGCCGCGCGGTGGGCTCACGGGTCAGGCGGGGCGAGACAGCTCGTGCTCGACGGCTCGGCGGATCCAGGCCGAGACTGAACGATCGTCAGCTTCTGCGGCGCGCTTGACTTCCTCGAGC
>NZ_SDVA01000032.1 GCF_004153545.1 Serinicoccus sediminis | reverse complement strand
CATGCTTGATATGTGGGTGATCTTCTCGGTCACTGGCGGAGCATTGTTGCTCTCGTCGATATACTCGAGGAGGAGCCCTGATGGATGCTCGTACGCCGTGTCTGATTCCGCCTGGCCGTCCGGCGGGGTTGGGTGATCCGCTGCTGGATGCGTACCTGGACTTCGTGTCGGCACGTTCGCGCCCGAACACGGTGCTGGCGACGCGGTTCGATCTGCTGGTCTTCTTCTCGGTCGTCGGCAAGCCCGTTGCGGCGGTGACCAGCCGTGACGTGCTGGGCTTCATCACCGCTCAGCGCGTTGGTGTGGACAAGCTCCCGAGCACCGCTGCGGCGGTGAAAGCGGCCGACCGCGACGGTACCGGTGGGGTGTCGTTGCGCACGGTCCGGCGGCGGCTGTCGACGGTCAGCGGGCTGTACGCGTTCCTGACCGCCCGGGGTGACGTGGCGACCAACCCGGTTCCGCGCAGCCTGCCGACCCGTCGGGAACGGTCTCGTCCTACCCAGGGCGTGCCGTTGGTGCGGGCGCCGCGGACATTGCCGACGATCCTGTCCCCGGCTGAGGTGAACGCGCTGATGGGCGCGCTGCGCACGCACCGGGACCGGGCGATGGTGACCGCGATGCTGCTGGGCGGGCTGCGCCGGTGCGAGGTCCTGGGCCTGCGGCTGCAGGACCTGCGCCCCGGTGAGCGACGCGTGTTCGTGGTCGACGGCAAGGGCGGGCACCAACGCTACGTGCCGATCGCACCCGCCTTCTTCTCCCATCTGGGTGCCTACCTGGACACCGAACGGCCCGCCGAGGCCGGCACCGGCACCGACCGGGGTGGCACCGACCGCGTGTTCGTGGTGCTGAAGCGGCCCCGCCGTGGACGGCCGTTGACCGCGGACGGCCTGGACGAGATCCTGGACGGCGCCCGGGACCGGGCAGGGTTGAAGCACGCGACCTGCCACCAGCTGCGCCACACCTGCCTGACTCAGCTGCGGGCCGCGGGGATGCCGCTGGAAGCGGTGCAGGCCCAGGCCGGGCACGCCTCGATCGAGTCGACCCGGATCTACCTGCACCTGGGGGATGACTGGCTCGCCTCCCAGTACCGCAAAGCGGCCGAGGTCATCGACGCCCAGATCTTCGCCATCAGCTCGACCCCACCAGGACCCGCCCCGGCCCCGGTCCCGGTCTTCACCGGGCCTGCCGTCGAACCCGCACCCGGTACAGCCGGCATCACCGGGGGCGCGCGGTGAGACGGGGCCGGCCGCGACGCAGGCCTCCTAACCCCTACGCCGCCGTCCCGTTCGCCACCTGGGCCCAGCTGTCCAGCTGCGCACCAGGCATCAGCGAGGTCATGGTCCGCTACCTGGAACAGGTCGCCTGCATCCTGCGCCCAGGAAGCGTCACCGGCACCGACCTGGACCTGCGCTGCTTCGCGACGTACCTCATCGAGCAGCACGCCGACGTGGACACGATCGCCGCGATCGGCCGGCCTCAGATCGAGGGCTACAAGCCCTGGTTGGCCGCCCGGCCCGGACAGAACAAACCTCAGCTCACCCCGGCCACGATCGCCCACCGACTCGGAGTGCTGCGCATGTTCTTCGTCCGCATCGACGAGTGGGGATGGCCCGAAGCCCCACCACGGGTGCCGATGTTCCACGGCGACGTCCCCATCCAGGACCACGCCCTACCCAAGGCCCTCGACGACACAGCAGCAGCAGCCCTGCTGACCGCTGCACAGGCCGACCCGCGACAACTCATCGGGTTGACCGTCGAGTTCCTCCTGCGCACCGGGCTACGCGTCGGGGAGTACACCGCCCTGACCGCGGACGCGGTCGTGCTCATCGGTGACACGTACTGGTTGCACGTCCCGGTCGGCAAGCTGCACGAAGACCGCTACCTGCCCCTGCACCCCCACCTCGTGGAGCTCGTCGGCGCCTACCGGGCCGCGCACGTCACCCCCGGGCACGACCTGCTCATCCCCTACGAGAACGGCCGCCAGCTCGACCGGCACGCCGTCACCCGCTTCATTAACAAGGCCGGTGCCGCCGCCGGGCTGCCACACATCAACCCCCACCGGCTGCGTCACACCCTGGCCACCCAGGCCATCAACCGCGGCATGTCCCTCGAAGCGATCGCCGCGATGCTGGGACACAAGTCGATGGACATGACCCTGGTCTACGCCAAGATCGCCAACCGCACCGTCGCCGAGGAGTACTTCACCGTCGCCGCCAAGGTCGACGCGCTCTACGCCACCCCCGCCCACCTACCCGCCGAAGACCTCGGCCCCAACATGTCGCGCCTTAACCGCGAACACCGACGCCTGCTCGGCAACGGCTACTGCACACGACCCGCAGTCATGGACTGCGAGTACGAGACCATCTGCGAGTCCTGCACCTTCTTCCAGACCACCATCGAGTTCCGCCCCACCCTGCTCGCCCAACGCGACGACGCCTGCACCAAAGGCCAGACCCGCCGCGCCGCCATCTACGACCAACTCCTCACCGGCCTCGACACACACGAAGCCTCTTGACATCGATCACCCACATAATGCCGA
>NZ_SDVA01000031.1 GCF_004153545.1 Serinicoccus sediminis | reverse complement strand
CGTCCGGCTCTGCTCGGTCACGGTGCTCCTGGCGTGGGGGCTGACCACCCTGGCCGCCATCGTGGCCGGGGTCGAGTGGCAGCTCGCGCTGCTCATCGGCGCGCTGCTCGTGGTCACCGGCCCGACCGTCATCGCGCCGATCATCCGCCAGCTGCGCCCCACCCGGCGGGTGTCCTCGATGCTGCGGTGGGAGGGCATCGTCGTCGACCCCATCGGCGCCATCCTCGCGGTCCTCGTCTTCCAGGCCATCATCGTCGGCGGCCCCGACGGCGCGCTCGCGACGGCCGCCCTGACGCTGGGCCGCACGGTCGTCATCTCCACCGTGCTCACCCTGCTCTTCGGGGTGCTCCTGGAGGTGGCCATGCGCCGCCACCTCATCCCGGACTTCCTGGAGGGCGTCACCTTCCTCGCCGTCGCGGTGGGGTCGCTGGTCATCTCCAACGAGCTGCAGCCCGAGAGCGGGCTGCTCACCGTCACCATGCTCGGGATCTACCTGGCGAACCGGCCCGGGCTGCGGCTGGAGCACGTGCGGGAGTTCAAGGAGCACCTCCAGGTGCTCATCGTGGGCGCGCTCTTCGTGCTGCTGGCCGGTCGGGTCAGCCCCGCCGAGGTGGTCGCCGTCGCCCCGACCGCCGCCGTGTTCGTGCTGCTCCTGCTCCTCGTCGTCCGCCCCGCGTCGGTCGCGCTGGGGCTGCTCGGCACCCAGGCCACCCGGCAGGAGCGCACCCTGCTCGCCTTCATGGCGCCGCGCGGCATCGTCGCCGCCGCGGTGACGAGCATCTTCGCGCTGGAGATCGAGCACGCGGCCGACGAGGCCCGCTCGCTGGCGGCGCTCGGCGGGGAGGACGCCCGCGAGAGCCTCGCCCTCGAGGCCTCGGCGGAGCGGCTCGAGCAGCTCGTGGTGGCCTCGGCAGACCTCGTGCCCCTGGTCTTCATGACGATCGTCGTGACCGTGGCGGTCTACGGGCTGGGTGTCGGCCGGCTGGCCGAGCGCCTCGGGCTGGCGACCACGACACCCAACGGTGTCCTCTTCGCCGGCGCTCCGCTGTGGGCCCGGCAGGCAGCCGGTGTCCTGACCGAGCTCAAGGTGCCGACGCTGCTCGTCTCGTTGGCACCGGCCGAGGTCGCGCAGGCGCGGATGGCCGGGCTGCGGGTCGAGCGCACGCACATCCTGTCGGAGTACGCCGTGGAGGACATGGAGCTGGCCGGGCTGGGCTCGTTGGTCGCGGCCACGCACGACGACGACACCAACTCGACGGCGGCCCGCGAGTTCGGGCACGCCCTCGGCGCGTCCAACACCTACCAGCTGCGGCGTCAGGGGGAGTCGTTGCCGCGCAGCTCGAGGCCGCGGGACCGGACCAACGGCGGCAGCGGCGGCACGCTGTCGGAGGCCAAGGCCAAGCAGCAGACGGCGAGCAAGCTCACCGCCCAGGTCGCGTTCTCACCGCCCCTGTCCGCGCCGGAGCTCGACACCGCGACCCGGGAGGGTATGCAGGTGCGCAAGACCCGACTGACCCCCCAGCACACCCTCGACGACTTCCGCGAGCGCGAGCCCGAGGCGGTGCTGATGTTCCTCGTGCAGGACGGGGTGGCGACCGTCGTGACGCCGCGCAGCCACCTGCCGCAGGAGGGTGCCACCCTCGTGGCGCTCGTCCACGCCCGCTGAGGGAGGGGGCACCAGCGGTGTGGCGGGGTGTGGTGCGCCGCCGGGCGGCGCGGTCGTGGTTCGGCGACACGCCGCACGGGTGGCGTGCCGCCGCAGGCGGCCGTCGCTAAGGTACGTAAGCGTCAAATGTGACAGATGTGATTTCTGTGACCGGGTCGCAGGCACAGGACGACCCGGGACCGCCACCCCACCGCGTGCCTGCGGAGAGGACCATCATGAGCACCAGGACCCTGCGGATGCTGACCGTCGCCGTCGGCGCGGCCGCCCTCACGGCGCTGGCCTCCGGCCCCGCCCTCGCGGTCGACGAGGACCAGCTGGCCGACACCTACGACAACGTCCGGTGCGACGTGATGGCCATGCCGGGCACCGCGACCGCGACCTACCTCGACGAGGCGACCCACGGGCCCTACCTCGAGGGCGACAACGAGTGGGTCGCGCTGACGCTGACCTCGGACGAGACCGCCGTCGAGGTGGAGAACCCCGTCTACGGCGAGACCTACGGCAGCGACGGTGGCGCCGTCATCCGGGAGATCACCCTGTGCCAGGGCACGGCCGCGAGCGAGGACGAGGCCCCCGCACCGGAGGAGTCCGAGAGCGGCGAGGCCGCTGACGACGAGGCGGCCGCGCAGGACGACGCGGCGCCGGACGACGGGGCCGCCGATGACGTGGAGGCCGGTGACGACGCCGCCGCGGAGGACGACGTGCAGGCGGCCGGGCCCGCGGTCGAGACCGACGGGCCGCTGCGCGAGGCCGGGCTGTCGCCGCTGCTCGTCGGGGGCGCCGTGCTGGCGGTCGCCGGTGCCGGTGCCGCCGCTGTCGGCCTGCGCCGCCAGCCGCACCGCGACCAGGGCTGAGCCGCGCCGGGGACCCGACCGTGAGCGCGCGCCTGCTGCTGCCCACCGGCCTGCTCGTGGGCACGCTCGGGGTCAGCATGCTGGCCGTCCAGGCGGTCGGGGCGATCCAGGGCACTGACGGGCGTCCGGTGCACGCCGAGGGCGAGGCCGCCCCGACGTGGGTCACCGTGCCGGCCGCCGGCCTGCAGGAGGAGCCCATCGCCCCCGAGGGGCTGACGCCGCAGGGCACGATCAACCCCGACCAGGGCGAGGCGATCTGGTACGCCGGGTCCGACCGGGTCGTCCCCGGTCAGGTGGGCACGGCGGTCATCGCGGCGCACGTCACGTACTACGACGAGCCCGACGTGTTCTACGACCTGGCCGAGGTGAGCGACGGCGACGTCATCACGGTGGGCTACGGGCACGGCGGCACCCGTGACTTCGTCGTGACCGCGACGCAGCAGATCTCCAAGGAGGGCCTGCAGCGCAGCGACGCGGTCTGGGGCGATCAGACCGACGTCGCCCGGATCGCGCTCATCACCTGCGACCCCTCGCTCGGCGCCCGCGACGACGGTGCCCAGAAGGCCAACTTCGTCGCCATCGCCGAGGCCGTCGGCGGCTGACGCCCGCCGTCCGGCGTGCCCCGACCGGGCGTCCGGTGCGGGCGGGGGGAGAAGGACGGCGGGAATGGTGGGGTCGGCTGCGCGGGTTAGGCTGGAGGTGTCCGCGCCCTCGCGCGGACGTCCCCCACCGTCGTGCCCCTCAACCCGAGGCCCTCCGTGTCGACCCTGCGCGCCCCCGCTCATGCCCCCACCGAGCGCCCCACCACGGGTGCGCACCGGCCCGTCCTCGCCTTCGCCGCCCTCATCCTCGGGGGTGTCGGCATCGGGGTCGCCGAGTTCGTCACGATGGGCGTCCTGCCCCAGATCTCGACGGGGCTCGACGTGTCCATCCCGACCGCCGGGTACGCCATCTCCGCCTACGCCCTCGGCGTGGTCGTCGGTGCGCCGGTCGCCGCGGTGGGGGCCGCCCGGGCGCCCCGGCGCGCCGTCCTCGTCGGCTTCATGCTCCTCTTCGCGCTGGCCAACGCCGCGGCGGCGCTGGCCCCGTCGCTGGGCACCCTGGTCGCGGCACGGTTCGTCGCCGGCCTGCCTCACGCCGGCTTCTTCGGGCTGGCCTCGCTCGTGGCGATCTCGCTGGCGCCCCCCGGCCGGGGCGGCCGCGCCGTCGGCACCGTCATGCTCGGCATCCCCCTCGCCCTGCTGATCGGGGTGCCCCTCGGCACCTGGGCCGGGCAGGTCTTCGGCTGGCGGGTGAGCTACTGGGCGGTCGCCGTCATCGGGCTGCTCGCCGCGGTGCTCGTGCGCCTGTGGGTGCCGCGCACGCCGCGCGACCAGACCCGCTCGCGCAGGGCCGAGCTGCGCGCCTTCACCAGCACCCAGTTCTGGCTCACCCTGGCGATCGGGGCCATCGGTTTCGGCGGCATGTTCGCCACCTACTCCTACATCGCGCCGACGATCACCGACGTCACCGGCCTCGACGAGCGGTGGGTGCCCGTCTTCCTGCTCGTGTACGGCGTCGTGTCGATCGTCGGGACGTGGCTCGGCGGGCGTCTGGGCGACTGGTCGGTGCTGCGCACCCTGGTCCTCACCGGCACCGGGTCG
>NZ_SDVA01000030.1 GCF_004153545.1 Serinicoccus sediminis | reverse complement strand
GGTGTGTGTCCGATTCTTGAGAACTCAACAGCGTGTTTGTTTTTTGATGCCATGTTTTGTTTGCCATGGCTGGTGCCCGCCCCCGGGTGCTGGTTGTGGTTTTTGTTGGGATCGTTATCTGTTCGGTAATGGTTTTGTTTTTTATCGGAGAGTTTGATCCTGGCTCAGGACGAACGCTGGCGGCGTGCTTAACACATGCAAGTCGAACGATGAAGCGGTGCTTGCACCGTGGATTAGTGGCGAACGGGTGAGTAACACGTGAGTAACCTGCCTTCCACTCTGGGATAAGCGCTGGAAACGGCGTCTAATACTGGATATGACATTGCCCTGCATGGGGTGGTGTGGAAAGATTTATTTCGGTGGTTGATGGACTCGCGGCCTATCAGCTTGTTGGTGGGGTAATGGCCTACCAAGGCGACGACGGGTAGCCGGCCTGAGAGGGTGACCGGCCACACTGGGACTGAGACACGGCCCAGACTCCTACGGGAGGCAGCAGTGGGGAATATTGCACAATGGGCGCAAGCCTGATGCAGCGACGCCGCGTGAGGGATGACGGCCTTCGGGTTGTAAACCTCTTTCAGCTCTGACGAAGCCCGCTTGCGGGTGACGGTAGGAGCAGAAGAAGCACCGGCTAACTACGTGCCAGCAGCCGCGGTAATACGTAGGGTGCGAGCGTTGTCCGGAATTATTGGGCGTAAAGAGCTTGTAGGCGGCTTGTCGCGTCTGCTGTGAAAGCCCGGGGCTTAACCCCGGGTCTGCAGTGGGTACGGGCAGGCTAGAGTGTGGTAGGGGAGACTGGAATTCCTGGTGTAGCGGTGGAATGCGCAGATATCAGGAGGAACACCGATGGCGAAGGCAGGTCTCTGGGCCATTACTGACGCTGAGAAGCGAAAGCGTGGGGAGCGAACAGGATTAGATACCCTGGTAGTCCACGCCGTAAACGTTGGGCGCTAGGTGTGGGTCCCATTCCACGGGGTCCGTGCCGCAGCTAACGCATTAAGCGCCCCGCCTGGGGAGTACGGCCGCAAGGCTAAAACTCAAAGGAATTGACGGGGGCCCGCACAAGCGGCGGAGCATGCGGATTAATTCGATGCAACGCGAAGAACCTTACCAAGGCTTGACATACACCGGACGACCGCAGAGATGTGGTTTCCCTTTGTGGCTGGTGTACAGGTGGTGCATGGTTGTCGTCAGCTCGTGTCGTGAGATGTTGGGTTAAGTCCCGCAACGAGCGCAACCCTCGTTCCATGTTGCCAGCAACACCTTTGGGTGGTTGGGGACTCATGGGAGACTGCCGGGGTCAACTCGGAGGAAGGTGGGGATGACGTCAAATCATCATGCCCCTTACGTCTTGGGCTTCACGCATGCTACAATGGCCGGTACAAAGGGCTGCGATCCCGTGAGGGGGAGCGAATCCCAGAAAGCCGGTCTCAGTTCGGATTGGGGTCTGCAACTCGACCCCATGAAGTCGGAGTCGCTAGTAATCGCAGATCAGCAACGCTGCGGTGAATACGTTCCCGGGCCTTGTACACACCGCCCGTCAAGTCACGAAAGTCGGTAACACCCGAAGCCGGTGGCCCAACCCTTGTGGAGGGAGCTGTCGAAGGTGGGACTGGTGATTGGGACTAAGTCGTAACAAGGTAGCCGTACCGGAAGGTGCGGCTGGATCACCTCCTTTCTAAGGAGCATCAACAGCACCCCGTCACCTTCGGGTGGGGGTGTGTGTGGCCTCGTGGTGCACCCGAGTGTGGTGCCCGGGGTTGCTCTGGGTGGAACGTCGAAGAACTGTCGCCCCTGCTGGGGTGGTGCTGTCCGTGGTGAGTACGGACCGCCGATGCTGGTGCTGGACCTTTTGGGGTCTGGTGGCTGGTGTGGGTGGTCGGGGAAAGCTGGGGTGGTGTCGCCTGGTGGGTGGTGCAAACACGCTGTTGGGTCCTGAGGGATCGGGCCGGCTGTCCTCCGCGCGCACGGATGTGTGGGTGGGGGTGGTTGGTCGGGTGCTTCGAGGCTGGGGCCAGGTGCTGGGTTGTCATACCCGCTCCCACTGTTGGTGGGGGTGTGTGGTGGCTGATCCGGTCTGGTGGCTGGTTGTTGGTTGAGAACTGTACAGTGGACGCGAGCATCTGTATCTTTGTTGCTTTTTGTTAAGTTTTTAAGAGCGCACGGTGGATGCCTTGGCACGAGGAACCGAAGAAGGACGTAGGAATCTGCGATAAGCCTCGGGGAGTCGATAACCAGACTGTGATCCGAGGGTGTCCGAATGGGGAAACCCGGCCAGCTTCATCGCTGGTCACCCGCACCTGAATATATAGGGTGTGTGGAGGGAACGTGGGGAAGTGAAACATCTCAGTACCCACAGGAAGAGAAAACAACATGTGATTCCGTGAGTAGTGGCGAGCGAAAGCGGATGAGGCTAAACCGTAGTTGTGTGATACCTGGTAGGGGTTGCAGCTGCGGGGTTGTGGGAGTGGCGCGTACCGGGTCTACCAGCCTGGTGCACAGTAAGAAATCGTGTGGTGTAGGTGAAGGGTCTGGAAAGGCCTGGCGTAGACGGTGAGACCCCGGTAGCCGAAACACCCGCGACTGTGTGTGCCGCCTCCCGAGTAGTACGGGGCCCGAGAAATCCCGTACGAATCTGGCAGGACCACCTGCTAAGCCTAAATATTACCTCGTGACCGATAGCGGACAAGTACCGTGAGGGAAAGGTGAAAAGTACCCCGGGAGGGGAGTGAAATAGTTCCTGAAACCGTGCGCTTACAATCCGTCGGAGCTGCACCTCGTGTGTGGTGACGGCGTGCCTTTTGAAGAATGAGCCTGCGAGTTAGTGCTCAGTGGCGAGGTTAACCCGTGTGGGGAAGCCGTAGCGAAAGCGAGTCCGAACAGGGCGTATGAGTCGCTGGGTCTAGACCCGAAGCGGAGTGATCTACCCATGGCCAGGGTGAAGCGCGGGTAAGACCGCGTGGAGGCCCGAACCCACTTAGGTTGAAAACTGAGGGGATGAGCTGTGGGTAGGGGTGAAAGGCCAATCAAACTCCGTGATAGCTGGTTCTCCCCGAAATGCATTTAGGTGCAGCGTCATGTGTTTCTTGCCGGAGGTAGAGCTACTGGATGGCTGATGGGCCTTACCGGGTTACTGACGTCAGCCAAACTCCGAATGCCGGTAAGTGAGAGCATGGCAGTGAGACTGCGGGGGATAAGCTTCGTAGTCGAGAGGGAAACAGCCCAGATCACCAGCTAAGGTCCCTAAGCGTGTGCTAAGTGGGAAAGGATGTGGAGTTGCGAAGACAACCAGGAGGTTGGCTTAGAAGCAGCCACCCTTGAAAGAGTGCGTAATAGCTCACTGGTCAAGTGATTCCGCGCCGACAATGTAGCGGGGCTCAAGCACACCACCGAAGCTGTGGCATCAGCACTTTGCTCAGCATCACCTTTCGTGGGTGGTGTTCAGGCGTGTTGATGGGTAGGGGAGCGTCGTGCCGGGAGTGAAGCATCCGAGTGATCGAGGTGTGGATCCGGCACGAGTGAGAATGCAGGCATGAGTAGCGAAAGAAGAGTGAGAAACTCTTCCGCCGAATCACCAAGGGTTCCAGGGTCAAGCTAATCTGCCCTGGGTAAGTCGGGACCTAAGGCGAGGCCGACAGGCGTAGTCGATGGACATCCGGTTGATATTCCGGAACCGGCGAAGAACCGCCCCATACCGAATCCGGGGATGCTAAGCGCCTGAAGCCGCCCATCGTGTCCGGCCCTTCGGGGTCGGGTACCGGGCGGTGGAACGCGTGACCCGAGCTGGTAGTAGGTAAGCGATGGAAGGACGCAGGAAGGTAGCCTCCGCGTGGCGATGGTTGTCCACGTCGAAGAGCGCAGGGCCGGGGAGTGGTAAATCCGCCCCATCAGTGCCCGAGGCTTGATCGTGACCGCGTATGCGGGAAGCAGGGTGATCCTATGCTGCCAAGAAAAGTTCCTAGCGAGGTTCGAGCCGCCCGTACCCCAAACCGACTCAGGTGGTGAGGTAGAGAATACCGAGGCGATCGAGTGAATCGTGGTTAAGGAATTCGGCAAAATGCCCCCGTAACTTCGGGAGAAGGGGGGCCGGACGCGTGAAACCCCTCGCGGGTTAGCGCTGAAGGCCGCAGAGACCAGGGAGAAGCGACTGTTTACTAAAAACACAGGTCCGTGCGAAGTCGCAAGACGATGTATACGGACTGACGCCTGCCCGGTGCTGGAACGTTAAGGGGACGGGTCAACCCATTCGTGGGTGAAGCTCTGAACTTAAGCGCCAGTAAACGGCGGTGGTAACTATAACCATCCTAAGGTAGCGAAATTCCTTGTCGGGTAAGTTCCGACCTGCACGAATGGCGTAACGACTTCTCCACTGTCTCAACCGCGAACTCGGCGAAATTGCACTACGAGTAAAGATGCTCGTTACGCGCAGCAGGACGGAAAGACCCCGGGACCTTTACTATAGCTTGGTATTGGTGTTCGGTACGGCTTGTGTAGGATAGGTGGGAGACTGTGAAGCGGCCACGCCAGTGGTCGTGGAGTCAACGTTGAAATACCACTCTGGTCGTTCTGGATATCTAACCTCGGTCCGTGATCCGGACCAGAGACAGTGCCTGGTGGGTAGTTTAACTGGGGCGGTTGCCTCCCAAAAAGTAACGGAGGCGCCCAAAGGTTCCCTCAGCCTGGTTGGCAATCAGGTGTCGAGTGTAAGTGCACAAGGGAGCTTGACTGTGAGACAGACATGTCGAGCAGAGACGAAAGTCGGGACTAGTGACCCGACGGTGGCTTGTGGAAGCGCCGTCGCTCAACGGATAAAAGGTACCCCGGGGATAACAGGCTGATCCTGCCCAAGAGCTCATATCGACGGCATGGTTTGGCACCTCGATGTCGGCTCGTCGCATCCTGGGGCTGGAGTCGGTCCCAAGGGTTGGGCTGTTCGCCCATTAAAGCGGTACGCGAGCTGGGTTTAGAACGTCGTGAGACAGTTCGGTCCCTATCCGCTGCGCGCGTAGGAAACTTGAGGAGAGCTGTCCCTAGTACGAGAGGACCGGGATGGACGAACCACTGGTGTGTCAGTTGTCCTGCCAAGGGCACCGCTGATTAGCTACGTTCGGACGTGATAACCGCTGAAAGCATCTAAGCGGGAAGCACACTTCGAGATGAGGTTTCCATCACCCCTAGGGTGGAGAGGCTCCCAGCTAGACTACTGGGTTGATAGGCCGGACGTGGAAGCACAGCAATGTGCGGAGCTGACCGGTACTAATAAGCCGATAACTTAACAAAACCCAAGCATCAAAGACTGACACAGATCGCTCGCGTCCACTGCACGGTTCCTGACCCACAACCACACCCCGGTCACCCCCCGACCCGAACAGGGTTGGTGTCGTGGCCATGGTTGACAAGGTCAAACATGTTACGGCGGTCATAGCGTCAGGGAAACGCCCGGTCACATTCCGAACCCGGAAGCTAAGCCTGACAGCGCCGATGGTACTGCACTGGGAACGGTGTGGGAGAGTAGGACACCGCCGGACCACCCTTCACGAAAGGGCCCGCCCACCAGGGCGGGCCCTTTCGCATGCCC
>NZ_SDVA01000002.1 GCF_004153545.1 Serinicoccus sediminis | reverse complement strand
AGATGTGTATAAGGGCCAGGGCCACGACGGTCCGCGGCTGCAGCACCAGGGTGGTCCCAGACAACAGGTCGGGCCGCACCCGCCACCCCCGGCAGTCACCGGGCACGTCCCGCTGCGCGTCGCCGACGAGCACGAGGTAGCCGTGCGGGTGAGCCCCGAGCAGCACCGCCGCGTCGTCGGCCTCCACTCAGGCCGCCCGCAGGGCACCCGCCAGCACCGCCGCGATGCGCGGGCCGGCGTGCCCGTCCCAGAGCGGCGGCACCGGCGTGCTCCCCGGGGCGGGTCGCCCGGCCGCCAGCCGGGCCGCCACGGCCCCCGGCAGCTCGGCGTGGGTGGTGAGGGCGTTGGTGCCGTGCGTGATGGTCACCGGACGCTCGGTGCTGGGCCGCAGGGTGAGGCAGGGCACCCCGAGGACGGTGGTCTCCTCCTGGACGCCACCGGAGTCGGTCACCACGACGGAGGCGCCCTGCACCAGCGAGAGGAAACCGAGGTAGCCGAGCGGGTCGGACGGCCGGATCCCCGGGTGGTCGAGGAGCCCGACGTCGAGCAGCCGCGGCCGGCTGCGCGGATGCATGGGGAGGACCACCGGGCAGTGGTCGGCCACCTGGTGCAGGGTCGCCACCGCCCGGCGCGCGTGCTCACGGTCGTCGACGTTCCCCGGCCGGTGCAGGGTGGCCAGGACGTAGTCCCCGGCGCCGGGCAGCCCGACCTCGCTCCTGGCCCGCCCCTCGTCCAGGCGCCCGCGGTGCCGCAGGAGCGTGTCGATCATGGGGTTGCCCACCAGGTGGACGGTCGCCGGGTCGGCCCCCTCGGCGCGCAGGTGGTCCGCCGCGTCGGCGCAGGTCACCAGCAGCAGGTCGCTGATGCGGTCGGTGACCACCCGGTTGACCTCCTCCGGCATCGTGCGGTCGAAGGACCGCAGCCCGGCCTCGACGTGGGCGACCGGGATGTGCAGCTTCGCCGCGACGAGCGCCGCGGCGACCGTGGAGTTGACGTCTCCGTAGACCACCACCAGCGCCGGGCGCCGCTCGAGCATGACCTCCTCGAGCCCCACCATGGCCGCCGCGGTCTGCCCGGCGTGGGTTCCCGACCCGATGCCCAGGTCCACGTCCGGCCGGGGCAGCCCGAGCTCGCTGAAGAAGACCTGGCTCATGCGGTCGTCGTAGTGCTGGCCGGTGTGCACGAGCAGCTGCTCGACCTCGTGCGCGCCCAGGGCCTCGATGACGGGCGCGGCCTTGGGGAAGTTGGGTCGGGCGCCGGTGACGTGCAGGACCAGCGGTCGGTGCGTCATCCGTGCTCCTGCCCCTCGCCCGTGGCGTGCACCTCCAGGTCGGCCGGGAGCCGCTCGCCGATCACCCGCAGCAGCCGCACGTCCGCGGGGTCCAGGCCGTCGGCGTCGGCCCGGGCGAGGTGCCAGAGCTGGTAGTGGTCGACGATGCCCGCCAGCCGGCGGGCCACGTGGTCCGCCCACCCGTCCGGGTCGCCGTGGGCGCCGCGGGCGAAGACCTCCTGCGGCACGACCAGCTCGAGCACGACGTCGTGGCGCCGGGCGACGGCGAAGAGCGGCAGGTCGAGGACGAAGAGCGGGCGGAAGGAGCCCAGCTCCCGCTGCAGCGCGCACACCTCGTCGATAAGCCGCTCCGCGGCCGCCTCCTCCAGCCCGGTGGCGACGACCCCCACCACGGGCAGCCGCGCGACGTCGGCCCCGGTGACGCCCCGCCCGGCCCGCATCGGCACGTCGACGTGGCCCGCCCCGTGACGGGGCGCGAAGACGCGCCACGCCAGGTCCGACAGGGTCGCGCTGCGCCGCACCCGGGGCAATACCTCCTCCAGGGCCAGCCGGTAGCCCGGCAGCCGCCGGGTCCAGCGGGCGACGGTCTGCTGACGGCGCCGCTGCGCCGGGGTGGGGGTCACGCCGCGCCCGCCACGGCGAGGATGTGGTCCGCGGCGGCCTGCGCCCCGTTGCCGGGGTCGGCACCCGTGGCCGCCGCGGCGAGCTGCTCGCCGCGCGCCAGCAGCTCGTCGACCAGGGGCCCGGCCGCCCCTGACGTGAGCGTGGGGGCGCTGAGCGCCCAGCCGCGCCGGGCGGCCTCGCCGGCCCGCGCCTCCTGGTCGTCCAGCGAGGTGTGCCGGTTGGGGACGAGCAGGGTCGGCACGCCCAGGCGCAGCGACTCGTGGAAGGAGTTGTAGCCGGCCGCGGCCACGACCAGGTCGAAGGCCCGGTAGTGCTCGGACAGCGGGAAGTGGCGCACGAGGTGCACGTCACCGGCATACGCCCGCTCGGCGATCGCCGGGGCGGTGACGCACACCCCGATGCCCCGCTCGGTCAGGGCCGCGGCGGCCGCCCCCACCTCGTCGTCGGTGTCGTTGATGTTGCCGGCCCCGAGCGAGACGAGCGCGAGGGCCCCCTCGGCGGGCAGCCCGAGGGCCGCGCGGGCGTCGGCCCGGTCGTGCGTCTGCCCCGGGTCCAGCAGGGTCACCGGCGGCACCCGCAGGACCGCGTCCTCCGGCACCGTCGCGGTGGCGCCGCGGTCGGCGGCCGCCGACAGGTCGCCCGGCTCGACCACCGCGTCGAACCACGCCGTCTTGGCCAGCTGGTCGGCGTTGCGGCCGGCCCGCCACATCCCCCGCCGCGACCAGACGGCACGCGTGCGGGGGTGGCTGGCGAGCGCCTCGTCCAGCCCGGAGTAGGGGTGGGTGCCGTCGAAGACGAGCACGTCCGGGTCGACGCGGTGGAGGATCTCGGCGACCTGCTCGGCGAACAGCCGCCGCCACGCCGCGGGCCGCAGCCCGGAGGCGCCCTGCGAGGCGAGGTACTCCCAGGGCAGCCCCTCGGCCTCGACCACCGGCACCGCCTGCGACAGCGACACCACGTGCCGCCGGACCTGCGGCGGCATCCGCCGCGCGTAGGCGAGCAGGCGGGTCAGGTGCCCCATCCCCGCTCCGTTGCTGGACAGCAGGAGCACCGAGGACATACCGGCGATCATGACACAGGGCGTTATGCTCGGGACGCGCCTGACCGGCGCCCCCGACCACCCCTCTTGTCGCGAAGGAGACTGGCCATCGTGGCTGTCGACGCTGTCATCATCGGCCTGGGTTACGTGGGCCTCCCCCTGGCTCAGGAGGCGACCCGGGCGGGTATGCGGGTCCTGGGCTTCGACATCCACCAGGGTGTGGTGGACGCGTTGAACGAGGGCCGGTCGCACGTGGACGACCTGGCCGACGAGGACATCGCGCAGATGCGCGAGGGTGGTTTCGAGGCGACGACGGACGAGTCGCGGATCGCCGAGGCGCAGGTGGCCGTGATCTGCGTGCCGACGCCGCTGTCCGCGGACGGCGGCCCGGACCTGCGTGCGGTGGAGTCGGCGGTCGCGGCGGTGGCCCGCAACCTGCGGCCCGGGATGCTGGTCATCCTGGAGTCGACGACCTACCCGGGCACGACGGACGAGGTGGTGCGGCCGGCGCTGGAGGCCGGCGGCCTGGTCGCGGGGCAGGACTTCCACCTGGCGTTCAGCCCCGAGCGGATCGACCCGGGCAACCAGCAGTTCGGCGCGAAGAACACCCCGAAGGTGGTCGGGGGGCACACCCCGGCGTGCAGCGACGCGGCGGCCGGGTTCTACGGCACGTTCGTGGACACGGTGGTGCGGACCAAGGGGACCCGGGAGGCGGAGACGGCCAAGCTGCTGGAGAACACCTACCGGCACATCAACATCGCGCTGGTCAACGAGATGACCCGGTTCTGCCACGAGCTGGGCATCGACCTGTGGGACGTCATCGACGCCGCGAGCTCCAAGCCGTTCGGGTTCCAGGCGTTCTACCCGGGTCCGGGGGTCGGGGGGCACTGCATCCCGATCGACCCGAACTACCTGTCGCACAACGTGCGGGCCCGGTTGGGCTACCCGTTCCGGTTCGTGGAGCTGGCGCAGGAGATCAACGCCGGGATGCCGGCCTACGTCGTCTCCCGTGCCCAGGACGTGCTCAACACCGAGGGCAAGGCGCTCAACGGCTCGACGGTCCTGCTGCTGGGCGTGACGTACAAGCCGAACATCGCCGACCAGCGGGAGAGTCCGGCGGTGCCGCTGGCGCGGCTGCTGGCGGCCAAGGGTGCGCGGGTGCTGTTCCACGACCCGCACGTGCAGGACTGGCACGCGGTGCCGGAGGCGCAGCGGGTCGACGATGCGGGTGCGGCGGCCGGACAGGCCGACCTGACGATCCTCGTGCAGAACCACCGGGGTTACGACGTGGACGCGCTGGCCGACGCCTCCCGGGCGTTCTTCGACACGCGTGGGGCCGCGACCGGAGGGGAGAAGGTCGTCCGGCTGTGAGCTCCGACCTCGGGCCCGAGCCGCACCATCAGCCCCCGGTCCTGCCCTACGCCGAGGCTGAGGAGCTGGCGCGTCGCCACGGGATGACGCAGGTCGCGGTGCGACCCTCGCTGGGCAGCTACATCAAGGAGATCTGGCTCTACCGCCACCTCATGTGGTCCCTGGCCAAGGGCGAGGTCGTCAGCCAGCACCGCGACAACTACCTCGGCATCCTGTGGTCGGTCATCAACCCGATCCTGCTCGGGGTGGCCTACTACCTCATCTTCGGCCAGCTGCTCGGCCTGAGCCGCGACGTCGACAACTTCGTCGCCTTCCTCACCGTCGGCCTGTTCACCTTCTCCTTCATCTCGGCGACCCTCACCTCCGGGGCGCGCTCGCTGCTGGGCAATGTCGGCATGATGCGCTCGCTGGCCTTCCCCCGGGTGCTGCTGCCCGTAGTCAAGGTCATCTCGGAGTTCGTCAACAACATCCCGGCCTTCCTCGTCCTCGTGGTCATCGCCCTCATCACCGAGGAACCGGTCACCTGGGAGTGGCTCCTCTTCCCGGTGGCGCTGCTCATCGTGGTCGTCATGGGGCTGGGCATCGCCATGCTCATCTCCCGGGCGGTGCACAACGTCCGCGACCTCGCCAACATCGTGCCGCTCATCACCCGGCTGCTGCGCTACGTCTCCGGGGTGTTCTTCTCCATCCAGGTGCGGTTCGCCAACATCGACGACGCGCCCCGGTGGGTGGGCCTGGTCCTGGAGTACCAGCCCGTCGCGGTGAGCCTCACGCTGGTCCGGGAGACCCTCCTGGAGGGGTTCGAGCTGCGCTGGGAGACCTGGGCCGTGGCCGCCGGCTGGGCGGTGCTGCTCTTCGTCGCCGGCTTCGTCGTGTTCTGGCGGGGGGAGGGGACGTATGGCCGTGCCTGAGGCGATCGGGGGGGCGGCCCCCACCATCGACGGCGAGCGGATCCCGTCGGTCATCGTGTCCCACGTCGACATCCGCTACCGCATCTACGGCAGCCCGAAGCGACCGGAGGAGAGCGAGGAGGAGGGCGCGGTGCGCCGCCTGCTCAGCCGGGGCTCCCAGGCGGGCCTGGGGGTGCAGGAGGTGCACGCGGTCAAGGACGTGTCCTTCGTGGCCTACCGCGGGGAGACGATCGGCATCATCGGTCGCAACGGGTCCGGCAAGTCGACGCTGCTGCGCTCGGTCGCCGGCCTGGTGCCGCCGAGCAGCGGCACCATCTGGCTGGGCGGCAGGGCCGCGCTGCTCGGGGTCAACGCGGTGCTGCAGAAGAAGCTGAGCGGCCGCGACAACATCTGGATCGGGGCCCAGGCGCTCGGGCTCACCCCGGCGCAGGTCCGTCGGCGGATGGACGACATCATCGAGTTCGCCGACATCGGCGACTTCATCGACCTGCCGATGAGCAGCTACTCCACCGGTATGGCGGCGCGGCTGCGGTTCGCGATCTCGACCGCCGTGGTCCCCGACATCCTCATCGTCGACGAGGCGCTGGCCACCGGTGACGAGCACTTCCGGGCGCGGGCCACCGAACGGATCGAGGAGATCCGTGAGCAGGCGGGGACCGTCTTCCTCGTGGCGCACAGCCGCAAGCGGATCAACCAGCTGTGCACCCGGGTGCTGTGGATGGACGGGGGGCGGCTGCTCGGGGACGGGCGGCCCTCGGTCGTCAACGGCCTCTACGGCCGCAAGTACGGCCGGCACCGCCAGGTGTGGAAGGAACGCTACGAGGAGATCGAGCGGGTCATGACCGAGCAGGGCCCGGAGGCGGCCCGCGAGCTGCTGCGCAGGTGGGAGCCGGAGGGGAACTGGTGAGCCCGCGCCGGATCCTCGTCGTCACCGTCGTCCACCACCCGGAGGACGCGCGCATCCGGCACCGTCAGGTGACCAGCCTGCTGGAGGCCGGCTGGCAGGTGACCTTCGCGGCCCCCTTCACCGGGCACGGCGTGGAGCAGCCCACGGGCGTCCCCGGGCTCACCCCGGTCGACGTCACCCGGTCCACGGGCCGGCGACGGCTGGCCGCCCAGCGGGACGCCCGCCGGGTGCTGCGCGAGCTGGGGCCGCGCCACGACGTGGTGCTGCTGCACGACCCCGAGCTGGTCCCGGCCACCCTCGGGGTCTCCCTGCCGGTGACGGTGTGGGACGTGCACGAGGACACCCGGGCGGTCGTCGCGCTGCGCTCCTGGGTCCCCGACCGCCTCCGGGGGCCGTTGGCCTCGGTCGCCTCGGCGCTGGAGCGCAGCGCCGAGCGCCGCATGGTGCTCATCCTGGCCGACGAGGACTACGCCGACCGGTTCGCCCAGGAGCACCTGGTCGTCCCGAACACCACACCGGTCCCGACGGACCCGCCGCCGGCGGGGACCCCCGACGACCAGGGGCGGCTGCGGGTGGTCTACCTCGGCAGCCTGGCCCGGGAGCGGGGCGTCGCCGAGCTCGTCGCGGTGGGGGAGCAGCTGCGCCGACGCTCCGGCGGGCGGGCGGTGCTGCAGGTCGTCGGGCCGGCGCACGGCGCGGCCGTCACCGCGCAGCTCGAGGAGGCCCAGGAGCAGGGCCACCTGGAGTGGATCGGCTTCCTCCCCGCGCGGGAGGCCCTGGGGCGTCTCGACGGTGCTCTCGCCGGCCTGTCCCTGCTGCACGACGTCGCGAACTTCCGCCCCAGCATGCCCACCAAGGTGGTCGAGTACATCGCGCACGGCATCCCCGTCGTCACGACGCCGCTGCCGCGGGCCGTCGAGCTCGTCGAGCGCAGCGGCTCCGGGGTGGTGGTGCCCTTCCACGACGTGGACCGGACGGTCGAGACCCTCATGGGCTGGGTGGAGGATCCCGAGGGCGCCGCCGAGACCGGCCGCCGCGGGCACGCGCTGGCCGCCCGCGAGCTCGACTGGTCGGTGCACTCACGCGCCTTCGTCGACGCCATGGGTCGGCTCGCCGACGCCCCCCGCTGAGCGGACCTCCCTGCCCGCGAGGGCGATCTCGTAGACCCGGTCGTAGCGGGTGGCGATGGCCTCCCACGTGCGCTGCTCCCGCACCCAGGTCCGGGCGGCCCGTGCCATCGACGACCGTCGGCCCGGGTCGGCCAGGAGGCCCTCCAGCACGTCCGCGAGGGCCTCGGCGTCCCCCGGGGGGAAGGTCGCGCCACGCTCACCCTCGCCGACGATCTCGAGCAGCGCCGGCAGCGCGGAGACCACCACCGGCAGGCCCATGGACATCGCCTCGTAGGGCTTGAGCGGCGTGACCAGCCGCGCCGCCCGCTCGTCGATGCGGGGCACGACGAAGACGTCGAGGAGGGCGTAGTAGTCGCCGACGTCGTCGTGGGGGACCTGCCCGGTGAGCACGACGTGCTCGGCGACGCCCCGCTCGACGGCCAGCCGCTCGAGGGTCTCCTGGCGCTCCCCGCCCCCGACGACGAGTCCGCTGACGGCGAGCCCGCGGCGCCGCAGCACGGCCACCGCCTCGACGAGCGTCTCCTGACCCTCGCGGGGGTGGTCCAGGTTGCTCACGTAGCCGACGACGAGCCCGTCGCCGAGACCGAGCCGGGCGCGCAGGTCCGCGCGTGGCTCGCGGGGAGCGATCGCGGCGGCGTCGACCCCGTTCGGCACGACCACCACCGTCGCCGGGTCCGGTGCCAGCCCGTCCGGGGTCGGGGGACGCTGCACGATGTCCTCGCGCATGGAGTCGCTCAGCGTCACGACGGCGTCGGCCTCTGCGAGGACCCGCGTCTCCGCCTCGCGCCGCAGCCGGTAGAGCTCGCTGCGGGTCGCCCGGTCGACGTCTGCGGTCCACACCGCCTCGAAGAGGCCCCGGACCTCGTAGACGACGGGGATGCCGGTGGCCCGGCCCACGGCGAGGGCGGCGAGGGCCAGCTCGTAGCCGCGGTGGCCCGAGTGGGCGTGCAGGACGGCCGGGCGGTGCTCGACCACCACGTCCAGCAGCCGTCGGGCGAAGGCGTCGAGACGCTCGTCGGGAGCCTCCCGCTCGGGGGCCTCGGGGCGGGCCAGCCGCAGGTGGGGCACCCCGCCCACGTCCTCCACCGGTGGCGCCGGCTCGTCCGGGAAGCCCAGCGGCGTAACGGCCAGCACGTCCTCCCCGGCGCGCCTGCGCTCGCGCAGGAGGTAGAACGAGCGCACGGCATACCCGCTGGTGCGGTGCGGGAGGGAGGCCTTGAGCACGTGCAGCACCCGGCCGGGCACCGGCAGGACCGGGGTGGGGGCGAGGTCACCCGGCCACCACCCGGGCTCGAACTCGCGCAGCCGCCCCTCCTGCTCGCGGACCAGGGTCGCGACCAGCGGGCGGCCGTCCGCCTCGGCCCAGCGCCGCAGGACCGCCAGCCGGGTCCTCGGTTCGCCGGCCTTGGTGGTGGTGAGCGCGGCCTGCTGCAGCACCGCCGGCGCGACGGTGCCGGCGGGACGGTCGAGCAGCTCGTGCACGAGGGCCATGGCCTCCTCGTGCGCCCCCGCAGCGGTCAGGTCCGCCAGTCGACCGACGTCACCGAGGACGACCTGCCGCAGCGTCGCCGCCGCGGCGGCGGTGGCGTCGTCCTGCGCTGCCGTCGGCGTGCCGAGCGCGTCGAGCCCCGGCACCACGGCGACGTGCGCCTCGGGCGCGAGCGCACGGACCATCCGGTGCGACGCCTCGTCGGGGACGAGCACGACCAGGGTCTGGCCGGGCGCGAGTAGGGGCACCCACGGGCCGTCGAGGTCCCCGGCCCGCAGCAGGACCACGACGCGGGCGTCGGCCGGCGCGGCGAGCGAGGCGAGGACGGCCCGCTGGTCGGCGCCGTCGACCAGGACGACGTCGGGGTCGGCGTCCTGCAGCGCCGCGGAGAAGGGGGCGTAGGCCCGCACCGGCAGGCCCAGCCCGGCCCCCAGCCGGGCCTCCACCACGGCGTCGGGCACGCCGGCACCGCGCAGCGAGGAGGGGACGACGTCGGGTCCGCCGAGCAGGGTGACGTCCACGACCGGGGAGACCCGCAGCGTCGAGCGCAGGGGCGGCCCCGAGCCCTGCGCGGGCAGCAGCAGGACCCGGTGGTGACCGCGGTCGTCCGACGCGGGGCCGGCGGGTGCCGGGCCCGGCTCGGCGGCGCCCGCTCCGTCGACCGCGGCCGGGGTGCCGGCGCCGGCGCCGGCCACCATCGCACCGTCGACGCGGTCCTGCGTGCCGTCGAGGGGGTCGGTGAGCGTCCTGCCGGTCCGGCTGGCGCGCAGCGGCTCGCGGACGGGACGACCGACGGCGGCCAGCAGACGCAGGGCGAGGGCGGCCCAGCGGGAGGCCGTCGCGGGGTCGGCGGTCAGCACGGTGTCCGCGGCGGCCAGCAGGTCCTCCGCGGCGCGGGTGACCGTGTCCGCGTGGGCGTCCGAGGAGGTCCGCGCGCCGGCGTCGGCGTCCGTCGTGGCCGTCCCCTCGTCCGAGGGCGGGGCGGTCTCCGCGAGCAGCGACCACCCGCGGAGCACGACGTCGTCCTCGCCCAGCAGCGGGAGGAGGTCCTGGACGAGGAGGTCGCGCTGGAGCGGGTCGAGGGTGGTCCAGGGGAGCAGCCGGGCCCGGTCCCGCACCTCGTCGGTCACCGGGGCGTCACCCGGCAGCAGGCGCAGGACGGTGCGGAGGGTGTCGAGCTCGTCGTCCGGGAGGCTCGAGCGGCGGCGGGGGCGGCCGGTGGGCAGGTGGGGCAGGGCGAGCGCCGCGCCGAGCGCCCGCGCCGGCCCGAGCCCGCTGACCACCCTCGGCCCCGCGGACGCGGCCCGCGCCGCCGCGGCGGCCTCCTCCTCACCGGGACCCAGGACGACGACGAGGTCGACGCCCCGCACGGCGTCACCGAAGCGCGGGTCGAGCCGCACCGCGATCCGTGCCCCGGGGGCGGGGGGCAGGACGCGCTCGACCACCCGCAGCGGCAGCTGCTGCCAGCGGGGTCGGCCGTGCCCGGCGCGCAGGACCAGCAGGTCCGGGGCGGGCACGGCGTCGGGGGCCGTCCGCGCGAGGGTGACCGACGGCAGCAGGGCGGCCAGGTCGTCCGTCAGCGCGACGGCACGGGGGTCGGGGTCCACGGTGAGGACGACCAGGGCCGTTGCGGGCGCACCCTCCTGACCGGGAGCCTCAGCGGACATCGTCACCCCCGGGACCGGCGAGGTCGAGCCCGGGGAGCGCCCGGCGCACCTCGGCGACCTCGGTGTCGTCGAGCCACGGCGCCACCACCCAGCGGGGCCGCACACCCCACCACGAGCGGACCAGGTCGGCGGCGCCGAGCAGGTCCTCGGGCAGGCCCGAGGGCCCCGGCCGGACGCTCTCGGTGCCGAGCCACACCTCGACGGCCCCGGCCCGGACCCGCACCTCCTGCGCGCCCAGCAGCGCCAGGACGGAGAGGTCGAGGATGACCAGGCGGTCGACGGCCAGGTCGTCGGTGCGCGAGAGCAACCAGGCCCGCCCGTCGAGCAGGGGGTCGTCGAGCCCCCGGTCCAGCTCGGCCCGACGGATGCCGGCGGCGGCGTGGCCCTCGTGGTGCCAGAGCCCCACCAGCGGCCCGGGCGGGTCGGTGGCCAGCTCCTCCCTCAGCCACGCCCCGGCCCGGCCGGGGGAGGGCGCGGCGAAGGAGCCGAGGTAGGCCGTGCCCAGCCGGTGCGGCACCCGTGGCCCGACCGGCAGCCCCCGGGTCCAGGCGGCCGGGACGGGGAAGGGCAGCGCGGCCAGGGTGGCGTCGTCGACGGTGACGTCACCCCCGGTGCGCCGCCGACGGCTGAGCCGACGGTGCCACGCCATGAAGCTGGACCGGAAGGCCCGTCGTTCCGGGGCGGCCCAGGAGAAGGTGAAGTCGCCCCGGGAGAGCGACCCGGCACGCAGCCGGGTCACCGCCAGCGGCAGGTCCACGTCGACGATCTGGCCGTGCAGCCGCGCCACGCGCTCGGCGAACTCGGAGTCGGCGCCCTTGCGGACCGGCAGGAAGCCTCCCGTGCGGTCCAGGACGCTGCGTCGCAGCAGCAGCGAGGAGGCGTTCTCCCGGACCGCGCGGTAGCCCAGCCACTGGTGGGTCAGGTCGTCCTTGGCGCGGACCGCGAGGCTGCGGGTCATCGGGGCCTCCGGTCCCGCGTCCGCCAGGGCCCGTACCTGGTGCTCGATCCGGCTCGGGTGCGACCAGTCGTCGGCGTCCTGGAAGGTGATGAGGCTGCCCCGGGAGGTCGCGATGGCCGCGGCGCGCCCGAGGTAGGACCCGCCGTTGCGCTCCATCGGCAGGACCCGGACCCGCGGGTCGAGGGCCGCCACCTGCGCGTAGACGTCCTCGTAACCGGGTCCGGAGCAGTCGTCAACGACGACGACCTCCAGCTCCGCGTAGGTCTGCTCGGTGATGGAGCGCACCGCCGTGAGCAGCCCGGCGTCCGGTCGCCAGCTGGGCATGACGACGGTGACGAGCTCGTCGGCGGGTGCCGACCCGGGCGTGGCCCCCGGCGCGCCCAGCCGGTCGAAGGGGCTGAGCGATGGCTCGTCGAGGCCGTCCTCCGTCGGCCGCAGCCGCGGCGGGGCGAGCCCCCGGTCGGTGAAGCGGGTGGCGAGCAGCCGCTCCCAGCCCTCCTCCGGGAGGGCCACCGTGCTCGTGCCGTGCGGGTTGGCGAGGTCCACCCGCAGGTAGAGGTCGGCGTCGGGGTGCAGGCCCTCCACCCCCCGCAGCAGCTGCTGAAGCTCCGCGTGCCGACCGGCGAGGTAGAGGGTCTGCAGGGCGGTCATCCGCAGCTGCGGGGAGACCCACGACAAGCCGTCGACCGGCCACAGGGCCTCCACGACGAGGGCCGAAGCCAGCAGCTCCCGGTCCGAGCGCAGCAGGCCGGCCCAGACGAAGGCCACCCCCGCGAGGGCCCGCCGTTGCTCGACCCCTCTCAGGCAGGCCGCGGGGACACCTCCGTCGAGGACCGCGTCGAGCAGGGTCCCCGCCGTGTGCCGGGCGGCGCTGGCCCGCTCTGCGAGCACCTCCAGGGCGTCCGGCGAGCGGTGCCGCAGCGCCAGGTGGAACAGCGCCGCCACGTCGTGCCCGGCCGGGCCGTGGCCCAGCTGCCAGGAGAGCCACGGCGGGACCGGATCGGTGCTCATGGGGTGGACAGGTCTCCCTCGTGGGCTCTCGGGTGCGTCGTGCCGGACCGGGGCGCCCGGCCCCGGGTACAGTGAACACCGTCTGGCCCGGTGCCGGAACCCCGACACCCCACCCCCGTGCAGGAAGGCCTGTCGCGTGCCCGTTCGCCTCGTCCCCGTCGTCGGCAGCGCCCTCGGTCTGGTCCTGGCGGCGGTCCTGGTCGTCGGAGCGGCCATCGGCAGCCCGGTCCTCGCGGCGCTCGCCGGTGGGCTGCTGGGGGCGGCCGTCCTCGCGGTCCAGCTGGACTCCTGGCGGCGGGTCCGCAGCCTGCGGACCTACCTGCGCGACGAGATCCGGGCCGCCCGGGCGCCCGCGCAGCCGCAGGTCACCGCCGGCGCCTCGGAGTCCGACCTGCTCGGCGCGGTGCAGCTGCTGCAGGCGCAGTACACCGGTCGGCTGGACCGGATGCAGGCGGCGCTCGACGACGCGCTGGCCCGGACGGGCTCGCGGGCCGAGCACGACCCGCGGTGAGCGGCCCCCACCGGGCGAGCACGCGGGGGGTGGCCGCCGACCACGCCCGGATCGCTGCCCGCCGGTCGAGGGCGCTGGTCGCGACGACACTGCGCACCCGCTCCGTGCACGCCCGGGAGGTGCTGGCGGAGGTCGCCTGGCCGGGCCACCTGCCGGAGGACCTGGCGGCGTGGTCGGCGCGCGGCCCGGAGGCCGGCCTCCCCGACGACGCCGACGCCCTGGGTGTGGCCGACCTCGCCCGCGTGATCGCCGTCCAGACCGGGGATCCCGCGGACGTCGGGGTGGCCCGGGCGCTCCTCGAGCAGCTGGCCGCCTCCCCGCACCTGCCGGTCCTGCGCCGCGAGCACGTCGAGATGCTGGCCCAGCTGCGCGTCCTCGGCGGCGACCCCCGGGGCGCGGTCGAGCTGGCCGCCGACCGTCGCGTCCGGCCCGGCGTGGCCTCCTCCGTCCGGGCCGACGCCCTGCACCCCCGGCTCGACCCGGCGGCCGCCGGGCAGGGTGAGCCGTGGGCGGCCGCGTTCTCGGCCGCGCTGGCCAGCGGCCGGCTGGCGCCCTTCCGGTCACCGGGGGAGGGCCGGGCCCCGCACCTCGACACGCTCGCCACCCGGCCGGTCCGGCCCGCACGAGGAGCGGGGCTGGTGACCGTGCTCATGAGCAGCTTCCGCCCCGGCCCCGCCCTGCTCACCGCGGTCCGCTCGGTCCTCGCCCAGAGCTGGGCCGAGCTCGAGCTGTTCGTCGTCGACGACGGCTCCGGTGACGAGGAGACCGCAGCGCTGCTGACCGAGGCGGAACAGCTGGACGAGCGGGTGCGGGTGGTCCGCAAGGCCGTCAACGGCGGCACCTACCGGGCCCGCAACACGGCGCTCCGCCTGGCCCGGGGCGACTACGTCGTGGTCGTCGACTCCGACGACTGGTGGCACCCGCAGACCCTCGAGGTGTGCCTGGAGCCGCTCCTGGCCGACCCGGGCCTGCTCGCCACCCGGGCCCAGGGGGTGCGGGTCACCCCCGACCTCGTGCTGACCCGGCCCGGCTACCAGCCCCGGTTCGCCTCGGCCGCCACGGTGCTCTTCCGGCGCCGACCGGTGATGAACCGCATCGGCTTCTTCGACCCCACCCGCAAGGGCGCCGACACGGAGTTCACCCGGCGGTTGGAGGCGGCCTTCGGGCCCGTCGTGCGGGACGTGGAGGAGACGACGACCATCCTGCGCGGCGGTCCCGCCACGCTGTCCTCGGAGGAGTTCGCCAACGGCTACCGCCATCCTGCGCGGCAGCTCTACAAGGCGCTCTACACCCCGTGGCACGAGGCCGTCGCGGGGGGCGAGGACACGGCATACCTCGACCCGGAGGCGCCCCGTCGCTTCCCCGAGCCGCGGCGCTGGGCCCGGCCCACCCACCCGCTGCTCGACACCCGCCCGCGCGAGCTCGACCTGGTCGTGGCCGGTGACTGGCGCAAGTTCGGCGGCCCGCAGCGCTCCATGATGGAGGAGATCCGTGCGGCCCGGGAGGCGGGCCTGCGGGTCGGCGTCATGCACCTGGAGGCGCTGCGCTTCATGTCGGCGCAGGACCAGCCGCTCGCCGCCCCGTTCACCGAGCTGGTCCGCTCGGGTGAGGTCTCCTGGGTGCTGCCCGACGACGACGTCGACATCGACGTGCTGCTGGTGCGCTACCCGCCGATCCTGCAGTACCCCCCGCGCCTGGCCCGCGTGGTCCGGGCCCGTCAGGTCCTCGTCATGGCCAACCAGGGCCCGCTGGAGCCGGACGGCAGCGACCAGCGCTACGTCGTCACCGACGTCACCGGGCGCACCGCCGAGCTGTTCGGGGCACCGGTCACGTGGGTGCCGCAGAGCCCGACCATCCGTCGGGTCCTGCGCGAGGAGGACCCGGACGTCGCGCTGACGCCCTGGGACAACCCCGGGCTCATCGACGCCGACGCCTGGGCGGTGCGGCCCACCGACCGGCCCCCCGGTGCGTCGGGGACGGTGGTGGTCGGTCGCCACTCGCGCGACGACCGCATCAAGTTCCCCCCGACCTGGACGGAGCTGCGGCAGGGGTATGCCTTCGGCCCCGGCCACGAGGTGCGCATCCTGGGCGGGGAGCAGACCGTGGCGGCCCTGCGCGCCGCCACGGAGGACCCGGGTGAGGAGCCGCCCGGCTGGACGGTCCTGCCCGCCACCGCCGAGGACGTCCGGCCCTTCCTCGCCGACCTCGACTTCTACGTCTACCTGGACAACCCGGACGCCCACGAGTCGTTCGGCCGGACCCTGCTCGAGGCCGCCGCCAGCGGTGTCCTCGTCATCGCCCACCCCAAGCACCGGCCGACCTTCGGGGACCTGCTCGACTACGCGGTGCCGGGCGAGGCGCAGGCGCTCGTGGCCCGCTACGTGGCCGACCCGGACGCGTACCGGGAGCGGGTCGAGCGCACCACCGCCTTGGTGCGCGAGCGCTACGGGCACGAGGGCTTCGTCGAGCGCCTGCGGCCGCACCTGTCCTGGGCGGGTGGGGGCGCGCAGAGCGTCGGCGAGCACGCCGCGCCCGCCGCCTCCCCCGTCCGGCTGCCGCTGCGCAGCGCCGGCGACGGCACCCGCGCCGACGCCCTCGTGGTGGACCACGACGGGCTCACCGACCCTGAGCTGCGGGCCTGGCTGACCCGCACCGTGCCCGACCCGCCGGGTCCGGACTGGACCCCCGGGCCGCTGCTCGCCGAGGCTCCGGCCGCGGTCCGCGGCGTCCGCCTCCACCAGGGGGGTCTCACCCTGACCGCCGACCGGACCGCGGCCGACGGCGACACCGAGGCGCACCGCCGCGCGCACCGGCTCTGGGGGACGCCCCCGGAGGGCTGGGCCTGGCGCGCCGGGCACAGGCACACCGGGGCGGACGCGCCCACGAGGACCGAGGAGAGGTCATGAACCTGCGACGTGAGGTCATCCGGCGCATCCCGCCGCTGGAGAAGCGGGACGCCGAGCTGCGCCGCCGCAACCAGCGGATCCGGGCGCTCGAGGGCGAGCGCGCCGCGCTGGAGCAGGAGCTCTCCGCGCAGCGGGACCACGCTGCCACGCTGGTCGACCCGGAGGAGCTCCTCGCACGCTCCAGCTTCACCCACCACCTCGTGACCCTGCGCCGGGTGACCGTCGCGCTGCGCGAGCTCGACCCCGAGCGCCGCCACCCGCTGCGCCAGGTGCCCTTCAAGCTGCGCAACTACCGGCTCGCCGTCAGCCACGGCATCCCCACCCCCCGCATCCTCGGGGTGTGGGAGGACCCGGGCAGCATCGACCTGGACGCCCTTCCCGACGAGGTGGTGGTCAAGTCCGACGGGGGCGCCGGCAGCCACGGCGTGCTGCCGCTGCGGCGGGTCGCCGGGGGTGGCTACCAGACCCTCGACGGGGTGCGGTCGCTCAGCGCGGACGAGGTGCGTGAGCACTTCACCTCCCGCGTGGCGCAGCACCGGATCAGCGGCCCCTTCTTCGCCGAGGAGGTGCTCCGCCAGCCCGGCGGCGGCCCGATCCCGGACGACGTGAAGATCAACGTCAGCTACGGGGAGGTGCAGCACGTCATGCTCCGGCGCGTCTCCCGGCACGGTCACCTGCGGTCCATGGGGTACCGCTACGTCGACGCGGACGGGACGGAGCTCGGCGCGGTCATGATCGGGCGCGCGGACGACACCGGCGTCCCGGTGCCGCCGGACCTGCCGGAGATGGTCGAGATGGCCCGGCACCTCTCCCTCGCGACCGGGCTGCCCTTCATCCGGGTGGACCTCTACGGCACCGAGCGGGGTGCCGTGCTGGGCGAGCTCACCCGGACCCCGGGTGGTCGTCAGCCGTTCCGCGCCGACCACGACGAACGGATGGGTCTGGGGTGGGAGGCGGCCGCCAGCCGCCTCGAGCTCGACCTCGTGGCCGGCCGGCCCCCGGGCATCCTCCACGGCGAGCACCCGATGCCCGAGCTCTACCCCGAGGGGCACGTCTCCCGCTCGGCCGACCCCGGGGCGTGGGCGCCGGTGGTCGTGCCCTGCGCGCACTGCCGCTGACCGGTCCTGCCGCCCCCTCGTCGTCACCCCGGAGTGCGGTCCGTCCGCCGGGCCCCGCGCGCTCAGCGGTCGGTGGCCGGGTCCTGCGGGAGCTCCCACCCGATGTCCTCCACGGGGGTCGTCGCGACCCCGAGACGGGCCAGCTCGTGGTGCAGCACCGGGGTGAGGGAACGCACGTAGGTCGCGGTGAGGTGGCTGCCCTGGCGGTTGACCACGACCCCGCCGACGACCGGGGCGCACCCGCCGAGCCGGTCGGGCGCGGGGCATACCCAGGGCAGCAGCTCCACGACGGGGGCGTCGAGGCGCGCGGCCACCTCGGTGAGCACCCGGGTGCCCGAGGCGGGCGCGGCCGGGCTCCAGCACGGGGCGATGTCGTCGCGGTGCTGGTCGAGGCACTCGAAGCTGCTCACCCCCTCGGCGACGCCGCGGGGCTCCGGAAGCGGGGTGTCCGCGACCAGGACGACCTCCGCTCCCTCGTCGAGCGCCGGACGCAGCAGGTCCACCATCGAGCCGGCCAGCTCCTCGGGGTAGCCCTGCCCGACCGACGTGAGGACGAGGTCGGGAGCGTGCTCGGGCTGGCCGAGGCGCTGCGCGAGCATGGTGTTGTAGTCGTGGCACTCCGGTGAGCGGCCCTGCGCGACGAAGCCGCACGCCGACTTCGTGTAGAAGCGCACCCGCCACCCCTCCTGCTGGCCGATGGCGTGCAGCGCGGAGCTCCACTGCTCCATCTTGGAGTCGCCGACGACGGCGACCTCGGTGTCGCCCTCCGGGTCCCCGAAGGTGCAGGCGTCGTCGCTGCGCAGCTCGGTGCCGCTCGTCGTCACCTGGCAGCCGGCGCGGTAGGCCAGCGAGATGTCCTGGTCGGCCACGGCCGGGTCCGGCACGGGCTGGTCGACCCGGGCGGTCACGGCCTCCAGGTCGTCGACCAGCTCCAGGTCCGGGGTGTCACGGCTGGCCGGCGCCACGAGCGCCAGCGCGCCCACGGGTCCCTGGGTCGTCGCGCCGTCCGCCAGCTGGAGCGAGGGCGCGCTGACGACCAGCGCCCCGGCCAGGGCCGCGGAGGTGCCCATCGCCGCGGCGCCGGCCAGGAGGGCGGGGCGGGCAGAGCGGTTCAGCGCGGAGGAGTAGCGCAGCGGGTTCTCGACGAGGTGCAGCGTGAGCCAGGCCAGGACGGCGGCGAGCAGGGCCACGCCCAGCCGCAGCCCGAGCCCGGACTCGGGCACCCGCTCGGCGAGCAGCCGCAGCAGCGGCCAGTGCCACAGGTAGAGGCCGTAGGACAGCCCGCCGACGAGGCGCAGCGGCGCGGCTCCCAGCGCTCGGCCGACCGCGGTGCCGTCCGGGTGGATGCCGGCCGCGATGACCGCCGCCGTGGCCAGCGTCGGCAGCGCGGCGGCGGTGCCGGGCCACGGGGTCCCGGTGTCGACCGCGACGAGGGTGAGCACGATCCCGGCGACGCCGGCGACGGCCAGCACCGCGCGGACGGTCTGCGGCAGCCGCTCCAGCCGGGAGGTCAGGAGCACCAGGAGCGCCCCGACCCCGAGCTGCCACACCCGGGTGGTGGTGGCGAAGTACGCCTCGCCGGGCGAGGACGCGGTCCGGACCACCGACCAGGTGAGGCTGGCCACCACCACGACGGTCAGCGCCAGGGTGAGCGTCGGCAGCAGCCGCAGCCGGTGGCGCCGGACGAGCCAGAGCACGGCGATGATGAGCAGCGGCCAGACGACGTAGAACTGCTCCTCGACCGACAACGACCAGTAGTGCTGCACGAGCGAGGGGTCCTGGTCCTCGGCGAGGTAGTCCACCTCGCGCCAGGCGAGGAGCCAGTTGACGACATACCCCGTGGCCGCGAGCACCTCGGTCCCGAGGTCGGCGTGCCGGCCTCGCGGCAGCAGCACCCACCCGGCCAGCGTGGTGACCACCAGGACGAGGGTCGCCGCCGGCAGCAGCCGGCGGGCGCGGCGGGCGTAGAACCGGGGCAGCGACACCCGTCCGTCGCGTCGGGCCTCGCGGACGAGCTGGCTGGTGATGAGGTAGCCGGAGATGACGAAGAAGACGTCGACGCCGGCGAAGCCGCCACCGGCCCCGGGCAGGCCGACGTGGAACGCGAGCACCATGAGGACCGCGATCGCGCGCAGCCCCTCGATGTCGCCGCGCAGCCGGCTGGCGCCCGACGCGGGGGAGGCGACCGTGGCGCGCGGCGCGGTGCCGGCGGTCACCGGGCTCCCCCGGAGGGCCGCGGCGGGACGTCGTCGAGGGCGATGTCGTCGGCCGCGGCGTCGGTGAGCCCCAGGTCGCTGAGCGCGCGGTAGAGGAAGGGGGTGAGCGAGCGGGCGTAGGTGTCGGTGAGGTGGCTGCCCTGCCGGTAGACGAGCTGGCCGCCCAGCGCGACCGGGCAGGTGTCGCCCTCCGGGCAGATCCACGGGTTGAGGTCGAGCACCGGGGCGCCGGTGGCCTCGTGCACGGCCCGTAGGTGCGCCCGGCCGAAGGTCCCCCGGGGCGGGCGCTCGCAGGCCAGCAGGTCGTCGGGGTGGGCGGCGGCGCACTCGTAGGCCTGGTGGTCCGGGTGCGCGTTGTCGTCGACGACGACGACCTCGATGCCGGCGTCGGTGAGCGCCCGCGCCCCCTCGACCATGCCCTCCCGCTCGGCCGCCTCGAAGCCCCCCGAGCCGATGAGCACCAGGTGCGGCGGGTCGGCCAGCAGCCGCCGCACGACCTCCCGGCCGAAGGCGTTGCAGTCCTCGTCGGTGGCGCCGGACACCGTGGGTGAGCAGGCGCTCTTGAGGTAGAGCTCCAGACGCCACGACTCCGCGGCGGCGATCGCGTCGACGGCGGAGGCGTACTGGCCGAGCTTGGAGTCGCCCCACAGGGCGACCCGGGTGCTCGAGGCCGGGTCGCCGTAGACGCATGACGGGTCCGGCTCCGCGACGCCCTGCTGCACCTGGCAGCCGTCGGCGTAGTAGCCGGGCACGTCCTGCCGGGCCAGCGCCGGGTCCGGCTGCACCGGGCCGGTCCGGTCGTAGATCCGTCGGGGCAGGGCCACCGGCTCCCAGACCGGCGCCGACGGGTCGTCGACCAGGGCGGCGGGGCCCGGTGCCGTCGTCGTGCCCAGGGTCGGGCGGGTGGCCCAGGCGACCCCCGCGGCGCCGGTGACCAGGGCCATGGCGGCGCCGGCGGCGACGAGCGACCGGCCGGGCCGGGTCGCCAGCCGGCGGCTGAACCGCACCGGGTCCTCCACCAGCCGCCGCAGCAGCCAGGCGAGCAGGACGGTCACCGCGCCGACCTGCGCCAGGCCCACCGGCCCCAGCGTGCCGCGCTGCTCCTCGACGAGGACGAGCAGCGGCCAGTGGACGAGGTAGAGGCTGTAGGAGATGCCTCCCACCCACACCAGGGGCGGCAGCGACAGCAGCCTCCCGGCGAGGGTGGCGTGTCCCGAGGTCCCGGCCGCGACGACCAGGGCGCTGCCGAGCACGGGCAGCAGGGCCGCGGTGCCCGGCCAGGGGGTGCCGGGGCCGACGGCCACCACGGTGAGCAGCACGAGCGCCAGCCCGGCGCTACCGACGACCTGGGCCGTGGCGGCGGACAGCCGCGGCAGCACCGGCACGGCGAAGGCCAGCAGGGCCCCGGCGCCCAGCTCCCAGAGCCGCGTCGGGGTGACGAGGTATGCCGTCTGCGGGCTCTGCGCCGTGGCCACCACCGACCAGACCAGGGAGGCCGCGGTCACCACGCCGAGCAGCGCGGCCAGGACGACCCGGCGGCGGGCGCCGGTGCGCGCGGCGAGCGCGAGGCCCGCGACGACGAGCAGCGGCCACAGCAGGTAGAACTGCTCCTCCACCGCGAGCGACCAGTAGTGCTGGAGCGGGGAGAGGCCCGCCCCCTCGGCGAGGTAGTCCACCGACCGGGCCGCCAGGACCCAGTTGACGACGTAGAGCGAGGAGCCGAGCACGTCCGCGAGCAGCTCGGGCCGGCTGCTCGTCGGGAGCACCACCCAGCCCGCGGCGAAGGTGACGGCGACGACCACCAGCGCCGCGGGGAGCAGCCGCCGGGCGCGGCGCGCCCAGAAGTCGCGCAGCGACACCCGCCCGGTGCGGTCGGCCTCGCGCAGCAGGATGCCGGTGATGAGGAAGCCGGAGATGACGAAGAAGACGTCGACCCCGGCGAAGCCGCCGCCGAGCCCGGGCACCCTCAGGTGGTAGAGCAGCACCGCCAGGACCGCGACCGCGCGCAGCCCCTCGATGTCGCGCCGTCGGCTCCGCCCCGGGGAGGGGGCGGGGTCCGGTCGCGGCATGCGCCTATCGTGCCAAACCGCGGGCTCCCACCCGGCCGTCAGTCGCGTCCGTAGAGGTCGCGGGTGTAGAGCTTGTCGCCGAAGGTCTCGCTGTGCTCGTCGAGGCGGTTGGCGATGATGACGTCGGCCGCCTCCGCGAACGCGGACAGGTCGCGCACGACCCGGCAGCCCTGGAAGGTGTCGCGGTCGTAGGACGGCTCGAAGATGACGATCTCCACCCCGCGGGCCTGCAGCCGCGACATCACGCCCTGCACGCTGGAGGCGCGGAAGTTGTCGGACCCGGCCTTCATGATGAGCCGGTAGATGCCGACGCGGCGCGGGTGCCGGTCGAGGATGTCGGCGGCGATGAAGTCCATCCGGGTCGTGTTGGCGTCGACCACCGCGGTGATGAGGGTCTGCGGCACGGTCCCGTAGTTCGCCAGCAGCTGCCGGGTGTCCTTGGGCAGGCAGTAGCCGCCGTAGCCGAAGCTGGGGTTGTTGTAGTGCGCGCCGATGCGGGGGTCGAGACCCACGCCCTCGATGATCTGACGGGTGTCGAGGCCCCGCGTCACGGCATACGTGTCGAGCTCGTTGAAGTAGGCCACCCGCATCGCGAGATAGGTGTTGGCGAAGAGCTTGATCGCCTCCGCCTCGGTGGAGTGGGTGAGCAGGACCGGCACGTCGTCGTCCAGCGCCCCCTCGAGCAGCAGGTCGGCGAACTGCTGGCCGCGCCCGCCGGTGTCGCCGACGATGATCCGAGAGGGGTGCAGGTTGTCGTGCAGCGCGCGCCCCTCGCGCAGGAACTCCGGGCTGAAGAGGATGGTCGCGCCGGGGTGCTCCGCGCGCAGCTGCTCGGTGTAGCCGACCGGGATGGTGGACTTGATGACGATCGCCGCGTCCGGGTTGGCGCGCAGGACGTCGGCGACCACCGACTCCACGCTGCGGGTGTCGAAGAAGTTGGTCTCGGTGTCGTAGTCGGTCGGGGTCGCGACCACGACCCACTCCGCACCGGCGTACGCCTCCTCCGGGTCGGTCGTCGCCCGGAGGGTCAGCTCCCGGGTCGCGAGGTAGTCGCTGATCTCCGGGTCGTGGATCGGGCTGCGCCGGTCGTTGATGAGGTCGACCTTGGTCGGGTCGATGTCCAGCGCGGACACCTCGTGGTGCTGGGCCAGGACCACGGCGAGGGAGAGCCCCACGTATCCGGTGCCGGCGACGGCGATCTTCATACCTCTCCTTCGGGTCGGTGCCGACCCAGTATGGCGTCACCCGGGTGAGAAGCCGATGAGGCGGACGCGACGGGATTAGGCGCCCGCCGACCGGGGCCGGTATCGTGGTCGGGTTCACCGCGGTCCGTGGCTCCGGGACACCGGGGCCTGTGGACGAGTCCGCCGCAGCCGTCCCCACGATGGCATGCTGGCGGCGGAGCGGTGGGACGTGTGAAGCCCTCCTGTCACGGAGAGACCGTGACCGCTACAGACCGAAGGAGGTGGGTCATCACCATGCGTCAGTACGAACTCATGATCATCCTCGACCCCGAGACCGATGAGCGCACCCTGCAGCCCACGCTGGAGAAGATGCTCGCCGTCGTCCCCAAGGACGGTGGCTCGGTCGACGAGATCGACGTCATGGGCCGGCGCCGCCTGGCCTACGAGATCAAGAAGCAGGCCGAGGGCATCTACGCCGTGGTCAACCTGACCGCGGAGCCCGCGACCGCCAAGGAGCTCGACCGTCAGCTCGGGCTCAACGAGTCCGTCCTGCGGACCAAGCTGCTGCGCCGCGACGCCTGAGCGGCGCGCACCGCACACCCCGCACAGCCCCGCCCGCACGACCCGCGAAGGAGCACCTGACATGGCCGGAGAGACTCCGATCACCGTCGTCGGCAACCTGACCGCCGACCCCGAGCTGCGCTTCACCCCCAGCGGTGCGGCCGTCGCCAACTTCACCGTGGCGTCCACGCCGCGGCAGTTCGACCGTCAGACCAACGAGTTCAAGGACGGCGAGACGCTGTTCATGCGCTGCTCGGTCTGGCGCGAGGCCGCCGAGCACGTCTCGGAGTCGCTGCACCGCGGGGACCGCGTCATCGCGACCGGCCGGCTCGTCTCCCGCTCCTGGCAGACCCAGGAGGGCGAGAACCGCACGGTCATGGAGATGCAGGTCGACGAGGTCGGTCCGTCCATGCGGTATGCCACCGCCCAGGTCACCAAGGCCCAGCGCGGCCAGGGTGGCGGCGGCGGTGGAGGCGGCTGGCAGGGCGGCCAGGGTGGCCAGTCCGGCGGCCAGCAGGGCGGTTGGGGCGGCGGCTCCGGCGGCCAGCAGGGCGGCCAGGGCGGCCAGTCCGGTGGTCAGCAGGGCGGCGGCCAGCAGGCCCCGGCCAACGACCCCTGGGCCACCGGCGGGGCGAGCAACACCTCCGGTGGCGGGTCCGGCAGCTCCGGCGGGGGCTCGGGGTGGGGCGGCGCGCCGTCCTACGACGAGCCGCCGTTCTGAGCCGGCCCGCTCACCACAGCACCACACCGTTCAACCACCACCATCCCGAGCGATGAGCTCGGGCTCTCACGAAAGGGGAGAGCACCACGATGGCCAAGCCCGTCATGCGTAAGCCGAAGAAGAAGGCGAACCCGCTCAAGTCCGCGAAGATCGAGTCGATCGACTACAAGGACACCGCGCTGCTGCGCAAGTTCATCTCCGACCGGGGCAAGATCCGCGCCCGTCGGGTGACCGGTGTCTCCGTCCAGGAGCAGCGCCGCATCGCCAACGCCGTCAAGAACGCCCGCGAGATGGCGCTGCTGCCCTACAGCAGCTCCGCCCGCTGAGCCGGCGAAGGAGCATCCACATGAAGATCATCCTGACCCAGCCCGTCACCGGCCTCGGTGACGCCGGTGACGTCGTCGACGTCAAGGACGGCTACGCCCGCAACTTCCTGCTGCCCCGCAAGGTGGCCACGCCCTGGACCAAGGGCGGCCAGAAGCAGGTCGACTCGATCAAGGCTGCGCGCGCCAAGCGCGCCGTCCGCAGCGCCGAGGACGCCGCCGCCGCCAAGGCCCGGCTCGAGGGCGCCGAGATCACCGTCGCCGCGCGCGCCGGCTCCGGCGGTCGACTCTTCGGCGCCGTCACCCCCGGTGAGATCGCCGACGCGATCGTCGCCGGTGGCGGCCCGCAGGTCGACAAGCGCCGCATCGAGGTCCGCACCCCGATCCGCAGCGTCGGTGAGCACGCCGTGCACGTGCGTCTGCACGAGGACGTCGCAGCCGACGTCACCGTGAGCGTCGTCGCCAACGCCTGAGCACCACCCGCGCCGCAGCGGCGCGCGACGAAGGCCCCGCCTCCTCCTGGGAGGCGGGGCCTTCGGCGTCCCGGGGGGTGGTGGCGGCGACCGATGGGAACCGTGGGATCGCCGCCGGGGGCGGGGCGGTAGGACACCGCCACCACCGTGCCTCATCAAACTTCATCAAACCGGTTGACCTCATTGTCAAACCGGTTTACTTTCGAGAGGAACGACGCGAAGGAGCGTGCTCATGGGTCGACCGACCATCGGTGACGTCGCCAGTGCTGCTGGGGTGACGAAGGCCACGGTCTCGCACGCCTTCAGCGGGAAGCGACCCATCAGCCCGGCCACCAAGGCGCGCATCGTGGCGGCCGCGGAGGAGCTCAACTGGGTGCCGAGCTCGCTCGCCCGCGCCCTCGCCACCCGGCGGGCCAACGCCATCGGGATCGTGCTCGCCCGCGACCCGGAGATCCTCGCGTCCGACGCGTTCTTCCCGGCCTTCATCGCAGGGGTCGAGGCGGCCCTGGCCCCGCGCGAGGTCGCCCTCGTCCTGCAGGTGGCCAGCACCCGCGCGGGTGAGGAGAGGGCCTACCGCGCCATGGCGCAGGGGCGCGCCGACGGCGTCGTCGTCCTCGACCTGCACGCGGCGGACTGGCGGGTGCCGTTCCTCGAGGAGCTCGGGCTGCCGGCCGTCCTGCTCGGTGCCTACGAGGACGCGAGCACGTTCTCGTGCGTGCGCACCGACGACGCCGCCCCCGTCCGCGAGCTGGTCGATCACCTCCTCGCGCAGGGGCATACGCGCATCGCCCACGTCTCCGGGCCGATGGGCTACGTCCACTCGAGGGTCCGCGCCTCGGCCTACCTCGAGCGGACCGGGAGCGACGAGCTGCTGCGCCAGGGCGACTTCACCGCGCGCACCGGTCGGGATCTCACCGCTGAGCTGCTGGACCTGCCGGAGCGCCCCACGGCCATCGTCTACGCCAACGACACCATGGCGATCGCCGGGCTGTCCTACGCCCGGTCACGCGGTCTGCGCATCCCGGAGGACCTGGCGGTGGCCGGGTTCGACGACGACCACCTCTCCGCCCACCTGTCCCCGCCGCTGACCAGCGTGTCCACCGACCCGCGCCGGCGCGGCGAGGTCGCCGCGGAGCAGCTGCTGCTCGACATCTCCGGCCGCCCGCCCCGCTCGATCACCCTCGACTGCACCCGTCTGCGCCTCCGGGACAGCACCGGCGCCAGCACCGAACCCCCTCACCCAAGGAGCAACGCATGAGATTCGTCCGACCCCTCGCCCTGGTGTCCATCGGCCTCCTGGTCGCGGCCTGCTCCGGCGGCGGCGACAGCGGCGGCGGTGGCGGCGACGACGGCGGCGAGGCCGCCGCGACCGGCCCCATCGAGATCTGGTTGTCCAACAACGAGCAGGAGCTGGCCTGGGGCGAGTCCGTCGTCGAGGCCTGGAACGCCGAGAACCCGGACCAGGAGGTCACGGCCCAGGAGATCCCGGCGGGGTCCTCCTCGGAGGAGGCCATCACCGCCGCCATCACGGCGGGGACAGCGCCCTGCCTGGTCTTCAACATCGCCACCGCGGCGGTCTCGGGGTGGGTGCGGCAGGGTGGTCTCGTCGACCTGTCCGGCTTCGAGGACGGCGCGAGCTACATCGAGGAGCGCGGCGGGGAAGGCGCCCAGGCCTACGCCATCGACGGGAGCTACTACCAGCTTCCCTGGAAGTCCAACCCGGTGATGATCATGTACAACAAGACGATCTTCGAGGAGGCCGGGCTGGACCCGGAGGACCCGCAGATGGCCAGCTACGAGGACTTCCTCGCCGGGGCGCAGCAGATCGTGGACTCGGGGGCGTCCGAGAGCGCCATCTGGCCGGCGCCGACCAACGAGTTCTACCAGCCCTGGTTCGACTACTACCCGCTCTACCTGGCGGAGACGGGCGGCACGGTCCTGGTCGAGGACGGTGAGGCCACCTTCGACAGCGAGGAGGGGCGCACGGTCGCCGAGTTCTGGGCGACGGTGTACGAGGACGGGCTCGCGCCGAAGGAGGCCTCGACCGACGACGCCATGTCGGCGGGCACGACCGCGATGCAGCTCGCCGGTCCGTGGGCCATCCCGTCGTACGCCGAGACCGTGGACGTCGGCTTCATGCCGGTGCCCACCAGCACGGGGACCGACGACGTCTACACCTTCGCGGACTCCAAGAACGTCTCGATGTTCACGACCTGCGAGAACCAGGGCACCGCCTGGGAGTTCCTCCAGTTCGCCACGAGCACGGACAGCGACGGCCAGCTGCTCGAGCTGACCGGCCAGATGCCGCTGCGCACCGACCTCGCCGACACCTACGCCGACTACTTCGAGGCGAACCCCGACTACGTCTCCTTCGCCGAGCAGGCCGAGCGGGTCGGCGACGTGCCCAGCATCCCCAACTCGGTGGAGGTGTGGCAGACCTTCCGCGACGGCTACTCCGCCGCGGTGATCTTCGGCACCACCCCGATCGAGGACTTCCTCAGCGAGACGTCGGCCCAGGTCGACGAGCTCGCCCAGGGCTGAGCCGGTGACCGCTGCCCCGGCAGCCGGTCGCCCCCGGCTGCGCACCCGCCTCCTGGGTGCGCAGCCGATCGGGGCCCTCTTCGCGCTGCCCTACCTCGTGTTCGTGGCGGTCATCTTCGCCTACCCCCTGGGCTTCGCGGTCTACATCGCCTTCCACGACTACTTCTTCACCGCACCCGGCGTCGACGTGCCCAAGCCCTTCGTCGGGCTGGACAACTTCGCCAGCGTGCTGACCGACCCGCAGGTGCTGCAGTCGTTCCGCAACACCGCGGTCTTCCTCGTCATCAACGTGCCGCTCACCGTCGTCCTCGCCCTGGTCCTCGCCACGGCGCTGGACAGCGGCATCCGCTGGGTGGCGGCATACCGGGTCGCGTTCTACGTCCCTTACCTCACCGCGAGCGTGTCGCTGGTGGGGGTGTGGATGCTGCTCTTCTCCTCCGGCGGGCTCGTCAACAGCGTCCTCGGACCGCTCGCGCCGAACCCGTCCTGGCTGATCAACTCCGCCCTGGCCATGCCGACGATCGCGCTCTACGTGACGTGGAAGCAGCTGGGCTTCTACATCCTGCTCTACCTCGCGGCGCTGCAGAACGTGCCGCGGGAACGGCACGAGTCGGCGATGACCGACGGCGCCAACGCGTGGCAGCGCTTCGCGCACGTCACCGTCCCCGGCGTGCGCCCGGTCACCACCCTCGTCCTGATCCTCGCCATCATCACCGGCGCCAACCTCTTCACCGAGCCCTACCTGCTCACCAACGGCGGCGGGCCCGACGGCGCGTCGTCGACCCCCGTCCTGCTCATCTACCAGCAGGGCATCCAGCAGCAGAACCCGGACACGGCAGCCGCGATCGGCATGCTGCTCGTCATCGTCGTGGGGATGCTCTCGCTGGCCGCCAACCGGATCAACAGGGAGGCCTGACATGGGTCACCGACGCTCCACCTGGGTGCGCTACCTGCTCCTCACCACGGCAGCGCTGGTCTTCGCCTTCCCCTTCTACTTCATGGTCGTCGGCGCCTTCCAGCAGGCGCCGACCAACTCCCCGGAGTCCCTCGTGCCCACCTCGGGGTGGACACTGGGCAACTTCGCCGCCATCGACGCCCGTATCGACCTCGTCCGCTCGCTGGTCAACTCGCTGATCTTCACGGTGGGCGTCCTGCTCGGGACGGTCGTCTTCGGCCTGCTCGCGGGGTATGCCATGGCGCGGCTCGACTTCCGCGGTCGCGGGGCGACGTGGGTGCTCATGCTGCTCGTGCAGATGGTGCCCTTCCAGCTGCTGATGATCCCGCTCTACGTGCAGATCACCCGGGGCTTCGGGCTCGGCGACACCTACCTCGGCATGATCGCGCCGTTCGCCATCAACACCACGGCCGTGTTCATCTTCACCCAGTTCTTCCGGGCACTGCCGCAGGAGATGTTCGAGGCGGCCCGCGTCGACGGGGCGGGTGAGCTGCGCATCCTCACCTCGATCGCCGCGCCGCTGGTCCGGCCCGCCCTGGTGACGGTGGTGCTCGTGACCTTCATCGGCCCGTGGAACGAGTTCCTGTGGCCCTTCCTCATCACCAAGGACGCCAGCCTCCAGCCCATGGCGGTGTCCCTGGCCAACTACATCTCCAACGTCGCCCAGTCCACCGCCAACCCCAACGGGGCCATCCTGGCCGGCGCCACCGCGCTGGCGTTCCCCGTCGTCATCCTCTTCGTCCTGTTCCAGCGGTACTTCACCGCCTCCGACCTCGGCACCGCCGTGAAGGGCTGATCCATGTTCACCGGAGCACACTTCCCCCTCGGGCCGTTCACGCCCTACGAGCACAACCCCATCCTGCGCCCGCGCGGCGGCTCGTGGGAGTCCGGCAACCTCTACAACCCCGCGGCGCTGGTCGACGGCGACGAGGTCGTGCTGCTCTACCGCGCCCACGCCGAGGACATCGTGTCGCACGTCGGGCTGGCGCGCAGCAGCGACGGCTTCACCTTCGAGCGGGAGGAGGAGCCCGTCCTGTCACCGAGCGAGGACTACGAGCGCTACGGCTGCGAGGACCCGCGCATCGCCCTGATCGACGGGACCTACTACCTGACCTACACCGGATGGGACCGACGCGCGGCCCAGCTGTGCCTGGCGACCTCGACCGACCTGCATACCTGGACCAAGCACGGGCCGCTCTTCGAGGACTTCGACACCTTCGCCACCGTCGACCCCCGGGGCCACACCTGGTCCAAGGCCGGGGTCATCGTGCCGGTGCAGATGCAGGGGAAGTGGTGGATGTACTTCGGCGAGGGCGGCATCTACTGGGCCACCAGCGACGACCTCGTCCACTGGACCCCGGGCACCCCGGACACCGAGCCGATGTATGCCCCGACGCCGGGCTCCTTCGACGCCGACCTCGTCGAGATCGGCACCTCGCCGGTGCTCACCGACAACGGCCTGCTGCTCATGCTCACCAACGGTGCGACGCGCACGGTGCACGACGACGGCTCGGTCGATGTCGACTACCGGTGCGGCCAGATCGCCATCGACCCCGACCACCCGACCCGCGTGCTGGCCCGCCTCCAGGAGCCGTGGCTGCGACCGCAGACCTTCGAGGACACCCACGGGCTGGTGTCCAACGTCACCTTCGTCGAGGGGCTGGTCCACTTCCACGGGAAGTGGTTCGCCTACTACGGCCAGTCCGACACGACCCTCGCGGTCGCCGTGCACGACCCGAACCAGCGCTGGGGTTCCTCCCTCGGTGCCCTCACCGAGCAGGAGACCCGATCATGACCACCCGACGCACCTTCCTCACCCTCTCCGCCGCCGCGCCCGCCGGGGCGGTCCTCGCGCAACCCACCCTCGCCGGACCCGCGACCGCCGCGCCAGGGACCACCGGGCGGCGACCCGGGGGCAGGACGAGGCTGACCAACCTGGCGCACCTGCGCTTCCTGCTGGACGAGGTGCCCCTGCGACGGGACGGGACGCACACCACGTTCGACATCGAGGACGACCCTGCCGGTCTCGCCCCGTGGACGTATGCGGACGCCGACGGCGACGGCTACCGCCGGGTGGGCGGGGGGACGTTGGACCCGGCCACCGGCGACTGGACGCAGGGCGCCTACAACGCCGACGACATCAGCCGCGCGGCCGTGGTCTTCCTGCGCGACTGGCAGCAGACCAGGGACCGCAGGAGCAAGGAGGAGGCCTACCAGCTGCTGCGCACGCTGACCTACCTGCAGAACGACAGCGGCCCCGACGCCGGCCGGGTGGTCCTCTGGCAGCAGGCCGACGGCACCCTCAACCCCAGCGCCGAGCCGGTCGAGCTGCCGGACCCGTCCGACTCGGCCGAGTCGTACTGGCTCGCCCGGACGGTGTGGGCCCTGGGGGAGGGGTATGCCGTGTTCCGGCGCGGCGAGCCCCGCTTCGCCCGCTTCCTGCTGCGCCGGCTGCACCTGTGCCTGGACGCGCTGGAGCGGGAGTCGCTCGGCCGGTACGGGCAGTGGGTGACCAGCGACGGGGTGCGGCTGCCGGCCTGGCTCATCGCCGGCGGGGCTGACGCCACCGCAGAGGCCGTGCTCGGCCTGGTGGCCGTCGTCGACCGCGGGCCGAAGGACCGACGGGTGCTGCGCGCCCTGGACCGCTACGCCGAGGGCATCGCGGCGATGGCGACCGACCGGGACGGCGAGTGGCCCTTCGGTGCCGTGCTGCCCTGGACCGGGTCCCTCGGCTTCTGGCACGCCTGGGGTGCCGCCGCGCCGGAGGCGCTCGCCACGGCCGGGCAGGTCCGTCGGCGGCGGGCCTGGGTCCGGGCGGCGGTCGCCGACGCCGGGACCTTCACCCCGCAGGTGCTCACGGCGGGTGGTCCGCACAACGCCTGGGCGCCGGCCCCCGCCGAGGCCCAGATCGCCTACGGCGCGCACGGACGTGTCGCGGGGGCGGTGGCGGCCGCTGAGGCCGGCGGCGGGTGGGGGCTGCTGGAGATCGCCGGGCTCGCCGCGGGCTGGTTCTTCGGGGCCAACACGGCCGGGGTGCCGACCTACGACCCGTCGACCGGCGTCACCGTCGACGGGGTGGAGACCGACGGTCGGGTGAACCGCAACTCCGGTGCTGAGTCCACCATCCACGGGCTGCTCACCATGCTGCTGCTGGACGAGCGCCCCCGGGTGGCCGAGGTCGCCCGCTCGATCACCGGCATCGCCTCCTTCGACGGGCTGCAGGTGCTGGACGCCGAGGCGGCGCGGCTGAGCCCGGGATGCCGGGTCGTGCAGCGGGAGGAGGGTGCCTGGATCGGCGAGGGCAACCTGGTCGGAGGCGGGTACGTCGAGGTGCCTGCGGGCGACTGGGTCGAGTTCGACGTCGACGTCGCCGACGGCGGCTGGGCGCATCCGCTCGCCTGGCGCACCGCCGAGGAGGCCGGTGACGCGACCTGGGAGGTCGTGGGCGGTGCGGTGCTGGGGACGACGGCCAACGGCGGCACCGGCCCGGCCGGGCTCACCGAGGTCGAGGGCAGCCTCGTGCCGCAGCTGCTCGAGCGCCCGCTCCCCGAGGGCCCGCTGACCCTGCGCTGCACGAGCGCCGGCGCGCTCCGGCTCGACGCGCTGATCGTCCGTCCCGCCGTCGCCACGGTCGTCTACGACACCACCGGGGCCGACGCCGTGCTGTACGCCGGGTCCACCTCGCGTCCCGCCCGGGTCACTGCGCTCGGCAGCACGGCCGGCGCGCGCTTCGACCAGGACGGCGAGTTCGAGGGGCGGCAGCCGGCGACCGGCACCGTCGTCGTGCCGGCACGCGGCTTCACCGTGACCCGCGAAGGCCTGGTGAAGGGACACCGCGGCTGAGCGGAGGTTGCCACGCCTGTCACCGACGGTCGTCGAGCGGCCCCGGCGGGGGTTCGTCCGATGGTGACGGTGTCGGGCACTGCCCCCTGCCGCTCAGCGCTCGGCGCCGACCACCATCCACTGCTCCCCGCTGGCCCGCCGCCACATGAGCAGGGCCCGGACGCTCATGAAGCCGGTGAAGGCGACCCACAGCCAGACGAGCCCGGTCGTGCCGTCGACACCGCTGAGCCGGACCCCCAGCACCATCGGCAGGTAGGCCACGGTCGCCGCGGTCTGCGCCCAGGCCAGCCAGCGGGTGTCGCCGGCGCCGATGAGCACGCCGTCGAGGATGAACGCGATGCCGGCGATCGGCTGTCCGACCGCGACGACGACGAGTGCGGCACCCAGGGCGGAACGGACGTCGGCGTCCTGGCTGAAGCCCAGCGGGATGACGCGGTGCAGCAGCAGGATGACGCCGGTGAGGACGACCCCGAACCAGATCGACCACCGCACCATGAGGGCGGTCGCGGCGCGGGTGCCCTCGGTGTCGCTGGCGCCGAGCGTCTTGCCGGTGAGCGCCTGGGCGGCGATGGCGAGGGCGTCGAGCGCGAAGGCGAGCGTGGACCAGACCGTCATCGCGACCTGGTGGGCGGCGAGCTGCTCGTCACCCAGCCCGGCGGCCGACCAGGTGGTGAGCAGCAGGGCCGCGCGCAGGGCGGCGGTCCGCACGAGCAGCGGCACCCCGCCGCGCGCCGCGCGCAGCACCCCGGCCCCGTGGAAGGTGAGGGACGACCCCAGCCGGCGGGCCCCCCGGACGACGACGAGGACGAGACCCAGCGCCATACCGGTCTGCGCGAGGACGGTGCCGATCGCGGCCCCGGCGATCCCCCACCCGACGCCGTGCACGAGCAGCAGCGACAGCAGCCCGTTGGCGGAGAAGCCGACGACCGACGCGACGAGGGGGGTGCGGGTGTCCTGCAGTCCCCGCAGGACGCCGGTGGCCGCCAGGACGACGAGCATCGACGGTATGCCGAGCGCCGACCAGCGCAGGTAGGTCACCGCTTCCTCGGCGACCGCCGGGCCCGCGCCGAACAGCTGGACGAGCGGCCCGGCGAGCAGCGCGGTCGCCACCGCCGCCACGGCTCCGAGCAGCAGGGCGAGCCAGATGCCGTCGATGCCCGCGCTGACGGCGCCCCGCTGGTCTCCCGCACCGAGACGACGGGCCACGACGGCGGTCGTGCCGTAGGCCAGGAAGACGAAGATGTTGACCGCGGTCAGCAGGACCGCGCTCGCGACCCCGAGACCGGCCAGGGCGGACGTGCCGAGGTAGCCGACGATCGCCGAGTCCGCGAGCAGGAACAGGGGCTCGGCCACCAGGGCGAGGAAAGCGGGGACGGCCAGGCGCAGGATCTCCCTGGCCTGGCCGTCCCGCGGGGCGGGTGGGGTCACCCGCCCGAGTGTGTCACCGGGGTCCGACGGAGCCCGTCACTGCCCTGCGGACGCGCCCTCGGGGACCCTCTCGCCCTCGATGCTGTGCTGACCGCGGTGGGTGACGTTGATCTTGCGCGGCTTGGCCTCCTCCGCGACGGGGAAGGTCAGCGTCAGGACGCCGTCGGTGTAGTCGGCCTCGATGCGGTCCAGCGCCACCCCGTAGCCGAGGGTCAGCTGCCGGGCGAAGGTGCCGGCGGGCCGCTCGTGGGAGAGCCACTGCTCGACGTCGGTCTGCTCCCGCCGCTCGGCGCGCAGGGTCAGGGTGCGGTCCTCGACGTCGATGTCGATCGACCCCGGGTCGACGCCGGGGAGGTCGACACGCGCGACGAAGTGGTCGCCGGCGCGGTACAGATCCATCGGCATGGCGGACGCGGTGGTGGGGGCCGTGCGCAGCTCGGACATCAGGCGGTCCATCTCGCGCAGCGGGTCGAAGCGGTTCATCAGGTTCCTCCTTGTCTCGACGCGGGTGCATTAGCACTCGTGCTTATAGAGTGCTAAACGCGGCTGGGGGTGTCAACCTTCCCAGGCGTGCTCCGACGACTTTTCGTCCACAGGCTGTGGGGAGCGTCGTCGCAGGTGAGAGCGCCGGTGTGACCCAAGTTCCTGGACCGTCCACAGTCTTGTCCACACCGCCGCGCGGCGCGTCCTCCGCTCGTCCCCACCGTGTCCCCAGGGTGTCCACACCCCCTCCACAGGGCAGTGCTGCGCGGAGCGCTCCGGGGCCGTACGGTGGGCCGTCGGCAGTAGGGCGCGCGGGTCTGTCGGCAGGCGGTGCTGGACTGGCCCGCACACGAGTTCGAACGTCGGGAGGCCGGTATGGCGCTGAGCGAGATGGAGGTCTACGGACCTCCGGACCAGGGCACGGGTGGGGGCCCGGAGGACCGGCTGCCGCCGCAGGACGTCGCTGCCGAGCGCAGTGCGCTCGGCTCCATGATGCTGTCCAAGGACGCCATCGCCGAGTGCTCGGAGATGGTCAAGGCGCAGGACTTCTACCGCCCGGCGCACGAGACGATCTTCGAGGCGTGCGTCGACCTCTACTCGCGGGGCGAGCCGGTCGACGCGATCACCGTCGGCGACGAGCTGACCAAGCGGGGCGACCTGCAGCGCATCGGGGGCACGGCATACCTGCACCAGCTCATCGCCGAGGTGCCGACGGCCGCCAACGCGGCGTTCTACGCGGAGATCGTCGCCGAGCGTGCGGTGCTGCGGCGCCTGGTCGACGCCGGCACGCGGATCGTCCAGATCGGCTACCAGGGGGGCGACGTCGAGGACATCGTCAACGCCGCCCAGGCGGAGGTGTATGCCGTCGCGGACAAGCGCGGCGGTGAGGACTACCACGCGCTCGGCATGCTCATCGAGCCCACGATGGACGAGATCGAGCACGCGGCCGGGTCCTCGGGGGAGATGACCGGTGTGCCGACCGGGTTCACCGAGCTCGACGAGCTCACCAACGGCCTGCACCCGGGGCAGATGGTCATCATCGCGGCCAGGCCTGCTGTCGGGAAGGCGCTCGCGCTGGAGACCCCGCTGCCGACACCGACGGGGTGGACAACGATGGGGGACGTCGTCGTAGGCGACGAGCTGCTGGGGGCCGATGGTCGGCCGACCTTGGTGGTCGCTGCGACCGAGGTCATGCACGATCGTCCCTGCTACGAAGTGGAGTTCTCCGACGGGTCGGTCATCGTGGCTGACGAGGAGCATCTGTGGGAGACCAGCACGCGAGCAGAGCGGCGGGGCCTTAGGCAGGATGTGTCGTCCGCCCGCACCACGGGCGATATCGCGCGAACCCTCCGCTGCGCTACTGCAGAACGACGTCTCAACCACAGCGTCGCTCTCGCGAAGCCTCTCGACCTCCCTGAGGCGCAGTTGGTCCTGCCGCCCTACGTCTTGGGCGTCTGGCTGGGCGACGGTGAGTCTGCTGGTGCGCGGTTCACCTCTGCTGATCCCGAGATCGTCATGCACCTCGAGGCCGAGGGTGTCGAGGTGCGTCATCACGGTGACTACCTTTACTCCCTCCACGTTCCTACAGAGCCCGTCCCTCAACGTGACTGCGTCGTGTGTGGTGAGCCCTTCACCCCGCACACCTCGCAGGTGAAGACGTGCGGTCGCGTCTGCGGTGGCCGGTCGAGGGGTGTGGGATCACCATCTGCGGCGTTCTGTCCAGACTGCGGGGGCCCTTCCAGCGGGTCTCGGAGGTGTCGTGCTTGCTACGCCGACCACGGTTCGGTGCGAGCCCTCCTGCGACGCGTCGGGGTGCTGGGCTACAAGCACATCCCCACGCCATACCTCCGTGCGAGCGAGCCGCAACGGCGAGCACTACTGGCGGGACTCCTTGACACCGACGGCACGGTGGCCGCGAGTGGCTGCCCGCAGTTCACGACCACCTCGCCTCGACTGGCCGAGGACGTCTACGAGCTCGTCGTCGGGTTGGGCTACCGGTGCGGGCGGAGCCAGAGGACTGTCGCAGGACATACTGCAGCCTCCTCAGTCGCGCACACCCTGACCTTCTCCAGTGACGAGGACGTGTTCCGGCTCGAGCGGAAGCGTCTTGTCCACAAAGAACGTCGCGCCAGATCTTTCCAGCGGCGCAACTCACGCTTCATCTGTGCTGTTCGTCCCGTCGACAGCATTCCAGTGCGATGCGTGCAGGTGGCCGCACGTGACCACCTCTACCTCGCTGGCCGCTCGATGATCCCGACCCACAACTCGACCATCGCCCTGGATTTCGCCCGGGCCGCGGCGATCAAGCACCAGATGGCGACGGTCGTCTTCTCCTTGGAGATGAGCCGGACCGAGATCACCATGCGCCTGCTGTCGGCGGAGTCGGAGATCCCGCTGCAAAACATGCGCAAGGGCAACATGCGCGACCGCGACTGGACGCGGCTGGCCGAGACGCAGGGTCGCATCACCGACGCGCCGTTGTTCATCGACGACAGCCCCAACATGTCGCTCATGGAGATTCGGGCCAAGTGCCGACGGCTCAAGCAACGCAACAACCTGCGGATGGTCATCATCGACTACCTGCAGCTCATGAGCTCGGGCAAGCGGGTGGAGTCGCGCCAGCAGGAGGTCGCCGAGTTCTCCCGGGCGCTCAAGCTGCTGGCCAAGGAGCTCGAGGTCCCGGTCATCGCGCTCTCCCAGCTCAACCGTGGGCCGGAGCAGCGGACGGATAAGAAGCCCCAGATGAGCGACCTTCGCGAGTCAGGCAGTATCGAGCAGGACGCGGACGTCGTCATCCTGCTGCACCGGGAATCGCTCTACGAGCGGGAGTCACCCCGAGAGGGCGAAGCTGACGTCATCGTCGCCAAGCACAGAAACGGACCGACGGACACCGTGGTGGTCGCCTTCCAGGGGCACTACAGCAGGTTCACCAACATGGCGAGCAACTTCTAGCCCGGCACGAGGCGGGCGGCCGTGGGGTGCTGCCCACGGTGAGACCGTCCGAGAGCCAGCCCGACCGCGGCGGACCAGAGATGTTGAGCGCGTCCATCCCGGGGCTTCTCGACAAGGTTCGCCACAGACTGTGGATGACGGTGCTACAGGAAATCTGATTGTCGGATGACAGAGGTGGCATGAGGACGATCACCGCCACCGAGGCGTCGCGACGCTGGATGAGCAGTTCGTCACCGATCTGACCGAGGCCATGGGGGCGGTCGCGCAGGAGGTGCCGGACCCGTGGGGCGACGCCTGATCCTGGACACGAACGTCCTGATCAACTACGAGCGAGGTCACGTCGACGTGGCGTCGCTGGACGACGACCAGATCGCCATCGCCGCCCTCACCGTGGCCGAGTACCGCACCGTGATCGAGCTGGCCGACACCGCTGAGCGCGCCGACACCCGGATGCGGGCACTCATGGCCATCGTCGACGCCGTCGGCGTCCTGGACTACACCGAGAGGACGGCCGCTCATCACGCCCGCCTCGTCGCGCACGCGAGACGGTCCGGGCAACCGCGAGGGGCGCACGACCTGATCCTCGCCGCGCCCGCGGCCCAGTCGCGCCGGGTGCTGCTCACCCGGGACGCCTCGGCCCGGTTCGGCGGCCTCCCTGGGGTGACTGCCCACGAGCCCTGACACGTGACGAGCAGGGCCGTGCGGAAGAGTGGTCCGCTCCGGCAGCCGTTCTTCCGGGCGAGGCACGTCGAGCCGCATGGCCGATGTCCTCTGAGCTGCCGACCGGCCATCGTGGTGTGACCAGTCCTCGACCCACCAAGGAGTCGCCCATGAGTACTCAGTCCGCAGCACACCCCACGTCGCTGCAGAACCCGGCGGTCCCGGTCACGGCCCAGCTCGCCGCGGCGTGGACCAGCTTCATGTTCCTCTACATCTACGTCGACTACCTGACCCTCTACAAGCCCGGGGTCGTCGACGACATCCTCGACGGCGTCGTCTGGGAGTTCGAGATCACCCAGACCTTCGCCGCGAGCGCGCTCGCCAGCGTGGCCGTCCCGATCCTCATGATCGTGCTCTCGGCGACCCTGCCCGCCCGGGTCAACCGGGTGCTCAACCTCGTGGTCGCCGTCCTCTACATCCCCTACTCGGCGTTCAACCTGGTCGGAGAGCAGTGGCTCGTCTACTACGGCCTGGGGCTGGGACTCGAGCTCGTCCTGCTCGGGTTCATCATCCGTGCCGCCTGGGCCTGGCCCCGCACCAGCTCGGTGCCCGCGGAGGACGCCGCCACCACCCGCCGTGCCCAGGTCACCACGTGACGGTGGTCCGTGCGACCCGCCCCGACCGACCGGCCCGAGGGTCGGCGGCCGGGTCGTCGGCGCGACAGGTGCACCGCGGCACGCCGGTCCCTACGCTGGGGCGATGAACGCGCTGTGGCGCTCCTTCTGGCGGGAGCCCAGGCCACCTGACCCCCCACCCGTGGGGCGCCATGACGGGTGGCTGGTCGCCGGGTTCGGGGTCGCCGCGCTCGTCGAGGGGATCGCGCGTCCGGGCCTCGCGGGGCAGCCGTTCGTGACCGTGCTCGCCGTGGCGCTGATGCCCGTCCTCCTGTGGCGGCGCAGCCGTCCCCTCGTCGCCTGCGTCGTCGGCTTCGGCGCGGCCGGGTCGCTGTCCCTCGTGCAGCTGCTGACCCGGAGCGACGACCTCGGCCTCGGATCCATGATGGTCATCCTCGTCCTGCTCTACTCCCTGGCGCGGTGGGGCTCGGGTCGGGAGATCGGCCTCGGGATCCTCGTCGTCGCGACGGTCGCGACACTGGGCATGTATGCCGCGGCGGCGGACGTGGCCGAGGTGGTCGGGGGCAGCGTGCTCCTGCTGCTCGTCGTCGCCCTCGCGGCGGTGTTCCGCTACCGCGCCGACGTGTGGCGCCGCCGTCAGCAGGAGATCCGCAACGACGAGCGCCTGACCCTGGCCCGGGAGCTGCACGACACGGTGGCGCACCACGTCTCTGCCATCGCCGTGCAGGCCCAGGCCGGGGGTGTCGTCGCCGGTACCCAGCCGGAGCGGGCGGCGGGAATCCTCGCCGCCATCGAGACCGAGGCGACGCGCACCCTCGCGGAGATGCGCTCCGTGGTGCGGGTGCTCCGCGAGGACGGCTGGGACACCCTCGCGGTGCAGCCGGGCATCACCGACCTCTCCGGCCTGGCCCGGCCGGACGGCATACCGGTCGTCGAGGTGGCGCTCACCGGCCCCCTGGTCCGGCTGCCGCGTCCGGTGGACGCCGCGACCTACCGCCTGGCGCAGGAGGCCCTGACCAACGCCCTGCGGCACGCGCAGGGCGCGACCCGCGTCGTGATCGACGTCCGCCGGGTCGACGACGCGGTCGTCCTGCGGGTCGTCGACGACGGGGTGGCAGGGGCGGTGCCGCGGCCGGCTCCGGGCTTCGGTCTCACCGGTATGCGGGAGCGCGCCGAGCTGCTCGGCGGCTCCCTCTCCGCAGGGCCGGGGCCCGAGGGCGGCTGGGTGGTCGAGGCCGAGCTGCCCGCGGGAGGTCCGACGTGAGCATCCGTGTCGTCGTGGCCGACGACCAGGACCTGGTGCGGACCGGCCTGGTGCTGATCCTGGGGGCCCAGCCCGGCCTGGAGGTCGTGGGAGAGGCCGCGGACGGACCCGGTGCGCTCGAGCTGGCGGCCCGGCTGCGGCCCGACGTCCTCCTCGTGGACATCCGGATGCCCGGCCTCGACGGCGTCGAGGTGACCCGCCGCCTGGCCGGGCCGGGCGTGCCCGACCCCATGGCGGTCGTCGTCATCACGACCTTCGACCTCGACGAGTACGTCCTCGGGGCCCTCCGGGCCGGCGCCCGCGGGTTCCTGCTCAAGGACGCCGGACCGGAGCTGCTCGTCCAGGCCATCCACGCCGCGGCCCGCGGTGACGCCCTCATCGCCCCCAACGTCACCCGGCGCCTGCTGGCGACCTTCGCCGACCGGGCGCCCACGGCTCCGGCGCAACCGCTGGACCCGCTGACCGAGCGGGAGGAGCAGGTGCTGGTGCTGGTCGCCCGTGGGCGCACGAACGCCGAGATCGCGGCCGAGCTCTACATCGGGCTCAGCACCGCCAAGACCCACGTCGCCTCCCTGCTGTCCAAGCTCGGGGTCCGCAACAGGGTGGAGATCGCCATGTGGGCCCACCACACCGGGCGCGTCTGACACGGCCGGCGCGGCTCAGCCCTCGACGAGCCCAGCCAGACGGTCGAGGTCCTCGGCCACGGTCCGGCAGTCGCGCTCGAACTCCTCGTCGGTGAGCTCGACCTGGCGCACGGTGAAGACCACCTCGCTGCCGTGGGGATGGGCGAGGACCCGCAGCGGGTTCGTGACGATGGTGCCGGAGGGGAGCAGGACGTCGTGGTCGGCGACCCCGAGGTGGTTGCGCGGGACGAAGCGCACGCGGACCTCACCCATCGGCGACTCCACGACGAGGTCGTCACCGTCCCGGCTGACCTCTGCGGTCGCCAGGCCCTGTGCCCACAGGGGCAGGTTGTCCGGCTCGGCGACGGCGTCGTAGACCCGGTCGCGGTCCGCGGCGATGACACGGCTGATGTGACGGCTCCTCATCCTCCGAGCCTGGCACGAACCGGGACGCATCGCGTAGGACGCGAGGTGTCCGGCATACCCCCTAGGTTGTGGGCATGAGCACCGACACGGGCGACGTCGCCCAGCTGGAGGTCCGCGCGCTGACGCCCGAGACGTGGTCGGCCTTCGACGACCTCGTGCTGCGGCACAACGGCATCTTCGGGGGGTGCTCGTGCACCTACTTCCAACCCTCCTGCGAAGACCGGCTGCCGGGCGCCGAGGGCAGCAGGGCGATGAAGCGGGAGTATGTCGAGTCGGGCCTCGCGCACGCCGCTCTCGTGATGGACGGTGACCAGGCGGTGGCGTGGGCGGAGTTCGGGACGCCGGAGGAGCTGCCCAACATCCATCACCGCAAGCAGTACGACAAGGAGAAGGACCGCGACCCGGACTACCGGATCACCTGCGTCTTCGTCGACCGACGGTACCGGCGGCGGGGCCTGACGGAGGTCGCGATCCGCGGTGCGCTCGACCTCATCGCGCAGGCCGGCGGGGGCGTGGTCGAGGCCTACCCGCACGACCTGACGCACCAGACGAAGAAGATGTCGTCCTCGTTCCTCTACAACGGCACCCGCCGGCTCTACGAGCGACTGGGCTTCACCTACGTGCGCCCCAAGGGCCTGAAGAACTGCGTGATGTCGATCGAGGTGGCCGCGCCGGCGACGTGACGGGCCGCTGTCCGTCGTGCCCCGGACGGCGTCTGCCGCGTCACTGGTGCACGTGCGCCCGCTGCCCCTCGCGGTCGAAGATCATGATGAGCTCGGCCGGCCCGCCAACGGCCCGGATGGCGTGCGGGGTCATGGTGGAGAACTCGGCGGCCTCCCCCGTGCCGACCTCGATCTCCCGGTCCCCGAGCAGCAGGTGGACCTGACCCTCGATGACGACGAACCAGTCGTGCCCGGGGTGGACGCGCTGCTCGGGGGCACGCGTCGAGGGCTCCAGGCGCATCTTGATGGCCACGGTGCGGCCGTCGGATCGGCTGAGCGGCCACGTGGTGTGCCCGCCGGAGCTGTGCGGTGCCGGTCGGATGACCACGTCCTCGTCGCCCGGTCGCTCGAAGAGGGCGTCGAGGCTGACCCCGAGGGTCTGGGCCAGCGGCACGAGGACGTCCAACCCGAGCGTGCGCTTGCCGGTCTCGATGCGGCTGATCGTCGAGGGGCTGAGGTGGGTCCGCTCGGCGAGCTCCTCCAGCGAGTAGCCCAGGGTGCTGCGCAGGCTGCGCAGCCGGGTGCGCGCCAACGTCTCGACATCGGTGGTGCTCATCCGGACAGTCTGCCGTGTTCTTGCGAATCCTGCAAATGCTGTCCCACATACCGCACGACGTCGGTAGGGTAGAGCCATGTCGACGCCCCAGCATCCTCCCCAGCACGAGTCCCGCGCGCACGGCCACGACCACCCCGGGCCCACGATGGAGCGCCGTTGCGACGTCGCGGTCATCGGCGCCTCGGCCGCCGGGCTGGCCGCGGCCCTGCAGCTCGCCCGGCAGCGGCGGACGGTCATCGCCGTCGACGACGGGACCCCGCGCAACGCCCCGGCCGCCCACATGCACGGCTACCTCGGCCGGGAGGCGGCGGCGCCCTCCGAGCTGCTCGCGGTCGGTCGTGAGGAGGTCCGCAGCTACGGGGGCGAGATCCTGGCCGGTCGCGTGCTCGCCGTCCGACCGGTGCAGGACGGTCGCTTCCGCGTCGAGCTGAGCGGCGGGCACACCCTCCTGGCCCGGCGGGTGCTCGCCGCCACCGGCATCGTCGACGAGCTCCCCGACATCGAGGGGGTCGCGCCGCGCTGGGGCCAGGACGTCATCCACTGCCCGTTCTGCCACGGCTACGAGGTCCGCGACCAGCGCCTCGTCCAGATCGTCACGCACCCGATGGGCCTGCACCCGACCGCGCTGCTCCGCCACCTGACCGACCGGCTGACCGTCGTGCTGCCCGACGTGACGGGCGTCGACGAGGCTGCTCTCACCGCGCTCGAGGCCGCCGGCGTGCCCGTCGTGCGCACCGGCGCGCGGCGGGTGGTCACCGGGGCGGACGGCACCGTGACTGCCGTGGAGCTGGTCGACGGGACACAGCTCGAGGCCGACGCGGTGGTGGTCGGCACCCGCTTCCACGCCCGGATCGAGGCGCTGGCGCCGCTCGGGATCGAGGCGAGCGCGCACCCCACCGGTCTGGGTGAGGTGCTGCAGGTCGACCCCGTGACCGGGGAGACCGCCGTGCCGGGCGTGTACGGCGCGGGCAACCTGACCGACCCGTCCTTGCAGGTGCTGCCGTCGGCCGCCCACGGCGGTCGCATCGGCGCGATGATCGCCTTCAGCCTGGCCGACGAGGACCTGCGCTCCGCGCAGCGCACCGCGGGGGAGGAGGGCGACTGGGACGCGCGCTACGGCACCGGGGAGCGGATGTGGAGCGGCAACCCCAACGGCACCCTCGTCGCCGAGGTCGAGGGTATGCCGCCCGGCCGGGCTCTCGACGTCGGTGCCGGTGAGGGTGGCGACTCGTTGTGGCTGGCCGAGCAGGGGTGGGACGTCACGGCTGCCGACATCTCCGGTGCGGCGCTGGAGCACGTCGGTGCGGAGGCGGAGCGCCGGGGGCTCGTGGTGAGCCTGCTGCACCGGGACGTCAACGCTCCTGACGCCGTCGGCGGCGCCACCTACGACCTCGTCTCGCTCCAGTACGGCTCGTTCCTGCGGACCCCGGAGCAGCGAGGTCTGCGCACCCTGCTCGGTGCCGTCGCCCCGGGCGGGACGCTCCTGGTGGTCGGCCACGACCTGTCCCCGATGCGCGAGCCCGTGGACCCCGCCGAGCAGACCCGCATGTTCGACCCCGAGGCCTATGTCGGTGTCGAGGAGGTCGCCGCAGCGCTCGCGACGCAGGGCGGGTGGACCGTGCAGGTGCACGAGACCCGTCCCCGCCCGTCCGGCGCGGTGTCGACGCACCACGTCGACGACGTGGTCCTGCGGGCGGTCAGGAGCCGCTGAGCGCCCCCCGGTGCTGCGCGTCCGGCACCGGGCTGGGCCGGGCCGGACCCCTCACGCGGTGTCGGGCCGGGGAGGAGTCTGTCCGTTCAGTCGTTCGACACCGCGCAGCAGGGCGGAGTGGTCGAGCCCTCCGTCGCCGTTGGCCACCATCGAGCTCATGAGCGCCGCCAGCAGCCCCGCCATGGGTGCCACCACTCCGCCCGACCGCGCCGTCTCGACGACGATGCCGAGGTCCTTGTCGTGCAGCTCGACCCGGAAACCCGGGTCGAAGCGATGCTCGAGCAGGTTGTCCCGCTTCTGCATCAGGACGGCTGAGGCGGCCAGCCCTCCGGCGAGGACGTCGAGGGCCCGCGCCAGGTCGACGCCTGAGGTCTCGAGGAGCACGACGGCCTCGGCGAGCACCTGCAGATGGCCCGCGACGATGAGCTGGTTCGCGGCCTTGACGGTCTGACCCGCACCCGGAGGGCCGACGTGCACGACCGTGCCTCCCAGGACACCCAGCACGTCGTCGGCCGCCTCGACGTCCGCGGACTCACCACCCACCATGATCGACAGGGTCGCCGCCTCGGCGCCGGCCTGACCTCCTGACACCGGCGCGTCCAGCATCCGCAGACCGCGCTCGCGGGCGGCCGAGGCGAGCCGCCGGGTGACGTCGGGTCGGATGGTGGAGAAGTCGATGACGAGTGCGCCCGGCTCGGCGTGGTCGAGCACCGCGCCCTCGCCGAGCAGGACCTCCTCCACGTCAGGGCTGTCCGGCAGCATGAGGCAGATGACGTCGGCGCCGCTGACGGCGTCCGCCGCGGAGGCGCAGGCCGTCCCGCCGGCCTCCTGCAGGGCACGAGCCTTGGCGGGCGAGCGGTTGTGGCCACGGACAGCGTGCCCGTGCTTCTGCAGATGGACGGCCATGGGGCTCCCCATGATGCCGAGCCCGATAAAGGCGATGGTGCTCATACGCGTGCTTCCTTCCGTGATGAGGACGACAGGACCGGACCTGCCCCCGTGGTGGCGACGTCGGTGGCTCGGACCGGGTGGGTCGGGCGGACGGTCAGGACGGCACGCTCACGACACGGACCCCCTCGTCCCGGAAGGGGGCGAGGCGGTCCTCGGAGGACTCGTCCGTGAGGAGGGTCCAGCCAGGGGGTAGCTGCGCCCAGGCGGGCACCGCCTCGACGGTGAGCTTGGCCGCGTGCGCCAGGACGACGGTGCGCCTGGCCTGGCGCGAGGCCATCTCCTTGGTCGCCGCCTCCTCGAGGGTCGGCTCACCCACGCCGCGGGACGGGTGGACCGCGTCGCACCCGAGGAAGGCGAGGTCCACCGCGAGGCGCTCGAGCGTGAAGAGGGTGACGGCCCCGGCCAGTCCGTGGCTCGACGGCGACACCTCCCCGCCGACGACGATGACGTCGATCGGGCTGTCGGCCAGCATCAGCCCGATCTCCAGCCCCCGGGTGACGACCGTGAGGTCGCGCAGGTCGCGCAGGTGCTCGACGAGCTGGGCGCAGGTCGAACCCGCGTCGACGAAGATCGTCGACCCTTCCTCCACCCAGGCTGCGGCAGCAGCACCGATACGGGCCTTGGCGGCGACCTCGATCCTCATCCGCTCGCCGAGCCGGGTCTCCCTGTAGGGCCCGGACGGACGCGCTCCGCCGTAGGTGCGGTCGATGTGACCCTCGGCCTCGAGGGAGGCAAGATCGCGCCGGATGGTCGACTCCGACACGTCGACGGTCCGCGCGAGGTCCTCGACCCTGGTGGTGCCGGACCGCAGGAGCGCCACGATCTCCCGCAGCCGCTCCCTGCGACTGCGGTGCTGCGTCCTGGGGGTCTCGCTCATGCCCTCGTTCCCCCGCGATGGCGGCTGCTGCGGCTCCGGTGTCAGCGGGGGAGGTACTCCTCCCGGATACCCGTGACGAACGGAGCGTAGTCGACCGCGGCGAGGTAGGCCGACCGCATGGTGCCGTGGTCGGCCCTGCCCTGGCCGGCGATGTCGAAGGCGGTGCCGTGGTCCACGGAGGTGCGCAGGATGGGCAACCCCACGGTGACCGAGATGGTGCCGTCGAAGTCGTAGGTCTTGGCGGCGATGTGACCCTGGTCGTGGTACTGCGAGAGCACCCCGTCGTAGCGGCCGGTGAGGCCGTGGTGGAAGACCGAGTCGGCGGGGATGGGGCCGGCCACCTCCAGACCCTTCTCGGCGACCGCGGCGACGGCCGGGCGGAGGATCTCGATCTCCTCGTCGCCGAAGGCGCCGTTCTCGCCCCCGTGCGGGTTGATGGCGGCGGTCGCGAGCCGCGGGTTCTCGACCCCGAAGACCTCGAGGGCACGGTACGCCCGCATGATCGAGTCGACCTGTGAGTCCAGCGTGATGGCGTCGAGGGCCTTGCGCAGCGACAGGTGCCGTGTGGCGAAGAAGATGCGCAGGTGGTGGGCTCCCTCGGCCTCGTCGCGGACCACGAACATCGTGTCCTGCTTGGTCACGCCGGTGAGCTCCCCGAGCATCTCGGTGTGTCCCAGGTGCTCGCTCCCGGCGGCCCAGATGGCCTCCTTGTTGATGGGGCCGGTGACGATCCCGTCGATCTCCTGGTCCATGGCGGCGCGCGTCGCGACCTCGATGGCGGTGATCGCGGCCCGGCCCGCCCGGCCGTCGACCGAGCCCCACTCCGGCATGTCGCCCTCGAGGACGCCGATGTCGAAGACGTCGATGGTGCCCTCGCCCGCGGACGGGGTCGACCAGTCGGACACCACCCGCACCTCGACGTCCAGACCCAGGACCTGCACCGCCCGCTCGAGGGCGACGCGGTCGCCGACGGCGATCCCGTGGTGATCTGGTGTCCCGGCGAACTCGGCCAGGGTCGAGGCGGTGATCTCCGGGCCGATGCCCACGGGGTCACCGACGGTCAGTGCGAGGACCGGGGTGGTGCTCATGCGAACTCATCTCCTTGTATGCGGTGGTGCGAGGTCGTCAGTGTCGTCGGGGTCATCGTCTCGCGCGCTCGTGCGAGGTGGCGGTGCGGACCGAGCGCAGGCGGTCCCTGGCCATGCCGGCCAGCCGGTCGAGACAGAGCAGCGTCGTCTCCGCGTCACCGACGAGACCGCCCTTGGTGACCATGGGCAGGCCTGCCCAGGGTCCGGACACGATCTCCCCGGCGACCGCGAGCGGGACGACCTCGTCCTCGATCTCCAGGCCCTGGCCGTCCAGCTCCTCGAGGACGGCCGCCGTGATGTCGCCCCCGGTGGTGTAGAGGCCGTCGATCCTGGTCTCCTGCAGGACGCGGCGCGTGATGCGCCCCAGCGCGGCGGGCAGCTCGGCGCCCTCAGCGGCCGAGATGCTGCGCACCTCGCTGCCGTCCATCACCGTGGCGAGCAGGACGACGGCTCCCGGTTCGGCCGCCTCGAGCGCCTCCCGCACCAGCGACACCGTCGCGTCGACGTCGGGGACGACCGAGTCCCCCGTCGTCCGGGGCCGCACGACGTGACAGGTGCGCTCGGCGACGAGACGGGCGAGCTGCTGGCGGGTCAGCTCGGTGGCCGATCCCGACACGGCGAGCAGGGACCCGGCTACATGGGCGCTCCGCAGACCGAGCGCGGAGGCCATCGCCGCCGCCCCCGGGCCGGGGTCCACCGTGACCCACAGCAGGTCGTCCCCGGCGGAGGCAGCGGCCGCAGCGACCCGGTCGAGGTGCTCGGTGGTCATGGCGTCGGCGACGATGACGTCGACCTGCTGGTCCACCAGCTCGCGGACCGTGGCGGCCAGCTCGTCCTCCGAGCCGGTGACCACCCGCAGCGGCAGGTGGCGGGCGGTCAGGTCCGTGGAGCGTGACAGCACCTCGGCGACGTCCGAGGTGTCGACCGGGGCGCGGGGGTCCTGTGCCAGCTCGGTGCTCTCCAGCCGCATCCCTCGCAGGAGCTGGTGGCCCTCGACGGTCACCCGGTCCGCGTCGGGGTGGGCGGGCATGCACAGCGCCACCACCCGACGGTCGGACACCTGCCGGGCCACCGTCAGCATCGCCTCGGTCGCGATCCCGACGTTGCCCCGCAGCGTCGTGTCGATGCGCGTGCTGAGCAGGTCCACCGGCCACCCGGCCCGCACGACCTCGTGGACCCGCTCACGCACCTGGTGCGGTGGGGCGTGCCGCGACTCCGTCGTGACGACGACCACGTCGAACCTCGGGTGGAACTCGGCCACGGTGCCCGCGGGGTCGCTCTGACCGAGCGTGACGGCACGCATACCGGCACGGGCGAAGCCCGCGGCGCAGGCGTTGGCCCCGGTGAGGTCGTCGGCGACGACGAGGACGCGGGCCACCGGTCAGCCCATGACGAGGTTGAGCACGAACAGCAGCGGGATCGACGCCACCCAGACCGCGGTGGTGATGCCCGACCAGCCCTTGAGGGCGGCCGTCCCCTCGAGGCCGGTGAAGCGGGTGACGACCCAGAAGTAGGAGTCGTTGAAGTAGCTGAAGACCATCGACCCGGCCGTGCAGGCCAGGACTGCGACGACGGGGTCCACCCCCAGGGTGTCGACCAGGGGTGCGGTGACGGAGGCGGCGGTGATCATGGCGACGGTGCCGGATCCCTGGGCGATACGGACGACCGTCGCGATGACGAAGGGCACCAGGAAGGCCGGGAGCGCGGTGGAGGCGATGGCCTCGGCGAGCGCGTCGCCCACGCCGGAGTCGCGCAGGACCTGCCCGAACGCGCCGCCCGCACCGGTGATGAGCAGGATGAGACCCGCGGACGCGGCCGCCTCGGCCAACCAGCCCTGCACCTTGCCCCTGGGGGTCCAGCGGGGCAGCAGGACGTAGACGGCCAGGATGGCGCCGATGACGAGAGCCACGACGGGGTTGCCGAGGAAGGCGAAGGGAGCCGTCCAGTCGCTCGCCTCGTAGTCGCCCGCGAGCGTCCCCTGCTGGTTCCGGTCGACGGCCGCGGTCACGGTGTTGGCCACGATGAGGACGAGGGGGATCGCCAACGGCAGGGAGCCCAGCAGCGCGCCCACGCGACGGTGCTCCTCGCCGGCCGGCGGCTCACCGAAGTAGGTCTCCGGGTCGTAGGTCTGGACCTCTTGGTCCTCGGCCTGCAGGTCGTGGTCGTCCTCCCGGCGGCCGGCCTCGGTGCCGTGCCGGTCCCCACCGGACCCCCGGCGCGAGCCCGGGCCGCCGGTCGACCGGTCCGACCCGACCGTGGCCAGGTGCGGGTAGACGGCGTTGCGGACCTCGGGAACGATGTGGTCCTCGAGCGTCGGGCCGATCCACCGGGCGTAGACCACGACGACCGGCAGCAGGATGACCGTGAAGACGAGCCCGGTGACGATGACCAGGCCGAGGTCGGCGCCCAGGATGCCGGTGGCGGCGAGCGGGCCGGGGGTGGGCGGGACCATGTGGTGGGTCAGCGTCATGCCGCAGCCCAGGGCCAGGGCGAGGGCCACGTAGCCTCCGCGCTTGACCCGGGCGATGGACCGGGCGAGCGGGTTCATGATGACGTAGCCGCTGTCGCAGAAGACCGGGATCGAGACCAGCGACCCCACGGATCCGAGGGCCCACTCCTCACGTCCCCGGCCGAAGGCCCGCAGGAAGGCCCGGGCCAGGGCGTCGGCGGCGCCGGAGACCTCGAGGATCTTGCCGATGGCGACGCCGAGGCCGATGACGATGCCGATGTTGCCCAACGTCGTGCCGAAGCCGGTCGTGATGGACCCGACGATCCCGGTGAGCTCCTGGCCGGCCAGGATCCCGGTGACCACGCAGGCCACCAGGAGGGCGATGAAGGCGTCGAGCCTGGTCCGCAGGACCAGCACGATGATGGTCGCGATGCCGGCGACGAGGGCGAGCAGCAGCTGAATGTCCACGATGACTCTCCTGGGTGCGCTGGCCCGGGCGGCACTGCCGAGGCCATCCGCGAGTCTGCCAGGCCAGCCTGCGCAGATCAAGCGATAGTTGTGCGCAGTCTGCGCAGAAGATCACCGGGGATCGGCGAGCAGCGGCGGCTCAGGGTCGGAGCAACGCCTTGATCGCCCTCCGCTCGTCCATCGCGGCATACCCCTCGGCGGCCTGCTCCAGGGGCAGCTCCAGGTCGAAGACCCGGCCCGGGTCGATCTCCCGGTCCAGCACCAGGCGCAGCAGGTCGGGGAGGTAGGCGCGCACCGGCGCGATCCCCCCGCGCAGCCCCACGTTGCGGTAGAACATGTGCTCCTGCGGGATGTCGGTCACGTGCGGGACGCCGACCCAGCCGACCATCCCACCCGGACGCGCGGACTGCAGCGCCTGGACCACGGAGTCCTGGGTGCCGACGCACTCGAGCACGGCGTCCGCGCCGATCCCGTCGGTCAGCTCGCGGACGGCGGCCACCCCCTCGTCGCCGCGCTCGGCGACGACGTCGGTGGCCCCGAACTCCCGGGCCAGCCGCTGCCGGTCCTCGTACCTGCTCATGGCGATGATCCGCTCGGCGCCCATGACGCGCGCCGCGAGCACGCCGCACAGGCCCACCGCGCCGTCACCCACGACGACCACGCTCCCGCCCTCGCGCACCCCGGCGCAGACCGCGGCGTGCCAGCCGGTCCCCATGACGTCGGAGAGGGCCAGCAGGCTCGGGACCAGGTCGTCGTCGGGCCGGCCGGGGGTGGCCAGGAGCGTCCCGTCGGCGTTCGGGATGCGGATGCGCTCGGCCTGGCACCCGGCATACCCACCGCCGTTCTGGCAGTTGGCGTGCTGGCCGACCCGGCAGACCGGGCAGGTGTTGTCGCTGTGCAGGAAGCCACCGACCACGACGTCCCCCGCCTGCACGGTCGACACCTGCGACCCGGTCTGCTCGACGACACCGACGAACTCGTGGCCGATGGGCCGAGGCTCGGCCACCTGCGAGATCCCGCGGTAGGGCCACAGGTCGGACCCGCAGACGCAGGCGGCGACCGTGCGGACGACGGCGTCGGTGGGCTCGGTCACGGTGGGGTCCTCCCGGTCCTCCACCCGGATGTCCCCCGGTCCGTGGATGACTGCTCCGCGCATGCTTCCTCCTGTGCTCGTCCGTGCTGCTCGTCTCGGCGGTCCGGCGCTCACGCCAGCCGTCGTGGACCGTACCTCGGACGCGCCGGTGGCGCCGTCCGACGGTCCTCCGCGCAGCGTCCGAGCGCGTTATCGCCGGCGCAGCCGGGCCGCCTGCCGCGTCAGGTGGTCGCGTTCGGCCGTGCTGCTCGCCCGGGCCGCGGCACGGGCGTAGAGCGCCGCGGCACGCGCCGGCTCCCCGGCCCGCTCGAGCAGGTGGGCGTGGGCCGCCTCCCGACGGGGTATGCCGTCAGGCACGTCCGCCAGGGCCCGCAGCCCCGCCTGCGGCCCGTCGGCCTCGCCCACGGCCACCGCCCGGTTGAGCGCCACCACCGGGCTGTCCGTGAGGGCGAGCAGCTCGTCGTACCAGCCGACCACCTGCGGCCAGTCCGTCTCGTCCGCGCTGGGTGCGTCGGCGTGCAGGGCGGCGATGGCCGCCTGGGCCTGGAACTCGCCTAGCCGGTCCGCCGCGAGCGCGCCCTGCAGCAGGTCGACCGCCTCGGCGACGAGCCGGGTGTCCCAGAGCGACCGGTCCTGGTCGGCCAGCGTCACCAGCGAACCGTCCTCCTCGAAGCGGGAGGCGCGGCGCGCGTGGTGCAGCAGCATGAGCGCCAGCAGGCCGACCGCCTCCGGGTCGCCCGTCTGCCGGGCCAGCTCCCGGGCGAGCCGCACGGCCTCGGCCGCGAGGTCGACCTCGCCCTGGTAGCCCTCGTTGAAGACGAGGTAGAGGACGCGCAGGACCCGGTTCAGGTCGCGGGCCTCCTGGGGTGCCAGGCCGTGCTCGGCGACCGTGCGCTTGGCCCGGCTGATCCGCTGGCCCATCGTCGTCTCCGGCACGAGGTAGGCCTCGGCGATCTGCCGGGTCGTGAGGCCGCCCACGGCCCGCAGCGTGAGCGCCACGGCCGAGGCCGGGCTGAGCGCCGGGTGGCAGCTCAGGGAGAGGAGGCGCAGCGTGTCGTCGGCCTGCTCGGTGGGCCCCGGGGGTGGCTCCGCGAGGTCCGCGCGCTCACGCCGGTGCCGTGCCGTCTCGGAACGGACGTGGTCCAGCCACCGCCGCCAGGCGACGGTGACCAGCCACGCCTGCGGGTCGGACGGCATACCCTCCGACCAGCGGTCGACCGCCTCGATCAGGGCCTCCTGCACGGCGTCCTCGGCCGACGCGAAGTCCGCCCCACGCCGGACGAGGACACCCAGGACCCGCGGCCCCAGCTGTCGCAGCAGGTCCTCCACGCCCGGACCGCTCAGGCGTCGGTCGCCGGGGTGCGGGTGAGGAAGGGGCGCACCTCGAGCCACTCGCAGATGGGCTCGCCGCCCGCGCCGGGGGCGGCCGAGAGCTCCGCCGCGGCCTCGTGCGCCCGCTCCTCGGAGTCGACGTCGATGACCATCCAGCCCGCGATGAGGTCCTTGGTCTCGGCGAACGGCCCGTCGGTGACCGGGGGTCTGCCCTCGCCGCCGTGCCGCACGAAGGTGCCCTCGGGGGCGAGCGCCTGCCCGTCCACGAACTCGCCGCGCTCCCGGAGCCGATCGGCGACGTCGTCCATGAACCGCAGGTGGTCGGCCACCTCCTGCTCGGTCCACCGGTCCATCGGCACGTCGGTGCCGGGCAGCGGGTCGGGCCCGGAGCTGCGGCGGTAGTGCTTGAGCAGCAGGTACTTGGCCATCAGGTCCTCCTGGTGTCGGTGCCGGCCCCGATGGCCGCCATCTGCCCGGGGGACGGAGCCGGCACCGCGATCTCGACACCGGTCCGCCGGGTCGAGTCTGCGACCGCCGACCCGGCACCGCAAGGGGGCGTTGCCGGGTCTCGCACCTCGCGCCAGCCGAGCCTGCCCCGGCCACCACCTAGGGTCGCCCCATGGCCCACACCTCCCCACGGCGCGCCGTCGCCACGATCGTCCTGGCGATGCTGCTCGGGACCTCGGTGTGGTTCAGCGCCAACAGCGCGGCGGACGGGCTGCGGGTCGAGTGGGGCCTGGACGCGGTGGGCATCGGGAGGCTGACCCTGGCGGTGCAGCTGGGGTTCGCGCTCGGCACCATCCTCATGGCGGTGTCCAGCCTGGCCGACCGGTTCCGCGCCAGCCGGGTCTTCGCGGTGTCCGCCCTGGTGGCCGGCCTGACCAACGCCGGGTTCGCGCTGCTCGCCTCGGACCTCACCGAGGGCATGGTGTGGCGTTTCCTCACCGGTGTGACCCTGGCGGGGGTCTACCCGCTCGGGATGAAGATGGTCGTCTCCTGGGACCCGGGCCGGGCCGGGGCGACACTGGGGTGGCTGGTCGGGATGCTCACCCTCGGCACGGCGCTGCCGCACGGCATCCGCGCCGCCGGCGTCGGCCTGGACTGGGCCCAGGTGATGCTCACGTCCTCGGTCCTCGCCCTCGTCGCGGCGGCGTTGGTCCTGCACCTGGGGGACGGCCCGCACCTGCCGCGGGGGGCGCCCGGCGGGCTGCGTTGGGGCGCCGTGCTGCGCGCCTTCACGGTGTCCGACTACCGCTTCGCCTCGCTCGGCTACTTCGGCCACATGTGGGAGCTGTACGCCTTCTGGACGCTGGTGCCGCTGCTCGTCGCCGACGCGCTGGCCGACGCGTCGTCCGCCGGCGGCCTCGTCCCCGGCTGGTCCTTCGTCGTCATCGCGGTCGGCGCGGTCGGCTGCGTGGTCGGTGGCCGGCTGTCGTCCACCTGGGGCAGCGGGCGGGTCGCCGCGACGGCGCTCGCGGTCTCCGGGCTGGTGTGCGCGGCATACCCGCTGCTCTCGGGCGGACCGACCTGGCTGGTGCTCGCGGTGCTGCTGGTCTGGGGCGTCGCGGTCATCACCGACTCCCCGCAGTTCTCGGCGCTCAGCGCCCGCGCCTGCCCGCAGGACCTCGTCGGCAGTGCCCTGGCGATCCAGAACAGCCTCGGCTTCGCCCTCAGCGCCGGGTCGATCCTGCTGGTCTCCACCACGTATGCCGGTCTCGGCGCCGCGGTCGCGTGGCTGCTCCTGCCCGGCCCGGTCCTGGGGCTGCTGGCGATGGCGCGCGAGCGCCGCCACGGCTCACGGCCCCGCACCCTGGCCTGAGGGGTCCCGGCGCGGGTCAGTCCTCCGGTCGCCAGAGGTGGGTGTGGTCGGCGATGACGTCGGCCACCGTGCGGGGCCGACGGCCGAGCAGCCGGCCCAACGTCGGGTCGACCGCGGCGGCGTCACCCCGGCGCAGACCCACGTGCAGCACCGTCTGCACCAGCGTCTGGGTCAGCGGCAGCCCGCCCTGACGCAGGTGACGGGCGTAGCCGACCACGGTGGCGGGCTCGTACCGGACGGGCCGACCCAGTGCGTCCGACAGCAGGGCGGCGACCTCGTCGAAGGTGACCGCCTCCGGCCCGGTCAGCTCGTAGGCCGCACCCACGTGGCCCGTGGGGTCCTCGAGCACCTGCGCCGCCACCTCGCCGAGGTCGCGGACGTCGACGAAGGCCACCCGGCCCTGCCCGGCCGGGACGTAGAGGCGGTCGTCATGACGGATGTCCTGCCGGTAGGGGCCGGTGAGGTTCTGCGCGAAGAACCCGGGCCGCAGCAGGGTGTGGGCCACCCCGGCCGCCCGCAGGTGTGTCTCGATGCGGTGGTGCGGGACGAGGCGGTTGTCGTCCGCCCCCGCCACCGAGGCGAGGACGACGTGGTCGATCCCAGCGCCGACGGCGGCGTCGACGAACGCGTTGACGGTGGGCCCGACGCGGGCGATGGCGGGGGGCCGCACCAGGAAGAGCCTGCCGGCCCCGGCCACCGCGTCGGCGAACGTGGAGGGGTCCCGCAGGTCCAGCCGTCCTACCTCGAGGCCGGCCTCGCACGCCGTCAGGGCCCGGGGGTCCCGCACGAGAGCCCGGACCGGCACCTCCCGCGAGCGCAGGGACGCGAGGACGGCGCCACCGACCCGACCGGTGGCCCCCACGACCAGGACGGGGCGGGGGCTCACGAGGTCACGACCGGGTGCTGGTGGACCCAGGCCGGTCGCTCGACCTCCTCCAGCAGCCAGCGGGCGAGGTCCGCACGGCGGACGGAGGTGGACGACCCCCGACCGACGCCGGGGAACGTCCGCGCCCGGCCGGTCGGGTCACCGTCCAGGAGCCGCGGCGCCCGGACGACCGTCCAGTCGAGGTCGTCGTGGCTCGTGAGCGCAGCGACCGCCTGCTCGGCGTCCTCCAACGTCTGCGCCGCGACCCGCCTCATCACCCCCACGATGAGCCGGTCGGCGACCTTCGGGGTGTCGGCCGGGACGCGGACCCCCGCACCGGTGAGCAGGAGGAGGCGCCGGACCCCACCCGCCCGCATCGCCGCCACCAGTCCGGGCACCACCTGCCGGCGCAGGTCGGGGAGCCCACCGCGCTCGGGCGCCAGGAGGTCGACCACGGCGTCGCAGCCCGCGACCAGCGGCTCGAGGGCCGCCCGGTCGGTCGCGTCGCCGTCGACCACGTCGACACCTGCGGGCAGCAGGGACCGCTTGTGCGGAGAACGCACGAGCGCCGTCACCTCGTGCCCGCCTGCCAGGGCCAGCTCGACGAACGGTCGTCCCGTCCGTCCGGTGGCCCCGAGAACCGCTATCCGCATGATGAGCTCCGTCCAGATCGACTGATCGTCAGTCTACCTGACGGATTTGCCCAGGGCTAGGGTGACGGGATGACCGGATGGGAGGCACCCCTGGAGGGCGGCAGCCTCGCTGCGGCCCTGCTGCGGGCGGCCGACTGGTTCAACGACGCCCTGCTGACGCGCCTCCACGACGCCGGGTGGCCGGCGTTGTCGCGCGGCCACGCCCAGGTCTTCGTCAACCTCGGCGAGGACGGGTCGACTCCGGCCGAGCTCGCCCGCCGCATGGGGATGACCCGGCAGTCGGCGCACGCGCTGGTCCGGGACCTCGCCGGCCTCGGCCTCGTCGAGCTGGTCGGCCACCCCACCGACGGCCGCAGCCGCCTCGTGCGCCTCACCGACCAGGGCGAGGAGCTGGTCGGCGTCGCCGTGGCCACGCTCGCCGAGATCGAGCAGGTGCTGGCGGGTCGCATCGGGACCGACGGCGTGGCTGGTCTGCGCACCGCGCTGGCGCGCGAGTGGGGGGACCCGCCTTCCGGGCCGTAGGGCCCGGCTGTCGACCTGGTGCGCGGAGGCGCCCCCGCGCCCTACGCTTTCGTCGTGCCCACCTCGCGGCCACGGCCCCGGTACCGCAGCGACCCGACCAAGGTCAGGGTGGACAGGCACGGGCCGAACGGGCTCGCGGTGGTGGTCGACCGGGCGCTCTTCGTCTTCGGCGCCGTGTATGCCGTGTGGTTCGCCGTCCTGCTCCTGCGGCTCAGCCTGGACCTGGACTGGTGGCACCTGGCCTACCTCGTGGCGTTCTGGGTCATCACCGCCTACCTGGCCCTGCCCCGGTTGCACCGGGTGCTCACCGAGATCTACGTCCCGGAGTACTTCATCGGCCGCGTCCACACGGCCGACGGCCTGCTCGGGGACCCGGTCAACCTCGCCCTCCGAGGATCGGCCGAGCAGGTCGACACCGTCATGCGTCAGGCCGGCTGGGTGGTCGCCGACCCCATCACCCTGCGGACCTCCTGGCGCATCATCACCGGCTCGGTGACCCGGCGCTCCTACCCTCGGGCGCCGGTGAGCTCGCTGTTCCTCTTCGGTCGGCAGCAGGACGTCGCCTTCCAGCAGGAGGTCGCCGACAGCCGCGCCAAGCGCCACCACGTGCGGCTCTGGCGCTGCCCGGCGGGCTGGTTCCTCCCGGGCGGTCACCAGGTCGACTGGGTGGCGGCCGGCACCTACGACCGGGCCGTCGGCCTCTCCCTCTTCACGCTCCAGGTCACCCACAAGATCGACGCGGACACGGACGCCGAGCGCGACTACATCGTGGACACGGTGCGGGCCACCGGCCTCCCGGTCAGGGTGGAGGTGATCGAGGACTTCTCCACCGGCTACCACCACCGCAACGGCGGGGGCGACGCCATCCACACCGACGGCGACCTGCCCGTCCTCGACGTCTCCGCCGTGGGCGTCCCCGAGGCACCCCCCGCCCCCGAGCCGGAGGGTGCTGTGGCGTCCTGGACGAGCCGGGCCAGCGCGGAGCTCCAGGACAACAGCGCGGTGCCCCCGCGGCCCGCGGTCTTCCTCGTGGCGGTCGCGGCGATCGCCACGGGGGCCCTGCTCCAGGTCGGCAGCGTGCTCGGCACCGGCGTGCCGGACGACCTGCGCACGGGCACCACGCCGGACAACCGCTTCCTCCTGGCCACGTTCACGGCTCTGCTGCTCGCCGTGGTGCAGGTCCCCATGCTCGTGCTCATCCTGCGCGGGCACGCCTGGGCCCGCTACGTCGTGCTGACCGCTCTCACCGTGGACGGCGCGGCCACGATGCTGAGGCCGGCACGGGAGCTGACCGCCCTCGGTCCGCTGCAGCTCCTCCTGGTGTCGACCTCCATCGTGGCCCTCATCGCCCTCTCCGACCGGTCGGCGTCGCGCTGGCTGGCCGCCCTGCGGGCCGACCGGCACCAGCGTCGGGCCCGGCGGCGCGCAGCCCGTCGACGGTCCGTGTGACCGGGTCCCCGCAGCCGGCAGGTCGCACCCACCCCTGGGCGTCCGCACCGCGCATACGGCAGGCTGGGCCCGTGTCGAGCAACCAGTCGGTCCGGATCCGCAGGGCGGTGACGCGGTATGCCGCGGGGCACGAGGCCCTGCGCGCCGCCACCGACTCCTACGTCGCGCTGGTCACCCAGCTGCTCGACGACGCCGGCATCAACTACCTGGCGGTGACCGGTCGGACCAAGTCGGTGGAGTCCTTCGCCGGCAAGGCCGCCCGGCGCACCAGCACCGGGCGGCTGGCCTTCCCCAAGCCGCTCACCGACATCACCGACCAGATCGGCGTGCGCGTGGTGACCTACGTGCAGGACGACGTCGACGCGGTGGCCCAGCTGCTCGACGCCCAGCTCGAGGTCCGCGACGACCGTGACATGGGCCAGGAGACCGCGGCCGAGGGCCGCTTCGGCTACGCCAGCCGCCACCTGCTCGTCGCCCTGGACGACGAGCGGGCCCGGGCGGCCGGCATACCCCCGGGGCGGCCGGCGTCGGTCCAGATCCGCACCGTGCTCCAGCACGCCTGGGCCGAGTTCGAGCACGACATCCGCTACAAGGGGTCGGTGCCGCAGGAGCACGCCCACGACTTCGACCGGCGGTTCACCCTCGCGGCCGGGCTGCTGGAGCTCGCCGACCAGCAGTTCTCCGCGATCCGCGACCGGCACCGCCGCGAGCTGACGTCGCCCCCGGACGTCGCGGACGACGACCCGCGGATCGGCGCCACCGACCTCGCCGCCTTCCTCGCCGGCCAGTTCACCGAGGCCGGGTGGTCGCGCACCGACCACTACACGTGGATCAGCGGCCTGCTGCTCGAGCTCGGCGTCACCTCGCTGGCCGAGCTGCGGGACGTGCTCCGCGACGTCGACGACAACGCGATCGACGCCCGGATGGGCTACCGCTACCCCCCGGGTGCGGTGCGCCGGCTCGACGACTCGCTGCTCTCGGTCTACGGGGAGCGATACGTCGGGCTGCACGGCAACGCCCACCGCCACGACCTGCTGACCGCCAGGCTGGCGCGGCTCACCGGTTGAGCGCTGCCAGACTGGCGGCATGCGCGCCATCGTCCTGTCCTCGGCCCGTGCGACGCCGGAGGTGCGGGAGATCCCGGAGCCGGTCCCCCCGCCGGACGGTGTCGTCGTGCAGGTGCACGCGACCGGGCTGTGCCGCAGCGACTGGCACGCCTGGGCCGGCCACGACGACATCGCCTTCCCGCACGTGCCCGGTCACGAGCTCGCCGGGGTCGTCACCGACGTGGGTGCGCAGGTGCGACGGTGGCGGGAGGGGGACCGGGTCACGGTGCCCTTCGTCTGCGGGTGCGGCCGGTGCCACTGGTGCCGCACGGGCCAGGCCCAGGTCTGCCCGGACCAGCAGCAGCCCGGGTTCACCCACGACGGGTCGTTCGCCGAGCAGGTGGCCCTCCACGCGGCCGACACCAACCTCGTGGCCGTCCCACCGACGATCGAGCTCACCACGGCGGCGAGCCTGGGGTGCCGGTTCGCCACGGCATACCGGGCCGTCGTCGACCGGGCACGGGTGACGCCCGAGGAGTGGGTGAGCGTCGTCGGCGCCGGAGGTGTCGGCCTCAGCGTCGTCATGGTCGCCCGGGCGCGGGGGGCCCGCGTGGTCGCCGTCGACCGCAACCCCCAGGCGCTCGCCGTCGCCGCCGGGCTGGGGGCCGAGCACACCGTCCTCGCCGACGGCACCGACGTCCCCGCGGCCATCCACGACCTGACCGGCGGCGGCAGCCACGTGACGGTGGACGCCGTCGGCAGCGAGCAGACCTGCCGCGACGCCCTGCTCGGGCTGCGTCGGCGCGGGCGCCACGTCCAGGTCGGGCTGCTGCCGGGGGTGGTCGGCCACCCTCGGGTCCCGCTGGAGCGGGTCATCGGGTGGGAGCTGGACCTGCTGGGCAGCCACGGCATGCCGGCCGTCGACTACCCGGCGATGCTGGCCCTCATCGAGCAGGGCTCGCTCGCGCCCGAGCGGCTCGTCGAGCGCACGGTCGGGCTGCAGGAGGCGGCGGAGCTGCTCCCGGTGTTCGACACCGCCGTCGTCGCCGGGATGACGCTCATCGACCCACGCCGCTGACGACGGCGGTCCCCGGCGGGCCGGTGGGTGACGACGGGGCGTGGTCAGCCGTTCTGCGGCGGCTCGTCCAGCTGGGCGACCATGATGTCGAGCCCCTGCCGGGCCGACTGCTCGGCCTGCCGGACCCGCTCGTGCATCTGGCGGGCCGCCTCGAGCGCCAGGACGGCGCGCCGCTCGGCCTCCCGACAGGCCTCCACGCCCTGCTCCTGCTCCCGGCGGTCGGCGGACCGGTCGTCGTGGTAGCGCTGGACCTCCGCCGCCGCCAGGTCGACAGCCCGGTCGACGAGGAAGCGGTAGGACGCGCGCACCTTCTTCTCGGTGGTCTTGCGGGCGAGGCCGTCCACCTCCTCCTGCACCCCCTGCCGCATGAACGGCAACGGGTCCGAGGTGTAGGCCGACTCCTCCACCGCACGCTCGGCCGCGGCCAGTCGCTCCCGGGCGTCGGCCAGGCCACGCTCGGCCTCGCGCACCGCGGCGGTGGCTGCCTCGAGGTGCGGCCCGAGACGCGAGTCGAGCGCGTAGGTCAGCTGCTCGCGCTCCCCTGGGTCGAGCCCGTCCGCCACCATCGCTGCGCCTCCTCCGTGTCCCGGTCGCCCCACCTTCTCATCCGGGAGCGGTCGGGATCGAGGCCGCCGAGACGGAGGACCCTGCTGCGGGGCTCAGAAGACCGGCTTGCCGCCGGTCACCCCGAGCACGGTGCCGGAGACGTAGCTCGCCTCGTCGGAGGCCAGGAAGACGTAGGCCGCCGCGACCTCGACCGGGTGACCGGCCCGACCCAGCGGGGTGTCCGAGCCGAAGCCCTCGACCTTGTCCGCGGCCATGGTCGACGGGATGAGCGGGGTCCAGATCGGCCCCGGCGCCACGGCGTTCACCCGCACGCCACGCTGCCCCAGCTCGGCGGCCAGGTTGACCACGAGGTTGTTGAGCGCGGCCTTGGTGGCGGCGTAGTCGAGCAGGTGGTCCGACGGCGAGTAGGCCTGGATGCTGGTCGTGACGATGACCGACCCGCCGGGGCTCAGCTCGTCGGCCAACGCCCGCACCAGCCAGAACGGCGAGAAGACGTTGGTCGCGAAGGTCCGCTCGACCTGCTCGGGCGGGAAGTCCTCGAGCAGGTCGTGGGTCATCTGGTAGGCCGCGTTGGCGACGAGCACGTCCAGCCCGCCGAGGGCCCCGACGGCGTCCTGCGCGACCTGCTCGTTGGCCTCACGGTCCCGCAGGTCGACGGGGAACAGGTGACACGTGCCCCCGGCCTCCTCGACCAGCTGCCGGGTGCGCTCGGCGTCCGCCTGCTCCTCCGGCAGGTGCGCCACCGCGACGGCGGCGCCCTCCTTGGCGAAGGTGAGCGCGACGGCCCGCCCGATCCCGGAGTCGCCGCCGGTGATGAGCGCCCGGCGCCCCGGGAGGCGGTCCCGGCCCGTCCAGGAGTGCTCGCCGTGGTCGGGCTGCGGGTCGAGGTCGGCGACGGTGCCGGGCCAGTCCTGGTGCTGGCCGGGGAGCGAGGACAGGTCTGCTCGGGTCATGGTTCTCCTCCGTGCGGACGGGGTGGTCGGCTTCAGACGTCGCGGGCCCAGTGGCGCAGCGCGCCGCAGGCCTCGAGGAAGTCCTGGGACGTGGCGTCGCTGAGGTCCAGGCACGCCTCGTCGAGGCTGCCGTCGATGCCACCGGCCCGCAGCAACGCCTGGGCGCCGGGCAGGTGGCCGATGACCTTGTAGTGGCTGAAGGCGTCCGAGACGAAGTCACGGGTCGCGGGGTGCCCGGCGAGCTCGTCGGCGGCACCGTCCGCGCCCAGCAGCGCTACGGCGTCGAAGAGGACCGAGGGTGCTCCGTCGATCTTGTGGTCCACCGGTCGGCGCTCGCCGTCGGCGAGGGTGACCCCGCCGACCTTGAGGCCGATCGTCTCGACGAGGGCACCGCCCTGCTCGAAGGTCTCGCGCAGGCCGTCCAGGACCTGGGCGTCCACGCCGTCGGTGACGAGGACCCCGAGCTTGCGTCCGGCGAAGCTCTGCGGTGCCCGCGACATCATGCTCAGTGCCGGCGAGTCGGGCAGGTCGTGGTTCGGCTGCGCGTGCGGCGGCGTCGCCTCGGGCAGGTCCATCCCCAGGCCGTCGGCGACCGCTGCGGCGAGTCCCTCGTCGACGTTGCGCAGGTTGGCCACCACGCGGGTCCGGATCTGCGGGATCTCGCACTTGGAGAGCTCGAAGACGAAGGCCATCCGGATGTGCTGCTGCTCGGTCGCGCTCTGGCTGCGCCAGAACTGCCCCGCCTGGGAGTAGTGGTCGGCGAAGGACTCCGGGCGGACGCGACGGGTGTCGCCGCTCTCGTGCCGGGCCACGCTGCGGTAGCCCCGCTCGGCGTCGGCCCGGGGACCGGCCGCCGCCCCGGTGAAGGAGTTCGGCTCGTAGGTGGCACGGCCGGACTGCGCGCCGGTCTGCATGTGCCCGTCCCGCTGGAAGTGCGCCACCGGGCACCGGGGGGCGTTGATGGGCAGCTGGGTGAAGTTGGGGCTGCCCAGCCGCTTGAGCTGGGTGTCCAGGTAGGAGAAGTTGCGGCCCTGCAGCAGCGGGTCGTTGGTGAAGTCGAGGCCGCGCACGATGTTCTGGGTGCAGAAGGCGACCTGCTCGGTCTCGCTGAAGACGTTGTCCACCACCCGCTCCAGGCGCATGGTCCCGATGACGCGCAGCGGCACCTGCTCCTCCGGGATGATCTTGGTCGAGTCGAGCACGTCGAACTCGAACTGGTCGGCGAACTCGTCGTCGAAGGTCTGCACGGCGAGGTCCCACTCCGGCAGGTCCCCGTTGTTGATGGCCTGCCACAGGTCACGGCGGTGGAAGTCGGGGTCGGCCCCGTTGATCTTCACGGCCTCGTTCCACACCACGGACTGCAGGCCCTGCCGGGGCACCCAGTGGAACTTCACGTAGGTGCTGCGGCCGTCCGCGTCGACCATCCGGAAGGTGTGCACGCCGAAGCCCTGCATGAAGCGGAAGGACCGTGGGATGGTGCGGTCCGACATCTGCCACAGCAGCATGTGCGTGGACTCGGGCATGAGGCTGGCGAAGTCCCAGAAGGTGTCGTGCGCGGACTGGGCCTGCGGCCAGCCGCGGTCCTGCTCCTCCTTGACGGCGTGGACGAGGTCGGGGAACTTCACCGCGTCCTGGACGAAGAAGACGGGGATGTTGTTGCCGACGAGGTCCCAGTTGCCCTCGTCGGTGTAGAACTTCGTCGCGAAGCCGCGCACGTCGCGCGCGAGGTCGAACGACCCCAGGTTGCCCGCGACGGTCGAGAAGCGGACGAAGACCGGGGTCTGCTTGCCCGCCTCGGCGAAGAGCGAGGCGCAGGTCAGGTCGGAGAGGTCCTCGGTCGCGGTGAACGTGCCGTGCGCGCCGTACCCGCGGGCGTGGACCACCCGCTCCGGGATGCGCTCGTGGTCGAAGTGGAAGATCTTCTCGCGCAGCGCGAAGTCCTCGAGCAGGGTCGGGCCGCGGTCACCGGCCTTGAGAGAGTTCTGGTCGTCGGCGAGCGGCACCCCTTGTGCCGTGGTCAGGACCTCCTGGTCGGGTCCGGGCTGCTGATGCAGCTCGCCCCCCTGCCCCGGCTCGGTGCGGTCGGTGTAGAGCGCGTTGTCGGCGGCCTGCCCCGCGGTGCTGGGGCTCGGCGGGCGGGGCACCTCCGGCGCCGGGGGGTAGGAGGGAGCTGCCGGCTCGTGCCGGTGCGCTGCGGGGACGGTGGCGTCGTGCTCGCTGGGGCCCATGGCGGTCTCCTCGGGGGTCGGGCGTGCGTACGCGTCGACCTCGGCAGCCGGCGACGTGGAACTCCCTCGACGCTAACCACCCTGAGGGGGGTCCCGCGCGCTCATCCGCCACGCGCGGGCGGGGCTCAGGGGCGTGAGCCTCCCGGCCGGTCCTCGTCGCCCGGGCCGGGGCGGCCCTCGTCACCCAGGGCCGCCTGACCGGCCTTGTCGGAGACGGAGCGGATCTGGCTGGTGTACTTCCCCTTCGTCTGCCGGTCCGCGAAGTCGGCGGCCTTGTCGAGGTAGGACTGCGTCTTCTGCGGGTCCTTGCGGGCGAAGCGGCGGGCCGCGTCGGCGGCGGCGCCCAGGGCGGCGATCTTGCGGAACGGCATGTCTCGTCCTCTGCTCGGGGTATGGCGGACCTGTCACCGCTTCAACGTCCCGGCGCCGCGGTTGTTTCCGCACAGGCCTTCACCGCACGCCCCGCCCAGCCCCGTGGCGGCACGCCGCGCGGCCGGGGGGCGCGGCTCATAGGCTGGAGCCATGCAGATCGGATTCAAGCTGTTCGCCGAGAACTTCTCTCCCACCGAGCTCGTGCGGCAGGCCGTGGAGGCCGAACGGGCCGGCTTCGACTTCGTCGAGATCAGCGACCACTTCCACCCCTGGCTGCCCGAGCACGAGCACTCGCCCTTCGCGTGGTCGGTGCTGGCCGCGATCGCCGCGTCGACCGACCGTCTGCGCATCGCGACCGGGGTGACCTGCCCGACGATCCGCTACCACCCGGCGATCATCGCGCAGGCCGCGGCGACCACCCAGATCCTCTCCGGGGGCCGCTTCACCCTCGGGGTGGGGTCGGGCGAGCGGCTCAACGAGCACGTCGTCGGTCAGGGCTGGCCCGAGGTGCGCGACCGCCACCAGATGCTGCGCGAGGCTCTGGAGATCATCCGTCTGCTCTGGCAGGGCGGCTACCACTCCTACCGCGGGGAGTTCCTCACCATCGAGGACGCCCGCGTCTTCGACCTGCCCGAGACGTTGCCGGACATCGTCGTGGCCATCGGCGGACCACAGGCGGCGCGCGTGGCCGCGGAGCAGGGCGACGGGATCTTCGCGACCGACCCGGACGCCTCGCTCATCGAGGCCTTCGAGCAGGCCGGTGGGTCCGGCCCGCGCTACAACGAGGTGCCGCTCGCCTGGGCCCCGGACGAGCAGACAGCGGCCGAGTCGGCGCACCGGATGTTCCGCTTCGGGCTCGGCAGCTGGCGGGTCAACAGCGAGCTCCCCAACCCGCCCCACTTCGACGCCGCCACGCAGTTCATCACCCCGGACTCGATGCGCGAGGTCTTCGCCTGCGGCCCCGACGTGGAGCGCCACCTGGAGGTCGTGCGGCAGTTCGCCGACGCGGGCTTCGACCACCTCGCGCTCATCAACGCCGGGCCGGACGTCGACGGCTTCATGCGGTTCTTCAGCGAGGAGCTGCGCCCGCGGCTGCAGGACCTCTCGGCCTAGGTGTCCTGACCGGACAGGTCGGTACACCTGGGGCGACCCCTCGGGGCGGGCAGGTGGGGACGCGAGCGCACCGAGCTGCAGGCCGTCACCCACCTGGATGTCCCCGCCACGTGCGTCACGTGGGCACCACGCGCAGCACGCTGCGGGGGAATGTGCATCCGCCCGGGAGACAACGCGCGCGGATGGCCATATCCCGGCAGCCAGTGGCTCGTGAGGTTCGTGAGGCTGCAGCCGAGCGGCCCTGCGCCGGCCGCGGTGGCTCGGCGAGGCTCAGCCGACCCGACTGCTGAGCCGGCGACGACATGCCCCCGTCATGCGCGACCAGGCTCTCAGGCCTCGATGACGCAGTCCCCCAGTGGTGTGGAGCAGCACAGCAGGACCTCGTCCGCCGCGGCCGGTCGGGGCTGACCACGCTGGGCCGCACCACCCGGGTCAGGCGCCGTAGGCTGCGCGGCCCAGCTCCAGGAGCTCCTCGAGCACGCTGGGCGGGTCCTCACGCCACCAGATGAGCAGCACCTCCACCGGTGGTGCGTCGAGGACCGGCCGGAAGACGACCCCGCGGCGGGAGTACTGCGCCGCGGTCGCCTCCGAGGTGAGGCCGACGGCGTGACCGGCGGCGATGACGGTCAGCCACTCGTCGGTGCCCCGCACCAGGCGGTAGTCACCGGGGGCCTGGTCGGGTGCCCAGAGATCGGTCGTCGTCGTGCCGGTCGAGGTGTCCAGGGCGACGGTCCGGCTCGTGAAGTCGGCCATGCGCAGGCTGCGCCGCCGCGCCAGCTCGTGCTCCGCCGGCAGCGCCGCCCGCCGCGACTCCCGGCCGAGGACCGCCGTCGCGATCTGCGAGACCCCCGGGTCACGGCGCACGACCGCCAGGTCGACCGTCCCCTCGTTGAGCCCGGCGAAGCGGGTGGCCGTGTTGACGAAGGTGAGCTCGGAGCCGGGGTGCCGGCGGGTCCACTCGCGCTGCACGGTGGCGGTGTGCTCACCGAGGGCGGCCCACGCATACCCCACCCGCACCTCGCGCCCCTCGTCGTGCGCGGCGCGGACCACGGCCCGCGCCTCCTCGACGCTCGCCCGGGCGTGCCGCAGCACCCGGCGGCCGGCCGTGGTCACGGTGACCACGCGTCCACCGCGCGCCAGCAGCCGCACCCCGAGCGAGCGCTCCAGGGCGCCGACGTGACGGGAGACCGAGGCCTGGGTGGTGCCCAGGGCGATGGCGGCGTCGGTGAAGGTGCCCTCCTCCACGACGGCGAGGAAGGAGCGCAGGTCGCGCAGCGAGACCTCCGGTGTCGGCATACGACAAGTGTATGCAGCGTGCGCGTCGTGCATTTCTCGTATGCCTCGGCGGTCAGCAGACTCGGGGCATGTCCGTCAGCCAGACCCAGCCCGCCCCCGCCCCCGTGGCCGACGCGCCCGTGGCCGACACGCCACGGAGCACCAGCCCGCGCGACGTGCTGCTCATGCTCACCGCCGCCACGAGCACGCAGATGGGCGCGGCCTGGGGCAGCCACGCCTTCACGGCGATCGGCCCGGCCGGGGTGGTCGCGGTCCGTCAGCTCGTGGCCTCCGCGGTCCTGCTGCCGCTCACCCGGCCGGACGTCCGGCGGCTGACCCGCGGACAGTGGGTCCGGGTGGCGTGGCTGGCGGCGATGTTCGCCGGGATGAACCTCGGCCTCTACGCCGCCGTCGACCGCATCGGCCTGGGGCTGGCGGTCACCCTGGAGTTCCTCGGGCCGCTGGCCGTCGCCCTGCTCGGGTCGAGGTCGGTGCGCGACCTGGCGCTGGCGGTGCTCGCGGGGGTGGGTGTCTACGTCCTCGTGCTGCCGGGACCGAGCAGCGACGTCCTCGGCATCGCCTTCGGGCTGGCCGCGGCGGCGTGCTGGGGCGGCTACATCCTCGCCAACCGCTCGGTGGGCGCGGCGCTGCCCGGTGTGCAGGGCACCGCGCTCGCGACCGCGGTGTCGGCCACGGCATACCTCCCGGTGCTGGTGTGGCTGGTGGCCGGTGACCGCTTCACCGCGGCGGCGCTCGGACTCGCCGTGGTAGCGGGTGTCCTGTCGACGGTGGTGCCCTACACCCTCGACCTGCTGGTCCTGCGGCGGGTGCCCGCCGCCGTCTTCGGGGTCGCCATGAGCGCCCACCCGGTGCTCGCCGCGCTCGTCGGCATGGTCCTGCTCGGGCAGTTCCTCGCCGTGCACGAGTGGGTCGGGATGACGCTCGTCGTCCTCGCCAACGCCGTGACCATGGCCGCACGGGGCCGGCCGAGCCGATCGCGGTCCCGGTGAGCACCCCGGTGTGTCGCGTGCCTGCTCCCTGCGGTCGACAGCACTTCCCTCCGACCGCTTGACTGAGCCCATGGACGAGGAAGTGCAGATCGTGTCCGTCAGCCGTGAGGTCGCCGCTCCGCCGGAGGCGGTCTTCGAGCTCATCGCCACCCCGGCGCAGCACGCGGCGTGGGACGGCAACGACAACGTGGCCGAGGTGGTGCACGGCGACCGGGTGCGGGCGGTCGGCGAGGTGTTCGCGATGCGCGTGACGAGCGGCAAGGTCCGTGACAACCACGTGGTCGCCTTCGAGGAGGGCAGGCTCATCGCCTGGCGGCCCGCCAGCGAGGGCAAGGACCCGGCGGGGCACGAGTGGCGGTGGGAGGTCGAGCCGGTCGGCGACGGCGCCAGCCGCGTCACCCACACCTACGACTGGACCGAGCTGACCGACGAGTCCCGGGTGGAGCGGGCCCGCGCCACCGGCGAGGCCCAGCTGCAGGCCTCGCTGGACCGGCTCGCCAAGGTCGTCGAGAGCGCGACATGAGTCGGCAGGACACCACCGACCACGACGTCGTCGTCATCGGCGGGGGCCCCGCCGGGGAGAACGCCGCCGACTACGCGGCCCGCGGCGGGCTCGACGTCGTGGTCGTGGAGGCCGAGCTGCTCGGCGGTGAGTGCTCCTACTGGGCCTGCATGCCGAGCAAGGCCCTGCTCACCCCGCTCGACGTCGCCGCCCAGGCGGACCATCTCGGCGGCCTGGAGGCGCCCGCCCTCGACCGGGACGCCCTGCTCGACCGACGCGACTCCTTCACCTCCGACTGGGACGACGAGGGCCAGGTCGACTGGGCACGATCGGCGGGGTTGAGCATCGTGCGCGGGCGGGGACGTCTCACCGGCGAGCGCGAGGTCACCGTGGGCGACCGGGTGCTCCGGGCCCGTCGCGCGGTGGTCGTGGCCACCGGGAGCGAGGCGGTCGTGCCCGAGGTCTACGCCGAGGTCGCGCCGTGGACCAGCCGCGACGCCACCGGCATCCACGAGGTCCCGGCCACGATCGCGGTCGTCGGCGGAGGTGTCGTCGCGTGCGAGGCCTCCCGCTGGCTCGCCGCCCTGGGCGCCGAGGTGACGATGCTCGTCCGGGACGACCGGCTGCTGGCGCGCGCGGAGGACGTCGCCGCCGAGATCGTGGCCACCTCGCTGCGGGACGCCGGCATCACGGTGCGCTTCGGGGTCGAGGTGGGGTCGGCATACCGGGACCCGCCGCTCACCACCGCGGTCGGCCATCCGCGCGGCACCGAGGTCACCCTCGTCGTCGACGGCGGGGAGGAGAGGTATGCCGAGGTGCTGGTGGCCACCGGTCGGCGTCCGGCGCTGCGCGACCTGGGGCTGGGGTCGGTCGGGGTGACGGTGCCGGAGCGCGGCGGCCTCGCCGCGGAGCACCTGCCGGACTGGTTGCAGGTCGTCGGAGACGCCTCCGACGGGGCGCCCCTGACGCACTGGGGCAAGTACCAGGCCCGGCTCGTCGGCTCCCGGCTCGCCGGGACACCGCTGCGCGAGCCCGACGAGGTCCCCGTGCCGCAGGTCGTCTTCACCGACCCGCCGGTCGCGTGGGTGGGGCGCACCAGCGCGGAGGCGCCCGACGCCAGGGTGCTGGACGCCGACATGTCGGCCGTCGCCGGTGCCTCGCTGCAGCGCGACGACGTCACCGGGTGGGCGCGGCTCGTCGTCCAGGACGACCGCCTCCTCGGCGCGACCTTCGTCGGACCGCACGCCGGCGAGCTGCTGCACGCGGCCACCGTCGCGATCGTCGGCGGGGTGCCGCTGAGCGTGCTGCGCCACGCGGTGCCCGCCTACCCGACCGTCAGCGAGATCTGGCTGAGGCTGCTGGAGCAGCACTGAGCCGAGCCGTCCGGCCTGCGATGATGCGGGTATGCGCTCGCTCGGCGGAGAGGTCACCCTGCACATCGACGCGACCCCCGAGGAGGTCTGGTCGCTCGTGAGCGACGTCACCCGGATCGGGGAGTTCAGCCCGGAGACCGTGGCGGGCCGGTGGACCGGCGGCTCGACCGGCCCGGAGGTGGGCGCGACCTTCGCCGGCAAGGTGGTGCGCAACGGGGTGGGGCCGACCTACTGGTCCGCGTGCCGGGTGACCCGGTGCGAGCCGGAGCGGCTCTTCGAGTTCTCGGTCGGCACCAAGAAGGTCGTCGTCAACAACTGGGGCTACCGGCTGCGGCCGTCGGAGGAGGGCACCGAGGTCACCGAGTACTTCCGGCTCGAGCCCGTCCTGCCGCTGCGTCTCTACTGGGCCGTGCTCGGGCGGGCGCGCGGCCGCACCAACGAGCGAGGCATGCGGACCACGCTGGAGCGGATGAAGGCCGTGCTCGAGGGCTGACCCCGGCGGCAGCACCCTCGGGGCCCGAGCATGCGCTCAGGCGAGCAGCCGGCGCAGCGCGGCCGCGAACTCGTCGGGCCGTCCGGCCGGGCGCCCGTAGACCTCACCCATGAAGCCGCCGTGGTCGCCCGGCACGACCACCGCCTCGGCGCCGAGAGCCTGCGCCACGGACCGCGCACCCCGTGCGGCGAGGGCCTGCCCGGAGTCCTCGCCCACCGCCAGCACCACCCGGTCACCCAGGTCGCGCAGCCGGTCCAGGTCGAGCTCGAGCGCGTTGCAGGCGGGCATGTTGCGGAAGAGCGGGTCGTCGCGCGACCCGTCGTCGCCGGTCGGCATGCCGAAGGCGGACGGGTCGGGTGCGGGTCGGTCCAGGAAGCTCTCGTCCAGCTCGCCCGGGGCCATGACCAGGGTCATGAAGCGGGCCATCGCCGCGCCGTGGCCGTCCTGCTCGTAGGTCCGGCGCACCTGCTCGCAGGCGGCCAGCGCCACCTCGCGGTCGGGCAGGTAGGTCGCCAGCGGGGGCTCGTGCGCCACGACCCGACGGACGTCCTGCGGGTATGCCGTCGCGTGCGCCAGCGCGTTGACGGCACCTCCGCTGCTGGCGAAGACGTCGACCGCGCCGACCCCGAGGGCTGCGACGACGCGGTGCAGGTCCTCCGCGTGCTGCTCCGGGGTCACCGGGTCGGTACCGGTCGGGTTGCGGCCGGCGCCGCGGGGGTCCATCGTCACGACCGGGCGGTCGTCGAGCCGCTCGGCCAGCGCGGCGAAGCCCGCGGCGTCCATGGGCGAGCCGACGGCCAGCAGGAGCGGTCGGTCGGGTGCGGCCTGCGTGAGGTCGCCGTGCACGTCATACGTGATGAGGTCGTCGCCCTCACCGACGGTGCGGGTGGCGGTGCTGCGCTGGGTCGTGGTCATGGTGTCCGTCCTGGCCGGGGGTCTTGTGCACGGTGAGACACCCGGGGTGCGCCGGACTCATCGCCCTCGACGGGCGCACCTCCGGCGCGGGTGGACGGGCCCGTGAGCACGAGCACCGCATGCTGGAGGACAGGGACGTGGGCGTGCTGGAGCACCAGGACCGGGACCGGGCGGTCGCGACGCCGACCGGGGAGCGTCCGGCCGGCCGGTAGACTGGACCTGCCGTCGTCGGTGGGGGAGCACCCGGACCGGAGCGACGGCATACCTCCCCGACACCACCGACGATCCTGCGAGGACCGCCCTGTCCATGCTGCCTGCCCCCGCGCCCTCCACCACCAGCACCTCCGACCCGCACTCGGTCCGCGCCGCGCTGCGCTCGCCCGCGCGGCTGCGCACTGAGGTCCTCGCCGGCCTGGTCGTCGCCCTGGCCCTCATCCCCGAGGCCATCTCGTTCTCCGTCATCGCCGGGGTCGACCCCCGGGTCGGGCTGTTCGCCTCCTTCACCATGGCCGTGACGATCGCGTTCGTCGGCGGGCGGCGGGCGATGATCTCGGCGGCCACGGGCGCCATCGCCCTCGTCATCTCACCGGTCATGGCGCAGTACGGGCTCGACTACCTCATCGCGACCGTGCTGCTCGCCGGGGTGCTGCAGATCGTGCTGTCGTTGGCCGGCGTCGCCCGGCTCATGCGCTTCATCCCGCGCATGGTCATGGTCGGGTTCGTCAACGCGCTGGCGATCCTCATCTTCATGGCGCAGATCCCCTACCTCGTCGGCGTCCCGTGGCTGGTCTACCCGCTGGTCGGGCTGGGGATCGCCGTCATGGTGATGCTGCCCCGGGCCACCACGGCCGTGCCGGCGCCGCTCGTGGCGATCGTCCTGATCACCGGGATGGCGCTGCTCGCCGGCTGGCGGCTGCCCGACGTCGGCGACGAGGGGCAGCTGCCCGACAGCCTGCCGTCGTTCTTCGTCCCGGACGTGCCGCTGACGTGGGAGACGCTGCAGGTCATCGGTCCCTACGCCCTGGCGATGGCCCTGGTCGGCCTCATGGAGTCGCTCATGACCGCGAAGCTGGTCGACGACATCACCGAGACCGGCTCGGACAAGACCCGCGAGGGCTGGGGCCAGGGCGTCGCCAACCTCGTCACCGGCGCCTTCGGCGGCATGGGCGGCTGCGCGATGATCGGCCAGACGATGGTCAACGTCCGGGTCTCCGGCGCCCGCACCCGGATCTCCACCTTCCTCGCCGGCGTCTTCCTGCTCGTGCTCGTCGTCGCCCTCGGCGACCTCGTCGCCTCGATCCCCATGGCGGCCCTGGTCGCGGTGATGATCATGGTCTCGGTCGCGACCTTCGACTGGCACTCGATCGCCCCCGGGACCCTGCGGCGGATGCCCAAGAGCGAGAACCTCGTCATGCTCGCCACGGTCGTCACGACGATCGCCACGCACAACCTGGCCATCGGCGTGGTCGTCGGGGTGCTCACCGCCATGGTCGTCTTCGCCCGCCGGGTGGCGCACTTCACCCAGGTGGTGCGCGTCGACAGCGGCGACCCCGGGGTCGCGCGCTACCGCGTGGTCGGCGAGCTGTTCTTCGCCTCGAGCAACGACCTGGTCCACCAGTTCGACTACGCGGGCGACCCGCGGACGGTCGTCATCGACATGAGCGACTCGCACATCTGGGACGCCTCGACGGTCGCCGCCCTCGACGCGATCGAGCGTCGGTATGCCGCGCACGGCACCACGGTCGACATCCACGGCCTCAACGACGCCAGCCGGGCGCGGCACCAGCAGCTCGCGGGGCACCTCGGCAGCATGTAGGCGCCGCCCGCGGGTCAGCCGGCGGCCGGGTCCACCCAGGCGGTGAAGACCGGCAGGCCCTGCCAGGCCGCGCCGCCCGCCCCGGTGTCCAGGGCGACCGCGACGACCGCGTGCGGGCGGTCGAGGCGGAGGTGGATCCGGCGGACCAGGACCTCCTGCTCCGGCTGCAGGCTGGTCGCCCGGATCCCCATCCCGGTCACCGCCGCCGCCTCGAACCCGGTGGCGGAGTAGGCCGCGACGGCGGCCTGCCGCGCCTCGGTGACCGCCGGTCGCTCCGCCGGCCGGACGTAGCGGGCGAGGGAGGCCAGCGCGGTGCCGAAGCCCGGTGCGTCGGCCAGGTCGTGCTGCGAGGTCAGCCGCCAGGGCGGCAGCCAGCCGCTCCACTCCTCGACCACCTCCTGGGACGCGGCCCGCACCTCGCGGTGCTCGCTCACCGTCCAGGCGTGCCCGTCCTCGGTCACCGTGACCGCCTGCGGCAGGCGCGGCGAGGCGAGGGCGGCCGCCACCTCGTGGGCCGCCGCGAGCACCCGCTCGGGCGCCACCGTGGGGTCCGCGACGACGCTCACCACGGCCAGCCCGGAGGTGGAGGTCGGCGCCACCACCCCGACCGGGCCCGCCTCGGTCTCCATCACGAGGTGGCGGGCCGTGCCCGCGTCGGTGCCGAGGCCGCCGTCGTCGAGCTCCGCCAGCGGGGTGCGCCAGGAGATCCGGGTCGCCAGCGCCGACGCGAGCACGAGGCGGGTCTCCTCGGTGATCTCGAGCGGGAAGGCGTCGAGGAGGCCGCCCGTGCGCTCGTCGGCCCACCGGTCGGCCCCGGCCTGGTCCGGGAGGGGCCCGTCCTCGACGGCGTCCGGCACCGCCCAGGCGGCGAACTCCTCGGTCAGGTCCGCCGCGTCGGCCCACCGCGCCACGGCTGCGGCCACCGCCGGGTGCGGGTCCGCGAGCAGCTCGGCCACGGCAGCCCTGGCCGCCTCGGCCGGCAGCCCGACCTGCTCCTCCAGCGCGGCCCGGTCCGCCGGTCCCGCCTGGGCGGCGACCAGCGCCAGCAGCAGCCACGCCCCGAGCCCGGACCCCACGCCCGGGCCGCCGAGCACGTGCGCGTCGAAGCGCACGGAATACCGCCGGACCGCCGTGACCGCCCCGGCGTCCTCGTGCCTGTCCATGAGGCCGATCCTGCCACCCCGGCCAGCGGGTGGCGGCGACGATAGGCTCCGGGACACGGCCTGACGACGAGGAGGGGCCCGTGCGCAACCCGGTGCAGGACTACCTGGAGCAGATCGTCGAGCGGTGCGGGGACGCCGGCGGCGAGGTGGCCTCCTACATCCCCGAGCTGGCGGCGGCCGACCCGGACACCTTCGCGCTGTGCCTGGCGACCGTCGACGGGCAGGTCTACGAGGTGGGGCAGGCGGGGCACCGCTTCACCATCCAGTCGATCTCCAAGCCGTTCACCTACGCCCTCGGGCTGCACGACCAGGGGCTGGACGCCGTCGCCCGCAAGGTCGACGTCGAGCCGTCCGGCGACGCGTTCAACGAGATCAGCCTCGCCCCGGGCACGGGCCGCCCGCGCAACCCCATGATCAACGCGGGCGCCATCACCGCCGCCTCGCTCGTGGCCGGCAGCGACGGCGAGGAGCGCTTCGCCCGGGCGCTGGAGTGGTTCGGCGCCTTCGCCGGGCGCGACCTCGACGTCGACGAGGCGGTCTTCTCCTCCGAGCTCGCGAGCGCCCACCGCAACCGGGCCATCGCGCACATGCTGCGCGAGTTCGGCATCCTCGAGGGCGATCCCGAGCCGGTGCTGGAGCAGTACGTCCGTCAGTGCTCGATCGCCGTCGACACCCGCGACCTGGCGATGATGGCGGCCACCCTGGCCAACGGGGGCCGCCAGCCGCGCACCGGGCGCGAGGTGCTGGAGCCCGCCCTGGTCGAGCACCTGCTGGCGGTGATGACGACCTGCGGCATGTACGACGCAGCAGGGGACTGGGTGAGCGCGGTCGGGATGCCGGCCAAGAGCGGGGTGAGCGGCGGCATCATCGGCGTCCTGCCGGGCCAGGTGGGCGTGGCGGTCTTCTCGCCCCGGCTGGACGCGCACGGCAACAGCGCCCGGGGCGTGACCATCTTCGAGCGGATGTCGCGCGACATGGAGATGCACCTCATGCACGTGAGCCGGGGCTCGCGCAACGCGGTGCGCAGCAGCTACTCCCTGGCGACCGCCCGGTCGACGACGCGTCGGCAGGGTGCCGACGAGGAGGTGCTGGACCGCGTGGCGGACCGGGCCTGGGTCTACGAGCTGCACGGCGACCTGCTCTTCGCCGGTGCCGAGGCGATCGTCCGGTCCGTCGTCCGGGACGAGCCGGAGCTGGCCGTCCTCGACTTCTCGCACGTCAACGAGGTCGCCGAGGTGAGCCGGCTGACCCTGCTGGCCCTGCGCGACCGGTTGCGTGCCGACGGGTCCGAGGGCGTCGTCGTCGACCCGGGCGGGGTGGTCCCCGACCCGGACGCCGGCACCGACAGCGCCTCGCCACGGTTCACCGACCTGCCGTCGGCCATCGAGTGGTGCGAGCGCGCCCTCATCCGCGCGCACTGCGGCCCGCGCCCGGAGCCCGACCCGGTCGAGGACCACCCGCTCATGCGTGACCTGGAGGAGCCGGCCGCACACGCGGTCCGCTCCGCGATGACCCACCGGGTGGTGCCGGCCGGCGAGGTCGTGCTCCAGGCCGGCGGGCCGTTCGCCGGGGTGCACCTCATCGTGCGCGGCCTGGCGGAGGCGCAGGGCCCGGGGCCGGACGGAGAGCCGGTCACCCTGGTGTCGATGGGGCCCGGCACGTCCTTCGGGGAGCTGGCCCTCGGGACCGACGACGAGCAGCGGACCACCATCCGGGCGGTCGAGGAGCTCGAGCTGCTCGTCCTGTCCGCCGACGACCTCGCGCGCATCGGTGAGGACGACCCTGCTCTGGGGGTGCAGGTGTGGCGCGCCGTCGCCCGCGACGGCTACCGCGTCGCCGACCGCGCCCTGCGCCGCAGCGCCGTCCGGGTGGGCTGAGGCCGGCCCGCGCAGGACGGGTCGCCAGGCCGCACAGGACGCGTGGTCGGGCCGCACAGGGCGCGTGGCCAGGCCGCACAGGACGCGTGGCCAGGCCGCACAGGACGGGTCGCCAGGCCGCACAGGACGCGTGGTGCGTGGGTTGTCCACACGGTGTGCACAGGGTGTGGAGAACTACACCCGTGTAACTCACCCTCGGGCCCTGCGCGCGCCTCGCATGCGCCCGCTTCCGGTGCCCGCGCCGGTGCTGCTGCCGATGAGAACCGACGGTCGGGGTGGTCCCACGACCAGGCCCATCGACGAGGAGGATGCGTGAGCGACCTGACCGACCTGGCCGAGCGGCACGTCCGGGAAGGCACCGCGCCGGGCGTGGTCGCCGCCCTGGGTGACGCCTCCGGCGCCCTGGAGGTGGCCGCGGCGGGGGACCTCGAGCCCGACGCGGTGGTGCGCATCCAGTCGATGACCAAACCGGTCGTCGCGGTCGCGACGCTGCGGCTGGTGGCGCGCGGCCGGCTGGGCCTCGACGACCCGGTGGCGCACTGGCTGCCCGAGCTCGCCGACCGCCGGGTCCTCCGCTCGCCGGGGGCCGAGGTCGACGACACCGTGCCCGTCGAGCGGCCGATCACCGTGCGGCACCTGCTGACCTGCACGAGCGGCTACGGCATGGTCCTGGACGACTCGCCGCTGGCCCGGGCGATGGCCACGGCCGGGGTCGAGGCCGGCCCCGAGCCGGTGACGCTCGCGGCCGACGACTGGCTCGCCGCGCTGGCGAGCCTGCCCCTGGTCGCGCAACCCGGCCAGACATGGCGCTACCACCACTCCTTCGGCGTCCTCGGCATCCTGCTGTCCAGGGTCGTCCAGCGGCCGCTGGACGACCACCTGCGTGACGACCTGCTGCTCCCCCTCGGCATGACCGACACGGGGTATGCCGTGCCGCCCGCCCGCGCACACCGTCTCCCCGCGGCATACCGGCTGATGGAGGACGGGCTCGTGGAGATCGAGCCCGCCGGGGCGGGCCACGACGTCGCCGACGACACCTCCACCCGCAGCCACGACGAGCTCGTCTCGACGGTCGCCGACTACGCCGCCTTCGCCCGGATGCTGGCGGCCGGCGGGGTGCACGAGGGGGAGCAGGTCGTGGACGCCGAGCTCCTCCTCGCGATGCGCACCGACCAGGTCCCCGCCACCGCGAAGGACCCGGCCGGGTTCTTCTCCGGCTTCTGGGAGACCTCAGGCTGGGGCTACGGCGTCGGAGTCGAGGTCGGCGGGGAGCACGCCGGGAGGTTCGGCTGGTCGGGCGGCCTCGGCACGGACTTCTGGGTCGACCCCGCGACCGGCCGGTATGCCGTCGTCCTCACCCAGGTGGAGATGGGGCCGCCGGCCTTCCGGCTCGTGGCCGACCTGCAGCGGCTCTGACCCCGCGGCGCCGAGCTGCAGCAGCTCCGGGCGGCACGACACGGTCCCGACCCGTCGCGGTGGACCCGGGGCCGCGGCCTACCGGGTCAGCCCTACCCCTGGGCCACGCCGTAGACGTGCTCCACCCGCAACCGGAGGACGAGACGCCGGTCGGCCACCATCGCCCGGCGGTACTCGTCCCAGTCAGGGTGCTCGCCCTGCGCGTCGCGGTAGAGCTGGACGAGGTCCGCCACCGTCGGGTCCTGCTCGTTAGCGGCGGTCGGCGACAGCTCCACCGTGCCCTGCGCCACGGCATACGACCAGCCGCTGGTGCTGGTCACGAACAGGCTGGAGCGCGGGTCGCGACGCAGGTTGGCGACCTTGGCCCGACCGTCGGTGGTGGAGACCCGGACCAGCGAGGCGTCCGGGTCGATGACGTAGGTCACGAGCGAGAGCTGCGGCTGGCCGTCGCGCTTGATCGTGGTGAGGGCGCCGTTCGAGCCGGCGGTGAGGATGTCGCGCAGCGCGGGGTCCATGTCGCCATCATGGCCCCGTCGGCGCGTCGCGACCAGGGGCAGGGGTGGGATGGGCCGAGGCCATCTCGTGCGGGGCCGGCTCGCGCCGCGCCGTCGATGCGGCTCGCGTAGGTTCGCCGGCATGCACTCCTTCCACCTCGTGCGGGTGCCGGCCGCGGTCGGCACCCGGGCGGTCGCGCGGCCCCCACGGGACGTGCCTGGCCTGCGGCACGCCGAGGTGATGGCGACGATGACCCTGGGCGCCCCGGTGGTCTCGCCGCAGCGGCTGCAGGTGCGCCGGCTGGCGGTGTTCGCGCGCTGGGAGGACGAGACGGCGCTGGAGCGGTTCCTCGCGGCCGACCGGCTGGGGCGCACCCTCGCGGACGGCTGGCACGTCAGGATGGAGTTCCTCCGCCGGTGGGGCAGGGTCGCGCGGCTCGGCGACCTGCCGGAGGTTGCGGGTCGGTCCGACCCCGCCGAGCCGGTGGTGGCCGTGACGGTGGCCAGGATGCGGATCCCCGAGGTGCCGCGATTCGTCCACTGGGGCCGGCCCGTGGAGCGCCAGGTCCGCGACCACCCCGCGGTGACGCTGGCGCTGGCGGCATACCGCCCGCCGCGCACCGTCTCCACCTTCTCGGTATGGCGCAGCGCCCGCGAGATGACCGGCATGGTCCACGGTCGTGACGCGTCAACGGACGGCCCGCACGGCGGGGAGGTCGGTGCCCGGCACGCCCGCGCCATGGTGGAGCGGGAGCGGCGCGACTTCCACCACGAGTTCACGACGCTGCGCTTCCGGCCGCTGTCCGAGCACGGCACCTGGGAGGGCCGCCGGGTCGTGCCGGGCTGAGCGGCGGGCTGCCAGCTCACGAGACGCGCGTCCGGTCGGGCCCCAGGGGTCCACGCCACGAGCATGAGCCCCAGGGGTCCCCCCGCGCCACGAGCATGAGACTGCGCGTCGGGGTGGCGCACGGCCAGGGCCCCACACCTCCCCTTGGCACCACGAGCATCAGCGTGCGGGGATATGTACAGAGGCCGGGGTGATTTCCCTGCGTGGGGGCAAGAACGGCGCAGTCTGGTGCCGACGCGACGCGTGGTGCGCGCGAGGTCGGGCCGCGGCCTGTCACGTCTCCGCCTGTGGACGACGGCGGCCGGCCCACCTCCGATCCGGGCATCCTGGGGCGATGGAGGGGGACGTGATGACGTTGCTGGGCAGCCTCGGCCATGTCGCGGCCACGGCGGACCTGACGGCGTTGGGCGTGGGGCCGCGGGAGACGCAGGCGCTGGTGAGGTCGGGCGTCCTGGTGCGTCTGCGCCGTGGCACCTTCGTCGAGGGGCCGGTATGGCGTGCGGCCGCACCCTGGGACCGGCACGAGATGCGCGCCCGGGCGGTGCTCCGGGCGTTCGGGCCGGGGGCCCCGGTGGCCCGGAGCCACCACAGCGCGCTGGCAGCGCGGGGGCTGGCCGTGCACGGGGTCGACGACCGGGCGCACCTGTGCCGCACCGACGGCGGCAGGTCCTTCCACGACGCCGTCGTCGTGGTGCACCGCCGCGTGCCCGAGGCGTTCGTCGTGCGCACGGCGTGCGGGCCCTCGGTGCAGGTCGCCCTGGCGGTCCTGCAGGTGGCAGCCCTGTTCGGGGTGGAAGCAGGGCTGGTGAGCGCGGACGCGGCGCTGCGGGAGGGTCGGGCGACACGCGCGGAGCTGGACGGTGCGCTCCCGGTCCTCGGCGGTAGTCGCGGGCAGCTCCGTGCCGCCCGCACCGCTGAGCTCGCCTCGGCGCTGAGCGAGTCCGCGGGGGAGTCCCGCACCAGATGGGTGCTGCTCACCCTGGGCCTGCCGCTTCCCGAGCAGCAGGCTCAGATCGTGGACGGTGAGGGGGCCTTCGTGGCGCGGGTCGACTTCCTCTACCGCGACCGGAGGGTGGTCGTGGAGTTCGACGGGATGCTGAAGTACGACGATCCTGCTGCCCTGCGGCAGGAGAAGCTCCGCGAGGACCGTCTGCGGGAGCTGGGCTACGAGGTCGTGCGGCTGACGTGGGCGGACCTCGGTGACCCGCGGGTCGTCGAACGCAAGCTCACGGCCGCCTTCGCCCGCTCCGCTGCACGCCGCGGCTGAGGTCCGCGGCTGCCGGAGCCTGCGCCTGACCGCCGTGCCGCCCAGATTGACGTCCGCAGCTCCCGCCCCCTACCAGGCCGCCGCGCCGCCTGGCCCTGGGTGAGAGGCCCCTGAACTGGAGGATCGACATACCGTCAGTCACAACAACCACAGTGGCACCGGGATGCGGGGATGTGCACCGATGCAGCAGGTATATCCCGTGCGTCTGTGCACGTCCCCGCACCATGTGGCGACGGTGACGAGAGCGAGGCGTGGGTCTGGGCAACGGTTGCCCGGCCCGCGGCGGTCGCCTCTGGCCACCCCGGCCCGCAGCGGCCTGGCCCGCCCCGAGCCGCCTTCAGCCGTAGGTCGGGTACTGCGGCCAGCCCTGCGGGCTGTCCTCCCAGTCCTGCTGGCGTCCGTATGCCGTGCGGTCCATGATGTGCGCGACCGGCAGGGTGGCCTCCGTGCCGCGGGCGGTGGTCGCGTAGGTGAGGTAGGGCACCCCGTCGCGCAGCAGGTAGTAGGAGTAGCCGGGGAGTTGGAAGGGCGTACCGTCCTCGTCCCGACGCGTCCACCCCCAGTCGTCGTGGTAGGTCGTGCCGCCCGAGGACACCCAGGTGTGCGACCAGCCCCGCTCGGCCCGCCACCGCTGCAGCTTCTCGACCGGCCCCTGCGAGATCATCACGAAGGCGATGCCCTCCTCGTCCAGCCGCTCCATCCGCGCCGGGAGGGTGTCGACCGCCCACGTGCAGCTCGGGCAGCCCTCCTCCCAGTCGGGCCCGAACATGACGTTCTGCACGAGGAGCAGGTAGTGCCCGCCGAACAGCTGGGTGAGCCGCACCGGCCCGTCCGGTCCGTCGAAGGTGTAGTCCTCCACCTCCACCATGGGCAGGCGCCGCCGGGCGGCCGAGACCTGGTCATTGAGCCGGGTGACCTCCTTCTCCCGGGCCACCTGGTCGGCCAGGGCGGCGTCGAACGCGTCGCGGCCCACCACCGGCGGCGCCGCCTCCGGCTGGTGGGCCTTGCGGCTGCTGCTGGACAGGCTGGTCGTCATGGTCTGCTCCCTCTCCTCGTCCCTGCGCATCGGAGGCGCTGGTGGTCACGGGGGTGGGACTCTCGGGCCGTCCGGGACTCATCGGTGCCCGACTACGCTGGAGACCCATGTCCTACCCCTGGGAGGTGAGTGATGGACCCCGTCCACCGCAGCCGCGACGGCAGCGTCCACGTCACCGACGAGCGGATCAACACGATCTCCCACCTCGCCGGCTCCTGCTTCGCCCTCCTCGGCTCGGCACTGCTCATCGCCCAGGCGGGCGCCACGGGAGACCCGTGGCGCATCGTCGGTCTGTCGATCTACTGCGCCTCGCTCGTCACCCTCTTCGTCGCCAGCACGGCCCACCACGGCCTCGACCGCGGCCCGCGTGTCAACGACCTGCTGCGGACCCTGGACTACACCTCGGTCTTCGGCCTCATCGCCGGGACGGTGACGCCGATCGTCCTCGTCCTCGAGCGCACGGTCGCGGGCTGGGCGGTGCTCGGCACCGTCTGGGGCATCGCCGCGCTCGGCATCGCGGCGCGCTCGGTGTGGACGGACCTGCCCAAGTGGGTGACCAACACCCTCTACATCGTGCTCGGCTGGATGCCGGTCGTGCTGGTCCTCACGGGGCTCACCCTCCCCCTGGGCGCCCTCCTGCTCATGGCCGTCGGCGGCGTGCTCTACAGCGTCGGCTTCGTCATCTTCATCATCGAGCGGCCCAACCCGGTGCCGGGGGTCTTCGGCTTCCACGAGATCTGGCACCTGCTGGTCATGGCCGCCGCGGGTCTGCACTTCGTCCTCATGTACGCCTACGTCCTGTGACGGCCCGCCTCCTCGACGTCCGCCGGCACGCCGACCCGGTCGCCCGGGTGCTCGTCCTGCACGGCGGTCAGCAGCACGGCACCGAGCCCACCAGCTGGCGCCAGCTGTCGGTCCTGCGCAGCCGGGTCCTGGCCTCCGCGGTCGCCCGGGCGGGCGCGCGGCACCGGGTCGACGTCCGTCTCCTGCGGTATGCCGCACGCGGCTGGAACGACGGCGCGCCGCTGCGGGACGCCCGGTGGGCGCTGGAGCAGCTGCGCGCCGAGGACCCCGAGGTGCCGACCGGACTGCTCGGCTACTCGATGGGCGGGCGGGCCGCGCTGCGTCTCGGAGGCGAGGTCGACACCGTCGTCACCGCCGCCGCCTGGGTGGACCGGGCCGACCTGCCGCTGCTGCGCCCGCCCCGTAGCGGTCGGGTGCTCCTGCTGCACGGCGCCCGCGACGAGGTGACCTCGCCCGAGGGCACCCTGGCGGCCGCCGACCGGTTGCGCGCCCTGGGTGCGGACGTGAGCGTGCGCACGGACCTGGCGGACACCCACGGGCTGGTCCGGCACGCCCGCACCTGGCACCGGCTGGCGGGCGCGTACCTGGTCGGGACGTTGACGGGCTCGACGCGCGAACGGCAGGGCCGAGCGGCAGAATGAGGTGATGCACCAGACCGCGGGCGACACCCACCTCTCGACCAAGTTCGTCGTCAACGGTGCTCCGCAGGAGCTCACCCACGACGTGCGGGTCACCCTGCTCGACGCCCTGCGCGAGCACCTGGGGGTCACCTCGGTGAAGAAGGGCTGCGACCACGGCCAGTGCGGCGCCTGCACGGTGCTCGTCGACGGCCGCCGGGTGGTCTCGTGCCTCTCGCTCACCGCGTCGCTGGACGGTGCCGAGGTCGTGACGGCCGAGGGGCTCGGACGCCCGGGGGACCTCAGCGACCTCCAGCAGGCCTTCGTCGACCGGGACGCGCTGCAGTGCGGCTACTGCACGCCGGGGCAGGTGTGCTCGGCCCAGGCGATGCTCGCCGAGGCGGCCGCGGGTATGCCGAGCCACGTCACCGACCCGGACGCGCTCGCCGATCCCGACGCCGTCCTCGAGCTCACCGACGAGGAGATCCGTGAACGGATGAGCGGCAACCTGTGCCGCTGCGGTGCCTACGTCAACATCGTCGCGGCCATCCGGGACACCGCGGCCCGCCGGGCGCGGGAGGCGCAGGACGCCGCCGACGGGCCCGCGCGCACCGGCGAGGAGTCGTCGTGAAGCCGTTCACCTACGAGCGGGCGACGAGCGTCGCCGACGCCCTGCGCCGCAGCGTGGCGGCCTCCGGCGAGGGGGAGCGGGCGGCATACCTCGCGGGCGGCACCAACCTCATCGACCACCTGCGCCTGGGCATCCGGGAGACCGACCGGCTCATCGACGTCAGCCACCTCGACCTCACCGAGGTGAGTGAGCTCGACGGCGGGGGCGTGCGGGTCGGTGCGCTGGCGCGCAACTCCGACGTCGCAGCGCATCCGCTCGTGCGCGCCGCGTTCCCGCTGGTCAGCGCTGCGATGCTGGCCGGCGCCTCGGGCCAGCTGCGCAGCATGGCGACCATGGGCGGCAACCTGCTGCAACGCACCCGCTGCGTCTACTTCCAGGACGCCTCGACCCCCTGCAACAAGCGCGAGCCCGGCTCCGGCTGCTCGGCGATCGAGGGGTTCGGCACCTACAACGCGCTCATCGGGGCCTCGCCCTCGTGCGTCGCGGTGCACCCCTCCGACCTGTGCGTCGCGCTGGCCGCGCTCGACGTCACCGTCGTCACCGAGGGACCGCTGGGCGAGCGGCGCCTCGACTTCGCCGACCTGCACCGCCTCCCCGGCGACCGTCCGGAGGTCGACACCACGCTGGAGCGGGGCGAGCTCATCACCGCGCTCGAGATCCACGGACCCGGCTTCGCGCGGCACTCGCGCTACCGCAAGCTGCGTGAGCGAGAGTCCTACGCCTTCGCCACCGTCTCCGTCGCCGCCGCCCTCGACGTCCGCGAGGGGCGGGTCGACGACGTGCGGATCGGGCTCGGCGGCGTCGCCCACAAGCCGTGGCGGGCGCACCGCGCCGAGGACGCGCTGCGGGGCGGTCCGGCGACCGACGAGGCGTATGCCGCGGCGGTCGAGGCCGAGCTCGAGCAGGCCCGGCCGGGAGAGGACAACCGCTACAAGGTGATCCAGCTGCGGCGGGTCGTCCCCGCCGTGCTGCGGGAGCTCGCCGAGCACGCCCCGAGCGGGTCGCGCGCATGAGCGAGGCGGCGATGGAGGGCGCCCGCGACCGCACCCGGGTGGACGCCCCCCTCAAGGTGGCCGGCCTGGCGCCCTACGCCGATGAGCACGTGCAGGAGGGGGCGCTGCACCTCGCACCCGTCCTGGCGACGGTCGCCCTGGGCCGCATCACGCGGATCGACGACGAGGCGGCGCGGGCGGTGCCCGGCGTGCGGCTCGTCCTCACCCACGAGAACGCCCCGCGCATCGCCCCGACCCTGCCCACCCTGACGGTGCTGCGGCGGTCACGGGTCCGGTACCGCGGCGAGATCGTCGCGGCCGTCGTCGCCGACAGCGCCGAGCAGGCCCGGTATGCCGCGTCCCTGCTGCGTGTCGACTACGCCCCCGAGCAGGCCGCGACCCGGCCCGACCCCGAGGGGGAGGACGTGCGTGAGCTGCGTCGGGTGATGGCGATCTACCCCGGCCGCTACCGCGACGGCGACGTCGACGGCGCCCTCGCCGGGGCCACCCACCGCGTCGAGGGGACCTACACCACCCCCACGAACCACCACCACCCCATCGAGCCGCACGCGGTCACCGCGCTCTGGCACCACGGCGCCGGCCGGCTGTCCGGCCCGCGCACCACGCGGCTCACCCTCTGGGACACCAACCAGGGCGTCATCGCCCCGCAAGGGGTCATCGCCGGGGCGTTCGGGCTGCTCCCCACCCAGGTCGAGGTGGTCTCGCCCTACATCGGGGGCTCCTTCGGCACGAAGGGCGTCCCGCACCCGCACACCATGGCCACCGTCATGGCCGCCAAGCTGCTGCCGGGCCACCCGGTGAAGGTGGCACTGACCCGGCCGCAGATGTCCGCCGGCACCGGCTACCGCCCGCCGACGACGCAGCGGGTGGCGCTCGCCGCCGACGCCGACGGCCGGCTCACCGCGATCGACCACCAGGTCTACGCCCCCGTCTCCCGGGTGATCCCGTGGATGGACCCGACGGCCGGGCCGACGCTGTCGATGTACGCCTCGTCGACCCGGCGGACGGCATACCGCACCCAGGACCTGGACATCGCTCCCGGGACCTTCATGCGGGCGCCGGGGGAGTACACCGGGATGTTCGCGCTGGAGACCGCGATGGACGAGCTGGCGCACGCGACCGGGGTCGACCCGGTCGAGCTGCGGCTGCGCAACGAACCGGGCGCCGACCCGGAGTCCGGGCGGCCGTGGAGCAGCCGGCACGTCACCACCTGCCTCACCGAGGGCGCCCGGATCTTCGGCTTCGAGCAGCAGCGGCGCCGTCGCCGCGAGGGCGAGTGGTGGATCGGTCAGGGCGTGGCGGCCGCGAGCTTCCCGCAGATGTCGATGGGGCCCAGCCTGGCGCGGGTCACCTTCGCCGACGAGCGCTACGTCGTGAGCATGCAGGCCAGCGACATCGGCACCGGCGCCCGCACGGTGCTGGCCCAGATCGCCGCGCAGGCGCTGGGGGTGCCGGAGGACGCGGTGGACGCGCGGATCGGCACGACCGACGCCCCGGCGGCGATCATCGCCGGCGGCAGCACCGGCACCTTCGGGTGGGGCTCGGCCGTCGTCGAGGCGGCGCACGCCTTCCGCACCGAGCACGGCGAGCACCCCGAGGAGGGGGCGACCGCCCGGGCGCGGACCCGGATGCCGCAGGGCGTACGCGGCGTGACCCGGATGGCCTTCGGCGCGCACTTCGCCGAGGTCGCCGTGAGCGAGGTGTCCGGGAAGGTGCGGGTGCGCCGGATGTACGGCCACTTCGACGGCGGTCGGATCATGAACCCCCGGACCGCCCGCAGCCAGTTCATCGGCGGCATGACCATGGGGATCTCCGGCGCGCTCTTCGAGGAGTCCTACCGCGACCCCCGCTTCGGCCACGTCGTCAACGGCGACCTCGCCGGCTACCACGTCGCGGCGCACGCCGACGTCGTCGACCTCGAGGTGGGCTGGGTCGGTGAGCCCGACCCCTGGATGGGCGCCACCGGGGCCAAGGGCATCGGTGAGGTCGGCATCGTCGGGGTGCCGGCCGCCATCGGCAACGCGGTCTTCGACGCGACGGGGGTGCGGCTGCGGGAGCTACCGTTCACCCCGGGTCGTGTGCTGGAGGCGTGGGAGGCCGCCGAGGGCCGGGGCGCCTGAGCCGCGCCGACCGGCGCACCTCAGGCGTCGACGGCAGACCTCAGAAGTCGAAGGCGTGCTCCGAGCCCTCGCCGGCGGGCCGGTAGCGCTGGAGGCGCAGCCGGCGGGCCAGCCGGATGACCGGGCGGATGAGCATCTGGGCCGAGCCGATGACGAACAGCCAGGTGCCCGCGGTCGCCGTCGACTCGCTGAAGAACAGCACGCTGCCGACGAGGAACCACAGCCCGATGAGCACGTCGTTGGCGATGCTCAGGGTCTCGAACCGTTGGCGCACCACGAGCTCCTCGTGCCCGAGGTGCAGGACCAGGTCGTCGCTGCTGCTGCTGCTGCTGCTGCTGGAGTCATTCGTCCCGTGCTGGCTCATGCGAGGGACCCTAGGAGCCTGCGGTCGCCGCCGCGACCCGGGCCCGTGAGCCGGTCCGCAGCGTGGGGCTGGTGACCCACCCCGAGGGGTGAGGTCCACCTCCATACCGTCTGGTAACTTGTCGCTGCCCGGGACCCCGGTGTCACCCCACCGCTGTCCCAGGAGGCTCTCGTGCCCGCTCTGCCTGCCCGCCCGTTCCCCGCCCTCGTCAGCGCGATGGCGCTCGGCGTCACCCTGGCCCTCGGCGCCGGCCCGGTGCCCGGCGCGGATGCGGCGTCGGCGGTGCGCTTCACCACCTTCGTCGCGGACCCCTCCGGGAAGGACGAGCGGACCAACGCCAAGATCAACCGCGAGAAGATCGCCATCAAGAACACCGGCCGCACCTCGGTCACCCTGACCGGCTGGACGGTGCGGGACCAGCAGAACCACACCTACACCGTCCCGCGGGGGGTCAGTCTGAAGGCGGGGAAGACCATCGTCCTGCACACCGGCAAGGGCACGAACTCCTCGACCGACCTCTACTGGGGCCAGGGCAACTACGTCTGGAACAACACGCCCGGTGACAAGGCCACGCTGCGCAACAGCCGCGGGTCGATCCAGGACACCTGCACCTTCACCGCGTCCAAGCACCGTTCGGGCACCGTCGACTGCTGAGGCCGTCGGCGGGTCCTTGTGGCGGGCGGTCGGTCGCTCTAGCGTGAGCAGCACCCAGCGAAGGGAACGCTCATGAGCCGACAGCCCTGGCCGCGCCTCAAGGTGGCCGACTGGACCGACACCCGGGACACCTTCCACCTGTGGACCCAGGTCGTCGGCAAGGTGCGGATGGCCTACGCGCCCCTGGTCAACCACTGGTGGCAGGTCACGCTCTACGTCAGCCCGCGCGGTCTCACCACCGGCACGGTCCACACGCCGGCGGGGGCGCTCGACCTCGAGCTCGACCTGGTCGACCACCGGCTGCGGATGCGGCTGAGCACCGGCGCCGAGGAGGCCTTCGACCTGCGGCCGATGACCGTCGCGGACTTCCACGCGCAGACCCTGGCGGCGCTGGGCCGGCTCGGGCTCGAGCCGCGCATCCAGGCGACGCCGAACGAGGTGGACCCCGCGATCCCGTTCGCCGAGGACCACGAGCACGCGGCCTACGACGCGCAGGCGGTCCACCTGTTCTGGCAGCAGCTGGTCCAGGCCGACCGCGTGCTGGGGGAGTTCCGGTCGCACTTCGTCGGCAAGGTGAGCCCGGTGCACTTCTTCTGGGGCGCGATGGACCTGGCCTGCACGCGCTTCTCGGGTCGCCCCGCCCCCGAGCACCCCGGTGGGGCGCCGAACTGCGGCGACTGGGTCATGGTCGAGGGGTACTCCCGCGAGCTGGCCAGCTGCGGCTTCTGGCCGGGCGGCGGCGAGGAGGGCGCGTTCTACGCCTACGCCTACCCGCAGCCGGAGGGGTTCGAGGCGGCCCGCGTCGGTCCGGAGGGCGCCTTCTGGAGCGAGGCGAACGGTCAGTACCTCCTGCCCTACGAGGTGGTCGCCGACGCGGACGACCCGGACGCGGCGCTCGGCCGGTTCCTCCACGACACGTATGCCGCCGCCGCCGAGCTCGGCGGGTGGGACCGGGCGGCCCTCGAGGACGACCCCGGCCGCTGGCCCCAGCACCGCCGGGGGTAGCTCGCCGTCCGGCACGGAGGGTCGGCGCTCCTCCCGGGAACCCCTGAAGCCACACAGGCCACACGGTGCGGGGACATGTCCGCCAGACAGGGTGACATCCCCCGCAGCTGCGCAGATGCCCGCAGCGTGGTGCGCGTGGGGCCAGAGTGACGCACGTGGCGACGGCAGTGGAGGCTGTGCCGGAGATGGCCGGCCGGGCGGGTGCTGGCCGGGCGGGTGCCGGCCGAGCCCGTGCCGCCCACCCACGCCGGAGCAGTGTCAGCCGCGGAAACCCTGCCCGCGCTCGGCGAGCGCCGCGCGGAGCCGCTCGACGGCGACGGGGCCGACGCCGTGCAGGGCGCGCAGCTCGTCCTCGGTGAGCCCGGCGACCGCCTCGAGGGTGGTGAGGCCGGCCTCCCGCAGCGCCCGGGTGGCCGGGGCGCCGATCTCCCGGGGCAGCGGGGTGCCCGCCGGCCGCGGGGCGCGCTCACGCGGCGGGCCGCCGTGGTCGAGCACCGCCTCGCCACGCGGCGAGAGACGGTAGCCGATCGCCAGCGACTCGGTCAGGCCCTTCTCCTTGAGCTTGCGGACGTCGGCCTTCCACGACGGCGTCTCCCGCCCCAGCCGGGCGGCCAGCTCGGGCGCCCGCACCTCCGGGTGGGCGTCGATGAGCTCGAGGGTGGCGCGGGTCCACGGGCCGTGCGAGGAGGCGGCGTCCAGCCGGTCCAGCCACGCGCGCAGACGCTCGACCTCCCCCGCGTCGGGGACCTGCTCCCGCAGCTGCGCGCGCGGGTCGGGCCCGGCATACCTCAGCCCGACGCGGTATGCCGTGCCTCCCGGCCGCGCGGCGAGGCCCTCCCTGAGCGCGGTCAGGCTGGCGGCGCCGGCCCGGCGGGCGTCCTCCGCCCGCAGCGCGGACAGGGTGACCGGCTCGACCGAGGTGACCTCGACCAGCCCGACGGCGGTGCGCATCCGGGTGCCGACCCTGACCCGCGGGCGGTCCCAGCGGCGGAACGCGAGGTCGACCTCCCCCGCCCGGATGGCCGCGAGCTCGGCCGGGCGGATCATCACGGCGGGCCCCCGGCGACGTCCCGCCCCGGGTCGAAGGTGGTGCTGCCGTCGGCACCCTGTCCGCCCGCCGGGCCGGTGTCGGTCGCGGCGAGCCACTCCACGAGGGGCCGGACCACCCCCCAGCGGGCCCGTACCTCCTCGACGAGCCGCGGGGTGGTGACGACGTCGCCGTCCTCGACCCACGTCATACACGTGAGCGCCTTGTGCCGGAGCAGCTCGATCCGCTCGTGCTCGCGGTCCCACCCGCGCGGGGCGGTCTTGACCTGCTCGCCGCCGATCTCCCACCCGCCCGCGCGCAGCTCCCCGACGAGCTGCTCCAGCTGCTGGCCGGTGGCGGGGGAGTCCACGGCGGCGCGGTAGGACCGCAGCCGGGCCGGGTCCATCCGGTAGGCGCCGCCGCCGAGCATCAGCCCGTCGGCCGAGACCTGGAGGTACCACCCGGTCGACTCGGCGGCCGCGACGTAGGCGCCCTGGTGCGTCTTGCAGGGGGTCTTGTCCGGGCCGAAGCGCACGTCGCGGTGCGGCCGGAAGAGCTTGGCCGCGCCGAACTCCGGCTCCAGCTCGGCCAGCAGCGCCTCCATCGGGCCGCGGACGTGGGCCTCGTAGTCGTCCTTGTGCCGGGCCCAGAACTCCTTGGTGTTGTCCTCCTCGAGCCGCGCGTAGAAGTCGGTCGCGGCGTGCGGGATGCCGGTGAAGCTGCCCATGCGACCAGTGTGCCCGCTGGTGGCCGAGCTCGCCCCTCGCCGAAATCCGGTTGCTCGGGCGGCGAGGGAGGGCGAGGTTGGGGGCATGACCTCCAGCGACCGGTGGGACGCCGAGACGGCCGCCCGGTACGACGAGGCGAGCGCCGCGATGTTCGCCCCCGATGTCCTCGACCCCACGGTCGACCTCCTGACCCACCTGGCCGGTGGGGGCCGCGCGCTGGAGCTCGCGATCGGGACGGGCCGGGTCGGCATACCGCTCGCGGATCGGGGCGTGGACGTCACCGGCATCGAGCTGTCCGCGCCGATGGTCGAGCAGCTGCACCGCAAGCGCCCCGCCCTGCCGGTGGTCGTCGGCGACATGGCGACCGCCCGGGTCGAGGGCGCCTTCGCGCTCGTCTACCTCGTCTTCAACACCGTCGGCAACCTCTGCACGCAGGACGAGCAGGTCGCCTGCTTCGCCAACGCCGCACGGCACCTGGGTCCCGGCGGCCGGTTCGTCGTCGAGGTGGGCGTCCCGGCACTGCGGCGGCTGCCCCCGGGGCAGACGACCGTGCCCTTCGACGTGAGCGAAGGGCACGTCGGCCTCGACACCTACGACCCGGTGACCCAGCGGGCCACCTCGCACCACTACGAGCGACAGCCGGACGGAACCTACCGCTACCACCCGCACCGCTTCCGCTACGTGTGGCCGAGCGAGCTCGACCTCATGGCCCGGATGGCCGGGATGTCGTTGGAGTCGCGGTCGTCGGACTGGTCCGGGGCGCCGTTCACCGCGGAGTCGGAGAGCCACGTCTCGGTCTGGCGCCGCGACTGAGCCCCACCCGGTGCGGACCGGCGGGCACCACGGCCAGAGCCAGGCGCGTCCTGCCGGGAGCAGGGTCGTGGTGCCCGTCCGGCGGCGCAGCATCTGCCAGAGTGAGGGGTATGCCGCTCGCGCCCGACCTCCTCGACCTCGCCGACGCGCTCGTCCCCGGGGAGGGTCGGGGGCTGCTCGGGATCGTGGGGCTGCCCGGCTCGGGCAAGTCGACCTTCGCCGACGAGCTCATCGCCGCCCTCGCGCAGCGGCACGGGGAGGAGCACGTCGGGCACGTGCCGATGGACGGCTTCCACCTCGCCGACGCCCAGCTGGAGCGGCTGGGCCTCATCGACCGCAAGGGCGCCCCGGAGACCTTCGACGCCGAGGGGTATGCCGCTCTGCTCGCCCGGTTGCGCGAGGACACCACCGACACCGTCTACGCCCCCGGCTTCGAGCGCACCCTGGAGCAGCCGCTCGCCGCCGCGCTGGCCGTGCTGCCCTCGGTGCGCCTCGTCGTCACCGAGGGCAACTACCTGCTCGACCCGGACGAGCGGTGGCGGGCGGCGCGGGCCCGGCTGGACGCGGTGTGGAGCGTCGAGGTCGACGAGGAGCAGCGGCACACCCAGCTGGTGGCGCGGCACGTCGAGTTCGGCAAGACGCAGGCGCAGGCGGAGGCCTGGGTCGAGCGGGTGGACGAGGCCAACGCGCGCCGGATCCGCGAGCGCTCGGACGCGCCCGACCGGGTGGTCCGCTGTGCCCCGGACGGCACCTGGCAGCTCGCCTGAGGCCCGGCCCGCAGAAGGGGGCGCATCCGGTCGGGCCTGCGCGCCTCACCCCGGGACGAGCAGGGACACGACGTCCGCGACCGTCGGCTCGACGTGCTCGGGCAGGAAGACCGTCCCGGGCGTCAGGAGCTGGAGGCAGATGCCGTCCAGCGTGGACAGGAGGAGGCGCAGCGCGCGCTCCCGCCCCAGCAGCAGGGCGCCCTCCTCCTCCAGGACCCCCAGCCACGTGTCGATCCGCTCGCGGCCCAGGGCGGCCAGCGACTCGAGGGTCCTGCTCTCGGGCTCGCTGGCGTTCGGCCCCACCGCGGCGGCGTAGGACGCCAGCCACAGCGACAACGTGTCGGCCTGCCGGAAACCCGGCGGGACGAACTGCACGAGGCACTCGGCGAGGCGGGTGCGCGGGGGCAGCTGGCGGTCCTCGATGCGCAGGTCGGACACGACGTGGTCGAGGGCCGGGCGCAGGACCTCCTCGTAGAGGTCCTTCTGGGTGGGAAAGTAGTGCCGCAGCGTGCTCGGGCCGATCCCGGCACGACGGGCGACGTTGCGCACGCTCATCGCCTCGAGACCCTCCTCGGCGACGATCTCCCGCGCTGCGGACACGATCTGCTCGCGACGGTCCTGGCTCATGGTGCTCCCTCATTGGTACGCCGTACTGGCACAGCGTGCTAGCGTGGGTGTTAGCAGAGCGTACTAGCCCACCGCCATCCCAGGGACACCATGATCGAGAACCTGCAGGACTTCACCTCCGGGCTGCCCGCCCTCCTCCGGTGGCTGGGGGTGATGCTCGCCGCCGCCATCCCGTTCGTCGAGAGCTACGTCGGGTCGGTCATCGGCATCGTGGCCGGGATGAACCCCGTCGTGGCCGTGCTGGCCGCGGTGGTCGGCAACGTCCTGTCGATGGTGCTGGTGGTGCTGTCGGCCGACCGGCTGCGCGCGCGCCGCGGGGTGCAGCCCCTCGAGGAGATGTCCCCCCGCAAGCAGCGTCTGCGCCGGATGCTCGACCGGTTCGGGGTGCCGGGGGTGAGCCTGCTGGGGCAGACCGTGCTGCCGAGCCAGATCACCTCGGGCGCGCTGGTGGCCTTCGGCGCGAGCACCCGGGGGGTCATCGGGTGGCAGGTCCTTTCCATCGTCATCTGGGGCGTCGCCTTCGGGGCCCTCGCGGTGCTCGGTGTCGACCTGCTCCAGACCTCCTAGCGAGGGGGCCGGAGCGACTCGCCGTGGCGGGGTGCCGGTGCGTGAACGGCGACCGCCCGGTGCGGCAGGATGACGGTGTGCCGGATCTCTCGACCCCGACCCGCAAGCCGGACCGCTACCTCGCCGACCGCGCCGCGCTCGACGACCTCCTCGACGCGATGCCGGTGGGCGTGCTGTCCACCGTCGTCGACGGGGAGCCGTGGTCGGTGCCGCTGCTGGTCGCCCGGGACGGTGACCGGGTGCTGCTGCACGGTTCGACCGGTGCGGGGGCGCTGCGCCATGTGCTCACCGGTGCCCCGGTGACGCTCACCGTCGTAGCCCTCGACGGGCTGGTGGTGGCGGAGACCGCCTTCGACTCCTCGGCGAACTACCGCAGCGCCGTGCTGCGCGGCACGACCGTCGAGCTCGGCCAGGAGGAGGCGACGGGGGCGCTGGAGCGGTTGACCGACCGGTTGCTGCCCGGGAGGACGGCGGAGGTCCGGTCCAGCACCGGCAAGGAGCTGCGGGCGACCAGCTGCCTGGCGCTCCCGATCGTCGACGGCTCCTGGCTGCTCAAGGCCCGTACCGGCGGCACCGACCCCGCCGAGGACCCCACCGTGTGGACCGGGGTCGTCCCGCTGGCGCTGACCGCCGGCACCCCGCAGCCGACCCCCGGCACGACCGCCTCGGAGCCGGCCTCCGTGACCGCGACCCGGGCGGCATACCCGAGCCCGGTGTGACGGCGGCCTGGGCTCGCCGCCCCTGACCCCCACCCGCCGTCAGAGGCGGGCGGCCAGCTCGGTCGCCTGCCGGATCGCCCGCTCGGCGTCCAGCTCGGCGGCGACGTCGGCCCCGCCGATGACGTGCACCGGCATCCCCAGCGCGCGCACCGGCTCGACGAGGTCGGTCACCGACTCCTGCCCGGCGCAGAGGACCACGCTGTCGACCGGTATGACGTGCGCCACCCGCTCCTCCTTCTCCCCGTCGCCCGCGGGCAGGGTGAGGTGCAGCCCGTCGTCGTCGATCCGGACGTACTCCGCGCCGCCCACCAGCCGCACCCCGGCGTCGGCGAGCTCGGCCCGGTGGACCCACCCCGTCGTCTTCCCCAGCCCGGCGCCGTGCCGGGAGGTCTTGCGCTGCACGAGGTGGACCTCCCGAGGGGCCGGTGGCTGCTGCTTCTCGCCCACCCCGCCGCGGACCACCCAGGGGTCGGCGACCCCCCAGCGCTCGCGCCACTGCTGCACCGTCTCGTCGTGCTCGTGCAGCAGCGCGCTGCTGACGTCGAAGCCGATGCCGCCCGCCCCGATGACCGCCACCCGCTTCCCGACCCGGCCGGGGTCGCGGATGGCCTCGGGGTAGCTCAGGACACTGGGGTGGTCCACCCCCGGGATGTCGGGCACCCGCGGGACGACGCCGGTGGCGACGACGACCTCGTCGAAGCCGGCGAGCCGCTCCGGCGTGACCGGCGCACCCAGGTGGGTGGTGACGCCGCGGACCCCGAGCAGGTGCTCGTAGTAGGCGAGCGCCTCGCAGAACTCCTCCTTGCCCGGGATCTGCGCGGCCAGCCGGAACTGCCCACCGACCTGCTCCTGGGCCTCGAAGAGCTCGACGGCGTGCCCGCGCCCGGCCAGCTCCACCGCAGCGGCCAGCCCGGCCGGTCCGGCACCCACGACGGCGACCGTCCTGGCCCGGCGCGTCGGCTCCAGCACGAGCTCTGTCTCGTGCGCCGAGCGCGGGTTGAGGATGCAGGTCGCGCGGCGGTTGGCAAAGGTGTGGTCCAGGCAGGCCTGGTTGCAGGCGATGCACGGGACGATCTCGGCGCTGCGCCCCTCCTGCGCCTTGCGCACCCAGTCGGCGTCGGCCAGCAGGGGCCGGGCCATCGACACCAGGTCGGCCTCGCCGGTGGCGACGATGCGCTCGGCCACCTCGGGCCGGTTGATCCGGTTGGAGGCGATGACGGGGATCCCGATCTCCGCCCGTAGCCGCGCGGTCACCCAGGTGAAGGCCGCCCTCGGCACGGAGGTGACGATGGTGGGGATCCGCGACTCGTGCCAGCCGATGCCGGTGTTGATGCAGGTCACGCCGGCCTCCACCAGCTGGTGCGCCAGGTCGACCGTCTCGGCCCAGTCCTGCCCGTCGGGGACGAGGTCGAGCAGGCTCATGCGGTACTGCACGACGAAGTCGTCCCCCACCAGCTCGCGGGTGCGCCGCACGATCTCGACCGGGAAGCGCATCCGGGCCCTCGCCGAGCCGCCCCAGGCGTCGGTCCGGTCGTTGGTCCGCGCCGTGAGCATCTGGTTGACGAGGTAGCCCTCGGAGCCCATGATCTCGACGCCGTCGTAGCCCGCCTGCTGGGCGAGCCGGGCCGAGCGCGCGAAGTCGTCGACCGTGCGCTCCACCTGGCGGGTGGTCAGGGCCGAGGGTCGGAACGGTGTGATGGGGGACTTCGCGGCGGAGGCCCCCTGGGCGAACGGGTGGTACGCGTAGCGGCCGGCGTGCAGGAGCTGCAGCAGGATGCGGCCGTCGTGCCCGTGCACGGCGTCGGTGACCGTGCGGTGCCGCCGGGCCTGCGCCGACCTGACCATGCTCGAGCCGAACGGCAGCAGCCACCCGCGCCAGCCCGGGGCATACCCGCCAGTGACCATGAGCCCCACCCCGCCCCGGGCGCGCTCGGCGAAGAAGGCGGCCAGCTTGTCGATGTCGCGCGCGCGGTCCTCGAGCTTGGTGTGCATCGACCCCATGACGACCCGGTTGGGCAGCGTGAGGTGGCCGAGGCGGACGGGGCTCAGCAGGTGCGGGTAGGCGCTCGGGCCGGGCATGTCGACAGGGTAGCCACGGCGGCGGCGCGTCGATCCCGACCGGTCGTGCGTCCAGCCGGGCGGACGGAGGTATCTGGCGGCGTCCCGCGTGCTCTGGGCCAGGGACGTGCACACCCACGTCACCCGACAAGGAGGTCGTCATGAGCACCACCCGCCCCACCCCCCGCCGCGCGCTGTGCGCGACACCCCGCACCCTGCTGGCCGGCGCGCTGCTGGCCGTCGGCGCGCTGGCTCCGCTGGCGGTCGCCGCCCCGGCCGCGCAGGCCGCGCCCTACTGCGGCATCACCTGGGGCTCGCTGCCCAAGGTCACCGGCTACGACACCGCGCAGTCGCCGATCACGAATGTCCGGTCCGGCCGGCACACCTGCTTCGACCGGGTCGTCGTCGACATCTCCGGCGACGCCGGGGAGTATGCCGTGCGCTACGTCAGCACCTACCGCGCCCCGGGCAGCGGGCAGGCGCTGTCGCTGCGCGGCGGCGCGAAGATCGAGGTCCTGGTCGGCAACCCGGCCTACGACGCCGACGGCGACGCCACCTACGACCCGGCCAATCCCGCCGAGCTCGTCGGCACCGCCGGCTACAGCACGCTGCGCCAGGTGCGCCTGGGCGGGAGCTTCGAGGGGCAGACGTCCATCGGCCTCGGGGTGCGGGCCCGGCTGCCGATGCGGGTCTTCGTCCTCGACGGTCCCGGGTCCGGTCAGCGGCTGGTGGTCGACGTCGCCCACCGGTGGTGAGATAAGGCTGACCGACGGCTGACCCGCCGGTGCTGGGAGACTGGGTGCCATGCCTCGTCCTCCCGCCCCCGGCGCCGACCGACTGCTGGACCACGCCATCTGGTGGCACGTCTACCCGCTCGGCGCCGTGGGGGCGCCCGCCGTCCTGGAGGGCGACCCCGCGGACGCGACGGTCGAGCACCGGCTGCCCAGGCTCGAGGCGTGGCTCGACGAGGCGGTCGAGCTGGGCTGCTCGGGTCTGCTCCTCGGTCCGGTCTTCGCCTCCCGCAGCCACGGCTACGACACCCTCGACCACAGCCGCGTCGACCCGCGGCTGGGGGACGAGTCCGACCTGGACCACCTGCTCGAGCAGTGCCGCGAGCGGGGCCTGTCGGTGCTGCTCGACGGTGTGTTCAACCACGTCGGCGCGGACCACCCGATGGTGAGCGACCCGCATACCTCCTCGATGCTCAAGCAGGGGGAGGACGGCCGCCCGGCGTCCTGGGAGGGGCACGAAGGCCTCGTCGAGCTGGACCACGGGCATCCTGGCGTCGAGGACCTCGTCGTCGACGTCATGCTGCGCTGGCTGCGGCGCGGGATCGCCGGGTGGCGGCTCGACGTGGCGTACGCCGTCCCCACCGACTTCTGGGCACGTGTCACCGCGCGGGTGCGCGAGGAGTTCCCGGACGCGCTCTTCGTCGGTGAGGTCATCCACGGCGACTACGCCGGGTTCGTCGAGGCCAGCGGCGTGGACACCGTCACGCAGTACATGCTCTGGAAGGCCATCTGGAGCTCGGTCGCCGACACCAACTGCTGGGAGCTGGCGCACGCGCTGGGCGAGCACGACACCCTGCTGGGCTCGTTCGTGCCGCAGACCTTCGTCGGCAACCACGACGTCACCCGGATCGCGAGCAAGGTGGGGGACGACGGGGCGGTGATCGGGCTGGCCGTGCTCATGACGGTCGGCGGTATGCCGTCGGTCTACTACGGCGACGAGCACGCCTTCCAGGGGGTCAAGGAGGAGCGGCTCGGCGGGGACGACGCGATCCGCCCGGCGCTGCCGGACAGCCCTGCCGACCTCGGCCAGGACGGGGCGTGGATGCTCGCGCTGCACCGCGAGCTCATCGGGCTGCGCCGCCGGCACCCGTGGCTCGCCCGCGCCCGCACCCAGGTGGAGGACCGCACCAACGAGCAGCTCACCTACGTCTCCTCGGGGCAGGACCAGTGGCTCCGGGTGCAGGTCACGCTCGCGCCGACGGCGTCGGTGACCGTCACGGGCCCGGACGGCGAGGTCTTCCGCTGGGCCTCCGGGGGCTGAGCCTGGGCGCGGGCTCGCGCCGAGCCTGAGCAGAGAAAGGCCGTCGAGGCAGGGGCTGCAACCCCTGCGTGGGCCACCGTTCTTTGCTCAGGTTTCGAGGGGGCCGGGTCGTCTGGCCGGAGCCGCACCTGAGCAGAGAAAGGCCGTCGAGGCAGGGGCTGCAACCCCTGCGTGAGGCACCGTTCTCTGCTCAGGTTTCGAGGGGGGCTGCGCCGCCCGCGCCTGCCGGGTGGGGGTGGCACGGCATACCGTGGGGGCATGACCGAACTCGTCCTCGTGGCCAACGCCGCCGACAGCACGATCAGCACCTTCCGCGTCGACACCCGCGCGCAGCCGCCGACCCTCGAGCGGGTCGCGGTGAGCGAGGTCGGGCAGGGGTGCGGCACCTTCGCCGTCGACGCCGAGCGTGACCTGGTGTATGCCGCGGCCAAGGGCGACCCGCCCGGCATCGACGTCTTCGCGCTCGACCGCGAGTCGGGGCGCCTGGAGCACCTCGACCGCACCGACGTCGCGAGCTCGATGAGCTACCTCGCGCTCGCGCACGGCGGGACGCTGCTGGTGGGCGCGTCCTACGGCGGCGGCAGCGCACAGGTCTTCCCCGTCGGCGATGAGGGGCACGTCGAGGAGCCGACGGCCGAGGTGTCCTGGCCCAACGCGCACTGCGCCGCGCTCGCCGGGGACGGGCGGCACCTCTACGTCGTCTCGCTCGGGGCCGACGTCGTCGCGCAGTACTCCCTGTCGCCCGGGGGCGGCCTCACCCCGCTCGCCCCGCCCACCGCCGCGGCGCCGGACGGGTCCGGCCCGCGCCACCTCGTGCTCGACGACACGCAGGAGCGGGCCTACGTGATGACCGAGTTCTCCGGCGAGGTCCTGACCTACGACCGGGACGGGAGCGGCGACCTCACGATGCGCGAGGCCACGCCCGCCTACGCCCAGGACCGCGGTCTGCAGCACAGCGAGCTCGGGGCGGACCCCGTCGAGGGGCACCTCGTCTGGGGAGCCGACCTGCACCTGGCGCGGCAGGGGACCTTCCTGCTGGCCAGCGAGCGCACCGAGTCGACCCTCGCGTGCCTGCCGGTGGCGCCGGACGGCTCGCTCGGCGAGGCGGCGTCGATCGTCGGGACGGTCGCGCAGCCCCGGGGGTTCGTCGTGCTCCACGACGACCGGTATGCCCTCGTCACGGGCGAGCGGGACACGGCGGTCGCGCTGGTCGCCGTCGACGAGGGGGGTCTGCTCCAGGAGGTCGCCCGGGCCGAGACCGGCAACGGCGCCAACTGGGCGCGCTCCGTGCAGCTCTGACCGGGCGCCGCGTGTGGTTGCCTACGGGCCGTCCGGGCGCCGCGTGTGGTTGCCTACGGGCCGTCCGGGCGCCGCAGATGGTTGCCCCCTCCACCGGGCTGACCCGGCTCAGGCCCGAGCGTCCAGCACCTCGCGGATCTCCCGCTCCTCGTCGTCGGTGAGCCCGGCGGCCCGGGGCGTCTGGCGCGTCTCCTCCCAGGCGAGGGTGTCGCGCAGCGTCTCGACAACCGGTCGGGTGCGCAGCCCGGCAGCTCGCGCGCGGGTGGTGTCGAGCGCGGCGAACGACCGCAGCGCGGGGTCGTCGATCCACAGCGGCATCGACCGCGGGCCCATCCAGGGGTTCACGCCGAGCTCGGCGAGCCGGGCAGGCGCCACCGGCCGCACACCGACCTGAGCCCCGGCTGCCTCGCGGGCCGCATCGAGCACGTCGGTTAGCGGCGCCACCGGCCCGGTGGCGTTGAAGGCGCCGTCCACCCGCTGCTCCGCGGCGTCCACCAGCCAGGCGGCCAGGTCGCGGACGTCGACGAAGGCGACGGGGAAGTCGGGGTCGTCCGGGGCCAGCACGTCCGGACCGCTCGGGTGGGCGAAGCGCCAGGGCCAGTAGCCCACGCGTCCGGACGTGTCCCCCGGCCCACCGATGAGCCCGGCCCGCACGAGGGTGGCGGTGCCTCGGTGTCGCCGCGCCCCCGAGGTCACCGCCTGCTCGCAGGCCACCTTGGCGGGGCCGTACTCCTCCATCGTGGACATGACGTCCGCCTCGAGCGGGTCGAGCAGGGGGTCCGTCTCGGTCGGGGCCCGGCCCGCCGTCCCCTCGGCGGGCGGGGCGTAGACGTTGGCTGTCGACACGAAGACCCAGTGCGGCGTGTCGAGCTCGGCGACCGCCCGCCGCACCTGCCCCGGCTGGCGCGACACGTCGACGACCGCGTCCCACCGCTCGTCCCGGACCGGGGCGAGCCCGTCCGCCTCGTCACGGTCGCCCCGCTCGAAGCGGACGCCCCCCGGCGCCGGGGCGGAGCCCCGCGCGAGACAGGTGACGTCGTGCCCGCGGCGCACCGCCTCGGTCGCGGTCGCACGGGAGAGGAAGGCGGTGCCGCCCAGCAGCAGGATGCGCATACCGCAGGTCTACCACCCGGCCCGGCAGCGCGCGGCCGGTGGCGCCGCACCGCCCGACGGACGACGCCGCGACGAGACCCACCGGTCGATGGACGACGCCGCCCGCGGGGCGACGCCGCCCGCGGGGCGACGCGGCCGGTCGAGCTACTCCTGGCTCGGCTCCGGGCCGAGCTCGATGACGGAGTGCACGTTGCCCGCGGGGTCGGCGAACCAGGCGATGGGCGGACCCTCACCGGAGGTCACCACGCCCAGGTCGTCCTGCGGCATGCCGTCGTAGCGCAGGAACTCCACCCCGCGGTCGGTGAGCGCCCGCACGGCTGCCTGGATGTCGTCGGTGGGGAAGTTCAGGACGGTGTAGGTCGCCGGCTGGTGGGCCTCACCCTTGGGGTAGACGAGCACCCGACGCTGCCCGAGCTGCAGCTCCAGCATGCCCATGGGCTCGTCCTCCCGCCCGACGGGCACCCCGAGCACGTCGCGGTAGAACGCCTCGGCGGCGTCGAGGTCGTCGACCGAGAAGCCGTTGAAGACCCCGTCGAGGTCGGTCAGGGGAGAGCTGGTGTCTGGATCCATGCCGGTATGACCTCCCGGGCCGCCCGCACTCATCGGTCGACGTCCGGCGCGACACGGCATACCTGACAGCGCTGTTATATTAGCGCTGTGACATCGACCGACGACCCGACCCGCAGCAGTCGGCTGCGGCAGCTCTTCGAGGTGCTCGCGGGCATGGACGCGGCCATCAACGAGGCCTACCGCGAGCGGGGTCAGGGGCAGGTGCGCAGCCGCTTCGTGCTGCCGCTGGTGCGGCTCGCGCACCTCGGACCGATGACCATCACCCAGCTCGCGAGCGAGCTCGACCGGACCCACTCCGCGCTCTCGCAGACGATCACGCAGATGCGTCAGGCCGAGCTGGTGACCAGCGAGGCGGGCGATGACGGCCGCACCCGCGTGGTCACGCTCACCGGGCGTGGCCGGGCCCTCGTCCCCCTCGCGGAGGCGGAGTGGCGCGCGACCGAGGCCGCGATCGCCGAGCTCGAGGAGGAGCTGCCGTATGCCCTGAGCCGGGTCGCCGCGGACGTCGCCGAGGCGCTGGGCCGGCGCTCGTTCGCCGAGCGGCTGGAGGACCACCTCGGGGACGACGGGGCGTGAGGGCGTCCGCCACCCGGCGGGCACGGGGCGCGTTCCTGGACCTGACACCCCTGCGGATCAGCCCCGCCTACCGCCGCCTGTGGGTCGGCGGGGCGCTGTCCGGGCTGGGGCACCAGGTGGCGGTGGTGGCCGTGCTCTTCCAGGTGTGGGAGATGACCCGCAGCCCGTTCTGGGTGGCCGCCATCGGCATCGCCCAGGCCGTGCCGATGATCCTGCTCGGCCTGGTCGGCGGCCCCGTGGCCGACGTGCTCGACCGCCGGCGCGTCGCCCTGGCCGCCACCGCAGGGCAGGCGCTGGCGGCGCTCGCGCTCGGTGCGCAGCTGGTGACCGGGCTCTACCCGCTCCCCCTGCTGCTCGGCCTGCTCAGCGTGCAGACGGCCTGCAACGCCCTCGGCGCGCCCGCGCGACGGACCTTCATCACCCGCCTCATGCCGCGCGAGCAGGTGCCGGCCGGCATCGCCCTGCACATGATCAGCTTCCAGGCGGCGATGATGGTCGGCCCGGCGGTCGGCGGGCTGCTGCTCGGCGTCGCCTCCCCGGCGGTCTGCTACCTGGTCAACGCCCTCGCGCTCACCGTGAGCTGGTGGACCGTCCGGGCGCTGCCGGCGATGCCGCCGGAGCGCCGGGCGCCGACCGGGGCACGCGCGAAAGCAGACCCGCCCACGCGGACCAGCCCGACCACCCGGCTGCGCCGCCGCACCCGCACCGCGCTCGTCATGCTCGGCGAGGGGGTCGACGCGGTGCGCCACAACCCGGTGCTGCGCGGGTCGTTCCTGCTCGACCTCGCCGCGACGCTGCTGGCCTTCCCGGTCGCCCTCTTCCCCATGGTCAACCAGGAGCTCTTCGGGGGCGACCCGCGCACCCTCGGGCTCTTCCTCACCTGCGTCGCCGTCGGGGGCGTCAGCGCCGGCCTGGGGTCCGGGCTGGTCACCCGGCGGTCCCGGCTGGGCGTGGTGCAGCTGGGCGCGGTCGCGGTCTGGGGCGTGGCGCTGCTCGGCTTCGGCCTCGCCGCGCTGGCCGGGTGGGCCTGGGCGGCGCTGGCCACGCTCGTCGTGGCGGGTGCGGCCGACACGGTCTCGGTGACGAGCCGGGCCGCGATGGTGCAGCTCGCCACACCGGACAGCCACCTGGGGCGGGTGTCGTCGGTCGAGCACGTCATCGGGGTCTCGGGCCCGGACATCGGCAACGCCCGCGCAGGACTCGTCGCCGGACTCACGACCCCGGCCTGGTCGGCGCTGCTCGGGGCGGTCGGCTGCCTCGCGGTCGGTGCCTGGGTCGCCCTCACGCACCGCGAGGTCGCGGCCTTCCGGGTCGGCGACTGACCCCGTCACCCGCGCGGTGACGGCCCAGCAGCGGCCACGGCGAGACCCCGCCTCACAGCGAGACGGTCAGCGCCAGCCCAGCTCCTTCGCGACGTCGAGCACGCCCTCGATGACGTGGGCGCAGTAGTCGACGCCGAGCTGGTTGGGCACGGTCAGCAGCAGCGTGTCCGCGGCCGCGATCGCCTCGTCGGCGGCCAGCTGGCGGGCCAGCTCGTCCGGCTCGGCGGCATACGTCTTGCCGAAGGTCGAGCGTGACCCGTCGATGACGCCGACCTGGTCGGTGCTGCGCCGCTCCAGCCCGAAGTAGGCGTGGTCGCGCTCGTCGACCAGCGGGAAGATGCTGCGCGACACCGAGGTCCGCGGGGTGCCCGCGTGGCCGGCGGTCTTCCACGCCTCGTGGAAGAGATGGATCTGCTCGGCCTGCAGCTGGTGGAAGGGCACGCCGGCGTCCTCGGTGAGCAGGGTCGAGCTCATGAGGTTCATGCCCTGGGTGCCCGCCCACTCGGCGGTGGCGCGGGTCCCGGCGCCCCACCAGATGCGCTCGCGCAGGCCTTCGCTGTGCGGCTCGAGGCGCAGCAGGCCCGGTGGGTTGGGGAACATCGGGCGCGGGCTCGGCTGGGCGAAGCCCTCGCCGGAGAGCGCCTCGAGGAAGCGCGCGGTATGCCGCCGCGCCATGTCGGCGTCGGTCTCGCCCTCCGCGGGGTCGTGGCCGAAGTAGCGGTAGCCCTCGACGACCTGCTCGGGGCTCCCCCGGGAGATGCCGAGCTGCAGCCGGCCGCCGGAGATGAGGTCGGCCGCGCCGGCGTCCTCGGCCATGTAGAGCGGGTTCTCGTAGCGCATGTCGATGACGCCGGTGCCGATCTCGACCCGCTTCGTGCGGGCGCCCACCGCCGCGAGGAGCGGGAACGGCGAGGCCAGCTGCCGGGCGAAGTGGTGCACGCGGTAGTAGGCACCGTCTGCGCCGAGCTCCTCCGCCGCGACCGCGAGGTCGATCGACTGCAGCAGCACGTCGGACGCCGACTGCGTCGCCGACTGGGGGTGCGGGGTCCAGTGCCCGAAGGAGAGGAAGCCGATGCGTTTCATGGACACGTCAACGACTTCGCCCGCGCGGGGATTCCGCGACGTCGACGTGCCGGGGTGGGCGTGGTCCTGCTGCCGGGGCGGGGCGTCGCCGGTCAGCGCCGGCCGACCCGGTCGCGGCGGCCGAGCCAGAGCGCCAGCCCGACCCCGGCGGCGGCGCCGAAGAGGTGCGAGAGCCACGAGACCCCCTCGCGGAGGGGCAGCACCCCCCAGATCATCGAGCCGTAGACCAGGATGACCAGCACCCCGAGCAGCGCCCGCCACAGGTGGTGGGAGACGAAGCCGTAGACGGCGAGGAACGCGGCATACCCGTAGACGACGCCGCTCGCGCCGATGTGCACCGTGCCGGGCGCCCCCAGCAGCCACACGCCCAGGCCGCTGACCAGCACCACCCCGCCGGTGACCACCCACAGGTGCCGGGTGGTCAGTGCGAGCAGCGAGCCGAGCACGAGCAGGGCGACGGTGTTGGCCATGAGGTGGCCGAAGCCGAGGTGCAGGAACGGGCTCAGCACGATGCCGGTCAGCGAGCCGAGGTCCCGCGGCCGGATGCCGAACTGGTCCAGGCTCAGCGGCAGCACGAGGTCGACGATCTCGGTGACCCACATCAGCGCGACCAGCAGCAGCACGGGTATGACGCGTCGCACCCACGCGGGGGCGTCGCGGCGCCAGGTGGCCGGGCTCGAGCTGCTCACCTCGCCAGTATCCCCCAGGACGCGGGGCGGCGTCAGGATGCTGGACAGCGCACTGAACAGTCGTTTAGGATGCTGAACATGCGTTCAGACCTCACGCCGAAGGCGCGGATCAGGGACGCGGCGCTGCGCCTCTTCGCGGACGACGGCTTCGACGCCGTGACCGTGCGCCGGATCGCCGCCGCCGCAGGGGTCTCCCCGGCCCTCGTGCTGCACCACTACGGCTCCAAGGACGCGCTGCGCGCGGCCTGCGACGACCACATCCTCGGGCTCACCGAGGCGCTCATGCCCACCCCCGAGGACTCCGCGTCCGCCACCAGCAGCCCGGCTCCCGGGGCCTTCGATGCGGCCGTCGACGCCAAGCTCGGATCCTTCGCCGACCTCTTCCCGGACGACTCGCCGGTCCTGCCCTACCTGCGCCGGATGCTGCTGGCCGACGACGAGCGGGCCCGCGAGGTGCTGCGCGGGTGGCACCGGATGACCGTGGACCTGCTGACCCGGTGGCGCGAGGCGGGGGTGCTCGACCCGGGCCCGGACCCCGAGGTCCGGGCGGCGCTGCTGCTGGCGATGGACCTCGGAGCGGTCCTGCTGCGCGACCCGCTCACCGAGCTGCTCGGGTTCGACCCCCTGGGCTCCGGCGGCATCGACCGGTGGGGACGCGACGCCTACTCCTTCTTCACGCTCATGCTGACCGACCCACCCGCACCGGAAGGACGCACGCCATGACCGCCCCGTCGGACCACCTCATCGAGATCTCCGGGCTGCGCAAGTCCTTCGGCGCGGCGACGGCCCTGGACGGCCTCGACCTCGTCGTCGACCGCGGCGAGGTGCACGGCTTCCTCGGCCCCAACGGCGCCGGCAAGTCCACCACCATCCGCATCCTGCTGGGCCTGATGCGGGCCGACGGCGGCACGGTGCGGCTCTTCGGCGGCGACCCGTGGGCCGAGGCCGTGGAGCTGCACTCGCGGCTCGCCTACGTGCCGGGTGACGTCACGCTCTGGCCCGGCCTGAGCGGTGGTCAGTGCATCGACATCCTCGCCCGGGCCCACGGCCGCGTCGACGAGGGCCGCCGTGCCGAGCTCGTGGAACGCTTCGACCTGGACCCGACCAAGCGCTCACGCGACTACTCCAAGGGCAACCGGCAGAAGGTCTCGCTGGTCGCGGCCCTCGCCACCGACGCCGAGCTGCTCGTCCTCGACGAGCCGACCTCGGGGCTGGACCCGCTCATGGAGGAGGTCTTCCAGCAGGTGGTGCGGGAGCGGCGGGAGCAGGGCACCACGGTGCTGCTCTCCAGCCACATCCTGGGGGAGGTCGAGGCGCTGGCCGACCGGGTCTCGATCATCCGGGCGGGCCGGACGGTGACGACCGGCACCCTGACCGACCTGCGGCGGCACACCCACTCGGCGGTGCGCGCCGTGACCGAGCGGACGCCGGCGCTCGCGGGGATGCCCGGGCTCGGCGACGTCGAGACGGGCACCGACGAGCAGGGGCGGACCGACGTGACCGCCGCGGTCGAGCCGGACGCGGTCGCCGACCTCGTCGGTGCGCTGCACGAGGCCGGCATCCATACGCTCACGGTGACCCCGCCCAGCCTGGACGACCTCTTCCTCCGGGCCTACGCGGGCGACGGCGGGACGGCGGCCGCGCGATGAGCGCCATGGTGGGCGTGGGCCCGATGGCCGGTATCGCGCTGCGCACCGGGTGGCGGTCGCTGCTCGCGTGGGCCCTCGGGCTCGTCGCGGTCATGGTGCTCACCGGTTCGTCGATCAGCGCCCTCTACGACACCCCGGAGAAGATCGCGGGGTATGCCGAGACCCTCGGCGGCGACGCCCTCACCGCCGTCAACGGGAGGGTGGCGGGGCTGGACACCCTGGGCGGTGTGCTCGCGAACGAGTTCGGTTTCGTGCTGTCCTTCGGCGTCCCGGTCATGGCCATCGCCCTCACCACACGGCACACCCGCCGTGAGGAGGAGGCGGGCCGGCTCGAGCTGCTGCTGGCGGCCCGGGTGGGCCGCCGCGCGCCGCTCGGCGCCGCGGTGCTCGTCGCCAGTGCCGCCATGGTCGTCACCGGGGTGGGCATCGGGGCGGCCATGCTGCCCTTCGGTGCCGATCCCGCCGGGTCGCTGCGCTACGGCCTGGCCGTCGCCGGCCTCGGGCTGGTCTTCCTGGGCGTCACCGCCGTGGCCGCCCAGGTGGTGGAGCACACCCGCGCCGTGTGGGGGGTGGGCCTGGCCCTGACGCTCGTGTCCTACCTGGTCAGGGGAGTGGGGGCGCTGCGGGACACCGCGCTGGTCTGGGCCAGCCCGCACGGCTGGGTGGACGAGGTGCAGGCCTTCGGCGTGGACGCCCGGTGGTGGCCGCTGGCCGTGCCGGTGGCGCTCTGGGCCGGGCTGCTCGCCCTGGCGTCGGTGCTGCGGGACCGCCGTGACGTGGGGGCGGGTCTGCTCCGTCCGCGCCGGGCCCGACCGCGTGCCTCGGCCGCGCTGCGGACCCCTCTCGGGCTCGCGTGGCACCAGCAGCGGACGGCGGTCGCGGGGTGGGCTCTCGGTGCCGCCGCGCTCATGGCGGTCTTCGGGTCGCTCGCCCAGGAGATCGTCGACGCCGTGCTCGACAACCCCGCGCTCGGCGGGTTCCTCGGGGCCGGCCCGGAGGCGGAGGGCCGGGCCGCCGACCTCGTCCTGGCGCCGATGATGTCGACGTTCCTCGTCATGCTGGCCCTGCTGAGCACCGCCTACGTCCTGCTGGGCGTCGGTGCGCTGCGCCGCGAGGAGGAGAGCTCCCGGCTCGAGGTCGAGCTGTCGGCGAGCCGCTCCCGGGCGGGATGGCTGGGTCCGCGCCTGCTGGTGCTGGTGCTCGGCGCGGTCGTCGTCGGCGCGGTCGGTGCCCTCGCCCTCGGGGCCAGTGCCGCCGCCGCGCTCGAGGACGGCAGCTGGCTCGGCGACGTGGTCGGCGCAGGGACCGCGCAGCTCCCGGCCGTGCTGGTCTTCCTCGGCCTCGGCGTCGCGCTCTTCGGCTGGCTCCCCCGGGCCCAGGCCCTCGGCTGGGCCGCCTTCGCCGTCGCCGCCGTCCTGGCCTACCTCGGCCCCGGCCTCGACCTGCCGTCCTGGCTGCTCGACCTCACGCCCTTCCTGACCGTCGGCCGGGACGTGGTGGGGGAGGGTCCGCAGCCCGCGGGCCTGGTGGTCCTCACGGTGCTGGGCCTCGGCCTGCTGGTGGCCGGGTTCGCCGGCCTGCGGCGTCGCGACGTGCCGGTGAGCTGACGGGCGCCGTCGCCCGCACCACCCGGGGGTGGAGGACGCCGGGTCCGCGTCAGCTGAATCGCCACTGCGTGGTGGAGGTGTAGGTCTGTCCCGGCAGCAGGACGACCGACGGGAAGCGTGGGTGGTTCACCGCGTCCGGGTGGGCCTGCGTCTCCAGCGCGACCCCGGCGCGCGGACGGTAGGCGACCCCCCGCGGCCCGGTGACCGTGCCGTCGAAGTGGGCACCGGCATACACCTGCACCCCGGGCCGGTCGCTCCACACCTCCAGACGGCGGCCCGAACGTCCGACGAGCACCGCGTGCCGGCGCAGGCCGTCGCCGGAGACGACGAGGTGGTGGTCGAAGCCCTGGCCGATCGTGAGCTGCTCGTCGTCCTCGGCCATCGCGTCGCCGAGGGCGACGGGGCGACGCAGGTCGAAGGGCGTCCCGGTGACGTCGCGCAGCTCGCCGGTCGGGATCTGGTCGGCCCGCAGCGGCAGGTAGGTGTCGGCGTCGACCTGCAGGGTGTGGCCCAGCACGTCCCCCGAGCCCTCGCCGTCGAGGTTCCAGTAGCTGTGGTTCGTCAGGCTCACCACCGTCGGCGCCGAGGTGGTGGCGCGGTGCTCGACGGTGAGGAGGCCGGGCGCGACGGCATACCGCACCTCGACCTCGACCTCGCCGGGGAAGCCCTGGTCGCCGTCCGGGGAGGTGAGCGACCAGGCGGCACGGTCCTCGGTGGCCTCGACGAGGGTCCACTCGCGCTGGTCGAAGCCGTCCGGTCCACCGTGCAGCGCGTGCGGCTCGTCCGGGTCCAGCGGCACCTCGACCTGCTCGTCGCCGAGCTGGAACCGGCCGCCGTCGATGCGGTTGGCGACCCGCCCGATGGTGGCGCCGTGGAAGTCCCTGACCTCCTGGTATGCCGCGAGGTCGCGGTGGCCGAGGACGACGTCGACCGGGCCCTCGCCGTGCGCGTCGGTCAGCTCGACGCGGGTGACGGCGGCGCCGGTGCTGAGCAGGCCGACCTGGATGCCGGGGGCGGTGAGCGTGAGGCTCGTGGGCTGCTCGGGCATGGGCGTCCTCGGGGTCGGGTCGACGGGGCCGGTGCGGACCCTGGGCCGGAGCCTAGCCGCGCGGGGGAGCGGGCGGGCGGCCGCCGGCTCAGGGCAGCGGCGCGGGGGCCTGAGGCCCGACGTACTCCGCCGCCGGGCGGATGATGCGCGGGTCGCCCGCCTGCTCGAGGACGTGGGCGCCCCACCCGACGATCCGCGCGGTCGCGAAGGTCGGGGTGAACATCTCCCGGGGGATCCCGCACTGCTCCATGACGACGCCGGCGTAGTACTCCACGTTGGTGTGCAGCTCGCGCCCGGGCTTGAGCTCGGCGAGGGCGTCCACCACCTCGCGTTCGACCTGCACCGCCAGCTCGGCCAGCGGGCCGCCGAGCACCTGCGCGTGCTCGCGCAGCAGGACCGCCCTGGGGTCGACGGTGCGGTAGACCGCGTGGCCGAAGCCCATGATGCGCTCGCCGGCGGCGACCCGCTCGCGCACCCACTCCCGCGCCCGGTCCGGCGTGCCGATCTCGTCGAGGGAGTCCAGCGCGCGGTCCGGCGCCCCTCCGTGCAGCGGCCCGGAGAACGTCCCGATCGCGCCGCAGACCGCGGACACGACGTCGGCGCCGGCCGAGGTGACGACGCGGGCGGTGAAGGTCGACGCGCTGAAGCCGTGGTCGACGGTGCTGGTGAGGTATGCCGTCACTGCCGCCGCGTGCTCCGGCTCGGGCTCCTGACCGGTCAGCATCCACAGCCAGCTGCCGCCGGCGCCGAGCTCCGGGCGCGGCTCGAGCGGCGGCCTACCCGAGCGCAGACGGAAGAGCGCGGCCTGCAGCACCGGCACGACCCCGATGAGCCGGAGGACGCCCGCGCGCACCTGCGCGGGGCTGGCGCCGTAGGTCGCCGGGAACTCCTCGACCGACCCCAGCAGGGAGAGGGCCGTGCGCAGCCGGGCCAGGGCGCCGCGGTCCGGGCCGGACCGGGCGATGGCGAGCAGCTGCTCCAGCAGCGCGTGCGGCAGGGTGGAGGCGGCCGCGAGCTCGGTGGCGAAGGCGGCGGACTCCTGCTCGTCCGGCAGGTGACCCTCGACCATGAGGTGCGCGACGTCCTCGAAGCTGCGGTGCCGCGCCAGGTCGACGGCGGAGTACTGCCGGAAGTGGTAGAAACCCTCCTCCCCGCGGACGTCGCCGGTCGCGGTGCGGGCGACGACGAGGCCCTTGAGGCCGGGCGGGGCGATCTGCGTGCTCATGGGGCGAGCGTGCCGCTAGGGTTGATCTCGTGTCAACGTTGATCACGTCAACATGAGCGGCGAGCTGAGCACCGCCCAGGTGGCCGACTACCTCGGGGTCAAGACGCAGACGGTGTATGCCTACGTCAGCCGCGGGGTGCTCGCGCCGCTGCGGCGCGACCCGGGGGTGGGCAGCGTCTTCGCGCTCGCCGACGTGCAGGCCCTCGGGAGGGGCCGGTCGGGGCGACGGGGAGCGCGGGCCACCAGCGACGACGTGCGGACCGCCATCACGCAGGTCGGACCGGGCGGCCTGGCCTACCGCGGCCACGACGTCCGGGGCCTCGCCGGCGCCTCGACCTTCGAGGAGGTGCGCGACCTGCTCACCGGCGTGCCCGCGGCAGCCGGCCCGCCGGACGCGGTCCTCGACGCGGTCATGGCCGCACTGCCGCCAGGGGCCCGGCTCCTCGACCGCCTCAAGCACGCCGTCCTGGTCGCCGGGGCGGAGGACCTCGGGAGGCACGACCGCAGCCCCGAGGCGTTCGCGACGGCCGGGGCGCGCTCGCTGTCGGCGATGGTGGCGGCCGTCGGGGCCGGGACACCGGCCGGCGCGGGGGGTGACCGTGAGAGGACCGCGGTGGCGCTCGCGGCATACCTCGGACTCCCGGCCGACCTCGTCGACCTGGCCCTGGTCCTGCTGGCCGACCACGACCTCGCGGTGTCGACGACGGCGGTGCGGGTGGCGGTGTCGGCGGGCGCGGACGGGTACTCCGCCCTGCTGGCGGGGCTCGCCGCCGCGGACAGCCCGCAGCACGTCGGGGCCTCGGTGCAGGCGCTGGACTGGCTGCGCGGAGCGGTCGAGGACCCGCGCGGCGCGCTGGCCGCGGCCCTGGCCGACGGGCCGCCGCCGGGGTTCGGGCACGTCGTCTACACCGAGGTCGACCCCCGGGCCCAGCTGCTGCTCGACCGCGTGCTGCCCGAGGCCGGTGACGACCTGCGGGAGGCCGTGTCGCTGCTCGAGAGCGAGCTCGCCGAGCGGCGCGGCTGGGTGCTCAGCGTCGACCTCGCGCTCGCCGCGCTGATGCTCGCCCACGACCTGCCGCGGGACGCCGGGTCGGCGATCTTCGCCTGCGCCCGCACCGCCGGGTGGACGGCGCACGCCATCGAGGAGCTCGCCGAGCCGGGGATGCGCTTCCGCCTGCGCGGGGTCTACACCGGTCCCCGGGCCGGATGAGGGTCACCGGACCCGGGTGGCGGTGGATGTCCGGGGCGCACCCCAGCTCCTGCGGGAGCCGGCGGCTCGGGTCCGGCGGCCGGGCCGTTCGTCTAGGCTCGGCCCATGGTGGAGCTGCTGCGCACGGTCCTCCCCCTGGCGCTGCTCGGGGCGGTCTCACCGCTGATCTTCGCCACCTCGAGCGCGCTGCTGACGGGTCAGGGACGGGCCGCGTCCGCGCGGTACGGGCTGGGTGGCGCGCTCGTCCTCAGCCTCGTGGTCGCGCTCGGGGCGGGTCTGCTGGGAGCGGGTCTGACGACGGTCGTCGAGCGTGACCTGGCCTCGCGGGTCGTGGACGGCACGCTGGGGGCGCTGCTCCTGCTCTACGCCGGCTACCTGGTGGTGAAGGTCCGCCGTGCGGAGCGCCCGACGCAGTCCTCCGGGTCCGCTCGGGCGCAGAACCCGCTGGTGCTGGGGGTCACCGCGATGGCCACCAACCTCACGACGCTGCCGCTCATGCTCTCCGCCGGACAGCACGTGGGAGCCGCCCGGCTGCCGCTCCCGGAGACCGTCCCGCTCCTGGTCGTCCTGGTCCTCCTGGCGCTCGCTCCCGCCTGGCTGCCCCTCGTCCTCGTGCGGGTCGCGCCGCGCCTGCTCGAGCACCGTCGGCACGGCGGCGAGCAGAGCACCCTCAGCCGGCTCCTGCCCGTGCTGGCCTGCGCCGCGGGGGCGGTGCTGCTGCTGGGGCGCGCTCTGCACCTCTTCTCCTGAGGTCGGCACCCGACAGGTCGGTATGCTGGGGCCGGCGTCACCGCAGCGCCCAGCCCGACCCGCCCCCAGCCGGCCGGTCACCCGGGCGAAGGGGAGCAGATCCTCGCGGCGAGCACACGGCATACCTGTCGAGCACCGCACCAGGACCTGCCGCGGCTGGGGCGAGCGGTCCGCGAAGGATGCGTGAGCACGACCATGACCACCGATGCCGACCTCAAGGCCCGGGTGCGCGAGCGGATGACCCGCACCGGGGAGACCTACACCGCCGCCCGCGAGGCGCTGCTCGCCGCGCCGCCACCGGCGCGCCCGCCCCGCGCCGAGGCCCGGCCCGAGGCCGAGGACCCGCCGCCGCGCGCCCTGGTGGTCGAGACCGACCTGGCTGCGGACCGCGCGGTCTCCTCGTTCTTCGACGGCGAGCGGCTGCGGTCGATCCCCACCCGGCGCCGTCCGCGGGCAGCGGTGCTCATGCACCTGCTGCTGCGCTTCGAGCGTGGACGGGAGTATGCCGAGCCAGAGGTCAACGCCCTGCTCGCCACCGCGCACGAGGACGTCGCCTCGCTGCGGCGCGAGCTCGTGGACTACCGCTGGCTGGTCCGCGCGGACGGCGTCTACCGGGTCGCCGACGCGGTGCCGCAGCGCTACCCCAACGAGGCCCAGGAGGTGCCGACCGACGAGGTGGCCCGGCTGGCCCGGGTGCCGCGGCACCAGCCCTGAGGCCCCCGCGGCGGGCTCGGCACCTCCGCGGGGTCGGCCCCCTGCACCGCGGGCACGGGGGTCAGGCCCCACCGTCCCGGGAGGCCGCCCCCCTGGTCCCCGGGAGCGGGCCGCCCTACCGTGGGGCCATGGCACGCTCACCCGCCCTCGTCCGCCCCCGCAGCCGCGTCCTCGCCGGTGTCTGCGCCGGTCTCGCCCGGCGCTTCGGCATGAGCCCCTGGCTCGTCCGGGTGCTCTTCCTGCTCTCGATGCTGCTGCCGGGTCCGCAGATCCTCGCCTACCTCGTGCTGTGGGTCATCATGCCGTCCGAGTGAGCCGCCTCCCGCCGGGACCGGGATCGTCGTAGCCTGACCCTCGACCCCGACCCGTGAGGAGCCCCTCGTGCCCGTCTACCGCAAGGACGGCCGGTCCGTGCTGTTCATCCACGTGCCCAAGACCGGCGGCACCTCGGTCGAGCACCTCTTCCGGGCCAACGGCTGGGAGCAGGGCTTCTTCAGCGCGAAGTACGGCCAGGGCACCCTCAACCACCTCATGGTCTGCGGGCCGCAGCACCTGCACGGCGAGCCGCTGCGGCAGCTCTTCCGGCTCGAGCGCTTCGACCTGGTCTTCACCGTCGTCCGCGAGCCGATGGCGCGGCTGCGCTCGGAGTACGTCTGGCGGCACCGCAAGAAGGACGAGGTCGACCTGCGCGGCTCGGCGGTCGCGTCGTGGTTCCGCCGGTCGGTGAAGCGCTCGCGGGAGAACCCCTATCTCTTCGACAACCACCTGCGCCCGCAGCACGAGTTCCTCGTCCCGGGCGCCGAGGTGCTGCGGCTGGAGGACGGGCTCGCCGAGGGGCTGCGCCGGTTGAGCGACGTCCACCGGCTGGGCCTCGAGGGCGGCCCGGAGCAGTTCAAGGACAGCGGCTCGGGCCCCCGCCGTTCCGCCGACGTCGAGATCTCGGCCGCCACCCGTCGCCTGGCCCGCCGGTTCTACCAGCGTGACTTCCGCACGTTCGACTACCCCAGGCCCTGAGTCAGCTCGCGCGCACCCAGGACCAGGCAGACCGCGCAGACCAGCCAGAAGAGCACGATCCACACCAGCGCCGGCAGCCCCGTGAGCGCCGCGAGCTGGTCGGCGTCGCTGCCCTGCCCGCCCCGCCGGCGCCGCTGCCGCTGCAGCTCCACCACCGAGCGTGGCGCGGCGAGCAGCAGCGACCACACGACGAGGTAGGCCGCCGCCGACAGCATCCGCCCGGTCACCGACCACGACAGCAGCGCGACGCTGGCGCCGGTCGCGAGCACGACCCACAGCCCGTAGAGGTTGCGGATGAGCACCAGCATGAGCGCGCAGGTGAGGACGAGCGCCCAGAGCAGGCCCGCGGCATACCCGGCCCCCAGCAGGTAGGCCCCGGCCAGCCCCACCAGGGCCGGCGCCGGGTAGCCGGCGAGGACCGTCGCCACCATGCCCGGCCCGCGCGGGCGGCCGCGGGACACCGTGACGCCGGAGGTGTCGGAGTGCAGCCGGATCCCGGTCAGCCGCCGGCCGACGAGCGCGGCCACCAGCGCGTGCCCGGCCTCGTGCACCAGGGTGACGAGGTGGCGGACCAGGCGGTAGCCCGCCGGGCTCCAGGTCAGCGCCAGCGCGGCCACGCCCACGAGCAGGCTGACCGGCCAGGTCAGCGGCGGCTGGGTCGTGGTGGCACGGTCCCACAGGTCGAGGAGCACGGCACGAGGGTGCCAGGTGCGGCTGGGCGCTTGCGGGGAGCGCCGGGCGGGGGCCAGCATGGGTGGGGTGCGGACGGTATGCCGCACGAGGGGAGACGACTCCCGCCCGTGGACACGCCGTAGCCGCACCGTGCGCGCCGGCCGGCGCGCCGCCAGCGGACAAAGGAGTCGAGCGTCATGGCACAAGGCAACCGCGTCGTCGTCTACAAGGGGCCGGGGGAGGTGGCCGTCGAGGGCGTGGACTACCCGAAGCTGGAGATCCCCGGCGAGGTGGCCGACCACTTCGGCATCGCGAAGGCGGCGCCGCACGCGGTGATCCTCAAGCTGGTCACCACCAACATCTGCGGCTCCGACCAGCACATGGTCCGCGGCCGCACCACCGCCCCGGTGGGGCAGAGCCTCGGTCACGAGATCACCGGTGAGGTGGTCGAGAAGGGCGAGGACGTGCTCTTCGTCGAGGAGGGCGACATCTGCTCGGTGCCCTTCAACATCGCCTGCGGCCGCTGCCGGATGTGCAACGAGGGGCACACCGGCGTGTGCCTCAACGTCAACCCGGCCCGGGCCGGTGCCGCCTACGGCTACGTCGACATGGGCGGCTGGCTCGGCGGGCAGGCGGAGTACGTCATGATCCCCTACGCCGACTTCAACCTGCTGAAGTTCCCCGACCGCGACCAGGCGCTGGAGAAGATCCTCGACCTGACGATGCTCTCCGACATCTTCCCCACCGGCTACCACGGCGCCTACACGGCCGGGGTGACGACCGGGTCGACGGTGTACGTCGCGGGCGCCGGGCCGGTGGGCCTGGCGGCCGCGCACTCCGCGCAGCTCCTGGGCGCCGCGGTCGTCATGGTCGGCGACATGAACGCCGACCGGCTGCGGCAGGCGGAGAGCTTCGGGTGCGTCGGGATCGACCTCAGCACCGGGAACGCCCTGGTGGACATGATCGAGGAGGTCGTCGGGGAGCCCGAGGTCGACGCGGCCGTCGACGCCGTCGGCTTCGAGGCGCGCGGCCACGGCCAGGACGCGCAGGAGGCGCCCGCCACCGTGCTCAACGACGCCATGGCGGTCACCCGCGCGGCGGGCGGGATCGGCATACCGGGGCTCTACGTCACCGGCGACCCCGGTGCCGTGGACGACAACGCCAAGCAGGGCACCCTCGGGGTGCGCCTCGGCCTGGGCTGGGCGAAGTCGCAGCACTTCACCACCGGCCAGTGCCCGGTCAAGCGCTACAACCGGCAGCTGATGAACATGATCCTGCACGACCGGGCGCAGATCGCGAAGGCCGTCAACGCGCAGACGATCAGCCTGGACGACGCTCCGCGCGGCTACGCGGAGTTCGACCAGGGGGCGGCGACGAAGTTCGTCATCGACCCGCACGGCATGGTCGCCTGAGCACGACGTGACCGGCCCTGGTGGCGGACGCCGACTGTCCGCCACCAGGGCTAGCGTCGCGGTCATGAACACCTCACCCGTGTGGGAGCCGCCGCGCACCGGCGACGAGACCGCCCACCTGGTCGGTGCCCTCGACCGGCAGCGCATGACCTTCTGGTGGAAGGCCGAGGGGCTGGATGCCGCCGGTCTCTCCACCCGCATCGGCGCCTCCTCGCTCACCCTCGGGGGGCTGCTCAAGCACCTCGCCGGGGTGGAGGCGGTCGCCGCGACCTGGCGGCTGGACGGCTCCTCACCCGGCAGCCCGTGGGCGGAGGTCGACTGGGGGACGACGCCGGACTGGGACTTCGCCAGCGCCGCGGACGACCCCCCGGAGCAGCTCTACGCGCGCTACGTCGAGACGGTCGCCGCCACCCGGGCCCGGCACCGGGAGGTCGTCGCGGCCGACGGGCTGGACCGCATCATCTCCTGGGGCCAGGAGTTCGGGATCGAGCTCAGCCTGCGCCGGATGCTCTTCGACCTCCTGGAGGAGTACGGCCGGCACACGGGTCACGCCGACCTCCTCCGGGAGGCGGTGGACGGCCGGGTGGGCGAGGACCCGCCCGAGGACTGGGCGCCGCCCGCCGCGTGGGCGTGAGCGACGGCATACTCGGCTCATGGGGTATGACGAGGGGCTCGCGCAGCGGATCCGTGACCTCCTGGCCGACGAGACCGGGGTGGCCGAGCGGCGGATGTTCGGCGGGCTCGCGTTCCTCGTGGGCGGCCGCGCGCAGCCGCCGACGCCGTGAGCGTGCACCGGCTGTCCCGGCGGGACGCGCGGCGGGTCGGGGTGCGGGCCCAGCTGCTCACCCGGCACCGGCCCGGCGACGTCGTGGAGACGGTGCGGGAGCTGACCCTGCTGCAGATCGACCCGGTCAAGGCGCTCGCGCCGGCCCAGCACCTCGTGCTGTGGAGCCGGCTGGGCAGCGCCTACGACACCGGTGAGCTGGACCGGCTGCTCGCCGACCGGGTCCTCGTCGAGCTGCTGGGCTTCGTGCGGCCGGCCGAGGACGTCGCGCTCTTCCGGGCCGAGATGCAGGCCTGGCCCGCGCCGTCACGGCGGGACGGCACGCTGCGCCCGTGGCAGGAGGGCCAGGCGCGCTGGGTCGCGGCCAACGACCGCGCGCGCCGCGAGATCCTCGCCCACCTGTCGGCCGAGGGCGCGACCCCCACCGCCGCGCTGCCGGACGCGACCGAGGTGCCGTGGCGCTCGAGCGGCTGGACCGACGACAAGAACGTGCAGCGGCTGCTGGATCTCATGGTCGCCCGCGGCGAGGTCGCCGTGTCCGGCCGCGAGGGCGGGCAGCGGCTCTGGGACCTGGCCGAGCGGGTCTACCCCGACCTCCCCGCCGTGCCGCTGGAGCAGGCGCGGGCCGAGCTGGACGAGCGGCGCCTGGCGGCGCTCGGGCTGCTGCGGGCCCGGGGGCCGGAGTGCCCGGTGGAGCCGGCCGACGCACGGGCCGCGGGCGAGGAGGCGGAGGTCGAGGGGGTGCGGGGCAGCTGGCGGGTGCACCCGGCCTACCTCGACCCGCCGGAGACGTTCGCCGGCCGCGCCGCGCTGCTCTGCCCGGTCGACCGGCTGGTCTTCGACCGGGAACGGATGGCCGAGCTGTTCGAGTTCGACTACGTCCTGGAGATGTACAAGCCGAAGGCCCAGCGCCGGTTCGGCTACTACGCGTTGCCCGTGCTCGACGGGGACGAGCTGGTCGGCAAGCTCGACGCCACCGCCGACCGTCGGCGTGGCGTGCTGCGGGTCGACGCCCTCCACGAGGACGGGGTATGGAGTGCCGCCCGCCGCGAGCGCGTGCTCGCCGAGGTGCACGACCTGGCTGCGTGGCTCGGGCTGGACCCCGAGCTGCCGGCGCACCTCGGCGGCTGACGGATCCCTCCCCGCGCGGGCCTCGCGGGAGTAGCATCGCGGTGCCGCCCGGCTGCGCCCAGGGCCCACCCGTCCCGGGACCGCCGTGGCTGCCGGGCCCGACCGGGCCCGGTGACCGACGAGCTCGCGAGGAGGGGCACGGATGAGCGACCCGCAGACCGACGACCCCCGCACCACCACCACGCCCACCGGCCTCGTCGAGCGCCTCGACCAGGGCCCGGTGATCTGCGCCGAGGGCTTCCTCTTCGAGCTGGAGCGCCGCGGCTACCTCACCGCGGGCGAGTTCGTCCCCGAGGTCGCGCTCGAGTTCCCCGACGCGCTGCGCACGCTGCACCGCGACTTCCAGCGCGCCGGCAGCGACGTCGTCGAGGCCTTCACCTACAACGGGCATCGCGAGAAGATGCGGGTCATCGGCAAGGAGGAGCTGCTCGAGCCGCTCAACCGGGCCGCGCTGCAGATCGCCCGGGAGGTCGCCGACGAGAAGCCCGGCGACCTCGTCGCCGGCAACATCTCCAACAGCAACGTGTGGGACCCGGACAGCCCAGACGCCCAGCGCGAGGTGCGCGGGATGTTCGAGGAGATGGTCGGGTGGGCCGTCGAGGAGGGCGCCGACCTCATCATCGGCGAGACCTTCTACTACGCGGGCGAGGCCGAGGCCGCCCTGGAGATCGCGCGGGCCAGCGGGCTGCCCGTGGTGCTGACCGTCGCACCGATGGCGGGCGAGGAGATGCGCGACGGGGTGGGCATCGTCGAGGTGTGCCAGCGGCTGGAGCAGGGCGGGGCCGACGTCGTGGGGATGAACTGCTTCCGCGGCCCGGCCACCATGCTGCCGTGGCTGCGGCAGATCCGGGAGGCGGTGAGCTGCCACGTCGCCGCGCTCCCGGTGCCCTACCGCACCACCGAGGCCGAGCCGACGTTCTTCAACCTCAGCGACGACAACGGCGTCCTCGTGCCCTCGCCGCACGGCCGGACCTTCCCGACGGCCCTGGACCCGTTGTCCTGCAACCGGTACGAGATCGGCGCGTTCGCGGCGGAGGCCTTCGCGCTCGGGGTCAGCTACCTCGGGGTGTGCTGCGGCGCCTCCCCGATGCTCATCCGCCAGGTGGCCGAGGCGGTCGGGCTGGAGACCGAGGCCAGCCGCTTCTCGGAGAAGATGCAGAACCACTTCATGTACGGCGACAACGCGCGGCTGCCCGAGCACATCCGAGGGCTCGGCGACTCGGCCTGAGCCCCGCGCCCCGGCTCGACGGGGGCGGTGAGGGCGGGGCGGCTCGTCAGGTAGGGGGCCGGTCCTGTCGCGGTGACAACCTGAGCAGAGAAACCTCGTCGACGCAGGGGCTGCGACCCCCGAGCGGGCGGTGTTTCTCTGCTCGGGCGCGGGCCAGACCGACCCTTGCGCTATTTGTAACTGCATGGTTACCTATATTCATGGACGTGTATGCCGCGCTCGCCGACCCGGTGCGCCGCTCGCTGCTGGAGCAGCTCGCCGAGTACGGCGCCTGCCGGGTGGTCGACCTCACCGCCGGCCGCGGCATCTCCCGGCCCGCCGTGAGCCGGCACCTGCGGGTGCTCGGCGAGGCCGGGCTGGTGCAGGCCCGGGACGTCGGGCGCGAGCGGCACTACCGGCTCGAGACCGCCCCGCTGCAGGAGATGGTCGACTACGCGCGGCGGCTGGGGGGCGCGACGCCGGCGAGTGACTCGCCCACGCCGACCGCTGCGATGACCAGCCCCACCGGTGCGCTCACCCCCGCCGACGCGCTCACCCCCGCCCCGCCGGTCGGCGCGCACCACCTGGACGCCCTCGACCTCGAGGTGCGGCGCACCGTCCGGGAGCGCGGGGGCGAGGCACGGCATACCGGAGCCGACGACGACACCGAGGAGACCGCATGATCACCGGAGCACCCGAGACCATCGACGGGCAGGAGCACCTCGTGCTCACCCGCACCTTCCGCGCGCCGGTCGGGGACGTGTGGGCGGCGGTCACCGAGAGCGAGCGGCTGGGCCGGTGGTTCGCGACTTGGAGCGGCGACCCCGCCTCCGGCAGGGTGCGGGTGACCTGGGTCTACGAGGACGAGATGCCCACCGAGACCTACGTCATCGAGGTCTGCGAGGCTCCCACCCGGTTGCGTGTCCACAACGAGAACGACGACCCCGCGCAGGTGTGGACCCTCGACCTGCAGCTGTCCGAGACGGCCGGCGTCACGACGCTGCGCTTCGCCCAGGTGCTGACCGACCGGTCGGTGGTGACAGACGTGGGACCGGGCTGGGAGTACTACCTCGACCGGCTCGAGGAGGTCGTGCGCACCGGGGAGCAGGCGGCGGCCGAGTGGGAGGGCTACCTGGCCATGAGCGGGGAGTATGCCGCCGCGTTCGGTCTCCCGGAGCAGGGGGAGCCGGTCAGCTGAGGCGGGCGCCGATGCGCTCGAGCTCGTCGACGACCGTGCGGACGGCGAGGCGCGCGTAGCGGTCGGGCCGGCACAGGGCCACGACCGCACGCCGCGCGGGCACCCCGTCCAGCGGCCGCAGCACGACCTGCTCGTCCGAGGGCGTGGTGAAGCGCGGCAGCAGCGCCAGGCCGACCCCGCGGGCGACGAGCGAACGGATGAGGGCGTTGTCGCGCAGTCGCTGGGTGCGGCGCAGGGGCTGGCCGGTCAGCGCCTCGACGGCCAGCAGGATCGTGTCGAACGGGTACCCCTCGGGCACGCCGATCCAGGTGGTGCCGACGAGGTCGTCGGGGGTGAGCCGGGCGCGGTCGGCGAGGGGGTGGCGGGCCGGCACCGCGACGTCGATCGGCTCCCGGGCCAGCACCCGGGAGGTGAGCCGCTCGGCGCCGGTCGGCACGTCGCCGCGCAGGCTGTGCGCGATGACGACGTCGGCGTCCAGGGTCCGGGTGGCGAAGTCGGCCTCGGCGAGGTCGAAGTCGTCGAGGGACAGGTCGATCGCGCTGCCGGCCAGGGCGTCGACGAGGTCGGGCAGCAGCGCCTCCCCGGCGCTGGGCAGCGTGCCGATGCTGACCCGCCCCCGCGGCTCACCGCGCGCCGCGTCCAGGCGCGCCTGCACCTGGGCGTGGGCACGGCATACCTCGTCGGCGGCGTCGGCGAGCAGCTGTCCCTCGGCGGTCAGCCGCAGCCCGCGCCCGACCGGCTCGACCAGCGTGACGCCCAGGTCGCGCTCGGCCGTGCGCAGCTGCTGGGACAGCGCGGAGGGCGTGCGGTGGGTGGCCTCGGCCACGGCGGCGAGGGTGCCGCGGACCGCGAGCTCGCGCAGCAGCTCCAGATGGCGCACGTCCATGAAGCCAGCCTAAGCATTCACGTCATGAAGACTCGCTAGACCTTCCCGGTCGGCGACCGCAAACTCGGAGGTATGCCGATGCGCCACACCCTCCTCGCCGTCCTGGTCGCGGCCCTGTGGGGGCTCAACTTCCTGGCCATCCACGCCTCGCTGGAGCACTTCCCGCCGCTGTTCCTCGTGGCGCTGCGCTTCGCGGTGCTGGCGGTGCCGACCCTGCTGCTGGTGCCGCGGCCGCAGGTGCCGGTGCGCTGGCTGGTCGGGTACGGGCTGGGGTTCGGGACGCTGCAGTTCGTCGGGCTCTACCTCGGGATGGCGGCCGGCTTCCCCGCCGGCCTGGCCTCGCTGGTGCTGCAGGCGTCGGCGCCGTTCACCGTGCTGCTCGGCGTGCTGCTGCTGGGGGAGCGGCTCACGCCCCGACGGGCCGTCGGCGTCGGCGTCGCGGTGCTGGGGCTGGCCGTGGTGGGGGTGAGCCGGGCCGACGGGAGCGCCGGGCAGCTCGTGCCCTTCCTGCTCGTCGTCCTCGGGGCCTTCGGGTGGGCCATCGGCAACCTGTCCAGCCGGCTCGCCGCCCCGCCGAACCCGCTGCACCTCACGCTGTGGATGTCGGTCGTGCCGCCGCTGCCGATGCTGGTGGTGTCGTTGCTGGTCGAGGGCCCGGGCGAGATCTGGGAGGCGCTCGCGACGTCCGGGACGGCGGTGGCGCTGCCGGCGTGGCTGGGGCTGGCCTACACGGTGGTGCTCGGCACGGTCGTTGGCTCGGGCATCTGGGTGTGGCTCATGGCGCGGCACCCGGCCGGTGTCGTCGCGCCCTTCTCGATGCTGGTGCCGGTGGTCGGCATCTCCGCGGCGTGGTGGGTGCTCGGGGAGCGGCCCGCCGTGCTCGAGCTGGCCGGCGGGGCGCTCGTCGTGGGCGGTGTGCTCTGGGCGGCCCGGCGAGGCCGGCCAGCCGCTGCCGGCCTCGCTCCCGCGGGGCTCGACGGCGACGAGGTGCCGGTCGAGGCGGTCGGCACGCGGCGGGCCTGAGGGGTCTGCGGGCAGACGCCGGGCCTGCCCCACCAGCAGGCACCTGAGCAGAGAAGGGCCGCCCACACAGGTGCTGCAACACTTGAGTGGGTGACCCTTCTCTGTTCAGGTTGGACCCGCCCGACCTGAGCAGAGAAAAGTGCTCAGCGCAGGTGTAGCAACCGCCGAGTGGGGAACCTTTCTCTGCTCAGGCGCCTCCCAGCCGCGAGGGCCCACCGCCGCAGGCGTGCCTCAGGCGGAGGCGCGCGGGGGGAGCGGGAGGCGCCGCAGGACCAGCCAGGCGCCGGCTGCGACGAGTCCGAGGACGAGCAGCGACAAGACCGCGGTGGGCGCCGTCGGAAGGGCGTCCTGAAGGTCCTGCAGCCAGCTCGGCCTGCCTCCCGGCCCCTCCCCACGCAGGGTCACCGACCGCGTGAGGACGTCCTGGACGAAGTACGGCAGGCCCACCGTCAGCGGCAGCAGCACCGTCGCCCACCCGCCCCACCGGACGAAGCTGGCGCCGACGAGCACCCCGCAGACCGCCCCGGTCAGGCAGACCATCAGCATCGCACCGAGCAGCGCCCACCACGGCGCCTCGTGGACGAAGAGCTCGTCCCCGAGGGCCGACTCCATGAGCCCCAGCCCGACCCGGTCCAGGACCGTCGCGCCGACGGCGAAGACCACCGCCACGACGAGCGAGCCGACCAGCCCGGCCACCGTCACAGCGCGCCGGGTGAAGCCGGCGTGGACGTAGTGCCGCACCTGGGCGCCGACGCAGATGACGAGCGCGGTGAAGGCGATCCACGGCACCGTCGACATGGTGGCGTAGTGCGTGATCTGGGCGAGCAGGTCTCCCCTGCCGCCCGCGGCCACACCCACCGCCACCGCCCACGCCACGGCGAGCACCACCAGGGTGCCGACCGTGATGCCGAGCATGCACCGCAGGACGTAGCGGGTCAGGCGCACCCAGGGAGCGGCCGCCGGCGGGGTCGCCGCGGTGTCACCGGCCGTCGTCCCCGGCGCCGGCTCCGCTGCTGAGCCACCCGGCGTGGACCTCCCCGTGACGGAGGCGGAGGACCGGCCGAGGCTGCCGGACCGAGCAGGGCTGGTGGGGGTGTTCATGCTGCGTCCTTGTCACTCGTGAGGTGGATGAAGAGGTCCTGCAGCGGCACGGCGCCCAGCTGCAGGCCCTGACGGTCCGCCTCGGTGACCCAGGCGGGGTGGGGCCGGCCCAGCACGGTCGCCTCGCGGGTCGGGCCGAGGTCCCGGCGACCGACCACCCGGAGGTCCCGGGTCATCGCCTCGACGCGGTCGGCGCGGCCGGTGACGGTGGTGCCCTGCGTGCGCAGGTCGTCGGCCTCCTCGGAGAGGACCACCCGGCCCCGGTGCAGGATCGTCACGGTCTCGAGCACGTGCTCGATCTCCTGGATGAGGTGGCTCGAGACGATGATCGTCCGCGGGTGCTCGGCGAAGTCCGCCAGCAGGGCTTCGGTGAACTCCTGCCGTGTGGGCGCGTCCATGCCGAGGTGCACCTCGTCGAGCATGGTGAGCGGTGCCCTGCTCGCCAGGCCGAGGGTCGCAGCGACCACCGACTGCTGCCCGCGGGAGAGCCGGGCGAGGCTGCGACGTCGCGGGATGTCGAACCGGTCGAGCAGGTGATCGGCCAGGCCCTGGTCGAAGCGCGGGCGGCCCGTCTGGTGCAGGCGCAGGATGTCGCGGACCTTGAGGTCGGCGGCGAGGTCCCCGGTGGCCCGCATGAGGCAGGTGTCCTGCATGAGGGTCGCGTCCTCGAAGGGGTCGCGCCCCGCGAGGGCGACCGCGCCGGAGTCGGGGCGCTGGAAGCTCGCGAGCAGCGACAGCAGCGTCGTCTTCCCGGCGCCGTTGCGGCCGAGCAGGCCGTGGATGCGTCCCGGCGCGAGGTCGAGGGTGACGCCGTCGAGGGCGTGGGTGGCGCCATACCGGACGGTGGCGTCCCGGGTGGTCACGGAGAGGCCGGTCATCGGTCGTCCTCCTGGTCGAGGTGGGTGTGCAGGTATGCCGTCAGCTCGGCGGCGGTGATCCCGAGGGCGGCGGCCTCGCGCACGACGGGGGCCAGGCGCTCGTCGAAGAACGCCTCCCTCCGGGCGGCGCGCAGCCGGCTCGTCGCGCCCTCGGCGACGAACATCCCGACGCCGCGCTGCTTGACGAGGATCTCCTCGGCGACCAGCTCGGCGAAGGCCTTGGCGGCGGTGGCGGGGTTGATGCGGTAGGTCGTGGCGTACTGCGTGGTGGACATCACCTGGTTCCCCTCCTGCAGGGCGCCGGTGAGGATCTCACCGCGGATCGCCTCGGCGATCTGCAGGTAGATCGGGTCTCGTCCGTCGAACATCAGCCCTCGCTTCTGTGGTTCATTACTTCACTAATGAACCACAGGACGTCGAGCGGCGTCAACCCCCGGTCCGGTATGCCGCTCGCGCGTCCGGTGTGTGCTGACGACGCGTCCGGTGTGAGCTGGGCGCGCGTCCGGTGTGTGCTGGCCGCGCGTCCGGTGCGGGGAGGGGGGTCGGGAGGAGGGAGGAGTCGCGGGGAGGGGGGGTCGGGGGGTGGAGAGGGGGAAGGTGACCCAACGACTTGTGACCGGATCGATAACTGGGCATGATGGGCGCATGTCTTCCGGCGGATGGCGCCTCACCACGTGCCACGAAGTGGACCTCCTGCGCGTCAGCAGCATGCTGATGTGCCCCTGTCGCTGAACCCCGCCCCCCTGGGTCGCCGCGGACCCACCGCAGCACCGGCGTGCACGACCCCGCCGACGTGCGCCCCCGCGCGACCTCCCAGCGACACGCAGCCCGAGGTGACATGACCACGACCACCCTGCCCCTGACGACCCGCACCGGCCGGGCCGAGAACGCCCGTCTGCGGACGCTCGCCGACCACGCCGCCGAGCAGCTCGCCGACGCCGACGCCGACTCCGTCCTGGCCTGGGCCGCGCGGACCTTCGGCGACCGGCTCGCGGTGACGTCGAGCATGTCGGAGGCGGTCCTGGCGCACCTGGTGTCCCGGCACCGGCCGGGGGTGGACGTGCTCTTCCTCGACACCGGCTACCACTTCGCGCAGACGCTGCGCACCCGCCACCGGGTGGCCGAGCAGCTCGACGTCACCGTCGTCGACGTCCGGCCGCAGCGCACCGTGGCCGAGCAGGACGCCGAGCTCGGACCGCGCCTGCACGAGCGCGACCCCGGTGCCTGCTGCGCGCTGCGCAAGGTCGAGCCGCTGCGCCGGGCGCTCGCGGGGTACGACGCGTGGGTCACCGGGGTGCGCCGGGTCGAGAGCCCGGGGCGTGCCGGGACGCCCGTGGTGGCCTTCGACGAGTCCTTCGGCGTCGTCAAGATCAGCCCGCTGGCGGCGTGGAGCGACGAGGAGGTGGCGCTCTACGCCGAGCTCCACGACCTGCCGGGCAACCCGCTGCTCCAGCAGGGCTACCCTTCGATCGGGTGCGGCCCGTGCACCCGCAGGGTCGCCCCGGGCGAGGACCCGAGGGCCGGCCGCTGGTCGGGCTTCGCCAAGACCGAGTGCGGCCTGCACGGCGGGCCGCGAGCCGAGGAGCGACGGAGGGAGGCGTCATGAGCGGGCCGTTCCTGCTGGGCCTCGACCTGTCGGGCCGACGCGTCGTCGCCGTGGGCGGCGGGCCCGTCACCGAGCGCCGGGTCACCGACCTGCTGGCCGAGGGCGCCGTCGTCGAGGTCGTCGCCCCCGCGCTGTGCCCCGCGCTGGCCGCGCTGCTGGTCGGCGGCACCACCCTCTCGTGGACCCCGCGACGGTATGCCGGTGCCCCCGACCTCGACGGCGCCTTCCTCGTGCACACCGCGACCGGCGACCCGGAGACCGACCGGCGGGTCGCCGCCGACGCGGAGGCACGGCATACCTTCTGCATCGCCGCCGGCGAGGCCGCCGCGGGCAGCGCGCAGGTGCCGGCCCGGGCGGCGGTGCCGACCCCGACCGGCGAGGTCCGGGTGGCGGTGCACGCCGGCGGTGACCCCCGTCGCGCCGCGAGCATCCGCACCGACCTGGCCGAGCACCTGACCGGTGGAGTCGTCGACCTGCGGGCCCGGCGCCCGCACGGCGGCTGGGTCGCGCTGGTGGGTGCCGGCCCCGGGGACGAGCAGCTGCTCACCCGCCGCGCCACCACCCTGCTGGCGGCGGCCGACGTCGTCGTCGCCGACCGGCTGGTGCCGCGGTCCGTGCTGGCGCGCCTGCCCGAGACCGTGCGGGTCGTCGACGTGGGCAAGCAGCCGCAGCACCACCCGGTGCCGCAGGAGGAGATCAACCGCATCCTCGTGGAGGAGGCGCTGCGCGGGCACGGGGTCGTGCGGCTCAAGGGCGGCGACCCCTACGTCCTGGGTCGCGGCGGGGAGGAGCGGGCCGCGTGCGAGGAGGCCGGGGTGACCGTCGAGGTCGTGCCCGGCATCACCAGCGCCGTCTCGGTCCCCGCCGCGGCCGGCATCCCGGTCACCCACCGCGGGGTCGCCCGCGGTTTCACCGTGGTCACCGGCCACGAGGAGCTGCCCGGGCTGCCCACCGGCACCGATCACACCCTCGTCGTGCTCATGGGCGTCGCCGGGCTGCGCGGGACCGCCGCCCGCCTCGTCGCCGCCGGGCGGCCCCCGACCTGCCCGGTGGGCATCGTCGAGCGCGGTTGGACCGCAGATCAGCGGGTCACCCTCGGCACTCTCGCCGACATCGGCGACCGGGCCGAGCAGGTCGGCGTCAGCTCGCCGGCAGTGGTGGTCGTTGGTGACGTGGTCACCCTGGCGCACGGATGGGCGGAGCAGGTCGAGGGCGCGGGCCGGCCCGGCTCCGGGGTCGGCGACGGGCGGCCCGGCCACCACCTCACCGCCCACGCCGTCGCATGAGCCGGGCACCAGCTGCCACCCCGGCTGCCTCGACCACCGATCCGCGCGACCGCACGAGCAGGCCCTTGGTCGTCGCTGCGCACGGCACCGCCAGCGCCGAGGGGCAGGCGGTGGTGCGACGGTGCGCCGACGGTGCTGCCGCGGCGCTGGGTATGCCCGTCCCCGCCCGCGTCGGCTACGTCGACGTCTGCGGCCCCACCCTGGACGAGGTGCTGGCCGACGTGACCGACCCGGTGGTCGTGCCGTTCTTCCTCGCCTCCGGATACCACGTGAAGCACGACGTGCCCTCGGCGCTCGAGGCGCTGCCGGGGTCGACCCTCACCCCGGCCCTCGGGGCCGCCGACGAGGTCGTCGACGCCCTGGCCGACCGGGTCCGCGAGGTCGACCCGGACGCCGACGCCGTCCTCGTGGTCGGGGCCGGCTCCAGCGTCGACGCCGCCCGCGCGGAGGTCGCCCGGGTCGCCGAGCTGGTCGGCTCCCGGCTGGGCGCGGCCACCGCAACGGCGTTCCTGAGCGGCCCCGGACCGCGCGCGGCCTGCGCGCTCACCGCGCTGCGGATCGCCGGGCACACCCGCATCGTGCTGGCGACCCACCTGCTCTCGCCGGGCTGGTTCGCGACCAAGGCGCGGCGGGTCGCCGAGGCCGGAGGCGCGCTCGCCACCGGGCCGCTCGGCACCCACGACCTGCTCCGCGACCTCGTGGTCCGGCGCTACCGGGAGGCCGTGTCCCCCTGAGGCGGACGGGCCTGCAGGTGCAGCCGGAAGGTGGCGCTCGCTCAGCCTGGCCGGCCGTGCGGCGCTGCGGCGGGGTCTCGCGGTACGCGGGCGCGCACCTGCCACTTCCCATCCTCGGTGGCACCCGCCCCGAGCTCCCCTCCGGCGTCCTCGACGCTGGTGCGCAGCCCGGCCAGGCCACGACGGGCGCCGTCGTCGAAGGGCGTCCCCGTGCCCGGCTCCGCGAGCGGGCTGCTGACCTCGACGCGCAGCTCGCCCGACGGGCCGTCCCCCGAGCCGGTCACGACGACCCGGATGGGGCCTGGGCCGGCGTGCCGGATGGCGTTCGTGATCGCCTCGCGCACCACTCTCACCACCGTCTCGGGCCCCGGTCCGGGGGTCTGGTCGAGACGGGAGGAGGGGTCCAGCTGCAGCTCGACCTCCCGCCCCAGCTTGCGCGCCGTCCCCGCCAGGCGTGCCACCCGGTCCGACGGCAGCTCGCGGGCCTCGTCCTCACCGCGGTGGCCCGGTGTGCCGCCCACCACACCGCCCGGACGGTCGGTGGCCACCTCGAGCAGCTCGCGCAGCTCCAGGAGGGCTGCCGAGGAGGCCTCGTCCACCACCTGCAGCGTCTCCTCCCACCGGTCGCGGTCGACCTCGGTCCTGGCCGCACCGATGCTGGTGGCGATGACCGTGAGCTCGCTGGCGACGACGTCGTGCAGCGCTCGCGCCAGCGCGGCCCGTTCCTGCTGCCGCACCTGCTCGACGGCGACCCGGTGCGCCTCCTCCCGGCGCCGCGCCTCCTCGCGCATCACGGCCTGCTGACGGCGCGCGACCAGCACCCAGCGCAGCAGCTCCCCGACGGCAGCGGCCACCAGCACGAGCAACGCCGCGCCCCACAGGGCCGACGACGTGCTGAGCTCCGTGTGCCGGGCCAGCGTCACGAGCACCCCGACGGTCGCGGCACCGAGGTGCATCAGCGACAGCCAGCGCGGCGCCGTCGCCTGGGTCACACAGGTGACCAGCGCCACCGGGAGCAGCACCGGTGCGACTGCCCCGGTGACGGCGGACAGGACCAGAGCCAGCCAGAGCAGCGGGACGCCGGCCCAGGGGGTCAGCCCGACGAAGGCGAGGGACAGCCCGGCCAGCACCAGCACCAGCACCCTCGCGGGGTCGCCGGAGGCGAACCGCAGGTCGTCCACGGTCGAGACGGCGGCGACAGCGGCCAGCGCGGCGGTCGCCACGGCAGGAAGCCGTACGGCGACCTGCGGCGGACGGTGGGTCGCGTCAGGCGTGCCCACGCCCTCTCCTTCCCGGGAGTGCGGAGTCAGCCTCCCGGAGTCGGGGAGGTCACGTCAGTCACAGTCTAGGAAGTCGAAGATCTCGCAGAACAGCTGACCGGGCCCACCCACCCCCGGGCCGAGGACCGTGGTCTGCGCCGGGCCGGCGATCGCCGACGCGACCAGCGAGCCGGCGGCCCCGGCGTGGGCGAAGCGGTGGATCCAGGTGCGGGGTGTGGATGAGGAGCGCATGGACCCACCGTGCTGGCACCGGCACGCGGCGCGCCATGAACTTTCGGCCACGATGCCCCGTGTCCGACGGCGCACGCCCGGGCTCGGCGGCATACCATGCTGGTCGTGGGTGGGATCAGCGTGCTGGTGGTGGACGACGACGCCACCGTCCGCGACGGCATCTGCCGGCTGCTGGAAACACTCGCCCAGCCCGAGGTGACGCGGATCGACGTCGCGGGGGACGGCGAGGAGGCCCTGCTGCGGGCTGCGGCGACGCGCCCCGACCTGGTGCTCATGGATCTGGGCATGCCTCGGCTGGATGGTGTGGAGGCCATCCGCGAGCTGCATCGCAGCGACCCCGAGCTCCCCGTCCTCGCGCTCACCACCTTCAGCGCCGAGGAGACCGTGCTCGCGGCGATGGCGGCGGGCGCGAGCGGGTACCTGGTCAAGGACCGGGCCGCCCAGGAGCTCGGCCCGGCGGTGCGCGCGGTGCTGGAGGACGGTATGCCGTTGTCCCCAGAGGCGGCGCGCGCCCTCACCACCTGGGTGGCGCAGCGGCTGCGGGACGAGGAGGCGGGCAGGCGGGTCGCCTCGCCCGCCCCGATGGACCCCATGTGGGAGAGCCTGAGCGAGCGCGAGAGCGAGTGCGTGGACCACCTGGCCCGCGGGATGTCCAACCAGGAGATCGCCGACGCCATGTTCGTCTCGCTGGGGGCGATCAAGAGCTACCTCGCCTCGTGCTGCCGCAAGCTGGGGGTCCGGGACCGGGTGCAGCTGCTGATCCGGTCCACCGAGCTCGGTCTGGTCCAGCCCCAGCTGCCCCGCGACCACCTGGGCTGACCCCTGTCGTGAGCCGCGGGGGTGGCCCGGTCAGTCCATCCGTGACAGGGCGCGGGCCATCAGCCGCAGCGCCACGGCGGCCACGCCCACGGCCAGCCCGAGGTCCACCAGCACCAGGGCCAGCCCCTCGAGCCGCAGGAGCACGGTGATGGCCAGGATGACGATGGCCTCGATGGACAGCGTCAGCACCGACGTGATCGCCACACCGGTGGGCACGTGCCGGTCGAGGGGGAGCACCGTGCCGGAGAGCAGGGCCACGCTGAAGGTCAGCGCGAAGAGGCTGACCGCCTCGGCCCAGGCCAGCGGACCCCCGAACGACACGGCCACCGGGGCGAAGAGGACGAGGAAGAGCGACCCCTGCAGCAGCAGGTAGGGCAGCGTCCGGATGAGCGCCGCACGGGCGGGCGAGACCCCCGCCAGCAGCAGGTTCCAGGCGGTCTGGCGGGACCGTCCGTGGACCGTCTCGGCACCCAGCGCCGTGAGGAGCACGACGAGGAGCACCGCGACGCCCGGGTGCAGGTCGACGGCGAATACCCCGAGGACCGCCAGCCCGGCCACGAAGATCGTGGTGAGGGTGGCGACGCGGGTGACCGGGTCACGGAGCACCTGGGCGATCTCTCGAGCGGTCAGGTCGAGCGGCAGGTAGCCCGTCTGCGGCACGCTGTGCGCGCGGCCGAGGACGGGGAGCCCCCCGCCGGCGGCGTCACTGCGTGCCGCGAGCAGTCCCACCCCGACCAGGGCACCCGTCGTCGCGACGAGGACCAGGTGCGCGCCCGGGTGGTCGGGCAGCGGCCCTCCCCACAGTCCGGAGACGGCGAGCACCACCGAGCCGGAGCCGGAGCCGGTGACGGCGTGCATGACGTCGGCCAGCAGCAGCCCGACGGCCAGACAGACCAGGAGCAGACCGACGGACCTGGTGGCCTCGGCCGAGCGCAGCACCGGGGTCAGGGTCGACTGGGTCAGGGTGAGGACGGTGGTGGCCGCCGCGGTCGCCACGGCGCCGAGCAGGATCATCCCGACCATGGCCATCGCCGGGCGGGGTGAGAGATGCCAGGCCAGTGCCCATCCGCCGCCGAGGAGCAGCCCCAGACCCAGGATGAGCCCCCACGCGAGATGCCCCAGGTAGCGGGCGGCCCCGCAGGCGCGCCGGCTGACCCCGGCCATCCGAGCGTGCAGGAGCAGCGGTGACCCGTGCGGGCTGACCAGGTGGAGCACCAGGACGGCCGCCGCCGGTCCCAGCGCCAGGGCGAAGGGAAGGACCGAGACGGCGCGCTGGAGCAGATCTGCCGAGGAGTCGCTGCCCGCGAGGGTCGACTGGACGCCGGTGAGCGCCTCCCGCAGCATCAGGTACACCATGAGGTTCAGCGACGTCGCCGCTGCCGCGACGGTCACCAGCAGAGCGGGGAAGGCGGCCCGGGACGGGAGCCGGCGCTGCACGTGGTGGCGCAGCTGGCGGTTCTCGGCGCGGACCAGCAGCAGGGTGGCACTCATCGGGTGCCGCCTCGCAGCAGGGTGGCCGCGCGCTGCGCGGACTCCTCGACGGCGCTCCGCAAGCCGGTCGCCTCGAGGAAGGCGTCCTCCAGGAAGCGCTCGTCGCGACCTGCGGCCTCTCGCAGCGCGCCGACCTCCTCGTCCAGGACCACCACGCCGTCGCTGAGCACCGTGACCCGGTCGCAGAAGGAGGCCACCGCGCCGAGGTCGTGGGTGGAGACCAGGATCGTTCGGCCATCCGCCGCGGTGTCGGTGAGCACCCGCCGCAGGAGCGCCGTGGTCTCCGGGTCGAGGCCGCGGAAGGGCTCGTCCAGGATGAGCAGCGAGGGCATGTGCAGCAGGTTCGCGACGAGCTGCGCCTTGCGCTTCATCCCGTGGCTGTAGGTCCCCAGCAGCCGGTCGGTGGCCGAGCCCATCCGCAACGCCTCGAAGTGTTCGCCGATCTCGACCTGGGAGACGTGACGGCCCCGCAGCTGGGCCATGGTCTGCACGTACTCCACGCCCGTCAGCAGCTCCGGCAGCGGCAGGTCGTCGGCGCAGAAGCCCACCGCCTCCGAGACCTGCGGTCGCAGGTCGCTCCCGTCCAGCAGGGTGCGCCCGGACCGGGCCGGGACGAGGCCGAGCACCGTGTGCAGCAGCGTCGACTTGCCGGAGCCGTTCGGGCCGACCAGGGCGGTGATCTGGCCGGCGGGGGCCCGGAACGACGCCTCGTGGACGACGTCCGGCCCGGAGCGGTACCCGCTGGTCACCGCCTCGACGGTGAGGCCGGTGCGGGCGCCGGACGGGTGGAGGGGCTGGTCGGGGGTCATGACGGTTCTCCTCGCATCTGGGTCGGGAGGTGTGGCGCCACGGGGTGCCCGGGCTGCCGCGGCACGGCGACGGGGTGCTCGGGCTCGCGCAGCGCCGCGACGAGGGCCTGGCGGTCGGCCGCGCCCCCCGAGAGCGAGCCCACGTGCTGGACCAGGCTGGCTGTCCCCGGCAGCAGGGCCAGGTGCACCTCGACGCCGGCACCCAGCAGCGCGGCCACGGCGTGCGGGGCCAGGCACGTGAGGCCGCCTGCCAGGGGGCCGGCGAGGGTGACCAGCACGTCCTCGCGCCGGGGCAACCGGTCTCTCTCGATGACGACGGTCCACCGCTGCGGGGCGGCGAGCGCCGCCGCGGCACCGGGCGGGGCGAGGCGACGGTAGGCGAGCACGTGACCCATCTCGTGGGCCAGGTAGGACGTGGGATAGGTCAGCGCCGCAGCCGCGCAGAGCAGGGCCGGGCCGGCGCCGAGGAAGGGGTGCAGCACCCAGCCGGCGAGCAGGTGCAGCGGTGCGAGCAGCGCCGCCACCCGGAGCGGCGGCCCCGCACACCGGCGCAGCAGGCCACCCGGGCGGTGCGTGGTGCCGCCCGGGTGGCCCGCCGGTCCGCGGGGGTTCATCGGGGACGACGCAACCCCAGCAGCAGCCCGCTCGCGGTGCCGAGCAGGATGCCGGCCAGCGGGAGCACGACGATGCCGTTGCCCGACTGTGCCGTCACGTCCCCGGCGGCGCTGCGCTGCAGCTCGATGATCGGCAGCAGGTCCACGGACCCGCCCTGGCTGGACACCTGCGACATACCCCACAGGGCGATGCCGAGGGTGACCACGACGCCCAGGAGCAAGCCGGCCAGGGCCCCGAGGGCGCTGAAGCCGACGGTGCGCCGCATCAGGGCGCCGTTGCTGTCTGAGGGTGATCCCACCATGGTGGTCATTGTCTCCTCCTTGCTGGCGGAACGAGGGTCGGACGAGGGCTGGGCGGCAGCGGCGTGCTCAGGTGCTGCAGGCGATCTTGACCTCGAACCAGCTCGTCTTGACGAACCACTCGAAGTCCATGGCCTTGTTGGCGCAGTAGATGACCACGGCGACGGACATCGCCGCGGCCAGGACCAGGAGCACGGCGATGGCGACGACGAAGATGACCACGATCGGGCCGGCACTGTTGCGGCGACGCTCCTGGAGGGACTCCATGGCGGACGCGGGGCTGGTGCTGATGAGCAGCATCATGGCCAGCGTGCGCTCCGCGAGGGTGAGCGGCCGGCGGCCGGGTGGCGTCTCCGAGCGGATCTGGCTGGCCAGCGGTGCGGGGTGGTGAGTCCGCATGGACTCGGCGGTGACGGCGGTCATGACGTTCTCCTCTGGTCGTTGCGGCGGACGGTCCGCCGGTCGAACACCCACGACGCTAGGCAGGTCACGGGGCGGCGACCATGAACTTTCGGCCACGTCTGACCCCCGGGGGCCCCGGCCGGTTGCGCGAGGATGGAGGTGTGCCGACACCACCCCAGACCCCCGACCGGGGCCGCTGGTTCACCTTCCGCGAGGACTGGACGCTGCCCGTCGCTCCCGAGGCGGTGCTCGACCGGCTCGTCGACCTCGCGGCCTACCCGACGTGGTGGCGGCAGGTGCGCTCGGTCGAGCAGCTCAGCTCGGACCGGGCTCGGGTCCGGGCCCGCAGCCTCCTGCCCGTCCCGCTGGACCTCGTCCTCGTCCGCGAGCACGAGGACCGGCAGGCGGGGCGGTTGCGGGTGGGCATCGAGGGTGACCTGCAGGGGTATGTCGAGGTGCACGTCGCGCCCGCCCCCGGCGGGTGCCGGATGGTCTGGGAGCAGCGGGTGCTGCTGGCCAAGCCCGGGGTGCGCCACCTCGCCGCCCTGCCGCCGGCCCGCTGGGCGCTGCGCGCCAACCACGCGCTGATGATGCGCTCGGCGCGGGCCGGACTCGCCCGCCCCGCCGGCTGAGGCAACGGCACCGGACGGACAGCTGCGATGGGGTCGCTGCAGAAGGGGCAGCACCGAACGGAACAGCACCGGCCGCCGCGGTGTTGGCCCCGGTATGCGTATCGCCATCATCGGAGGACACGGCAAGATCGCCCTGCAGCTGGGCCCCCTGCTGGCCGGGCACGACGTCGACGCGGTGGTCCGTAACCCGGACCACGAGGCCGACGTCCAGGCCGCCGGCATGCGACCGGTCGTCGCGGACATCGAGACCATGAGCCGCGAGCAGCTCGTCGAGGTGCTCCGCGGGCACGACGCCGTCGTGTGGACGGCCGGGGCCGGGGGCGGTGACCCGGACCGCACCTACGCCGTCGACCGGGACGCCGCGATCCGCTCCATGGACGCCGCCCAGGAGGCCGGCGCGGAGCGCTACCTCATGGTCAGCTACATGGGCGCCCGCACCGACCACGGTGTGCCCGAGGACAACCCGTTCTTCGCCTACGCCGAGGCCAAGGCCGCCGCAGATGCCCACCTGCGCTCCTCCCAGCTCGACTGGACGATCGTCGCCCCGGGCGCCCTGAGCCTGGACGCCGGCACCGGCCAGATCGAGGTCATGGGCGACGGCACCGGCACGGTCGAGGGCGCCGAGGGTCGTGACGTGCCCCGCGCCGACGTCGCCGCCCTGCTCGCGCTCGCGCTGGACCGCGACGACCTCACCGGCCGGATGATCGAGTTCCTGGGCGGGCCCACCCCCATCGCCGAGGCCCTGGACGCGGTCGCCGGCAAGGCCTGACCGACAGGCAGCACGGCCAAGAGCCACAGACGGCGAGGCCAGGCCCGGGCATCCCGGGCCTGGCCTTCGTCGTCCCTCAGCCCGTGGGCACGTCCTCGAGGATCGGGGTCTTCGGCAGCGTGCGGACCCGCCGGGGTCGCCGCGACCGCGCCGGGATGAGCGAGCGCATGTGCTCGTGCTTGCCGAAGCACAGCAGCCGGTCGCCGTCCTCCAGCACCTTGGCGCCCGCGGGGTTCGGCACCACCCGGGTGCCGCGGTGCAGGGTCAGCACCTGGATGTCCTTCTCCCACAGGCCGGAGGCCTCGATCGTCTGACCGACCATGTCGGACCCGGACAGGACCGCGATCTCGGCGACGCCATACCCCGTCGACACGGCGAGCCGCTGGCGCACGTCGATGTCGGGGAAGCCGGACTGGTCGGCGATGTAGTCGACGATCGCGCCGGCGACGTCGAGCTTGGTGGCGGCCTCGATGCCCTGCAGGCCGGGGGAGGAGTTGACCTCCATGACGAGGGGGCCGTCGTTGCCCTCCAGCATGTCGACGCCGGCGACCCGCAGGCCCATGATGTGGGCGGCGCGGACGGCGATCTCCTCGTACTCCGGGTCGAGCTCGACGCGCTCCACGCTCCCGCCGCGGTGCACGTTGGACCGGAACTCATCGCCCTGCGCGCGCCGCCGCATCGCCGCGACGACCCGGTCGCCGACGACGAGGGCTCGCACGTCCTTGCCCTTCGACTCCTTGACGAAGCGTTGGATGAGCACCTGCTGGTTGGTGCCGTGCAGGGTCTCGATGATGGCCTCGGCGACCTTCATCGTCGGGGCGAGGATGACGCCGATGCCCTGGGTGCCCTCGAGCAGCTTGACGACGACCGGGGCCCCGCCGACCATCTCGATGGCGTGCGGGATCTCGGCGCGGTTGCGCACGAAGGCGGTGGCCGGCATACCGATGTTGTGCCGCGAGAGGATCTGCGTGGCGCGCAGCTTGTCGCGGCTGTTCATGATGCCGTTGGCGGTGTTGGGCGTGTAGACGTCCATCTGCTCGAACTGGCGCACCACCGCCGTCCCGAAGTAGGTCACCGACGCGCCGACGCGGGGCAGGACCGCGTCGTACGTCGACAGCGGACGCCCGCGGAAGTGCAGGTCGGGCTCGTCCCCGGACAGGTCGATGCCGAAGCGCAGGGTGTCGAGGACCTTGACCTGGTGCCCGCGCTCGAGCGCGGCGGTCCGCAGCCGTTGCGTGGAGTAGGCGCGCAGGGACCGGGACAGGATGGCGAGCTTCATCGAGGCGTCCTGAGAGGATGTGCGGGTGACAGGGCCAGACCATCTCACCACAGACCAGAGGGTCGTCGGGTGGCGGGAGTGGGTGCAGATGCCGCAGATCGACGTCCCGTGGATCAAGGCGAAGATCGACACCGGCGCCAAGACCTCGGCGATCCACGCCTTCGACCTGCGCGGCTTCGACCGCGGTGGACGCGACTGGGTGAGCTTCAGCGTCCACCCCTGGCAGGCCAGCGCCGAGGACTCCGTCTCCGTCGAGCTGCCGGTGCACGACTCGCGCTCGGTCCGCTCGTCCTCCGGGCACGAGGAGCAGAGGTATGTCGTGCTCCTCCCCCTGGTCCTCGGTGGCCGTGAGGTGCGGGCCGAGGTCACGCTGACCGATCGTGACGAGATGGGCTTCCGGATGCTCGTGGGGCGGGAGGCGCTGGTGCAGGGGTTCCTCGTGGACCCGGCGCTGAGCTATGCGGGCGGGCGGCCCGACCGGGCCGTGCGGCGGCGCAACTGGGGCAAGCGGTGAGCGCGGCGAGGACCGACGGCGGCCCGGACGCTGTCGGCGGAGCCGCCGCGCGGACCCCGGCCCGGCGTTCCCGCCAGCTGCGGCCCTCCTTCCCCATCGGCACCGTCAAGGTGCGGACGGGCAGCCGTCGCGAGGTGTCGCTGCCGATCTCGCGCCTGGTCACCGGGGCCGAGGTGAGCCTGCCGGTGCACGTGCTGCACGGCCACGAGGACGGCCCGACCCTGTGGCTCTCCGCCGCGATCCACGGCGACGAGGTCGTCGGCATCGAGGTGGTGCGGCGGGTGCTGGCCCGGCTGGACCCCAAGACCATCCGGGGCACCGTGCTGGCCGTGCCCATCGTCAACGTGCTCGGCGTGATGTCGGGCGACCGCTACCTGCCCGACCGGCGCGACCTCAACCGCAGCTTCCCCGGGTCGGCCCGCGGGTCGCTCGCCGGCCGCATCGCGCACCTGATGATGACCGAGGTCATCGGCCCCTCCGATGTCGGCATCGACCTGCACACCGGCGCCGACCGCCGCTCCAACCTGCCGCAGATCCGCTGCGACCTCGAGGACGAGCAGACGCGGGCGCTCGCCGAGGCCTTCGGCGCGCCGGTGGCCTACCACGCCAAGCTCCGGGACGGCTCGCTGCGGTATGCCGCCCGCGAGCGGGGTGCCCGGGTGCTGCTCTACGAGGGCGGCGAGGCCTGGCGCTTCGACGAGTGGGCGATCGTCGCGGGGGTGGACGGGGTCCTGCGGGTGCTGGCGCACCTCGGGATGATCGACCCCGAGGAGGTCACCGTCGACCCGGCCGAGAGCCCCAGCGACATCTGCTGGCGCAGCGGCTGGGTGCGGGCACGCCGGACCGGCATCGTGCACATGGACGTCGCGCTGGGGCAGCGGGTGAGCGAGGGCGAGAAGCTCGGCGAGCTGTTCAACTCCTTCGGCAAGCGGCTGGCCATCGTCAAGGCCGACCGCGACGGCGTCGTCATCGGCCGCGCCGAGGCGCCGCTGGTCAACCGGGGTGACGCGCTGGTCCACATCGGGGAGGTCGACTCCCCCGACCGCTCGGGCCTGGACGAGGACGCCCGGGACACCGACACCCCCTGACGCGACGCGGTCGACCCTGTCGGGGGCCCGGAGTAGGTTGCCCTCACCCTGACGGAGGAGCCGTCAGCGACCCAGGAGGTCTCGGCATGTCCACGCTCAACCCCTACATCTCCTTCGCCGGCACCACGAAGACGGCGATGGAGCGCTACCAGCAGGTCTTCGGCGGTGACCTGACGATGAACAGCTTCGGCGAGTACGGCATGGAGGGCGAGGGCTCGGACGGCATCATGCACGCGCAGCTCGTCACTCCCGCCGGTCTCGTCCTCATGGCCTCGGACACGCCTCCGGGTATGCCCGCGGCCGGCTCCGACGGCAACGTCTCGCTCAGCCTCAGCGGGGACGACGAGGCGGAGCTGCGTGGCTACTGGGACGGTCTCGCGCGCGGAGGCGAGGTGACCATGCCGCTGGAGCCGCAGATGTGGGGCGACACCTTCGGCATGCTCGTCGACGAGTTCGGCGTGTCCTGGATGGTCAACATCGCCGGCCCCCAGGCGTCGTGAGGGCCAGCTCGCTCCGGTCACGGTGCACGGGTGGGTGAGCGCGACGTGCCGGTCAGCTGGGACTTCCGTGTGGCGGGGCCGGCTGACACCGCGGCGGCGCTGGACGCATACCGGCAGATCATCGACCACCTGGCCGCGACCGCGGACTTCCCGCACTGGCACACCGAGAACCGCCCGAGCGAGGCCGAGGTCCGGGGGTGGGTCGACGCCGGCCAGCTGTACCTGGCCCTCGACCCGAGTGGCGAGCAGGTCGCCGGCGTCGTCGCGCTGAACCACGACGCTCCCGACGCCTACCGGCAGGCGCCCTGGGCCGTCGACGCGCCGCCCGAGCAGGTGCTCGTGGTGCACGCCCTGGGGGTGTGTCCCGCCTTCCTGCGTCAGGGGGTCGCGCGCTTCCTCGTCGACGCCGCCCTGGAGGTGGCGAGAGGCGAGGGGTGCCGCGCGGTCCGCCTGGACACCTACGTCGAGAACGCCGCCGCTCGAGCTCTCTACCCCCGGTGCGGCTTCACCGACCTGGGCGTCCACACCCTGCACTACGAGGGCACCGACCTCGACCAGTTCCACCTCTTCGAGCGCGTGCTCTGACGGCCACGCTGGGACCGGCCTCTGGCGACCCGCCAGGTCGGCGCGGTTGCGCTGTCGAGGTCGTGACAGACGTCAGTCCCGGGCGGTCGCCGCCGCTGCCACGCTGAGACGCATGACGGACACACCAGACTCGGTGCGGGTGGCCGACACCGCTCGGGTGGGGCCACCGCGGGCCCTGGCCCCGGACCTGGCGCGGGGCTTCATGCTGCTGCTGATCGTGCTGGCCAACATCCCGTGGTTCCTCTACGGCGTTCAGCACGGGTTGTCGGTCGGCCACCCGGTCGGCGCGACGGGGGTGGACCGGGTGGTGCAGACGCTGATGATCGTGCTCGTCGACGCGCGGGCGCTGCCGATGTTCGCGCTGCTTTTCGGCTACGGGATGGTGCAGTTCGCCCGCGCGCAGGAGGCCCGCGGCACGCCCCTGGCCGGTTTCCGGGCCATGCTCCGGCGCAGGCACGTCGCGCTCGTCGTCATCGGCACGATGCACGCGGCGCTCCTCTGGTACGGCGACGTGCTCGGGCCGTACGGGATCCTCGGGCTGGTGCTCGTGCCGCTGCTCTTCTGGCGCAGCACCCGCGCCATCAAGGTCGTCCGCGGCGTGCTGGTGGGCCTGCTCGCACTCTTCGCCGCGTTCACGGTGGCATCTGGCGTCTCGCTGCTGTCGTTGCCGCAGGAGTCGTGGGACACCGCGGTGTGGATGCCGGCGACGACGGACGCGAACGGGATCTCGTCCTACGCCGCGTCGGTCCTGCCGCGGCTCAGCGAGTACGCCTTCATCCTCGGGTTCACCGCCTTCTCGTTCAGCGTGCCGGCCGCGATCCTCACCGGGTGGCTGTGGGCGCGGGAGGGAGTGCTGGACCGTCCTGCGGACCACGTGCCCCGGCTGCGTCGCACCGCTCTGGTCGGGCTGCCCGTGGCCTGGCTGGGCGGGGTCCCGCTGATGCTGGTCCACACCGGGGTCTGGCTGACTCCGGAGCTCAGCTTCATGTTCATCGGCGTGCAGATGCTCACCGGGTTGGCCGGCGGCCTCGGGTATGCCGCCGTCTTCGGCCTGGTCGCCGCGCGCCTGCAGACCCGGTCCGGGGCGACCGAGCCGGACGCCGCAGGCGAGGCTGCAGAAGGGGCTGCGCCGGGGCCCGTGACAGGGGCGCTGGCGGCGGTGGGTCGTCGCTCGCTGTCGGCATACCTCTGGCAGTCGGTCGTCATGGCGCCCCTGATGGCGGCCTGGGGGCTCGGCGTCGGCGGGCGCATCGGGTCGGCGGGTGCGGCGGCGATCGCGATCCTCATCTGGCTGGCCTCGGTGGGGCTGTGCGCCTGGCTGGACCGCGCCGGCCGTCCGGGCCCGGCGGAGGTGGTGCTGCGCCGCGTGACCTACGGCGACCGAGGCCGTTCCTTCGCCGTGGGCGGCGGGGCGCGCTGACGGTTCCGTTTGTCAGGCGACGAAGATGCAGAACGGGTGACCGGCGAGGTCGGCGTAGACGTACAACGGTTCGTCCGGGTCGTCGGTGCGGTCGAGGAGGAGCTCGGCGCCCAGGTCGAGAGCCCGCCGGTGCTGCGTCTCGAGGGTCTCACGGTCGGGCACCGTGAGGTCCAGGTGCATCTGCATCGGTACGTCGGGCCGCGGCCACGTCGTCCGCTCGAGGCGGTCGACCTCCTGGAAGGCCAGGGTGCGGTTGCCCTGCGCGTCGGTGAGGACCAACCAGTCGGCGTCATCGCTCTCGTCCGCCGGGGGCTCGTCGCCGGGCCGGTACTGCAGACCGAGCAGCCGGCGGTAGAACTCGGCCAGCTGTCGCACCTCAGGGGTGTCGAGGACGGTATGCAGCAGCTGCGGGTAGTCGGCCATGACGTGGACCGTAGCGGTCCCGGACGGGGGCGGCACGTCCACCGACGTGGCAGAGTCTTGTCATGCGGCTGAGGGTGCACTGTGAGGAGTGGGTCCTGGGTGATCGCGGCTACGGGGTGGCCGTGGGGGACTCGTTCTCGGAATGGTTGGTGCTCGACGATGACGAGGGTCGGCCCGCTGGCCTGCGGGCGACGTACGAGGCCGTCGTGACCCCGCTGAAGCCGTGGGAGGGGTTGGCGTCGGGCTACCACGCCTACCGCCTGGACATCGGCCCGGTCCCGGTCTACTGCGAATGGCCTGAGCAGATGGACCCTGGTCCTGGGGTGGTGACCGGGGTGCTGTCGCTCGACACCTACGTCGCCCCGCCTGACTGGCCGAGGACGACGGGGGTCGTGGTCCGGATGTGGACCGAGCACCGCCGGTACGTCCAGGACCCCGCCGGGGACGGGACGTGGGTGTTCGAGTCCCCGAGCGCACGGTACGAGGAGGTCGAGCAGTGTGGCTTGAGTCGTGATCGAGACCTCTTCCCTCGGGGACGGAGGACAGAACAGCGCACCGGCGTCCTTCTCGAGGTCGACGTCGACCTCGCTGGTGGGTCCTCCCTCGGCTGATCGTGCGCGCTGGCGATGCCGCAGACGAGCGGTCAGGGGCATACGCGCGAGGGATGTTGGCTGCCTGAGAGGACCGAGCGGCACACGGCGATGCTCGCTCAGTCGCAGGCCCGCTTGGCTTCGCTCGCCCCCGGACGGAGGACGAACTCCTCTCGGTGTCCGACCTCGTCGGTGAAGACGAGGGTGGTCTCGTCGACCCGGGTGATGGTGCCCGTCTGTTCCGGGTTGTCCCAATCGTCGGGCGGGTTCCCGGAGCCGTCATCGAGAAGACCCTGAGCGCGTTCGTACCACTGTCCTTCGACGTGGAGCTCGTCGATCCCGCAGTGGGTGTCGAGCATGTAGTCCTGCCCCTCCGACTCGGAGCAAGCAGTAGCACAGACGAGGACAACGACCGAGAGCACACGTCGGTAGCAGCGCATCGTCGGCCTCCCTGGTCGTCCCTGTCCTACGCCGTGCTCGCAGCAGACTCACGTCGTCCTGGATGCTCATCCTGGCCATGCGGTTCCCCACCCGCAACTGGGCCGGCAGCATCCGGCGGGACCCTCACCGGAGCGGTACGGTGAACGACATGACGGAGCAGGGCCCAGGGACCGGGGACGAGGATGCCACCATCCTGAGTTTCCCCACGGAGCAGGAGGCCCCCCGCAGCCGGGAGGTCGACCTCGAGGGCGAACCGGTCACCGTCATCTATCTCCCGTGGCCGCACGAGGTCGACGGTGCCGACCGTCCAGCCGGCCTCTACTACCGCGCCAACGACACCTCTGGGTTCTACCCCGACCCAGCGGTGCGCGGCCTGGACGCGGTGCTCGAGGAGGCCCGCCCTTGGCTGCAGCGCCACCTGCGGCTCATCCGCGAGCCCGAAGAGGGACCCGCGGGCCGGTGACGCCCTCCGTCGCCACCTGCCACGGCAGGGCAACCACGAGCCGGCCCCGCGCCCTGGACGCACCGTGAGCAGCGGGTGTGGCTGGCATGGCTCTGGGGGCGCATACTGAGGGGTGATCACATCAACCCGGTCCGGATCCCAGCGGCGCCACCTTGCCTCCAGCCCCTTCAAGCCACGGGTCGAGCCGGACATCGAGCATTTCGAGGTCGACGACCGGGTCTCGCACCAGGCCTTGGGTCTAGGACGTGTCGTGGGCACGGAGAGCGCGGCGGTCACGGTGAACTTCGGCACTCGCACGATGCGCATCCCGAGCCCGTTCCACAAGCTCGAGAAGCTCTGAGGGGCGGACTGCTGCTCGTCGCGGCGTGACCTCCGGGCGAGGCAGGGCGGGCGTCACGCACCGTTGGTCGCGGCCGGAAGCGCGGTCAGCAGAGCGGAGTACAAGTGCGCGCCGACGCGCTCGTACTCTCGCTGCGCCCCGCGATCCACAGGTCCGCCGTCGTTCCACGACCCCATCCCGCCGAACACCCAACCCTGCACGACCGCGGCTGCCAGCTGGCGACGCTCGAGGTCGGCATCGGGCGGAAGCAGGTCCTGGTGGTAGGGGGCAACCGGGGTCGGGTCGGTGAGGAGGCTCTCGGCCTTCGTGAACCACGACGCCCACCTGTGGAGTTCGTCGAACTGCTGGGCGAAGCCCCCGATGGCGTGCAGCGCGACCCGTAGCGCCGTCCTGGCCTCTGTCACGCCGACCCGTGGTGCTCCGAGGCCCTCCGCCGACGAGCCGTGCGCAGACACTGACCAGATCCGGGAGTCCGGGGCGGTGCGGTCGCCGACCTGCCAGCCGAACGCCCATAGCGTCGGCGCTGACGTGCCCGTGGCGAGGAGGGCCCAGGTGCCGGAGTTGGAGAATCCCGAGGCGACATGCGCAGGCAGTGGACCTGTGGTGGGCAGGTCGGTGACCAACGAGAGATCCGTGACTCCCCGGGACTGAAGGCCGGTGAGCCATTCCTCGGGACCCGTCGCCACCGACGTGCGCCTCAGGAAGCCGCGCGGGGGCAGTGTGGCGGTGAACGACCCCACGTACTGGAAGGCTGAGTTGCCGCCCGACAAGTCGGGTATGGGTGCACTCGCACCTCCCCGGAGCCAGCGCCCTCCGATCGCTGCCAGCGCCGCTACGAGGGCCAGTTGTCCGTTCACGGGAAGAGTGTAGGAAGCGGCCAGTTCCGTCCGCCTCCCGACGCGACGGGTGGCAGCCCACTGCATGAACGTTGGCAAGAGCGCTAGATACCAAAGTGGTACCACGGCCGCATGGCGATGACTCTGCGACTGTCTCCAGACGATGAGCGAGCGTTGGCGGCTCTGGCCGAGGCTGAGGGTGTGAGCAAGCAGGAGGCGACCGTCCGGGCGATCCGGGAGGCGGCTGCACGGCGCGGGCATGAGGAGCAGGTACGCGAGCTGTCCGCACGGGGCCGAGAGCGGTACGCCGACCTGCTCGAGCGTCTGGGGCGCTGATCCTTGGAGTACCTGACGACCGAGGACCTGCTCACCCTGGCAACGGACCTGGGCGTAGGTCCGATCCAGGACCTTGGCCTGCTGGACTCGGCGGCCCACCGCCCCAGCTCCAGTGTCTTCGGACGTGACGCCTACCCCGACATCGACGTCAAGGCGGGCGCGCTGCTGGAGTCCATCGTCGTCCACCACCCGCTCGTCGATGGCAACAAGCGCCTGGGATGGCTCGCCGTAGTCGTGTTCTACGGACTCAACGACATCGATCTGCACGCACCCGACGACGACGCGTACGACCTGGTCATCGCCGTCGCCAGCGGCGCGGCCGACCACCGCGCAGCAGCCCGCGAATCGGCCAGATGGCACTAGTTGGGACTGCTGCACGATCAGATGACACCTGGGGTGCGCAGCCCCAACCGCTGCCATCCGATGGAGCTGCGCGAGCACCTACATATCCCAGAGAGGTGTGGCCCAGGCGCCCAGCCTCAGCCGAGCACCTCCTCGACGGTGACCGACTCCATACCGAACGCCTCTCCCACAGCGCCGTAGGTCAGCTGGCCCGCGTGGGTGTTGAGCCCCTTCGCCAGGGAGGCGTTGTCGCGCAAGGCCTGCTCCCACCCCTTGTCCGCGAGCTGCACGGCATACGGCAGGGTGGAGTTGGTGAGCGCCCAGGTGGAGGTGTGGGGGACGGCGCCGGGCATGTTGGCGACGCAGTAGTAGAGCGAGTCGTGCACGGGGAAGGTCGGCTCGGCGTGCGTGGTGGGGCGCGAGCCCTCGAAGCAGCCGCCCTGGTCGATGGCGACGTCCACGAGCACCGAGCCCGGCTTCATCGTGGCGACCATGTCGTCGGTGACCAGCTTGGGCGCCTTGGCGCCGGGGATGAGCACCGTGCCGATGACCATGTCGGCCTGCGGCACGAGCTCGGTGATCGTCAGGTGGTTGGACGCGAGCTGGCGGACCCGGTTGTCGAAGCGCCAGAAGAGGGTGCGCAGCTTGTCGAGGTCGGTGTCGAGGATGGTGACGTCGGCGCCCATGCCGAGAGCGATGTTGGCGGCGTTCTGCCCCGCGACACCGCCACCGAGCACCAGCACCTTCGCGTTCGCGACACCGCCGATGCCGCCCATGAGCACGCCACGCCCGCCCTGCGCCTTCATCATCGTGTGCGCCCCGACCTGCGGCGCGAGGCAGCCGGCGACCTCGGACATCGGGTAGAGCAGCGGAAGCATGCCGCTGGGCAGCTGCACCGTCTCGTAGGCCACCGCCGTCGTGCCCGCCTCCACCAGGCGCCGGGTCAGCGGCTCGTCGGCCGCCAGGTGCAGGTAGGTGAAGAGCAGCAGGTCGTCGCGGAGGTAGGCGTACTCGCTCTCGATCGGCTCCTTGACCTTGAGCACCATCTCACCGGCCGCCCACGTCGCGTCCGGACCCTCGACGATGGTCGCGCCCTGCGCGACGTACTCCTCGTCGCTGATGGAGGACCCCATGCCCGCCCCCTGCTGGACGAAGACCTCGTGCCCCCGGCGGACCAGCTCGTCCACCCCCACCGGGGTGATGGCCACCCGGAACTCGTTGTTCTTGACCTCGGTCGGCACGGCGATCTTCATGGGGCCACTATGCCGTCCTCGCAGGTCCCCCGCATCCTGCCTGCGCGCGAGTCGCCACTGTCGGTGAGCCGATCTAGGGTCGAGTCATGACCTCGGCACCGGTGACGACATGACCGCCCTGCTCTGGCTGCGGCGCGACCTGCGCCGCGGCGACCACCCCGCCCTGCTCGCCGCCCGCGACGCCTCCGACGACGGCACCGTCTGCGTGATCTTCGTCGTCGACCCCTACCTCTGGGAGCGCGGCGGCCCGGTCCGGCGCGCCTGGCTCGCCGCGAGCCTGCAGGCCGCCCAGGAGGGCTTCGACGGGCGCCTCGTCATCCGGCACGGCGACCCCGCCAAGGTCGTGCCCGCGGTCGCCACGGAGGTCGGGGCCGGCTCGGTGCACGTCACCCGCGAGGTCACCCCCTCCGGTCGGCGCCGCGACAAGAAGGTGCAGGACGCGCTGGCCGGCAAGGACGTCGAGTGGGTCGAGACCGGCACGCCGTATGCCGTCGGCCCGGGCCTGGTGCGCAACGGCTCCGGGGATCCCTACAAGGTCTACACCCCGTTCCACCGCGCCTGGCGCGAGCACGGGTGGCCCGAGCCCGCGGCATACCCTCGCTCGCTCGACCTCGTCGAGGCCGACAGCCACCAGAAGGCGCTCGACATGCTCGAGAAGGCACTCGGCGAGGACGACCTGCCGCAGATGCCCGAGGCGGGGGAGAAGGCGGCGCTCGCCCGGTGGCGCGACTTCCGCGACGAGGCGCTCGACGACTACGACGGCGACCGCGACAAGCCGGCCATCGACGGCACCAGCCGGCTGTCGGCCTACCTCAAGATCGGCGCCATCCACCCGCGGACGATCCTGGCCGACCTCGCCGACAAGCGCTCGCAGGGGGCACAGACCTTCGAGCAGGAGATCGCGTGGCGCGAGTTCTACGGCGACGTCCTCGCGGAGAACCCGCGCAGCGCCTGGCACGACCTGCGCGACGCGCTGCCCGGCATGCGCTACGACGAGCCGCAGGACGCGATCCAGGCGTGGAAGGACGGACGGACCGGCTACCCGATCGTCGACGCGGGGATGCGCCAGCTGCGCGAGGTCGGGTGGATGCACAACCGGGTGCGGATGATCACCGCGAGCTTCCTCACCAAGGACCTGCACGTCTGGTGGCCGACGGGCGCCCGCTGGTTCCTCGACCGGCTCGTCGACGGCGACATCGCCAGCAACAACCACGGCTGGCAGTGGGTCGCCGGGACGGGCACCGACGCCTCGCCCTACTTCCGCGTCTTCAACCCGGTCACCCAGGGGGAGAAGTTCGACCCGAGCGGCGACTACGTGCGGCGCTGGGTGCCGGAGCTGCGCCACCTCTCCGGCAAGTCGGCCCACCAGCCGTGGAAGGCCGACGACGGCTACGAGCACGACTACCCGAAGCCCATCGTCGATCACGCCGAGGAACGCAAGGAGGCGCTCAGCAGGTACGAAGCCGCGCGCCGCTGAGCGCCGTCCCGGTCAGCCGTCGAGGCGCGCCAGCTCCTCGTCGCTGAGCTGCAGGTCGGCCGCTGCGGCCGAGTCCTGCACCGACTGGGGCCGCTTGGCCCCGGGGATGGGGATGACCACCCGCGACTGCGCCAGCTCCCAGGCCAGCGCCACCTGCTGCGGGCTCACACCGCGCTCCTGGGCGACCTCGGCGAAGGCCGGGTGGTGGTCGGCCAGCTGCTTGGCGTCGTTGAGCCCGCCCAGCGGCGACCAGGGCAGGAAGGCCAGGCCCAGCTCCTCGCACACCTCGATCTCGGGGTGGCTGCTGCGGAACTTCGGGCTGAACTGGTTCTGCACGCTGACCAGCGCGTCGCCGAGGATCTCGTGCGCCGCCCGGATCTGGGCGGGGTCCGCGTTCGACAGCCCGACCATCGCGACCTTGCCGGAGTCGGCGATCTCCTTGAGCGTGGCGAAGGTCTCCTCGTCCGAGGTGTCGGGGTCCGGCCGGTGGTGCTGCCAGAGCGCGATCTGCTCGACCCCGAGCCGGTCGAGGCTGGCGTCCACCGCCGAGGTGAGGTGGCTGCGGCTGCTGTCGGTCGCCCAGTCGCCGCCGTCGGTGCGCACGTGCCCGCCCTTCGTCGCGAGCAGCACCTGGTCGCGCACGCCGAGCTCGTCCATCAGCGAGGCGATGAGGCGCTCGTTCTCGCCCTGGGCGGCGGCTCCCTTGTCGCCCGGGCCGTAGGCGTCCGCCGTGTCGAAGAGGGTCACGCCGGCGTCGAGCGCCGCGCGCACGGTGTCGAGGAGCTGCTCACGGGGCTGCTCCCCGCTCTGGTCGAAGGTCATCAGCCCGAGGCCGATCGCGCCGACCTGGTGCTCGCCGACGGTGGGGTTGCCGATAGTGCGTGTATGCATCCCTCGAGCCTAGGCCGGTGGCCGCGGGGATGCTCAGTCAGTCACCCGGGAGCGCTCAGCCCCCGGCGGCACGGCCCTGCCGTCCGGACCGTTGCGGCGTCGCCGCTCAGTCGGTGAAGGCCTTCGCCAGCGCGATCATCCGCGCCCTGAAGTCGTCGGACGCGGGCGCGAAGGGGGCCGCCCACACCGCGTTGAGCACCAGCCGGACGAAGGTCCAGGCCCGCACCCGGTCCTCGTCGAGCCCGGCGGCCTCGGCGACGACATCGGCCCGCAGCCGGGCGTGGGTGCGCAGGTTGCTGGCCCGGGTCGCCTCCTCGGCGCGGTTCCAGACGACCGGGGCGACGGCATACTCCCACTCCCCGGCGACCGGTTTGGGGTCGATCGCCAGCCAGTCGCCCCGGTCCGCGAAGCCGGAGAGCGGTGCGAGCACGTTGAGGTCGTGCAGGTCCTCGTGCACGAGGGACGGTGTGGGTGGGTCGGCCAGCAGGTCGGGGAGCGTCGAGGCAGCCTGCTCGGTGAGCCGGCGCGGCACGCTGGGCGTGGGGCGGGCGAGCTGCTCGGCCCACCGCTCCGCCTTCGTCGCCACCGTGTCGATGCGTGCTGGGGCCGGCCGGTCGAGCTGGCGCATGAGCAGGCCGACGACCTCGCACGCCTCGAGCAGCGGCCGCTCGCGCAGGCACCGGTCGGCGTCCAGCTGCTCGAGCAGCAGCGTGCCCGAGACCGGCTCGGCGGCGAGCAGCCGCACCGCGCCCCGCCCGTCCCAGGCGCGCAGCGCGAGGTGCTCGTGCCGGGCCTCCGCGTGCGGCCAGGTCACCTTGAGCACGGCCGTCTCACCGGTATGCCGTCGCACCGGCACCACCAGCGCGCGCTCACCGTGCCGGCTGGCCCCGGTGGTCGTCAGCCGCCAGTCGTGCAGCAGCCGGTCGACCAGACCGGGCAGGCCGTCGAGCCACGTCGCTCCGTCGACGGCGCGGGGCAGCCCGGCCCGGTCGGGCAGCCCGGCGAGCACCTCGTCGGCAGGCCGGTCGCGGACGAGGTCGGCGAAGGCGGCGGGGATGAGGTCGGGCACCGGCCCACCCTAGGTCGCGTGATCGGTGCACGCCGTCGACCGGACCGCCGCCGCGTCCGGCCCGCAGGTCAGCCCTCGGTGCTGCGCGTGCCCTTGCGGGAGATCAGCTCGCGCCGCTGCTCCGGGCTCATCGCCGCCAGCTGCTCGACCACCTCGGCCGGGTGGCCCTTGACCTCGGGCGCCTGCGCGACGGGGACGACCGTGTGGACGACGCGGTCGGCATACACGTGCACGACGTTGACCGACTGGTGCGCGTCGACCGCCGAGGTGAAGCGGCCGAGCGGCGCCGGGTCCTCGAGGTAGCACGTCGCCGCCGCGACACTCACGGGGATCCCGGCGAAGGTCGAGTGGGAGGAGAAGTGGAAGTGGCCGCCGAGGATGCTGACGACGTCGGTGCCCTCGAGCACGGCGGCCAGCCGGTCCTGGTCGAGCAGCTCGATGATGGAGGCGGCCGGCACCATGGGCACCGGGATCGGCGGGTGGTGCAGCGCCAGGATCGTGCCGTGCTCGGCCGGGGTGGCGAGCACCTCGGCCAGCCAGCGCAGCTGCTCCTCGCGCAGCTCGCCGTGGTGGTAGCCGGGCACCGTCGTGTCCAGCGAGACCACCCGCAGCCCGCCGACGTCGTAGACCGCGTCCTGCGGCTCGTCGACCCCCGCCTCGCGGCCGAAGAGCTCGGCGGCGTAGGCCGGGCGCTCGTCGTGGTTGCCCATGACCCACACGACCTGCGCGCCGAGGTCGGTCGCGAGCGGCTCCGTCATCGCCCGCAGCTCTCGGTACGCCCCGGGTTCGCCCTGGTCGGCCAGGTCGCCGGTGACGACGATCGCGTCGGGCGCCGGGTCGAGCCGGGTGAGCCGCTGCAGGGCCTCCCGGGCGTGGGCCGTGGTGTCGATCGCGCCGAACTGGGGCGCTCCGTCGGCGAGCAGGTGCGTGTCGCTGACGTGCGCGATGGTGCGCAGCGGGGCCGGGTGCTGGCCGAACTGGGGAGTGCTCACGCCGCCAATGTATGCCGTGCCGGCCAGGCTCAGCCCAGGACCGCCAGCGCGGCGAGCAGCCCGGCCACCTGGGTGATCACCGCCGTGGCCCCCAGCACGTCGCCGGTGGCCCCGCCCAGCATCCGGTCCGCCCACACCTCGACGAGCACCGGGGCGACGAAGGCGGCGAGCAGGACGCCGACGGCGACCCACACCCCCACCGGCCAGATCAGCAACGTCGACACCGAGCCCAGGCCGGCGGCGACCAGCACCTGACCGGGCAGCAGCCCCCGCACCAGCGTGCCCGCCGTCCCCTCGGGTCTGGCCGACGGCAGCCGCAGCGCCACGGTGAGCATGGCCGAGCGGGACAGCGCGCCGACCGAGGCGAGCACCGCGACGACCCCCCACCCGTCGATCGCCCCGAGCAGCGCGTCGATCACGGCGACCTGCAGGAGCAGGGCCAGCACGACCGCCGCGGCGCCGTAGACCCCGACCGCGTGGTCCTTCATGATCCGCAGCCGGGTGGCCCGGTCGTGCCCGCCGCACCCGTCGGCGCAGTCCGCCAGGCCGTCCAGGTGCAACGCCCCGGTCAGCACGACCTCGGCGAGCACGGCGAGGGTCGCCGCCACGAGGGTCGGCAGCAGCAGGTGGCCGGACCACGCGACGAGACCCACCAGCGCACCGACGCCTGCCCCCACGACCGGGAAGGCCCACGCCGCCCCGGCCAGGTCGAAGCCCTGACGCGCCGGCACCGGCACCCGGGTGAGGAAGCTCGTCGCATCCCGCAACCTGCCGATCATCGGTGGTCAGCCGCCGTGGGGCGGCGCGTCGTCGCCTGCACTGTGCCGCGGTGCGGCGTCGGGCGCACCGTGCGTCGGCGCGTCGTCGGGCCCGGCGTCGTCCTGCCCGAGGTCGGCGAGCTCGCCCATGTCCTGCAGCAGCGCGAGGCTCGAGCGGATGAGCGGGATGGCCAGGGCCGCGCCGCTGGCCTCACCGAGCCGCATCTCCAGGTCGAGCAGCGGGGTGAGCCCCATCTCCTGCAGCTGCATGCTGTGGCCCGGCTCGGTCGAGCGGTGCGCCGCGATCATCGCGTCGGCGGCGGCCGGGGCCAGCCGCCAGGCCACGAGGGCCCCCGCGGTGCTGATGAAGCCGTCGAGCAGGGCCGGCACCCGGTGCGCCGCGCACCCCAGCGCCACCCCGGCCAGCGCGGCGATCTCCAGGCCGCCCATGGCGGCCAGCACGTCCCAGGGGGCCTCGACGTCCTCGTGGCGGGCGAGGACGGCGTCGACCATCTCGACCTTGTGCGCCAGCGCCTCCCCCTCGACGCCCGTGCCCGCGCCGACGACGCGCGCCGGGTCGCGGTCGAGGATGGCGGAGGTGAGCACGCTGGCGGTGGTCGTGCTGCCGATGCCCATCTCGCCCAGGGCGATGAGGTCGGCGCCGCCCTGGATGAGCTCCTCGGCCAGCCGGATGCCCGTCGCGACCGCCTGCTCGGCCTCGGCGCGGGTCATCGCCGGCCCCTCGGCGCTGTTGTCGGTCCCGGCGCGGACCCGCCGGTCCAGCACCGGGGCATACGCGTGGGTGGGGTGCAGCTGCGGCGGCTCGACGACGCCGAGGTCGGCGACGACGAGCTGTGCGTCGGCCTGGTGCGCGAGGATCGAGACGGCCGCGCGCCCGCCGGCGAAGGCGGCGAGCATCTGCGCGGTGACCTCCTGCGGGTAGGCGCTGACGCCGGTCCGCGCGATCCCGTGGTCGGCGGCGCAGACGAGGACGACCGGGGAGTCGACCCGGGGGGTGGTGGTCCGCTGGATGCCCGCGACGCGCGCGGCGAGGGTCTCGAGCTGCCCGAGGCTGCGCAGCGGCTTGACCTTGCCGTCGAAGGCGCGGGCGACGGCGGCCGAGCTCTCGTGGTCCGGGCCCCCGATCGCCGCGATGGTGCGCTCGATCAGGGCGCGGTCGGCGCTCTGCTCGGTGTCGGCCATGGGGTCAGTCCTCCTGCGGGTCGAGGGTCAGGGTGCGTCCGGCCACGACGAGCTGGGCCAGATCGGCCTCCCGGGCCAGGACGGCGTTGACCCGACCCAGACGGTCACGGTATCCCCTCGACACGGGGTGCATGGGGACGATCCCGAGGCCGACCTCGTTGGTCACGACGACGACGCTGCCCCGGTATGCCGTCGCCCACCCCGCCAGCGCCCGTGCCCGGTCGAGGGTGGCCGGCTCGTCGTCCCCGTGCTCCATGAGGTTGGAGACCCAGAGGCTCAGGCAGTCCACGACGACGCAGGCCCCCGGCTCGAGGGCCGCGCACGCCCCGACCAGGTCGATCGGCGCCTCGACCGTGGCCCACCCCTCGGGGCGCTCGGCCTGGTGGCGGGCGATGCGGTCGGCCATCTCGTCGTCACCGGCCTGGCCGGTGGCGACGAAGACCACCGGGCGGCCGCTGCGCCGGGCGCGACGGACGGCGAGGGCCGACTTGCCGCTGCGTGCGCCACCGGTGAGGAAGGTGAGCGTCATCGGGGTCTCCTCGTCGAGGCTCGGCCACGGTTCGCCACCCACAGTGCCACGCCGGCGACGACGAGGGCACCCTCCACCCGGTCGACGAGCCGGCGCGCCCGGGCGATGTCCGCCGGACCCGGGCGAGGGCCGGAGCCGAGCGTCGGTCGGTCCTCGAGGTGGCCGGCATACACCAGCGGGCCGCCGAGCTCGACGCCCAGCGCCGCCGCGACCGCGCTCTCGGCGACGCCGGCGTTGGGAGAAGGGTGCGCTGGTGCGTCCTGCCGCACCGTCGCCAGGACGCTGCGCGCGGAGGGCTGTCGCGGCCCCGGCCGACGGAAGCCGGCGCCGAGCCCGGTGTCCAGGGCCACCAGACCGGCGAGGAGCCGCGCCGGCACCCACGCCATGACGTCGTCGGCCCGCGCGGCGACGGTGCCGAACCGGGCATACCGGGGGCTGCGGTGCCCGACCATCGCGTCCATCGTGTTGACGGCGCGGTGCACCAGGACACCGGGCGCTCCGGCGACCAGCCCCCAGAAGGCCGGCGCGACGACGGCGTCGACGGTGTTCTCGGCGAGCGACTCGACGACGGCGGCGCTGACCCCGGCCTCGTCGAGGCCGCTGGGGTCGCGGCCGACGAGCCACGGCAGGCGCTCCCGTGCGCCCTCGAGGTCACCGGCGGTCAGGAGCGCCTCGATCTGGGTCGAGGTATGCCGCAGCATCCGCCCGGCGCTGGCCACCCCCACCGCGGTCGCCAGACCGGCCGGCCCGAGCGGGGTCAGGACGGCACCGGCGAGGGCGCCGAGGCCGGCGCCGGCGAGCGCATACCGTGCCCCGGCGGCGCGGCGGTCGGCGTAGGTGGCGCGCTCGACCCGGCCCATGGTGCTCCCGAACCACGCCACCGGGTGCCAGGCGTCCGGTGGCTCGCCGAGGGCCCGGTCCAGGAGCAGCCCGGCCGCGACGCCGCGACCGCGGCGCGCGAGTCTGCTGGCGGCGTCGCTCACCACACCACCCCGGCACCGTCGTCCGGCCGCCAGGGGTGCGCCGCCAGTCCGGCCGCCACCGCGGCGTAGACGGCCCGGGCGACCCGCTGCCCCCAGACGGAGCGCACGCCGGCGAACGCCTCGGCCGGCCCGTCGGGACTGCCGAGGCCCCCCTCCGGGCACAGGACCACGACGGCGTCGCTGGCGGTGCCCGTGCCCGGCACCCCGGCGTGCACCAGGACCTGGGCCTTGGCCTCGGTGATGGTCCCGACGGCCTGCACCAGCGCCGAGGTGCTGAGCGCCGCCGGCAGCGCGACGACGATGTTGATCGTCCCCGGGGGTGGTGCCGCCGCACCGGGATCGCCGGGTCGACGTGTGCCGGCGGTGCGGCGCCGGCCCTGGTCGGGCTCGTCCGGTCGTGGGAGGCGATCCTCGCGCATGGTGTCCGCCGCCCACGCGGGCGCGGCCGCCCAGGTGGGTTTGGTCACCCCCACGGTGGCCCAGCACCGCACCCCCTCCACCTCGGCGTGCTCGACCTGCCGGACGTCCGCCGCCGTCAGCAGGGTCGTCCCCGGACCGGTCAGCCCGAGCTCGCCGGCCCGCTCGTCGGCATACGCCTCGAGGTCCACGCGGTCGAAGCCGTCGTCCACCATGAGGTTGGTCACCCACCGCGCCCGCACCAGCCCGCCGCCGACCGCCGCCGAGCTCAGGGCGAGCCAGCCGGGTGGCACGTCCCAGACGAGCGCCCGCGCGGCGTCCTCGACGCGGCAGCCGGGCCCGTCGGCGCCTGCCCCGGCGGCGCTCACCAGCCCGGCTCCTGCCCGACCGGCCAGGCCTCCCCGGCCAGCGCCAGCACGGCGTCGATGTCGAGATGCGCCTCGACCCAGTCGGCGAGATGCTCCAGGTGCGCGTCGAGGGCGTGGGCGTAGGGCACCGGCGACGGGCGGACGTCCCGCCCGCGGACGGCGGCGACCGCGCCGAGCAGGGCGTGCCGCAGCCCGTCCTCGTCGAGCACACCGTGCACCGTCGTGCCGCGCACCCGGTGGTCCGGGGTGAGGCACCCCTCGTCGCCGATGCCGTCGAGGTCCAGCCAGGGCGCGGCGCCCTCGTGCGGGGTCACCCGGCCGAGGTGGATCTGGTAGCCGGAGACCACCGAGGACCCGCCCGCGACCCTGCCGGCCACCCGGCGCACCACCTTGGGCCGGGCGAAACGGGTCGACACGGGCAGCAGACCCAGGCCGGGCACGACCCCGGCCGCGGAAGCAACCACATCCGGCGCTCGGTCGGGGTGGGTGGACGCGGCCTCGATCCCGTCGTCCTCGATCTGCGTCCCGAGCATCTGGTAGCCCCCGCAGATCCCGAGCACGTGCGGCCCGTCCTCCTCCCGGGCCAGCCGCACGACGGCGTCGGCGAGGCCGCGCTCCCGCAGCCAGGCCAGGTCGGCGAGCGTGGACCGGGTGCCGGGCAGCAGCACAAGGTCGACGTCCAGCAGGTCGCCGGGGCGCGAGGCCCACCGCAGCTCGACGGAGGGCTCGAGGACGAGCGGGTCCAGGTCGGACGGGTTGGCCAGGTGCGGCAGCGCGACCACCCCCACGCGCAGCGGCCGACCCTCGCCCGGCCCCTCCTCGGGCGAGGGCCGACCGGCTGCACGCAGGTCCAACGAGTCCTCGACGCCCAGCATGAGGTGCTCGCCGAGATGGGGCAGCACGCCGAGGACGGAGATGCCGGTGCGCGCCTCGAGGTCGCGCACCGCCGGCTCCAGGAGGGAGACGTCGCCGCGCATCCCGTTGAGGACCACCCCCCGCAGGCAGGAGCGCAGCCGCTCCGGCAGCAGCGCCCAGGTGCCGTAGGCCGCGGCGAACGCGCCACCCCGGTCGATGTCGACCACGAGCACCGCAGGCATCCCGGCGGCCGCGGCCAGCGGCAGGTTGACGACGTCACGGTCGAGCAGGTTCGTCTCCGCCGCCCCGCCGGCGCCCTCGGCGACGACGACCGCGTGCTCGCGCCGCAGCGAGGTGAGCGCCGCCAAGACGGTCGGCCGCAGGGAACGGGCACGGGCGCCATACCCCACCGCGTCGTCGACGGCGACCTCCTCGCCGAGCACGACGACGTGCGAGCGCATGCCGGCGGGCTTGAGCAGCACCGGCCCCATGCGGCGGTCGGTCTCGACCCGCGCGGCCAGCGCCTGCATCGCCTGCGCCCGGCCGATCTCGCCGCCGTCCGGGGTCACGGCGCTGTGGTTGGACATGTTCTGCGCCTTGAACGGCGCGACGTCCACGCCGCGGCGGGCCAGGGCGCGGCAGAGTGCCGCCGTGACCGTGGACTTGCCGGCGCCGCTCGTGGCACCGGCGACGAGCAGCGCGCCCACCTAGTAGTCGATCCCGCGGCGCGCCCGGATCCCCTGCTGGAAGGCGTGCTTGACCGCCACCATCTCGGTCACCGTGTCGGCCACGTCGACGACCGGCTGCGGCATCTCCCGGCCGGTGAGGAAGACGCTGACGTCCTGCGGCCGGTCGCGCAGCGCCTGCACGACGGCGTCGACCTCGATCCACCCCCAGTTCATCGGGTAGGAGATCTCGTCGAGCATGACCATCCGGTGCTCGCCCGCGGCGATGAGCCCGGCGCTGAAGTCCCACGCCGCGACCGCCTTGGCCCGGCTCTCGTCGAGGTCGGTGCTGTCCCAGGAGAAGCCGTCGCCCGCGCTGAACCACTCGACCCCCAGCTGGCGCAGCATCGCCTCCTCCCCGGTCCGCCACTTCCCGGACTTGAGGAACTGCACGCACGCCGTCGGCCAGTCACGCCCCCGGCTGCGCAGCAGCGTCCCGAAGGCGGCGGTCGACTTGCCCTTGCCGTGGCCGGTGTTGACCAGCACGAGCGAGGGCGCCGAGCGCAGCTCGCGCCGGTCGTAGGGCCGCCTCGTCCGCGGCTCGTCGTGCTCGCCGCTCGTGCCCGTCTGCGCGTCGCTGCCGTTCTCGCTCATGAGACCTCCTCGTGGGGACCTGCCGAGCCCAGCTTCCTGGACCTAGGTTTCTGGGACCCGTCGCCCAGATCTCTCTGTCCAGAACGGGGTGAGGCCGGGGTGGACCGGTCGGGCAGGGGGATGGGCGCCGACGCCGGGGTATGCAATGCCCGCGCCTGCGGGAGCACCACCAGGTGGCCGTCGAGCCGGTGGACCCGGACCGGGTGGTGGTAGACCCGGCTGAGCAGGGTGTCGTCGAGGACCTCGTCCGGCGTGCCGAGCGCCACCGGGGCGCCGCGCTCGAGCAGGAGGAGACGGTCGGCGTACCGCGCCGCCATCCCGAGGTCGTGCATGGCCGCCACCACCGTCAGGCTGTCCTCGCGGCGCAGCTCGTCGACCAGCTCGAGCACCTCGACCTGGTGGCCCACGTCGAGAGCGCTGGTCGGCTCGTCCAGCAGCAGCACCGGGCTCTGCTGCACCAGGGCGCGCGCGATGACGACCCGCTGCGCCTCCCCGCCGGACAGGCTGCGCACCGGCCGCCCGGCGAAGGACGCGAGCCCCAACCGGCGCAGCACGTCGGTGGCGATGCGCCGGTCGGCGCGGGACTCCATCGAGAGCCAGCCGAGGTGGGCGGTGCGGCCGAGCAGGACGTACTCCATCACGGGCATCCCCGGCGGGAGCTCGGGCGACTGCGGCATGAGCGAGAGGTCGGTGGGGCCGGGCGGGGTGCCGTCGCCGCGCTCGACGCTGCCGGTGCGCGGCACGAGCCGGACGAGCGACCGCAGGAAGGTCGACTTGCCCGAGCCGTTGGGGCCGATGAGCCCCAGCCACTCGCCCGCCCGCAGGTCCAGGTCGATGCCCGCGACGACCTCGGTGCCCGCGAACGAGACCCGCACGTCGCGGGTGCGCAGGGCGTGCGCGGGGTGGAGCCGGTGGGTGGTCACGAGTCGGCCTTCCGGCGCCACAGGACGACGCAGAAGAAGGGGGCGCCGACGAAGGCGGTGATGACGCCGACCGGCAGCTCGGCGGGCGCGACGAGGGTGCGGGCACCGATGTCGACCGTGGCGAGGAAGGCCCCGCCGAGGATCGCCGACAGCGGCACGATGAGCCGGTAGGAGTGGCCCACGAGCAGGCGGACCAGGTGCGGCGTGACGAGCCCGACGAAGGCGATGAGCCCGCTCACCGACACCGCGGCGGCGGTGATGAGCGTCGCGGCGGCGACCACGACGAGCCGGGAGCGCGCGGGGGACAGGCCGAGCGAACGGGCCTCGTCGTCGCCGAGGCGCAGCACGTCGAGGTGCCGCGCGTGCAGCCACAGCACCGCCCCCGCGAGCAGCACGTAGGGCAGCAGCAGCGTCACCGGGCCCCAGCCGTGCGTCGCGAGCCGGCCGAACAGCCAGGAGAGGACCTCCCGGGCGCGGGTCTCGTCGAGCCGGGTGAGGGCATACGTCTGCGTGGCGGAGAAGAGCGCCGCCATCGCGACACCGGCCAGCAGCAGGGTCGCCGGGTCGCGGAACGAGCCGCGGGCGACCAGCACCGAGCCGGTGACCGCGAGCACGGCGCCGACGAAGGCGGCCATCGGCAGGGCCGCGATCGGGCCCCACGCCAGGTCGAGCCCGAAGCCGAGCGCCAGGACAGCGCCGAGCCCGGCCCCGGCGGAGACGCCCAGCAGGTAGGGGTCGGCCAGCGGGTTGCGGAAGACCCCCTGGTAGCCGGCCCCTGCCATGGCGAGGCTGGCGCCGACGAGCGCCGCCAGGACGGTGCGCGGCAGCCGGATCTGCCAGAGGACCGCCTCCTGGGCGGGGGTGAGCGTCTGGGTCAGGTCGACCCCCGGCAGGGCGCCGACCAGCGCGCGGACGACCCCCTCGACCGGCAGCCCTGCCGCCCCCTGCGTGGCCGAGGCCAGGATCGCGAGGAGCAGCAGGGCCGTGCACCCCAGCAGCGCGGGCACCGACAGCCGGAAGGCGCGGTCGGCGGCCTCGTCGAGCGCGTCGGTGGGCGCGTGGGCGCGGGTCGTCATCGGGGTATGCCGTCTCAGCCGTTCGCCGGCTCGTCCACCTGCGACATGGCGTCGGCCAGGGTGCTCACGAGCTGCGGCAGGCGCGGGCCCCAGCGGGAGGAGATGTCGGCCGACACGGTGACGATGTTGTCGTCCTGCACGGCGGCGACCTCGGACCAGCCGGGACGGTTCGCGACGTCCTCCGCGGTGTAGGACACCTGGTCGGTGATGACGATGAGCTGCGGGTCGGCCTCGATGATGGCCTCCTCGGTCAGCTGCGGGTAGCCGGTGCCGTCGGCGTCCGCCTCGTCGGCGATGTTGACCGCGCCGAACTGGTCGTAGACGTCGCCGATGAAGCTGTTGCTGCTCGCCGAGAAGAAGGTGTCGTCCAGCTCGTGGTAGACCCGCAGCCCTTCCACGCCCTCGGGGGCGTCGGCGAAGGCGTCCTCCACCTGCTGGCGCAGGTCGGCGACGGTGTCAGCCGTCTCGTCGGGGTGCCCGGTGGCGATGCCGAGCATGGCCATGCCGTCCCAGCCGTCCTCGATCGTCGTGGGGGCCGGGTTGTCGATGACCGGGATGTCCAGCGCCTCGAGCGAGGCGGTGAGGTCGGCGGTGTCGCCGGAGATGACCACGAGGTCGGGCTCGTAGCCGGCGATGGCCTCGACGTTGGGCTCGTAGCCGGACAGGTCGGTGGTCGGCGCCTCCGCGGGGTAGGTCGAGAAGGCGTCGGCCGCGACGACCTGGTCGCCGGCGCCGATGGCGAAGAGGATCTCGGTGGCCGAGGGGGAGAGGGAGACGATGCGCTGCGGCTGCTCCTCGATGGTGACCTCGCCGGCGACGGTGTCGACGGTGACCGGGAAGCTGCCCGGGTCGGCCATCTCGCCCATGCCGTCGGAGGTGGCGGCGGCGTCGTCGGTCATGGCGTCGTCGTCGCCGGCCTCCGCGTCGTCGGTCTGCTCGGCGGCGGTGTCCTCGGAGGCGCTGTCGGTGCCGTCGCCGCCGCAGGCGGCGAGGGTGAGGCCGAGCACGAGGGCGCAGGCCAGGCGGAAGGGGGGACGGGTGCTCATGGAGGTCTCCTGTCGGTCGAGGGAGGTTCCGCTCGAGCGACGGGACGGGCGTCCGCCGTCCGAACCGGCCCTAGGTCCTCGAGGGCATGTGGTGTCGGATCATCGGGCAGTTCGACCGGACTCGGCCGCCACGCGCCTCCTGGAAGGACAGCGCCCTGACGGCTCCACCGTTGCGGGACAGTGCCGGGTTCTCACCGGACTTCGTCTGCACGACGCGCGCCAGACTACGCCACCCGCCCCCCACCCCGCACCGGACGCGTGCTCAGCCCCCACCGGACGCGCGCTCGGCCCGCACCGGACGCGTGCTCGGCCCGCACCGGACGCGCGCTCAGACGCCGGCGGCACCCAGGGCCTGCTCGAGGCGGCTCAACCCCTCGGTGCCCGGGACGGCGACCCGGGCGACGCCGGGCCTACCGAAGCTGGTGCAGTCGCGGACGAGGACGCCGTGCGGCGCCAACGCCTCGCGCAGCCCGTCCCGGTGCACGAGGACCCAGGGCGCGTCGGCCGCGTCCGCCTCCAACCCGTGCCCGGCGAGAAGGTCGACCAGCTCCCGGCGCAGCGCGCGTATGCCGTCCGCCCACCCCGGCAGGTCTGCGCCGGCGAGGAGGTCGGGCAGGACGGCGAGGGCGAGGCTGCCCACCGACCAGTGGGGCTGACGGGCCCGGAGCCGGTCGACGAGGCCAGGTTCGGCGACGACGTACCCGAGCCGGAGCCCCGGGCAGGCGAAGGTCTTGGTGAGCGAGCCGACCGTGGCCGCAGCGCCGTCCCGTCCCGCGGTCCAGCGGCCGGTCGCCAACGCGTAGAACGCCTCGTCCCAGACGTCCGCCTGCTCGCCGAAGGCGGCGAGGACCCCGCTGGGGCTGTGCGGGTCGCTGCGCCACCGGGGACCGTCGGGGGAGCGCGGGTGGAGGCCGAAGTCCGGCTCGCTGCGCACCCCGCCGCCGAGCTCGGACGCGACCAGGTGGATCGCCTCGCTGCCACCGTTGGTGAGGAGCACCCGCTCCGGCTCCACCCCCAGCACGGCGGCGAGCTCCCGGGTCCCCGCAGCAGGGTCGGGGTAGCGGCCCAGCGCGTCCAGGTGCCCGGCCAGCAGCGGCGCGACGGCCGGCGCGAGCGGGTTCATCGTCTGGCTCAGGTCGAGCAGCTCGGCCGGGTCCAGACCCAACGCCCGCGCCACGGCCGCCCCGTCCCCGCCGTGGGCCCCCGCGGACGGGACGGACGGCATACCGGGCCTCACGCCCGACGTCCCCCGGTGAGCGCGCCGGCACCCATGACGACCAGCATCACCACCCCGGCGACGACCGCCGCCGCGGCCGCGGCGACGGCACCCGCGCCCAGCCAGCCCACCAGGAGGCCGACGAGCCCGATGGCCGCCAGCAGCCACCCCAGGGTCAGGAAGACCGGTGCGCGGAAGGCGGCGGCGAAGGGCACGAGGTGCAGGCCCACGCCCGCGGCCACCAGGGCGGGCATGAGCTCCTCACGGTCGGCCTGGGCCAGGACGAGCCGACCGAGGGCGAAGACGAGCAGCATGCCGGCCACCGAGGCGAGGTAGACCAGGCCGGCGTACCGGCGCGGCGGCTGACCGGCCGGGAGGCTCGACGCCGGGCGCACCCACACCGCCCAGACGTAGAACGCCAGCGCGACGAGGTAGCCGACCAGGGCCGCCGCCGACCACGCCCCGGGGAGGGCCCCACGGTTGACGAGGACGAAGACGGTGGCGCCGACGAGACCGATGATGCTGCCGATGCGGTAGGGGTGGATCACGACCACGACCCTAGGTGCGGGCGGCGGGGAAGGTGCGTCGGTCGGGCCGGCGACCCCCTCCGACACCCCGTCGAGGCCCCGAATTCCGCGACGCGCCGGGCTTCGTAGTTGGCAAAACGCGCGACCGTCTGCCTACGGTGTGGCCGATCCACTGGCTCTACGAAAGGTAGTCACCCATGAGCAAGAAGGTTATCGTCGAGGCCGTCGCGCGCGAGGCGGGCATGACCCAGGCCGCCGCCGACAAGGTCGTCAACTCCGTCCTCGAGGCCATCTCCGCCGAGCTCGCCAAGGGCGAGAAGGTCTCCCTCCCCGGCTTCGGCACCTTCGAGGTCCGCGAGCGCTCGGCCCGCACCGGCCGCAACCCGCAGACCGGCGAGGAGATCCAGATCGCCGCGAGCAAGGCCCCGGCGTTCAAGGCCGGCTCCAAGCTCAAGGAGCGCGTCTCCTGAGCCGAGGCTCTCTTCTCTGACGCCCGGTCGGCCCTCGTGGCCGGCCGGGCGTCGGTGTGTCCGGGTGCCCGACGCGACTGGCGCGAGGCGCTCGACCGCCTCCCAGAGGATGCGCGACGGGTCTCCCGCAGCGGCGCCGGCCTGCTTATGCTGCAGGTATGCCCGTCCGTCCTGACGCACCGCAGACGCGCGTGTGGGAACGGTTCGTGGCCCTGGGGGACTCCTTCACCGAGGGCCTGGACGATCCCGACCCGAGCGCGCCCACCGAGGACCGCTACGTCGGCTGGGCCGACCGGGTCGCTGCCGCTCTGGCCGCCCGCAACGCCGAGCTGGGGGTGCCCTTCGGCTACGCCAACCTCGCCATCCGGGGCCGTCTCATCGATGCCGTCGTCAGCGAGCAGCTGCCGGCCGCGCTGGCCCTGCGACCCGACCTCGTCTCCCTGTCCGCAGGCGGCAACGACGTGCTGCGGCCCCGCGTGTCGATGCGCGCCGTGATGGAGCGCCTCGAGGGGGCCGTCGTCGACCTCAGGGACACCGGGGCCGACGTGCTGCTCGTCACCGCCCCGGACGTGTCCTGGGCCCCGCTGGTCAACCGGGTGCACCCGCGGATGGTCGAGTACACCGCCAACCTGTGGGGCGTCGCCCAGCGCACGGGGGCCTTCGTCGTCGACATCTACACCCTCCGGGCCCTGCACGACGCCCGCTTGTGGGCGCCGGACCGCATCCACCTCAGCAGCGAGGGGCATACCCGTGTCGCGGGGCAGGCGCTGTGGACGCTGGGGCTGGAGCAGGACGAGGACTGGACGACGCCGCTGGACCCTGCGCCGCACCTGACCCGGATCGAGTCGCTGCAGGCCGACCGGGAGTGGGTGGCCAACCACCTGCGGCCCTGGCTCCGTCGCCGTATCCGCCGCGAGAGCTCCGGCGACGGCCGGGTGCCGAAGCGGCCGCAGCTCAGCCCGCTCGCCAGCCCCACCCCCTGACGACGGCCGGCCCGGTCGTGCACCCGCCCCCGTCGACGAGCCGCGCCTCCGACGGGCCTGCCATCGACCTGCAGCTCTGCCCGGCCTTCAGCGGCGCCCCCACTCCCAGCTGGGTCGGGTGATCATCCCCTGCCCGACCACGCGGGTCTCACCGAGGTCCTTCTCCAGCTCGTGCAGCCGCATCGCCGGCACCTCGCCGGGGTCGGGCTCGAGGTCGCGGGGGTCCGCGCCGAGCGCGTGGGTGTCCCGCACCCCCTCGGCCAGCGCCTCGACCATGGACGCCGAGTGGGTGACCACGACGACCTGGGCCCGCCGGGACGCCCGCGCCACCGCGCGGGCCAGAGCCGGCACCAGGCTCGGGTGCAGGCTCGTCTCGGGCTCGTTGAGCGCCAGCAGCCGCGGCGGCACCGGCGTGAGCAGGGCTGCGAGCCACAGCAGGTAGCGCAGCGTCCCGTCGGACAGCTCGGCGGAGCGCAGCGGCCGCAGCATGCCGGGCTGGTGCAGCGCCACGTCGAAGAGGCCGTCGGTCACGGCGACCTTCAGCCTCGCGCCGTCGAAGGCGTCCTCGACGGCCGTGGCCAGCTCGGCCGCGGAGTCCTCGCGGATCGTCTGCAGGGCCGCCGCCAGGTCGCCTCCGTCCTCGGCCAGGGCCCAGGTCCGGGTGCCGACCTGCGGCCGCCGGGCCGGCGCCCCGGCGTCGACCCGGAAGCCGTCGTAGAACCGCCACGTGCGCAGCTCCTCTCGGACGGCCCACAGCTCGGGCGCCTCGACCGGGTCGACGACGTCGGTGAGCATGCTGGACCACGGCGGCACGGAGACCGGGGCCTTCCCCCACCGGCCGTCCTCGTCGCGCAGCTCCACGGCGTGGTGCCTGCGCCGGGCGGCCAGGGTCGCCGGCCGCATGACCGGTCCGCGCCACACGGCCTCCCGCTTCAGCTCGGGGTCGCGGTCGAAGGCCGACCTGCCCGGCACGGGGATGCCGAGGTCGACCAGGTAGGACAGGTCGGATCCGGCACCGCCGACCCCGAGGCGGACGGCGACCGGACCCGAGCGCACGGTGCCCTGCACCTCGTGGCCGCGCCGCGCCTGCGCGAGCGACTCGGGGCCGGCCCACAACGCCGACTCCAGGCCGCCCTCGCCCGCGAGCGCCCGCACCGCGTCACCGCGGCCGCACGCCCCGAGCAGGCGCAGCGCCCGGTAGAGGCTGCTCTTGCCCGACCCGTTGGCCCCGGTGACGACGGTCAGCCGCCCCAGCGGCAGCACCACGTCCCGCAGCGAGCGGTAGCCGTGGACCGCGACCGTCGCGTACATGCCGCCACCCTAGGGATGGTCACCGACACACCCGGTCGCCGCGCCCCCGGACGGGTATGCCGTCAGCCCGCCCGCGTGGCCCCGCCGAGCCCGCGCTCGGCCCGGTCGGCGAGCAGCCACTGGGCGGTCATGGACCGGAACCGGTCCTCGCCGTCGCGCAGCCGCTCCAGGGCCGGCTCGACGCACGGCTCGTCCAGGGCGGCCAGGGCCTCCAGCGCCACGAGGGCGTTGTCCTTCTCATCGGTCTCGGCCATCGTCGCCAGGGCGGGAGCGGCGGGACGGGCCGCAGGGTCGCCGACGAGCACGAGCGTCTGGGCGGCGTGCCGGCGGACGGCCTCGTCACCGTCGGCCACCGCCTCCGCCAGCCCGGGCACCCCCGGGTCGCCGAGCTGCTCGAAGGCGCGGGCGAGCTCGCGCCGCCGCTCCTCGTCGCCGCGGCCCAGGTGGGGCAGGAGCGCGGGCGCCGCCTCGGGCGTGCCGGTGCGGCCGAGCGCCCACCAGGCCTTCATCGCCACCCGCTGGTCGGCGTCGTCGGCGAAGGGCAGGATGTGCGGCACCGCGTCCGGGGCCTGGATCTTGCTCAGCGCGTGCAGCACCTGCACCCTCGCCTCCGGCGCCCCGGTCAGCGCGTCGACCAGGTGGGGGAGCGCTGCCTCGGGCCGGCGCACGACCGCCCACGTCAACGTCTCGCGCACGAAGAGGTCCGGCTCGGCCACGAGCAGCGCGACGAGCTCGGGGGTCAGCGACTCGTCCCCGTAGGTCCCCAGGTGCACCGCCGCCTCCTGGCGGACGGTGGGGTCGACGTCATACACGGCGCGACGCGCCTGCTCCAGCGTGCTCACAGCTCTCTCCTCGGGTTCTGGTGGGCAACGCGTGCAGGACCACGCTCATTCCTCCCCGGCGTGAGGGTCGAGCAACCATCCGCGGCGCTCGGTCGGGGTGGGGGCAACCATCCGCGGCGCTCGGTCGGGGTGGGGGCAACCACCCGCGGCGCTCGGTCGGGGTGGGGGCAACCATCCGCGGCGCTCGGTGGGACGATCGGGGCATGAGCACGGGGCGAGCGGACCGGCGCGGGCACGGCCACGACCACGGTGCCGGGGCGAGCACGACCCGGCTCCTCGTCGCCTTCGCCGTCACCGCCGTCATCCTCGTCACCCAGGTCGTCGGTGCCGTCGTGACGGGCAGCCTCGCGCTGCTCGTCGACGCCGGGCACATGCTCACCGACGCCGGTGGCCTGCTCATCGCCCTCACGGCCGCGCGGCTCATGGCGCGGCCGCCCACCGAGCGGCGCACCTGGGGGTATGCCCGTGCGGAGGTCCTCGGCGCCGGCGCCCAGGCCGCGGTCCTGCTCGGGGTCGGCGGGTACGCCCTCGTCGAGGGCGTCCGCCGGCTGCTGGCGGACGAGCCCGTGCAGGTCGCCGGGGGCCTGCTGCTCGTCTTCGGTGTCGTGGGCCTGCTGGGCAACGTGGTCTCGCTGCTGGTCCTCGCCGGCGCACGGCAGGACAACCTCAACCTGCGGGCGGCCTTCCTCGAGGTCGGGTTCGACGCGCTGGGGTCGGTCGCGGTGATCGTCTCGGCGGTGCTCATCCAGACGCTGGGGTGGACCCGGGCCGACGCCGTCGCGGGGGCGCTCATCGCGCTGCTCATCCTGCCCCGCGCCGTGACGATCCTGCGCGAGGCGGGCAGCGTGCTGCTGGAGTCGGTCCCCCCGGGGCTGTCGCTGCCCGAGCTGCGCGAGCACCTGCTGGAGGTCGACCACGTCGTGGACGTGCACGACCTGCACGTCTCCCGGATCGGCACCGGCACGCCGGTCCTCAGCGCCCACGTGGTCGTCGAGGACGGGTGCTTCCGGGACGGCCACGCACCGCAGATGCTCGACGCCCTGCAGGAGTGCGTGGCGGAGCACTTCGACGTGAGTGTGGAGCACTCGACCTTCCAGCTGGAGCCGCGGCAGCACGGCGGCCACGAGCACGCCCACCACCCCTGACCCCCCGACGCGTCGGCGCTAGGCTCTCGAGCATGAACGACCCGCTCGGTCCCGAGACCCCCGCGCCGGAGGTCGTCGACCTCGCGCACGTGCTCTTCGACCTCGCCCGGGCGGGAGAGGGCGAGCGCCTCGCGGCCTACGTCGACGCGGGTGCGCCGGTCGACCTCACCGACCCGGCCGGCAACACCCTGCTCATGCTGGCCGCCTACCACGGCCACCCCCGGACCGTCGCCCGGCTGGCCCGCCGCGGGGCGGCCGTCGACCGGCTCAACGACCGTGGTCAGTCGCCGCTGGCGGGCGCCGTCTTCAAGGGCGAGCCGGAGGTCGTCGACGTGCTGCTGCAGCACGGCGCCAGCCCGGACGCCGGGCAGCCGACCGCCCGCGAGACGGCCGCGATGTTCGGTCGCGAGGACCTCCTGGCCCCCGAGGCCTGAGACCAGGGCCGTCCGGGCCTCTCGGCGGCGCACCCTCGGGTGTGCCTGGACCGCTCACCCCTCCGTCGACGGCACCGGGTCGGGCAGGAGCCCGGCGTCGGCGCGTTGCAGCACGTGCTCACGGAACAGCTGCGCGGCCGGCAGCAGGCGGCGCGCGGGTGACCAGGACAGCCCCACGTCCCGGGTGGCGGTGGGGTCCTCGAGCGCCAGCACGTGCAGCCCCACCACCGGTGCCGCCACCGACCCGCCCCAGCGCGTGGGGGCCACGGCCACCCCGAGCCCGGCGGCGACATACCCCCGCAGCGTGGGCAGGTCGGCGGCCACGAAGGAGATGCGCGGCACGAACCCTGCGTCGGCGCACAGCTGCTCGGTGTGCCGGCGCAGCACCGAGGTCGGCGTCATGACGACGAAGGCGTCCCCGGCCACCTCGCGCAGCAGGACCCGGGGCCGTCCGACGAGCCGGTGCTCCGGCCCCACGAGCAGCCGCAACGGCTCGGCGACCAGCGCCCGCCAGCGCGGCTGGTCCTCGCCTCGCCGCGGCCGCAGCGTGGACAGCTCGAGGTCGACGTCGGAGCGCGGGCCGACGGCGGGCACCGTCTCGTCGTCCTTCCCGCGCAGGTCGAGCCGTACCCGTGGGTGCCGAGCCCGGAAGCTGGTGATGAGGTCGGGGACGAGCCAGGTCCCGAGCGAGGGCTGGAAGGCCACCGCCACCGTCCCCGTCTCCGGGTCCAGGAGCTGCTGCACCGCGGCGACCCCGTCGTCCAGCTCGTGCAGCACGACGTCGACGTGCTGCTTGAAGATCGTCCCGGCGTGGGTCATCCGCAGCACACGTCCCTCTCGGTGCAGCAGGGGGGTGCCGATCTCGCGCTCCAGCCGGCCCAGCGCGCGGGACACGGCCGGCTGGGACACCATCTCCAGGTCCGCGACCTCGGTGACGGTCGCCCCGTCCGCGACGAGCTGGAACCAGCGCAGCGTCTGGACCTCCATACCTATGACCTTAGCGCATAGGTGACATATCAAGCAGACATTGGACGCATGAGTCCTGACGGAGGATCGTAGCCTGCATGACCCAGTTCCTGCTCTCGCTCATGATGAACCGCTCCCAGCACGACGTCCACTCGCTGCCCGTCGCCACCCAGCGCGTCACCCGCTGACGCCCTGGCGGCGGCCCGGGGCGACCGCCCGCCCGGTGGTGCGGCCACCCCGGACGCCTCCTGGAATATCGCGGGGGTCTCTGCGTTGATATAGTTGATACATCAACGACCCAGGAGGGTGAGTCAGGTGCAGTTCGGCATCTTCAGCGTCGGCGACATCACGCCGGACCCCACGACCGGCCGCATACCGACCGACGGCGAGCGGATCGCCGCCATGACGTCGTCTGCGCTCAAGGCCGAGGAGGTGGGGCTCGACGTCTTCGCCACGGGGCAGCACCACAACCCGCCCTTCATCTCCTCCGCGCCGACCACCCACCTCGCCTTCATCGCCGCGCAGACGCAGCGGCTGCAGCTGTCGACGGCGACCACCCTCATCACGACGACCGACCCGGTGCGCCTCGCGGAGGACTACGCCTTCCTGCAGCACCTGTCCGGTGGTCGCGTCGACCTGATGATGGGCCGCGGCAACACCGGCCCGGTCTACCCGTGGTTCGGCAAGGACATCCGCCAGGGCGTGCCGCTGGCCATCGAGAACTACCACCTGCTGCGCCGTCTCTGGCGCGAGGAGGTCGTCGACTGGCAGGGGAAGTTCCGCACCCCGCTGCAGGGCTTCACCGCGACGCCGCGCCCGCTCGACGGCACCCCGCCGTTCGTGTGGCACGGCTCGATCCGGTCCACCGAGATCGCCGAGCAGGCGGCCTACTACGGCGACGGGTTCTTCCACAACAACATCTTCTGGAACATCGAGCACACCGCGCAGATGGTCGGCCTCTACCGCCGCCGGTTCGAGCACTACGGCCACGGGTCCGCGGACCAGGCGGTCGTCGGCCTCGGCGGCCAGGCGTTCATCGCGGGCAGCGAGGCTGAGGCCAAGCGGGCCTTCCGGCCGTACTTCGACGTGGCGCCGGTCTACGGTCACGGCCCGAGCCTGGAGGAGTTCACCCGGATGACCCCGCTCACCGTGGGGACCCCGGAGATGGTCATCGAGCGCACGCTGGGCTTCGCGGACGCGGTCGGCGACTACCAGCGCCAGCTCTTCCTCATCGACCACGCCGGTCTGCCGCAGGACGTCGTCCTGGAGCAGATCGAGATCCTCGGCCGCGAGGTGGTGCCGGTGCTGCGTCGCGAGTTCGAGGCGCGCCGCCCCGCGCACGTGCCGAGCGACCCGCCCACCCACGCCTCCCTGGTGGCGCAGGGCCCGGACGCCCCGCACCACCTCGTGGCCCCGGCCCGGGGCGCCGCGACGGCGACCACCTCGCCCGCCCGCGCCTCCGCCTGAGCCGCCCCAACGGCATACCGAAGGAGCACGCCATGACCCGCCGCATCGTCGTCCTCACCGCCGGGCTCTCGCAGCCCAGCTCCACCCGGCTGCTCGCCGACCGCCTCGCCGACGCCGTCGCCACCCAGGTGAGCGCGCGCGGCGAGGCCGCGACGGTCGAGGTGCTGGAGCTGCGCGAGCTCGCGCACGACCTCGCCACGACCATGACCACGGGCGGGATGCCGACGCCCGCCGTCGAGGCCGCGCGCGAGCTCGTGGCCGGCGCCGACGCCCTCGTCGCGGTCACCCCGGTGTTCGCCGCGAGCTACTCGGGGCTGTTCAAGATGTTCATCGACGTGCTCGACCCCGAGGCGCTCGCAGGGACGCCGGTGCTCGTCGCCGCCACCGCGGGCACGGCCCGGCACCAGCTGGTGCTCGACCACGCGATGCGCCCGCTGTTCGCCTACCTGCGCGCCGCCGTGGTGCCGACCGGCGTGTTCGCCGCGACCGATGACTTCGGTGGCGCCGGGTCGGACGAGCTCGGAGCCCGCATCCGCCGGGCCGCCGGTGAGCTGGCCACGGCGGTCGTCGCCGCCGGCGTCGTCGGCCTCGCCTCCGAGGAGCCCGCCGGCCGTGGCGGGTCGGCGGCGCAGCAGGACGTCCCCGACTTCGAGGACCTGCTGGCCGGGCTCGGTCAGTAGCCCTCCAGGCTCCCCGGGCAGACTGGACGCATGAGCGAGCGGCGTGGCGGGGGGTGCACGAGCGTCCTCAGCATGCTGCTCGTCCTGGGTCTCGTCATCAGCATGGTCGTCTACCTCTCCCCGGGGCTGGACCTCGGCAACCTGCGTCGGGCGGTCTACTCCGACAGCTCCGCCGGCATCGTCGGCTCGGGTGGGGAGGGCTACACCTTCATGCAGGTCACCGAGGACGGCAGCCCCATCACCTGGGGGTGCCAGGCGCGCATCGAGGTGGAGGTCAACCCCGACGGGGCGCCCGAGGGGTATGCCGACCTCGTCGCCTCGGCGGTCGGCCGGGTCAACGACGTCAGCGGCTTCACCTTCGTGGTGACCGGCGAGACCGACGACCGCGAGTTCACCGGCCGCCAGCGCGGTCCGGTGCTGATCGGCTGGGCCGACGAGGAGGAGGTGCGCGAGCTGACCGGCCCCACGGCCGGTCTCGGTGGTGCCTCCTACGTCATCGGGCCCGGCGGCGGCGCGCGGTCCGTCGGCGGGATGGTCGTCCTCGACACGGACATGCCCACCGGTTGGCTGGGGGGCCTGGACGAGGAGACCGTGCTCGTCCACGAGCTCGTGCACGTCCTGGGGCTCGGCCACTCCGACGACCCCGGCGCCCTCATGGCCGCGGAGAACTCCGGTCAGGACGAGTTCACCGCGGCCGACCTGGACGGGCTGGATGCGCTCCAGGAGGCCGCCTGCGGGTGAGCCGGGCGAGCCACGGGTGAGGGTGACCCGTCGCGGGCCGGGGGCCGACGAGCCGACGGGTGGCACCAGTCGCACACAGAAGAGCCGCCCCCGGGGTGTCCCGGGGGCGGCTCCTCGACGTCGTGGGGGTCAGCCGCGGATGTGCTCGATCGGGCGCCAGGAGCGACCGATCTCGAGGATCACGTGGGTGCTGCTGCGGAGAGCCTTGGACAGAGCGGTCATGATGGCCACCTTTCTTCGTGTCGGGGTCTGACAGGTTCTATTCTGACGTTCTTCTTGCTTTAGCACAAACTGACATTGCTTACTAATACCGATAAGCGGGGCTGAACGGTCGAACCGCCGTCCCGGGGGTGTCCCGCAGGGCGCGGTCCCGCCCGGTTCCACGTCGACCCGGGTTGCCCGGTCCGGCACCCCGGGTGAGGGCCTCGTTCCCCGTCTGACATGCGAAGAGCCGCCCCGGGGGATGGTTCCCAGAGCGGCTCGTCGAGGTCGTGGGCGTCAGCCGCGGATGTGCTCGATCGGCCGCCAGGAGCGACCGATCTCGAGGATCACGTGGGTGCTGCTGCGGAAAGCCTTGGACAGAGCGGTCATGATGGCCACCTTTCTTCGCGTCGGGGTCTGACACTGAATACTCTGACAGGATTCTTGCATTAGCACAAACGAACATTTCTTATACGTACGTGTAAGGTGTGCTGCATGTTCTCTCCCGAGCACCTGGTCAGTCTCAAGGCCGTCGTCGAGGAGGGCACGGTGCTCGCCGCGGCCGACCGGCTGGGCCTCACCGCCTCGGCGGTCAGCCAGCAGCTGACCCGGCTGCAGAGGGAGGTCGGGCAGCCTGTCCTGGTGCGGCGGGGGCGCAACGTCGTGCCCACCGATGCCGCCGAGGTGCTGGTGCGCCTCGCCACCCAGGTGGAGCAGCTGGACGAGGCCGCCCGGGCCGAGCTGGAGCACCTGACGAGCGACGTCTCGGGCCCCCTGGTGCTGTCGTCCTTCCCCACCGGCATCGTCGGCCTGCTCGCGCCGGCCGTGCCCACGCTGCGCGACCTCTACCCCCTGCTGCGCCTCACCGTGCGCGAGCTCACCCCCGAGGGCTCGCTCCGGGCCCTGCGCCGCGGCGAGGTCGACCTCGCGGTGGTGCACGACTGGACGGACTACCACAAGGCGCTCCCGGAGGGCCTGGTCTCGGACGTCCTCGGCAACGACGTCGTCGACCTCATCGCCCGGCACGACCACGACCTGCGGGTCGGGCGCAACGGCATCGTGGACCTGCGCGACTGCGGTGGCCGGGACTGGGTCGACGACTCACCGGGGGTGTTCAGCGACTGGCTGCTCACGGCGCTGCGCGAGCGACACCTCGACTACCGGATCGCGGCCACCGCCGACACCCACCCGAGCAAGATCGCCCTCGTCGAGGCCGGCTTCGGCATCGGCCTCATGCCGCGGCTGGGGCGTCCGGAGCTGCCGGACGACGTCGTGGCGCTGCCGGTGACGGACCCGCCCACCCGGCGCGTCATGCTCGTCCACCGGGACTCCAGCGAGCGTCGGCCCGCCGTCGCCTCCGTGGCGGCCGAGGTGCGACGGGTCTGGTCGCCCGACGCCTCCTGAGGCAGGCCGGTGCGAGGCTCAGGACTCGCGCGGCTCCATCCCCGTCTCGGACTGGAGGCGGTCGATGTGCTCGGAGGCCTGGGCCTTGGTGAGCCCCTCGGCCGGGATCTGCTGGCCGGCGGCGCTCGCGAGGCGGTCGAGGTAGGACTTCTGCGCCTCGGTCGCCGGGTCGTCCCCGGTGGTCCAGTTCTGCGGGTCGCGCTCGAGCTGGTCGTCCGGCGACTGCGGGCTGGGTGCGCCCAGCACCTCGCCGTCGGTGTCGGGAGGGGCGGGCTGGGTCTGGTCGTCCATGGGGTTCGTCATGGACCCGACTCTAGGACGCACGTCCGACAGTGGCGCGCCCAAGCCGGCGACGCCGACCACGCCCGACCCGGGCCGGCGGCGGGGGCGGCCCCCGGCTGACAGGCATACCCGCGGCGGTGTAGGCATGGGGGCATGACGCCGATGTCGACCGACCAGCCGACCACCCCGGCCTACGAGGCCTACCGGGCTGCCCGCGACCAGCTGCTGGAGCTCTACGGTGAGCCCGCGCGGGCCCGGGAGGAGTTCCGCTACCCCGACGTGGGGGAGCAGTTCAACTGGGCGGTGGACTGGTTCGACGCCATCGCGCGAGGCAACGACACGCCCGCGCTGGTGGTCGTGCAGGAGGACGGCTCGGACCAGACGCTGACCTTCGACGAGGTCGCGACCCGGTCCGACCAGGTCGCCGCGCTGCTGGCCGACCAGGGCATCGGCCGCGGCGACAGCGTGATGATCATGCTGGGCAACCAGGTCGAGCTCTGGGACACCATGCTCGGGGTGATGAAGCTCGGGGCCGTGCTCATGCCCACCACGACCGCGGCCGGCCCCTCCGACCTACGGGACCGGCTGGAGCGGGGCGCGGCCCGGGCGGTGGTGGTCGACGCCGTGGACACGCCGACGTTCGACGACGTGCCGGGCGACTACGTCCGGGTGTCCGTGGGAGAGGTCGACGGCTGGACGGACCTGCGCACGGCATACCGGCAGGACGCCCCCCGCGTCGACCACCCCGGCACCGGACCGGACGACCGGCTGCTGCTCTACTTCACCTCCGGCACCACCAACCGCCCCAAGCTGGTCGAGCACACCCAGGTCAGCTACCCGGTCGGGCACCTGTCGACGGCCTACTGGCTGGGCCTGCGCCCCGGCGACGTCCACCTCAACATCTCCAGCCCGGGCTGGGCCAAGCACGCGTGGAGCTGCTTCTTCGCCCCCTGGATCGCCGAGGCGACGATCCTCGTCCACGCCTACCGGCGGTTCGACCCCGCCGTGCTCCTCGACGTCGTGCGCCGGCACCGCGTCACCAGCCTGTGCGCGCCGCCGACGGTCTGGCGCATGCTCATCAACGCCGACCTGTCCGGTGGCCCCGGCGCGCTGCGCGAGGTGATCGGGGCCGGTGAGCCGCTCAACCCCGAGGTCATCACCCAGGTGCAGCGGCACTGGGGGCTCACCCTGCGGGACGGCTACGGCCAGACCGAGACCACCGCGCAGATCGGCAACTGCCCGGGCGAGCGGGTCAAGCCCGGGTCGATGGGTATGCCGCTGCCCGGCATCCCCTCGGTGCTCGTCGACCCGCAGTCGGGGGAGCGGGTCGACGGCCCCGGGGAGGGCGAGATCTGCCTCGACCTGTCGGCGTCGCCGGTGGCGCTGATGACCGGCTACCAGGGTGACGAGGGCCGCAACACCGAGGCGATGGCCGGTGGTTTCTACCACACCGGGGACGTCGCGGAGCGGGACGCGGCGGGCATGATCACCTACGTCGGCCGCACCGACGACGTCTTCAAGGCCAGCGACTACAAGATCAGCCCGTTCGAGCTGGAGTCGGTGCTCATCGAGCACCCGGCCGTCGCCGAGGCGGCCGTGGTGCCCGCGCCCGACGAGCTGCGGCTGTCGGTGCCCAAGGCCTACGTCGCCCTGGTCGACGGGCACGCACCGACCGCCGAGACGGCGCGCTCCATCCTCGCGCACGCCCGCGAGCACCTGCAGCCGTGGCAGCGGGTCCGACGGGTCGAGTTCTACGAGCTGCCCAAGACGATCAGCGGCAAGATCCGGCGGGTCGAGCTGCGGGCCCGCGAGGAGCAGCTGGCCGGCGGCGGGGAGGGTGCCGACGCCGCCCCGACGAGCGGTGCTGCACCGGGAGCCGAGGCGACCGAGTGGCGGGACAGCGACTTCCCCGACCTGCGGGGGTGACGCCGGCCCTCTCTGGTCACGCCGGCCGTCGCCGGTCGCGTCTGCTGCCGGTCGACGGGCCGGGTCTGTCGGGACCGGGGCCTATCGTGAGCCCGTGAGCACGATCGTCCTCCTGCACGCCCATCCCGACGACGAGGCCAGCGGCACCTCCGGCACCATCCGGCTGGCCGTCGACGCCGGCCACCGGGTGGTCTGCGTCTTCGCCACCCACGGCGACCACGGCACGCCGCCCGGTGACCTTCGCGAGGGCGAGACCGTGGTCGACCGACGACGCGTCGAGGCGGAGGCCGCCGGGCGGGTCCTCGGCACGCACCGGATCGCCTGGCTGGGCTACGCCGACTCCGGCATGACCGGCTGGGAGCAGAACTCCCACGAGCAGTCCTTCCACGTCGCCGACACCGACGAGGCGGCGCACCGGCTCGCGACGATCCTCGACGAGGAGGACGCCGACGTCCTCGTCGGCTACGACTGGCACGGCGGCTACGGGCACCCGGACCACGTCAAGGTCCACGCCGTGGCCCACCGGGCGGCCGAGCTCGCCGCCCGCCGTCCTCGGCTGCTGGAGAACACCATGAACCGCGACCAGGTGCGCCGCATGATCGAGGCGGCCCGGGAGGCGGGCACGACGGGCGAGGAGGACTGGGACCCGGACGGCCTCGGCGACGACGGCAACCCGATGGGCACCCCGGAGGCGGAGATCCACTGGCACGTCGACGTGCAGGAGGTGCTCGCCACCAAGCGCGCGGCCCTCGCCGCGCACGCCAGCCAGGAGGACGTCGGGTGGATGCTCGGCATGCCCACCGAGCAGTTCGCGGCCATGTTCGGTGACGAGTGGTTCATCGAGCCGGGGCGCGCCCCCGGCCTGACCCACGGGCATCCCCTGGGCTGAGGTTTGTCGGGCCCGCGGCATACCCTCGGGTCATGAGCGACGCACCGGAGCCGATGCCCGAGTCCGACCGGGGGGTGCCGGAGGGCGCCGACCTGGGGCTGGCCCGCGGGACCGACTTCCTGCAGCTCGACGAGCTGCTCACCGAGCAGGAGCGGGCGCTGCGCGACGGGGTGCGCCGGTGGTGCGACGAGGCGGTCGTGCCGGCCGCGCAGGAGTGGTGGGAGGCCGCTCGGTACCCCGCCGAGATGGTGCCGGGGTATGCCGCCACCCAGGTCGCGGGGGCCTCGATCGAGGGCTACGGGTGCGCCGGGGTGTCGGCGCTCGCCGACGGCATGATGTGCGCCGAGCTGGCCCGCGGGGACGGGTCGATCGCGACCTTCAACGCGGTCCATTCCGGGCTGGCGATGACCTCGGTGCACCTGCTGGGCGACGAGGAGCAGCGGGAGCGCTGGCTGCCGGGGATGGCCCGGGTCGAGACGGTCGGTGCGGTCGCCCTCACGGAGCCCACCCACGGCTCCGACGTGGTGAGCATGGAGACCCGGGCCCGGCGCGACGGCGACCACTGGGTGCTCGACGGCGCCAAGCGGTGGATCGGCAACGGCTCGGTCGCCGACCTCGTCGTGGTCTGGGCGCGGGACGACGACGGCGACGTGGGTGGCTTCGTCGTGGAGTCCCCGCAGCAGCTGGACGGGTGGGACGCCCAGGTCATCGACGGCAAGATCAGCAACCGCGGGGTGTGGCAGGCGCACATCCGGCTCGACGGGGTCCGGGTCCCGGCGGGCAACCGGCTCGCCGAGGCGCGCACCTTCGCCGACACCAACCGGGTGCTGGCGCGGTCCCGGCAGGCGGTGGCGTGGGAGGCCGTCGGGCACGCGGTCGCGGCCTACGAGGGCGCGCTGACCTACGCGCTGCGGCGTGAGCAGTTCGGCCGGCCGCTGGCCAAGAACCAGCTCATCCAGGACGACCTCGCCCGCATGGTCACCCTCATCACGTCGATGCAGCTCATGTGCACGCGGATGAGCCAGCTCGAGGACCAGGGGCGCTGCACCATCGAGCACGCCGCGATGGCCAAGCTGCACACGACCACGGCCGCCCGCGAGGTGGTCGCCACCGCCCGGGACATGCTGGGCGGCAACGGCATCCTGCTCGACCACCACGTGGCCCGGCACTTCGCCGACCTCGAGGCGACCTACACCTACGAGGGGAGCCGCACCGTCCAGTCCCTCCTCGTCGGGCGCGCGGTGACCGGCACCAGCGCCTTCCGCTGACCCCGGCCCCGCGGGTCGCCGCGTGACAGGTGTCACCGGCGGCCGAGCTGCGCCCTCGCTACGCTCAGGGGGTATGGCCTACCCCACCGCTCCCGACCCCTCTGCCGGAGGGCCGTCCGAGGTCCCCCCCGAGTGGCGACCCGAGATCCCACGACCGGGGGACCGGCCGGCGCCGCGGGAGGAGGTCCCGGACGGGCGCACCTCCGGGCTGTCCCGGCCCCCGTCGGACCTCCCACGCCCGCTCCGCCAGCCGAGCCAGACGCTGGGCACCTTCCTGGGCGACATCACCCGCACCGGGTCCTGGCAGGTGGCCGAGCGGACGACGCTGATGATGTTCCTCGGCGACGTCAAGCTCGACCTCCGCGAGGTGCTCCGACCCGGGGAGACCCTGGAGATCTCGACCTACACCGGCATGGGCGACGTCAAGATCGCGGTGCCGGCCGGGACCCGGGTCGAGCTGCAGGGCTTCACCCTCATGGGGGACCTGCGCCACGACGTCGACCCGGACGCCCAGGGAGTGCCGGAGACCGGGGCGCTCGTGCGGGTGACGGCGACGAGTCTGCTGGGTGACGTACGGGTGCGGACCATGCTGCCGGACGACGGGTCGAAGCCCCCGCGCGGGTGGCGCTGGACGCAGAAGCGCTGAGCCGCCGGCGACGGGTCGCCGTGTCCAACCACCATCTGCGGCGCTCGGTGGGCGGTCAGGCAACCATTCGCGGCGCTCGGTGGGTGGTCAGGGAACCATTCGCGGCGCTCGGTGGGTGGTCAGGCAACCATTCGCGGCGCTCGGTGCGGGCGGCGGACCGGCTGCGTCAGCCCCCCAGCGGCACGTGCCGGCGGAACCACTCCAGGCTGGCCGCCCAGGGGCCGCGCCGCTCGGCGAGGTCCTCCAGCAGCGGCGTGAGCTCGGCGGAGAAGCTGACCGAGGACTCCAGCGGCAGCAGCGAGGGCAGGTTGTCGATGGCGATGACGTCGAGCGGGGCCTGCGCCGTGCCGACGTCGCGCACCGGCTCGGCCCACGTGGTGATGGCGGTGTTGATCGGCAGCAGGTTGTTGTCCGAGGTGACGTCGCAGGTGACGTCGCCGATCGTGCGGAGCCGACGGGGCGCCTCGACGTCGGCGGGACCGACGAAGGGCTCGCGCGGGGTGCTGCTGACGACGCAGTTGACGAGGATGTCGTGGTCGAGCAGCGCCGCCTTGTCGAGGTCGACGGTGTCGACGCGGTCCCACCGCGTCACCGTGCACCCGGCCAGCTCCAGCGCCTCGACCGCGCCGCGCCCGGAGCGCCCGCGGGAGCCGATGACGAGCGCCCGCTCGGGCTCGCGGCCCTCGGCGCTGCCGCGCAGCTGCGCGTCCAGGTCCTCGCGCGCCATCGGCGCCACCCCGCCGTCGAGCAGACCCCGGTGCCGGAGCACGGACAGCGCCGCACCGACATACCCCGCCCAGAAGCCGAAGGCGACGACCCGCCGTCCGTCGAGCGTGAGGTACTCGACGTCGAGCAGCTCTCCACCGCCGCGTCGGAAGCGCTCCAGGGTGACGTCGGCGCCCTCCTGGCCCTTGTAGGCGTGGGCGAAGAACACGTGGGTGTGCGCCAGGTCGGCGGGGTCCTCGGGCAGCTCCTTGATGCCGACGACCACGGCGCCCTCGGGCGCGTCGACCCACGAGCCGTAGGGCGCGACCGAGCACCCGGCCTCGACGTACTCCTCGAGGTCCACCACGCGGCTGGGCGACTCCTCGACGGTCACGACATACCCGTCGGCCACCAGGCGGGCGGCGTCGGCGGGGACGATGGGCACGCGCTGCTCGCCCGGGCGGGCCTCGGCGCGGATCCACAGGTGGGGACGACTCATGCGGTCCAGGGTATGACGAGTCCCGTCTTCTCCCTGCGTCAACCAGGACAGGGCGTGCGCTAGGTTGAGCCGGTCACACCGACGTGAGAGGGGCTGGGCGGATGAGCGGACAGGTCGTTCGGGAACAGGGCGAGTACGACTACGAGGCGAGCGACCGGGAGCCACCCCGGCCGGCCGGTCGCACCTGGACGTTCCGGCTGGGCGGGCTCGGCCTGGCGGCGCTGGTCTACCTCCTGCTGGGCGGTGCGGACATGTCCGGCGACGCCCGCTTCGTCGCGGCGGTCGCCGTGCTCATGGCGACCTGGTGGATGACCGAGGCCATCCCGCTGGCGGCGACCTCGCTGCTGCCGATCGTCCTCATCCCGCCGCTGACCGGGCTCGGGGTCGCGGACGCGACGGCGCCCTACGCCAACTCGATCGTCTTCCTCTTCCTCGGTGGCTTCCTCATCGCCATCGCCATGCAGAAGTGGAACCTCCACCGCCGCATCGCCCTGCTCACGCTGCGGCGGGTCGGCACCCACCCCCGCCGGATCATCCTCGGCATGATGATCTCCACGGCGTTCCTGTCGATGTGGGTCTCCAACACCGCGACCACCCTGATGATGCTGCCCATCGGCATCTCGGTGCTCGCCCTCGTGGTCGAGAACAGCCGGCAGGCCGCCTCGAGCGTGGCCGACGGCGACGTGGCCGAGGAGGTCGGTCAGGGGCGCGCGGTGAGCGACGTCGTCAACGACCCGGACGTGCGGCTCTTCGGCGTCGCGCTCGTCCTGTCCATCGCGTGGGCCGCCTCGATCGGCGGCCTGGGCACCCTGCTCGGGAGCCCACCCAACGCCATCGTCGCCGGTTACCTCGCCGACGAGGTGGGGACCGACGTGGGCTTCCTCGCCTGGATGCTCCTCGGTGTCCCCATCGTGGTGGTCTTCATCGGCCTCGCGTGGCTGCTCATCACCCGGCTCATGTTCCGCTTCCAGCTGCAGGAGATCCCCGGCGGCCGTGAGCTCATCAACTCCGAGATCGACGAGCTGGGCCCGATGAGCCAGGGCGAGAAGGTCGTGCTCACGGTCTTCTGCGGCGCGGCCTTCCTGTGGATCGTGCCCGGGCTGCTGTTCAACATCCCGGCGCTCGCCGAGGCCGCCCCGTGGCTCGGCGAGCTCGACGACACCGCCATCGCCATCGGCGCAGGCCTGGCGCTCTTCCTCATCCCCGGGGACCGGGAGGGCCGGATGGCGCTGGAGTGGGACGACGCGGAGGAGGGCCTGCCCTGGGGCGTGCTGCTGCTCTTCGGTGGTGGCCTGAGCCTGGCGGCCGCGGTGGCCGGCACCGGGCTGGACGAGTGGTTCGGCACCCAGGTGACCGGGCTCGGCGCCCTGCCCATCGTGCTGCTGCTCGCCGCCGTCGTCACCATCGTGCTCTTCCTCACCGAGGTGACGAGCAACACCGCGACCGCCGCCACCTTCATCCCCGTCCTCGGCGGGGTCGCGGTCGGCATCGGGGTCGACCCGATCACCCTGCTCATCCCGGCCGCGCTCGCCGCGACCTGCGCGTTCATGCTGCCGGTGGGCACCCCGCCCAACGCCATCGTCTTCGGCACCGGGGCGGTGAAAATCCAGGAGATGGCGCGTGGTGGAATCGTCCTCAACGTCGTCGGCGTGCTCCTCATCACCCTCTTCACGGTGCTGATCGGGCCGTTCGCCCTGGGCATGGTGCTCTAGGGGCCGGCGGACGGCATACCGCTCGACGGCAGGGAGGGGGCGAGGCGCCCGCGTGGTCAGGCCAGCAGCCCCGCGCCGTGGTCGCTCCGCGCTCGTCATGGTGCTCGCCTCGGCGGTCACCACGCTCGGCGCCATCCCGCCCTTCCTCCTGGGTGCCCAGGCGGTGCGCATCCGGGAGGACCTCGGGCTGGGGCTCGGCGCGTTCGGGGTAGGCGTCAGCGTCTTCTTCGCGACCGCCGCGGTCGCGACCCTGTCGACCTCCGGCGTCGTGGACCGGTGGGGCCGCGGCCGGCTGCTGCTCGCGGCGGGCACCCTCGTCGCCGGGGGTGGGGTGGCGATGACGGTGCTGGTCAGCGGCTGGTGGTCGCTGCTGCTCGTCATGGTCGCCCTCGGGCTCGGCAACGCCGCGTCCCAGGCCACCGCGAACCTGCTCATGGCCCGCACCCTGCCGCCGGGGCGCCGCGGCCTCGGCTTCGGGGTCAAGCAGTCGGCGGTGCCGCTCGCGATCATGCTCGGGGGGCTCGCGGTCCCGACCACGGGGGCGGTGTGGGGGTGGCGGTCCACGTTCCTCATCACCGCGGCCCTGGGGCTGGTGGTCGTCGGCGGGGCGCTGGTGCTGCTGGTCCGGGAGCGGAGGCACCGCGCCCGGCGGGGGTCGGCCGGGGCCGTCTCCCTGCCCGAGCTGCTGGAGTCGCCGCCGACCCTGCCGCTGGTGCTCGCGGCGCTGGCCATCACCTTCGCGAGCGCGGCCGCCAACTTCGTCGGTGCCTTCGCCGCCTCCTGGGGGTTCGAGGTCGGGCTCACCCCGTCGCAGACCGGGATCCTCATGGCGCTGGGCTCGGGCGGCTCCATCGCGGTCCGGATCTTCTCCGGCTGGCGGGCCGACCACCGGCACGGGGCCAACCTGCCCGTCGTCGCCGCGCAGATGGGGGTCGGGGCACTGGCCTGCGCGGGCCTGGCCATGGCCGAGCCGTGGGCGGTGTGGGCCTTCGGGCTGCTGGCCTTCAGCATCGGCTGGTCGTGGCCCGGCCTGCTGCTGTATGCCGTCGCCCGCCTCGGGCGCGACAACCCGGCCCAGGCCTCGGGCGCGGTCCAGGCGGGGGCGTTCGCCGGAGGTGCCCTGGGCCCGGCGCTCCTGGGCGGGCTCTCGCAGGCCGTCGGCTTCCCGGTGACCTGGGCGGTGGCCGCGGCCTGCTTCGCCACCGCGGGCCTGCTCGTGCTGCTGGCCCGTCGGCGCTTCACCGCCGACCTGCTGACCCGGCCCCCGCGCGAGCCCTTCCGCTACGCCCGCACCAAGGTGACGCCACCGCGCGAGGCCTGAGGGACGGCATACCCGGTCGGGAGCGGTGCGCAGCGGGCAGCGGTATGCCGCGGCGTGCGGCAGGATGAGCCCATGTTCGAGCCGATGGCGCGACGCCGCCGGGCGCGCGAGATGGAACGCCGCCTCGCCGAGCTCGACCGCTGGGACGAGCTCTACGGCCTGGGCGGCATCCCGTCCTCCCCGCCCCGCCGGCGACGTCGTCGCTCCGGCACGGGCTGGGTGGTCGTGATCGCGGGGGTCGCCGCCGTCGCCCTCTTCCCGACGCAGTCGTCGGAGCTGCTCGGCCGGGCGGTCGACCTGGTCACCGGCCGTGATGACGACCAGCGGGTGGCGTGGGCGGACGAGGTCGCTGCCGTGGTGCAGGAGTCCACCCCGCTGGACGACCCGCTGGGTGGCCTCGCCGGGGAGTCCTCCCGGCTGCTGCCAGAGGTGGCTGTCGCCCGGACCGGCGAGCACGCCTTCCTCTACACGCAGCCCGCGTCGGAGGAGCCCGTCGGCTTCTCACCGTGCCGGTCGGTCGAGGTGGTCGTGAACCCGGACGGCGCACCTGCGGGCTACGAGGACGTCGTGGAGGGGTCGCTGGCGCGCGTCTCCGCGGCCTCCGGGCTGTTGCTCGAGCTCGTGGGCGAGAGCGAGGACACCTTCGACCAGCCGAGGACGGCCCGGGACCCGGTGCTCGTCGCCTGGTCCACCGCGGCGCAGGTGCCGGCGCTCACCGGGCGGACGGCGGGGCTCGGTGGCCCGCTCGTCATGACCGACGCGGTGTCGGGGCGCAGGACGCTGGTCAGCGGCTCGGTCGTCCTGGACCGCCAGGACCTCGTCGGCACCAGGGAGACCGCGCTGGTGCTCGACCACGAGCTCGGCCACGTCCTGGGCCTGGACCACGTGGACGACCCGGGCGAGCTCATGGCGGCGGTCAACACCGGCCAGCCCGGCTTCGGCCCCGGTGACCTGGAGGGGCTGGCGCGGCTCGGGGCGATCGACTGCGGCTGATCGGGCCTGCGGCCGTCGAGCACGCGTCCGGTGCGGCCGGAGCACGCGTCCGGTGTGGTCTGAGGGCGCGTCCGGTGTGGCCGGAGCACGCGTCCGGTGCAGGAAGGGGGGAGGCCGGGTCGGGTCGGGCCGGGTCGGGCGGGTGCTCCGTCAGGGGAGGGCAGCGGCCATGCGGCGGACGGCCTCGCGCACGAGGTCCTCGCTGGTGCCGATGTTGAGCCGGGCGAAGCCGGCGCCGCCGGCGCCGAAGGCCGGGCCCGGGGAGAGCAGCACCCGCCCGCGCTCGAGGAAGGTCTGCGCGGGATCGTCACCGAGGTCGAGGGCGCGGCAGTCGAGCCAGGCGAGGTAGGAGGCGGTGCCAGGGGTGAACCGGACCCCCGGCAGGTGCTCGGCGAGCAGGGCGGGCAGGGCCTGGGTGCGCGCCTCGATCTCGGCCACGGTGGTCGCCAGCCACTCCCGGCCCTCGGTGTAGGCGGCGATCGCGGCGTACTGCCCCAGGATGCTCGGCGCCCAGTCGGTCTCCGGCTGGCGCTGCGGCCACCTCCCCTCCACCGCGGTGACGCCCAGCGCCAGCTTGAGCCCTGCGGTGTTCCACGCCTTGGACGGCGAGTGCAGGGCGATGCCGACCTGCCGCGCGGCCTCGCTCACCGTGAGGAACGGCACGAACGGGCGCGGGCTGCCGGGGTGGACGAGCGGGGCGTGGATCTCGTCGGCGATGACCACGGCGTCGTGCTCGGCCGCCAGGTCGGCGAGCGCGGCCAGCTCCTCGCGCGGGTAGACGTAGCCCAGCGGGTTGTGCGGGCTGCACAGCAGCACCACCCGGGCGCCGCCGGCGACCGCGCGGCCCATCGCCCCCAGGTCGAGCCGGCCGCCCCCGGCCACGTCGAGCATGGGCACCTCGAGGGGCTCGAGGCCCAGCTCGCGCAGCCAGGGGTAGAAGGACAGGTAGACCGGTGGGTTGAGGACGACCGCGTCGCCGGGCGAGGTGAGCGCGCGCAACGTCTCCTTGGCGGCCTGGCCGACGTCGGCGAAGAGCCGCGCCCGGCCGGGCGTGCCCTGGGTCTCCCAGCCCCACACGTCCCGCGCGAAGCCGGCGAAGGCGTCGACGACCGGACCGGGCTCACCGGCATACCCCAGGTCGCTGCGCTCGATCGCGGTGTGCAGCGCCGAGCTGATCGCGGGGCCGGTGACGGCGTCCATCTCGGCGGTCCACGCCGGCAGCACGTCGTCGGGGACGCGGCTCCACTTGGCGCTGCGGTGGGTCCGCATCTGCTCGAGCGAGAGGTCGAAGGGAGAGGCCATGGGCCCACCCTCTCAGGTGCAGGTTGACAGCCCTCGCGGCCTCTCGCACAGTGGGCGGGATCGTCGCGGCCGGTGGCCGCCGGACCGTGCCGAACGAGGAGCACCGATGAGCCTGTCCACGACCGGGGGAGCGCCCACGGCCTACCACCTGCGCCCCGCCCGCGGCTGGCTGAACGACCCCAACGGCATGGTCTTCCACGAGGGCCGTTGGCACGTCTTCTTCCAGCACAACCCGCAGGGTCCGTGGCACCGGCAGATCGCCTGGGGACACGCGAGCAGCACCGACCTGCTCCGCTGGCGCGAGCACCCGGTGGCCTTCACCCCGCAGGACGGAGGACCCGACAGCTTCGGTTGCTGGTCGGGCGTCCTGGTCAGTGGGCCGCAGAGGCCCGCGGCCGTCTACTCCGGGGTGACCGGCGCGGACGGGCGCAGCACCGTGTGCCTGCGCTGGTCGATGGACGCGGACCTCGACACCTGGTCGGACCCGGTGGTCGTCGCCCAGACCCCCGAGGTGGACGACGTCGCCGTCATGCGCGACCCGTTCGTCCTCGAGCACGAGGGGCACCGGTATGCCGTGCTCGGCGCCGGGCTCCGGGACGGCACGCCGGCGATCCTGCTCTACGGCTGCGACGACCTCCTGGCCTGGGACTACCTCGGTGTCTGGCTGACCGGTGACGACCCCGCGCTGGCCGGTGCCCTGCCCGCCGACGTGTGGGAGTGTCCGCAGCTGGCGGTCTGGGACGGGCGGGCCACGCTGGTCGTGTCGCTGCACGACCGTGGCGTGCTCGGCCAGGTGGTGGCGTGCACCGGGGCCTTCGGCAGCGACGATGCCGGGCGGCCCGCGCTCGAGGTCGACCGGGTCGACCTGCTCGACGAGGGCGCCGACTTCTACGCCCCGCAGCTCGCGGCCGACGGACGCGCGGGCTACTGGCTCATGGGCTGGGTCCGTGAGGACGGCCCGGAGGAGAGCGGCGGGGACCACGCCGGCTGCATGACCGTGCCGCGGCGCCTGGTGCTCGAGGACAGCCGTCCCCGGCTGGTGCTGGACCCGCTGGCCGCCGCGGGGCTGCCGTGGGGGGCGGCCGAGCCGGTGCACGGAGCGGCCCTGGAGGGGCAGCTCGGCCTCGACGTCGGTGGGGCCGGTGCCGGCCTGGTCCACCCCGACCTCGGCCGGCTGGCTCTGGTCGAGGGCACCCGCGTCCTGGTGGACGGGTCGGTGCTGGAGGTCTACCCGCCCACGGGAGCGCCCGCGACGTTCCGGCACCCGGTGCCGTGGCGGTGGGAGGGTGCGGCCCTGGCCTGAGCCCGGGACCGCCGCCGGCTCAGGCCAGGGACGCCCAGCGGTCCAGCACCCGCTGCAGCTCGTCGACGTGCCACCGCGGCACGTAGGCCACGGTGATGCGCTGGCCGTGCCGGACGAAGGCGCTGGCCTGGCCCGGCAGGCAGACGGCGTCGAAGATCCACGGCAGGACGGCCATGTCGGCGTAGTCGTGGTCGAGGCGCGGGTGCAGCTCGCGGGTGATGCGCCCGACCCGGAAGCGGACGACCCAGCGGTTGCGCTCGCGGTCCACCCCGCCGTGCACCTCCCCGAGCTCCTCGGTCGACCCGGCGGCGGCGGCCAGCTTGCGCACCAGGTCGGGGTAGGAGTCCGGGCCGACGACGTGCTCGAGGTCGACGGTCGTGACGTGCGGGTGGTGGGTCAGCTCCCCGTCGGCGTCGCGGGCCAGGCAGTGCAGGAGCGCGACGTAGGGATGCTGGCGGATGGCCTGCGCGACCTCGCGGTCGGCGAGCAGGTCGGCCTCGGTGACCCCGTCCTGGGCGCTGAGGCCCAGGCGCTCCAGGGTCGCCAGCTGCTCCCGCGCGGAGGGGCGGATGGCGGGGGTGACGAGCAACGGCTGGTCAGAGCTGCCGTCGCTGTGGCGGGCGAAGACCTCGTCCAGTCTCATGGTCCAAGACTGCCACCGCCCACGGCACGGCACAACGGCTCGCGCCGCGTCCGGGGGCCGGACGCGGCGCGAGCCGTGGGTGACGCGGGTGGGCTCAGGCCACGCGGGTCTGCGGGGCGTTCTCCGCGGTCTTGCCCGGGTCCTTCTCGGCGACCCCGCCGACGGCCTCGTCGATCTTGGCCATGAGGTCGGCGTCGAGGGTCACGCCGGCGGCCTTGACGTTGTCCTCGACCTGCGAGGGCTTGGACGCGCCCACCAGGGCGGCGGCGACGTTGGGATTCTGCAGCACCCAGGCGACGGCGAGCTGCGGCATGGTCAGCCCGGCCTCCTCGGCCAGCGGCTTGAGCTCCTGCACGGCGCGCAGCGTCTCGTCGCGCATGAAGCCCTGCATGCCCTTGCCCATGGACTCGTCCGCCGCGCGGCCCTCGGTCGGCTGCTCACCGGGCAGGTACTTCCCGGAGAGCACGCCCTGCGCCATCGGGCTCCAGACGATCTGGGAGATGCCGAGCTCCTCGCAGGTCGGCACGACCTCGGGCTCGATGACCCTCCACAGCATGGAGTACTGCGGCTGGGAGGAGATGAGCTGGATGCCCAGGTCCTGGGCCAGCGTGTGCCCCGCCCGGATCTGGTCAGCGGTCCACTCGCTCACGCCAATATAGTGCGCCTTGCCCTGCCGCACCACGTCGGCGAAGGCCTGCATGGTCTCCTCGAGCGGCGTCTCCGTGTCGTAGCGGTGGGCCTGGTAGAGGTCGACGTAGTCGGTCTGCAGCCGGGAGAGGCTGCCGTCGATGGACTCCATGATGTGCTTGCGAGACAGCCCGGTGTCGTTCTTGCCGCCCGGGCCGGTCGGCCAGTAGACCTTGGTGAAGATCTCCAGGCTCTCGCGGCGCTCGCCCTTGAGGGCCTCGCCGAGGACCGACTCCGCCTTGGTGTTGGCGTAGACGTCCGCCGTGTCGAAGGTGCTGATGCCGGCGTCGAGGGCCGCGCGCACGCACTGGTGGGCGACCTCGTTCTCGACCTGGCTCCCGTGGGTGAGCCAGTTGCCGTAGGTGATCTCGCTGATCTTGAGGCCGCTGTTTCCGAGGTATCTGAACTCCATTCCTCCTACGGTATGCCGCTCTCCCGGGCTCGTCCTGCCCGGCCCCCATGGCCGCCGCGACGGGAATGGGATGGGCCGCGCCGGCGTTGAAGGACGCCCCGGACACCCAGGAGGACCGTGCACCCGCTGCCCGACCTGACCGCCCAGCACCGACGCCTCGCCGAGCTGGGGGTGCCGGTCCCTGACCTCCCACCGGGACTCGTCGGCGACCTGCTCGTCGTGCATCCCCGGCTGGCCCCGGTGGGCGACCTCGTGCCGCTGCTGCGGCGCGGTGACCGGCCCGGGTTCGTGGTCGAGGACATGACCGACCTGGCGGAGTTCGGCCCGGCGCCGGGGGTCGAGGTCCCGGACGCCGACCTGTATGCCGTGCACGCGCCGGAGCGCGGTGACGAGCACGCCGACCGCAGCCCCGACGAGGTCGACCCGCAGATCCGGTCGCGGGGGCGCGACCTCATGACCGTGGCCGAGGGCGTCGCCTGGGTGCTGCAGCGGCCCGAGGTCCTGGAGCGCAACCGGTGCTTCATGACGACCGGGTCCCGCCGGCCGCGGGCCGCGGGACGTCCCGGGCTCGACGCGCGCGTCCCGGCGCTGTGGATCAGCAACGGGACCGGCCGTGACGGCCGCGACCGCCGGGGCGCGCCCAAGCTGGGCTGGTGCTGGGCCGGCAACCGGCATACCTGGCTGGGCATCGCCTCGGTCGCCGGCCGCAGCACCGCCTGAGTCACCGGGTCAGCGGCGCCGGCCGAGGTCGTACGTCACCAGTGCCCCGTTGCCGAACGCTCCGGTGGTGGCGTAGACCCGCTTGCCCGAGAGGGCCACGTCCGCCGGGGAGTCGGCGGTGAACAGGGTGCGGGCCTTCCCGGTGCCGGGGCGGACCACCGAGACCTCACCCCCGAACAGCTCCGCCACGACGAGGTGGCCGTCGCGTGAGCGCTCCAGGCCCGTCGCGCCGTGGAGGCCGCGGACGACCGTGGTGGCGTGCCCGTGCCGGTCGATGCGGTAGACGCGGCTCAGCGGGACGATCTCGCCGGCGGCACCGCCCAGGGTGGTGACGTAGAGCCTGCCCTTGTGGTCCACCGCCACGTCGGTGGGCACCGACTCGGGCGTGTAGGCCTCGCCGACCACGCAGTCCGGGAGCGGGTCCGCACCCGGGGGCAGCGACGCCTCGAGACCCGCCTTGAGCTCCTCGGTGAAGGGGATGTCGAACACGGGGAGCACGGCCGCGGTCGAGATGTCACCGGTGCGCAGGTCGACCTCGAGGACCGCGTTGGCCGCCGCGTCGGCCACGTAGGCACGGTGCCCGCGGACCTCGAGCTGGTAGGCGTTGGACTCCACGATGCCGGTGTACTCCGACAGGGGCGGGGAATCGGAGGCGTCCTCCCAGGCCGCGAGCTCCTCGGCGCACGAGGAGTTGAGCCCGACGAAGCCGTAGCTGACCCCGGCGTCCGGGTTGTTCTGGATCTCGTGCTGCCACAGGTCGTCGCTGACGACCGTCCGGGTGCCGTCCCGGGAGGTCCGCACCACATGGCTGGTCGGCGTCTCCCCGGAGAAGTCGCTCTCCAGGTGGTACGTCCTGCCCCGGCTGATGGCCACGCCGCCCAGGCCGCCGGTCTCCGGCACCTGGTACACGGTGCTGACCGTGCCCCGCTTGACCTTGGAGAGCTGACCGCTGAAGTTCTGGGTCAGATAGACGTGTCCGGACCCGACGGCCAGGCTCAGCGGCCCGACCAGTCCGTCGACGACGACACGAGGCTCGCTGGTGCGGGCCTGTGCCGGTGCGGTGAGAAGAGACGCCGTGAGCGCCAGCACGCTGGCTGCCACGGCAAGGGTGGAACGACGCATGTCCAGACCTCCGGTTCACGATGGGGAGGGCGGGCTCGGTTGGGCTCGTCCAGATGCGACGGCCCCTGCGTCACACCCGGCCGCCACTGCTCGCATGGTCCTGCTGCCCTGACGTGGTGTCAAGAGGCTCGGTGGCGGAGGGTGCGGGTGGTGCTAGAGCGTCGTCGTCGCGTCCTCGCCGAGCACGAGGGGCAGCCCGGCGTGGCGGAAGGCGTCGGCCGAGAAGAAGCCGACGACGCCGCTGACCTGCCCGTCGCGCAGGTCGACGACGCAGAGCTGGAAGGCCTCGTAGGTCCCGTCCTCGCGGCGGAGGTACATCCCCGCCGCGGGCTGGCCGTTGGCGACGGTCGGCACCATCCGCAGGTCCCGCGGCCCGGTCGCCGGGCACTGGCCGCCGATGAGCGCGGCGATGTCGTCCGGGCCCAGGTAGTAGCGGTCGTACGGCGGCATCTGCCAGACGGCCTGCTCGGTCATCACTCCGACGACGGCCGGGACGTCGTAGCGCTCGAAGGCGTCGCAGAAGGCCGCGAACACCTCCCGCTCGGCGTGGCTGAGCTCGCTGACCCGGCGGCCCGCGCGGTCCAGGCCCTTACCGATCCTGGCGCGGGAGCGCTGCAGCGCGGAGTTGACCGAGGCGACCGTGGTGTCGAGCACCCCGGCCGTCTCGGCCGCGGACAGCTGCAGCACGTCGCGCAGCACGAGCACGGCCCGCTGCAGCGGCGGCAGCTCCTGCAGTGCCGCGACGAAGGCGAGCTGGGTGTCCTCGGTGGCCTCCACGGCCTGGGCCGGGTCGACGGGGGCGGCGTCACGGCCCCACACGACGCGGTCCGGCAGCGGCTCGAGCCAGTCGCGGGAGCGGTCCTCGACCACCGGGACGCTCGGGTCGCCGGGCGGCTGGCCGAGCCCGCTGGGCAGCGGCCGGCGGGCCTGGCCCTTGAGCGCGGTGAGGCAGGAGTTGGTGGCGATGGTGTACATCCACGTCCGCACCGAGGAGCGGCCCTCGAACCGGTCGTAGGCCCGCCACGCGCGCAGGTAGGTCTCCTGCACGAGGTCCTCCGCCTCCCCGGCGGAGCCCAGCATGCGGTAGCAGTGCGCGATGAGCTCCCCGCGCAACGGCGCGGTCAGCTCCTCGAACTCCCGCTCCTGCTCAGGGGTGAGCGCGACGGACATACGGACTCCCTCGACCTGTGCGACCTGTCGGGCCACACGCTAGTGCCCCGCACCGACGGACGTGCTGGATCGGGCCTTGCGGGTGTATGATGCATGCATCATGCAACTATCTGAGGAACTGGCACGGACCTTTACGGCGATGAGCCGGTTCCTGCGCGAGCGGGAGGGGGACCTCGCGCCCACCGACGTCGCCGTCCTCGTCCGGCTCGCCGGTCAGCAGTGCACCCGGTCGCGCGACCTGGCCCGTGCCGAGGGTCTCGACCCGTCCACGATGAGCCGCCGGTTGGCGTCGCTCGCCGAGCGGGGGCTCGTCGATCGCCACCCCGACCCGGCCGACCGGCGGGCCCAGGTCCTCGGCCTCACGCAGGCCGGCCGGGAGGCCCTGACCCAGGAACGGGCTCGTCGCGTCGACCTCGTCACCGACACCCTCGCCGACTGGCCGGAGGCGGAGAAGGAGCAGCTCGCCGACCTGCTCGGCCGGCTGGCCGACTCCCTCGAGTCGGCCCGCGGCACGCCGACCTCCGGGCAGTCCCCCTGACGCCCCCGGCGGGTCCGCCCGCCACCCAGACCTCCTGACCGCCCCATCGAGCAAGGACCTGATGACCGCCAGCACCAGCACCACGACCGACGCCCAGCCGGTCCGGACCACGGACGACACCCCCTCGACCACCGCCACCGCCGTCGACCCGACGGCCTCGGCCGCCCCCGCCTTCCGGCTGAGCCGGGAGCACAAGATCGTCTTCGCCGGCCTGATGATGGGCATGTTCGTCGCCTCGATCAGCCAGACCATCGTCGGCCCCGCGCTGCCGCAGATCGTCGCCGACCTCGGCGGGATGAGCCACTACTCGTGGGTGGCGACCGCGGCGATGCTCGTGTCGGCCGTCGTCGTGCCCGTCGTCGGCAAGCTGTCCGACCTGTACGGTCGCAAGACCTTCTACCTGGCCGGGCTCGTCGTCTTCATGGTCGGCTCGGTCGTCTCCGGCCTGGCCGGCAGCTTCTGGATGCTCGTCGCCGGCCGCGCCATCCAGGGCGCCGGCATGGGCACGCTCATGCCCCTCTCGCAGACCATCATCGGTGACATCATCCCGGCCCGGCAGCGCGGGAAGTACCAGGGCCTCATGGGTGCGGTCTTCGGCGTCACGTCGGTGGCGGGCCCGCTCGCCGGCGGTCTCATCACCGACCACCTCGGGTGGCGCTGGCTCTTCTTCACGACCCTGCCGGTCGGGCTGCTCACCCTGTGGTTCGTCCTGCGGCACATGCACCTGCCGCACCAGCGGCGCGAGGCGCGGATCGACGTCGCCGGCATCGTCACGCTGTCGGTCGCGATGGTCTCCATCCTGCTCGCGACCAGCTGGGGCGGCACGACCTACCCCTGGGTCTCCACCCAGGTGCTCGGCCTCTACGCCCTCGGTCTGGCCACCGCGGTCACCTTCGTCGTCGTCGAGCTGCGGGCGAGCGAGCCGCTGCTGCCGCTGCGCCTCTTCCGCAGCAGCGTCTTCAGCTGGGCCAACGTCGCCGGTCTCGGCCTGGCCATGGTGATGTTCGGGTCGATCATCTACATCCCGGTCTTCGCGCAGGGCGTGCTCGGGGTCGACGCCACCCAGTCCGGGCTGATCCTCATGCCGATGATGCTCGGCCTCATCGTCATGGGCATCCTCACCGGCCTGCTCGTGACGAGGACGGGGCACTACAAGCCGTTCATGCTCACCGGCGTGGCCATCATGGCCTCGGGGGTGTGGCTGCTGACCCTGCTGTCCGAGACCTCCAGCCCGTGGGAGCTGTTCGGGTCGATGGCGGTCGTCGGTGTCGGTCTCGGTATGGCGATGCAGCAGTTCACCCTCGTCGTCCAGAACGTCGTCGCCCGGCGCGACCTCGGGGTCGCCACCGCGACGACGCAGTTCAGCCGCAACATCGGCTCGACGGTGGGCATCGCGGTCTACGGCTCGATCATGACCGGCGGGCTCGGCGCCGCCGTCGCCTCGCACCTGCCGGCCGAGCTGCGCGACCAGGCCGCCGCGCAGGCGGGCAGCCTGGACGTCGGCGCGGTCCTCGACCCCGGTGCCATCGGCGACGTCCCGCCGGTGGTCCAGGAGGCGCTGCGCGCCGGCCTGGCCGACCAGCTGCACGGGGCCTTCCTCATCGGGCTGCCGATCCTGGCGCTGGTCTTCCTCGCCACGGCCATGATCAAGCACGTGCCGCTCAAGGACACCCTGGAGGACGCCCCGGCCGACCAGGGCTGACCGAGCAGGTGGCGCCCGCGGTCCCGCGGCGCCGCCTGCTCAGCGGCTGGGCACCACCCGGGTGAACCGTCCGGTGTCGAACCACTGCCGCAGCCGCTCACCGGTGATCTGCAGGTAGGCCGCCGCCTCCGCCTGCTGGCCCGCGGTCGTGCTCGCGAGGATGCTGTTGGCCAGGAGCAGCTGCCGGGCCGCCACCAGGGCCTCGAAGGCCTCCGCCGGCAGGTCGGGGAGCGGTCGCCGGGTGGCGTAGCCCTCCCGGACGGCCGCCTCCGGCCCCTGCTCGTCGTCGCCGCCACGCAGGTAGAACGCGCAGATCGCCAGGTCCAGGACCGGCGGGCCGAGCCCGCTGTCGTCGAAGTCGAAGACGGCGAGCCGTCCGTCGTGCCACTTGAGGTTGCCGCCGTGCAGGTCGGCGTGCAGCGGGATGGCCGGCTGGCCGGCCAGCAGGTCGAAGGCGGCCCCGCACCGCCGGCCGGCCTCGGCCACCAGGGCCGCGAGACCGGGGTCGGACGCCACGGCGGAGGTCAGCAGGTCGGGATCGCCGAAGAGGGTGCCCGCCAACCGGGGGAACCGGTCGTGGCCCTCGGTCTCCCAGGACTCCGCGTGCTCGTGCAGCTCCGCCATCAGCAGGCCCAGCGCACGGCACTGCTCGAGGGTGCTCACCGTCCCCAGGTCGTCTCCCGCGAGCCAGCTGCTGGCCGTCACCATGACCTCCCGCCCGAGCTCGGGGGAGCCGACGAGCGCGAGGTAACCCCCGCCCAGGACCGTCAGCGGGTCCGGCACGAGCACCTCGGTGTCCCGTCGGATCGCGTGCTGCCAGGCCTGCTGCGCCTGCACGGTGGCGGCCGAGCTCAGCGAGTTCGTGTTGACCCGCACCGCCACCGTGGCCTCCGGCGTCTGCACCCGGAAGGTGGTGTTGAAGCCGTGCAGGACCAGATCGACCGCGGTCGGCGCCAGCCCGAAGAACGGTGCGGCGCGCTCGGCGACGTCGTGCAGGAGCTCGACCTGGGAGAGCTCGTCCAGGTCCCGGTACGCCGTGGGCATGACCCAGCCTCCCACGCTCGTCGCCCGCCCCGCCTCAGCCCGGGTGCCACCGGTGCTCGCGCACCTCGAGGTCGACGTCGTCGGCGGCCGACCCGGCGGCGACGGGGGCGAGGACCAGAGCCGCGGCATACCCGGGCAGCGGTGGGGTGAGCGGGGTCTCGCACGCAGCCGCTCCCACCTCGACGCCCGCCTTGACCCGGGCCTCCCGCAGCGTCCAGCCCAGCGGGTCCGACCCGTCGGGCAGGTCGCGGTCGAGCCGCTCGACGTCGACGCCGAGGGACGCGCCGGCGCAGGTCGCGACGGCCACGAGCAGGTGCGCGTGGGCGACCGACACGTGCGGCCCGCCGTCGACGACCGGGCGGCCGTGCTGCTCGCCGCACCCGGCGCAGGTGCGGTCGACCTGGACCGGCGTGAGGTCCGCCGGCGCGGCACCGGCGGACCCGGCCGCCCGACGCCGGTGACGGGCGACCGCGTGCTGCAGCAGCGCCGCCGCCACCAGCGAGCGACCACGGTCGGCGTCCCGCGGCACGGCGAGCACCCGGAGCCGCTCGGGCTCCGGCAGCAGCGTGAGCAGACGGAGGTCGGCGGCCGTGAGGTCGGCCCACCAGACGTCGACGACGAGAGGGTCGGTCATGAAATACCCATGGATTTGGTCACCTTTTTCGCTGAGGCTAGCCTAAGTCGCGTGTCCGTCCATCCCGCCGTCGCCCCCGCGTCGACGCGCCCCGGCCGAGCGCCGCTGCCGCCGGCCGGCTCCGTGGACCCCGCGGCACCGGCGCTGGTCTCCGCGGACGGGGTGCTGACCCACGGCGAGCTGCGGCGGCGGGTGGAGGAGCGCGCGGACGCGCTGCCGCCGGTGTCCGGGGGGCGGCTGCTCGTGCAGGTGTCGGTGCGACCCCGGCCCGACGACGTGGTGGCCTACCTCGCCGTGCTCGAGGCCGGTCACGTGGTGCTGCTGGTGCCCGAGGGGGACCGCGGGCTCGGCGCGACCTGGGAGCCGGACCTCGTGCTCGGTGCCGGGGGGCAGGTCGAGGAGCCTCCGCGCACCGACCTCGCGCCCGCCCCGCGGCACCTGCTGCACCCGGAGCTGGCCCTGCTGCTGAGCACCTCCGGCTCGACCGGGTCGCCCAAGCTCGTCCGGCTCTCCGGCGACGGCCTGCTGGCCAACGCCCGGGCGATCGGCCAGGCGCTCGGGCTCACCGCCGCCGACCGCGGCGTGACCAGCCTCCCGCTGCACTACTGCTTCGGCCTCTCGGTCCTGCACAGCCACCTGCTCGCCGGCGCGGCCGTCGCGCTCACCGGGGCGTCCGTGCTCGACGACGAGTTCTGGTCCTGCGTCGACGCAGGGGTGAGCACGCTGGCCCTGGTGCCGCACCAGGTCGACCTCCTCGAGCGGTCGGGAAGGCTGCGGCGCCGTCATCCGTCCCTGCGGCTGCTGACCCAGGCAGGGGGCCGCCTGTCGCCGGACCAGGTCACCCGCCTGGCGGGACTCGGCAGGGATCACGGCTTCGGGCTCGCGGTGATGTACGGGCAGACCGAGGCCACCGCGCGCATCTGCGTCCACGACCCGCGCGAGGTGGCCGGGGCGCCGGACGCGGTGGGGCGCCCCGTGCCCGGCACCACCGTCGTGCTGGACCGCACCGTGCCGGAGGCGTCCGGCGACGGGGTGGGCGAGGTGGTCGTCCGCGGGCCGGGCGTGATGCTCGGGTATGCCGAGTCCCCGGAGGACCTGGCGCTCGGCCGGATGGTCGAGGAGCTGCGCACCGGTGACCTCGGGCGGGTCGACGCGTCGGGACTGCTGCGGATCGTGGGGCGGCGCTCCGGGTTCGTCAAGATCCTCGGGCTGCGCATCGACCTCGCCCGGGTCGAGCAGGCCCTCGAGGCGGAGGGGCTGGACGCCTGCGTCACCGGCGACGACGAGAGCCTCCGGGTGGCGGTCGAGCCGGCCGGAGGCGTCCCGGCCGAGCAGCTGGCCGCCCGGGCCCGCCGGGTCGCGGCGGACGCGAGCGGGGTCGGTGTGGGCCACGTCCGGGTCGCCGTGCTGCCGCTGCCGCGCCTGGCCAACGGCAAGGTCGACCGCCCCGGCTGCGACGTCCTGGTGCGCGGGGGCGACCCGGACGAGTGCGCCGACACCCGGCAGCGGGTCGACGCGCCGAGCCTGCCCGTGCGGGTCGCCGAGGTGCTCGGCGGCGTCCTCGGGCGCGACGAGGTGGACCTGCAGCAGTCCTTCGTGCAGCTCGGTGGCGACTCCCTGTCGCACGTCCTGGCCTCCACCCGGCTGACCGCGCTGCTGGGCGAGCTGCCCCGTGGCTGGCAGCACCGGCCGCTCACCGAGCTGGTCGCCGCCGCACAGCTGGTCGAGCCGGAGAGAGGGCCCACCGACGGCGGGGACGACGGCGGGGGCCAGCCCGGCGGCAGGCGCCGGTTCCGCCGCCTGCGGACCCCCCGCCCGGCCGGGGAGGGCCGGACGCGAGGGGGACACGGTGCCCGTGTCCCGCTGGAGACCTCGGTCGTGCTGCGGGCGGTCGCGGTCGTCATCATCTGCGGCTCGCACGCCGACCTGTTCCGCGTCCTCGGCGGCGCCCACACCCTGCTCGTCGTGGCCGGCCTCAGCGCCGCCACCTTCGGGCTGTCCGCGCCGGGCGTCGCCGCGCGCTGGCGCGGGACCGCCCGGCTGCTGGTCGGCATCGCCGTCCCCACGATGGCGGTGGCGCTGCTGGGGCTGTCCTACGGTCGCTACGGCTGGGACAACGTGGTCCTGGCCAACTGGCTCGTCGGTGACATCGCCTACGGCAAGCACAACGAGCTGTGGTTCGTCGACGCCCTCGTCGCCTGCCTGCTGCTGACCACGGCGGTGCTCTCGCTGCCACCGGTGGCCCGCGCCTGGCGCACCGACCCCTGGCGGGTGGCCTTCGGGCTGCTCCTCGTCGCGCTCGTCCCGCGCTTCCTCGTGCTCAGCCTCGCCGACGGCGTGCTGCGCGGCATGATGCCGACCGTCTTCTGGCTCTTCGCCGTCGGTCTCGCGCTCGCCCACGCCGACACCCCCGCCCGCCGGTGGTGGACCCTGGGCGCGATGACCCTCGGGGTCGCGTGGTTCTTCCCCGACGACCCGGTCCGCAACGCCACCATCCTCGCCGGCGTCCTGCTGCTCGCCCTGGTGCCGACCCTGCGGGTGCCTGCCCGCCTGGTGCCGGTCCTCACCGTCCTCGCGGCCGCGAGCCTGCACATCTACCTCATCCAGTTCCAGATCCTCGGCTGGGTGCCCACCCCGCTGCTCGCCACCGTCGCGGCGCTCGCCGCGGGCGTGCTGCTGTGGCGCCTCTCCGACGCCCCCGTCCGGCGGCTGCAACGGCTGCTCGACCCCCGGCACACCCCGTCCGCGACGCGGGCCGAACCGGCCACCCCCGTCCCCAGCGCCCCGTCCCCCGAGAGGACCCGTCCGTGAGCACCCTGTCCCGCCGCGCCCTGCTGGCCGCCCTCGCCGCCTCCCCGCTGGTGGTGAGCGCCTGCAGCCGGGAGGAGGAGTACGTCCCGGACCCCGAGGCGCTCCAGATCTACTCCTCCCAGCACGAGGGGGTCACCCAGGCGTGGGCCGACGCCTTCACCGAGGCCACCGGCATCCCGACGCAGATCCGGCGCGGCACCGACTCCTCGATGGGGCACCAGATCGTCGCCGAGGGGGAGGCCAGCCCGGCCGACGTCTTCCTCACCGAGAACTCGCCGGCGATGACCGTCGTGGAGCGCGCCGGGCTGCTCGCCCCGGTGGCCGACGAGACCCTCGCCCAGGTGCCGGAGGACCGCGCGCCCTCCAGCGGCGACTGGACCGCGATCGCCGCCCGCTCGACCGTCCTGTGTTGGAACCCCGAGCAGATCTCCGAGGAGGAGCTGCCGGCCTCGATGATGGACCTGGCCGACCCCGCCTGGGCGGGACGCTGGGGCTGCGCCCCGGGGGGCGCCGACTTCCAGGCCATCGTCGCCGGGATGCTGGCCGACCGGGGCGAGGAGGAGACCCGTGCCTGGTTGGAGGCGCTGGAGTCCGGGGCGGAGATCTACCAGAACAACATCGCCACCATGCAGGCGGTCAACGCCGGCGAGGTGCCGGTCGGGGTGATGTACCACTACTACTGGTACCGCGACCAGGCCGGCACGCAGGAGCAGTCCGGCAGCACCCGGCTGCACTACTTCGGCAACCAGGACCCGGGCGCCTTCGTGTCGCTCTCGGCCGGAGGGGTCCTGGCCAACGCCGCCAAGCCGGACGCCGCGCAGCAGTTCCTCGCCTGGATCACCTCGCCGGAGGGGCAGCAGGTGCTCGTCGACTCCGGGTCGATGGAGTATGCGGTCGCCGAGGGCGTCGACTCCGACCCGGCGCTGCCGCCGCTCGCCGACCTCGACGCGCCGCCGGTCGACCCGTTCACCCTCGACAGCGACGAGGTCACCGACCTCATGACCGATGTCGGTCTCCTCTAGCGGCACGCTGCGCGCCGCCGCGGCGGCCGGAGCCGCCGGCGGCCCGGGTCCGGAGCCCGACCGGCAGCGGGCGCCGGGACAGCGGGCGCCGACCCGCCGGCGCCCGCGCCGCCCGGCCAGCCCGGTGCTGGCCACCCTCGCGACCCTGGTCGCGGCGCTCACCGTGCTGCCGGTGGCGGTCATCCTCGTCCGCGCCGGCTCGGGACCGCCGGGGGAAGCGCTCGACTACCTGGTGCGGCCCCGGATCGGCGAGCTGCTCGCGCACACCGGCTGGCTCATGGTGCTGACCGTGCCGGCGACCGTCGTCCTCGGCGTCGGGGCGGCCTGGCTGGTCGAGCGCACCGACCTGCCGGTGCCGGGGCTGTGGCGCACCCTCATGCTGGCGCCGCTGGCGGTGCCGGCGTTCGTCAGCGCCTACGCCTGGATCTCGGTGCGCCCGGGACTGGTGGGCCTCGGGGGAGCGGTGCTGGTGACCACCCTCGCCTACTTCCCCTTCGTCTTCCTGCCGGTCGCCGCGCTGCTGCGGACCCTCGACGCCGGCGAGGAGGAGATCGCCCGCTCCCTGGGCGTCGGGCCGGTCGGCGCGTTCTTCCGCACCGTCCTGCCCCGGCTGCGCCCGGCGGTCAGCGGTGGGGCGCTGCTCGTCGCGCTGCACCTGCTCGCCGAGTTCGGGGTGCTGGAGATGATGCGCTACCAGACCTTCACCACCGCCATCCTGCAGCAGTACGCCGTGGGGTTCAGCGACGTGCGCGGCTCGCTGCTGGCGACGGTCCTGCTCGTGCTGTGCCTGCTGGTGCTCACCGTCGAGGTCGCGGCCCGGGGCCGGGCCCGGGTGGCCCGGCTCGGCGCCGGCGCCGGGCGTCGACCGCTGCCGCTGCCCCTGGGGCGGTGGACGGTGCCTGCGGTCGCGGCCCTGGGCGCGGTGGTCGCGCTGGCCGTCGTCGTCCCGGTCGCGGTGGTCGCGCGCTGGCTGCTCGTCGGCACCCGCATCCGGGTCGAGGGTGCCGGGCTGGGTGACCTGCTCCTCGTCACCGGATCCACCGTGGGGCTCGCCGTGCTCGGCGGTCTGCTGGCGGTCGCGCTCGGGCTGCCGGGGGCGGTGCTGCTGGACCGGCACCCCGGCCCGTTCGCGGTGCTCGTCGAGCGGCTCACCTTCCTGGCCAGCTCGCTGCCCGGCGTGGTCGTCGCCCTGGCCCTCATCACGCTGTCGATCTCGCTGGTCCCCGGGATCTACCAGACCGCGCTGCTGCTGCTCCTGGCCTACGCCATCCTCTTCCTGCCCCGCGCCATGGTGGCGCTGCGCTCCGGGCTGGCCGCCGCGCCGCCGGAGCTGGCCGAGGCCGCCCGCTCGCTCGGGCAGAACGGCGCCGGCGTGCTCGGCCGGGTGGTCCTGCCCCTCGCCGCGCCCTCGGTGCTCGCCGGTTTCGTGCTCGTGGCGCTGGCCATCAGCACCGAGCTCACCGCGACCCTGCTGCTCGCGCCCACCGGGGTGGAGACGCTGGCGCTGGCCTTCTGGAGCGCCACCGCGGAGCTGGACTACGCTGCCGCAGCGCCCTTCGCCGCCATGATGATCGCCCTGTCGGTCCCGCTGACGGTCCTGCTGCGGCGCCAGATCACGAGCTGAGGGAGCACGCGGGCCGATGAGCGAGGTGCGGCTGTCCGGCGTGCGCGCCGGCTACGGCGACGTGGAGATCCTCCACGGCGTCGACCTGGCCGTGCCCTCCGGCGGCACCACCGCGGTGCTCGGCGACTCCGGCTCCGGCAAGACCACCCTGCTCAAGGTCATCTCCGGCTTCCTGCGACCGGACGCGGGGCAGGTCCAGGTCGGGGGCCGGACGGTCGCCGGCGACGACGCGTGGGTCGCGCCGGAGCGCCGCGGCGTCGGCTACGTCCGGCAGGACGGCGGCCTCTTCCCGCACCTGTCGGTCGCCGGCAACATCGCCTTCGGGCTGCCGCGCACGGGCATCGCGCGGCGCGGCCGGGCGCACCGGGACCGCGTGCTCGAGCTGCTCGACCTCGTCGAGCTGCCCGCCGACGTGGCCGAGCGGCGCCCCGACCAGCTCTCCGGGGGGCAGCAGCAGCGCGTCGCCCTGGCGCGGGCGCTCGCCCCCCGGCCCGACCTGGTCCTGCTCGACGAGCCCTTCTCCTCCCTCGACACCGCGCTGCGGACGGCGACCCGCGAGGCGACGGCGCGGGCGTTGCAGGCCTCGGGGGCGACCACCCTGCTCGTGACCCACGACCAGGGGGAGGCGATGTCCTTCGCCGACGAGATCGCCGTGCTCCGGCAGGGCGCGTTCGGCCAGATCGCGCCGCCGCGGACCATCTACGGCGAGCCGGTCGACGCGCACATCGCGTCCTTCATGGGCGAGGCCATCCCCATCCACGGGCTGGCCAGCCACAACCAGTTCCGGTGCGCCCTCGGCAACCTGGAGGCGGCCGGCTTCGTCACCCGGGGCGCGGTCGTCGCGATCCTGCGGCCCGAGCAGCTGCGGCTCGTCGCACCGGGGGAGGGCTCGGTCGACGCCCGGGTGTCCCGGGTGACCTACTTCGGCCACGACTCGGTCGCCGACCTCGAGCTGGTGAGCGGCACCCCGCTCAAGGGGCTGCGGGCCCGGGTGGTCGGGCCGGAGGCCCCCGCGGTCGGCGACACCGTCGGCCTGTGGGTGGTCGGCCCGGTCCGGGTCTTCCCCGGCTGAGGGAGCACCTCCGCCGACCGGCCGGCAGCGGCGGCAGGAGTAGCCTCCGCCCATGCCCGGAGACCTCCACCTGCCGACCGCGCTGCTGGTCCTGGGGGCGTGCCTGCTGGTCTGGCTGCTGGCCTGGTGGCGACGGCGGCGGGCCGCCCGGGGCTTCCTCTCCGAGACCGACCGGATCACCTACGAGACGCTGCGCTCGGGTGCGCAGGCGGGCCGCAACCTGCGGGCCGGGCTGACCCCGGAGCACGCCGAGCCGGCCGCCCGGCACCTGCGGATGATGCTGGGCGGGACCGCCCTGGCCATCTGCGACAGCCAGCAGACGCTGGCCTGGAGCGGGCTGGGCGACCACCACCGCGAGCAGGCGGCCGACCACGCGCACCGGGTGCTGCGCGGGGGCGACGTCGTCGTCCTCACCCGGGCCGACCTGCCCTGCGAGGTGCCCGAGTGCCCGGTGCGCGCCGGCGTGGTCGCCCCGCTCGTGGTTGACGACCGGGTCATCGGCGCGCTCGCGGCATACTCCCCGCGTCCGTCGGCCGGTCTCGCCCGGGCGACCGAGCAGGTCGCGACGTGGGTGAGCGGCCAGCTGGAGCTGGGCGAGCTGGACCGGGAGCGGACCCGCGCCATGGAGGCCGAGCTGCGCAGCCTGCGCGCGCAGATCAGCCCCCACTTCATCTACAACTCCCTCGGCGCCATCGCCTCGTTCGTCCGCACCGACCCCGACCGGGCCCGTGAGCTGCTGCTGGAGTTCGCCGACTTCACCCGGTATGCCCTGCGCCGCGGCGGCGCCTACACCACCCTCGCCGACGAGCTGCGCAACATCGAGCGCTATCTCGTGCTCGAGCAGGCGCGCTTCGGCGAGCGGCTGCGGGTCAACCTGCTCATCGCCCCCGAGGTGCTGCCGGTGGCGGTGCCCTACCTCTCGGTGCAGCCGCTCGTGGAGAACGCCGTGCGGCACGGGCTCGCCGGCAAGGAGGGGGTCGGCACGGTCACCATCACCGGCACCGACCTGGGCGACCTGGCCGAGATCGCCATCGAGGACGACGGCGTCGGCTCCGACCCCGAGCTGGTCCGACGCGCCCTCGACGGCGACCGCAGCGGGGAGGCCGCCGCGCACGACGGGCACAGCATGGGCCTGGGCAACGTCGACGCCCGGCTCCGGCAGGTCTACGGCGACGAGCACGGCCTGGTCGTCGAGACCGCGCCCGGCCTGGGCACCAAGGTGACCTTCCGGGTGCCGAAGTACGCCCCCGGCGTCCACCCGGACCGCTGAACCCGGCCCTACCATGACCCCATGCGTGCCCTCGTCGTCGACGACGAACCGCCGGCCCTGTCCGAGCTGACCTACCTGCTGGAGCAGGACGGCCGGCTGGGCAGCGTGCACCCGGTCGGCTCGGGCACCGACGCGCTGCGGGCGCTGGAGGACGGCGACGTCGACGTGGTCTTCTCCGACATCTCGATGCCGGGCCTGGACGGCATGGAGCTCGCCCGGGTGGTCAACCGCTTCGCCACGCCGCCGCTGGTCGTCTTCGTCACCGCGCACGAGGAGCACGCGGTGGACGCGTTCGCGGTGCAGGCCGTCGACTACGTCATGAAGCCGGTGCCGCCGGCCCGGCTCGCCCAGGCGGTCGACCGGGTCGTCGCCGCGCTGGCGCGCCGCGGCCCGACCGTCGTCGACCCCCCGGAGGCCGCCCGCCCCGGCCACGGACCGGCGCCGGAGCCGCCCGAGGAGCGGATCGCCGTCGAGCTCGGCGGCGTCACCCGCTTCGTGCAGCGCTCCTCGGTGCGCTACGTCCAGGCGCAGGGCGACTACGTGCGCCTCTTCACCGGGTCGGCGTCGCACCTGCTGCGGCTGCCGCTCACCACGCTGGAGGAGCGGTGGGCCGCCGCCGGCTTCGTCCGGATCCACCGGTCCACGCTGGTCAACCTCGCCCACGTCGGCCAGGTGCGCCAGGCACAGGGTCGGCTCAGCCTGCGGCTGCTGCCGGACGGGCCCGAGCTCCCGGTGGCCCGCCGCCACGCACGGACGGTGCGCGAGCGCGTCCTCGGTGAGGGCGCGTGAGCGAGGAGGCGCCCGCGCGGTACGAGGCGCGGGTGCGGGTGACCTCGGCCCGTCGCGAGGCCGCGACCGCGCGCCGCCGCCCCATGGCGGCCGCGCTGGTCGAGCAGACCGGCGCCGGCGAGCTCTACCTGCACGGCCTGCTGCGCGCGCAGCTGCGGCTCGCGCTCGCGGTCCTGGCCGGGCTCGCGGTGGTGCTGGGCGGCATACCCGTCCTGTATGCCGTGCTCCCCGCCGCCCGGTCCGTCCAGGTCGCCGGGGTGCCGGTCGTGTGGCCCGTGCTCGCCGTGCTCGTCTACCCCGCGCTCGTCGGGGTCGCGGCCTGGTACACGCGGGCCGCGACCCGGATCGAGCAGCGGCTCACCGCGGTCGCCCGGGAGCGTTGAGGGTGGCCCCGAGCCTGGCCGGCGCAGCGGTACTCCTCGTCTGCCTCGTCACCGTCGCCCTCAGCGTGTTCGTGCTGCGCCTCTCCCGCCGGACCAGCGACTTCTACGTCGCGGGGCGCGCCGTGACCCCGCAGCGCAACGCCGCGGCCATCGGCGGGGAGTACCTCTCGGCCGCCAGCTTCCTCGGCGTCGCCGGGCTCATCTACGACCAGGGCGTGGACGCGCTGTGGTACCCGGTCGGCTACACCGTCGGCTACCTCGTCCTGCTGGTGCTCGTCGCCGCCCCGCTGCGCCGCTCCGGCGCCTACACGCTGCCCGACTTCGCCGAGGCGCGCCTGGAGTCCCGCTCGGTCCGGCACCTGTGCTCGGTGCTCGTCGTCTTCATCGGCTGGCTCTACCTGCTGCCGCAGCTGCAGGGCGCCGGCTTCACCCTCCGGCTGGTGTCGGGTGCGCCGCTGTGGCTCGGGCCGGTGCTCGTGGTCGGGGTGGTCGTGCTCTCCGTGGCGGCCGGGGGGATGCGCTCGATCACCCTCGTGCAGGCGGTCCAGTACTGGATCAAGCTGTCCGCCCTGGCCGTCCCGGCCGGCGTGCTGCTGGCCGTGTGGTGGGGCACGCAGGGACCGGGGCTCCAGGTCGCCGAGTCGTGGGTGCTGCCGGGCAGCGGCCCGCAGAGCGACGGTCACGGGCTCTACCGCACCCTGTCGCTCGTGCTCGCGCTGGCCCTGGGGACGATGGGGCTGCCGCACGTCGTGGTCCGCTACTACACCAACCCGGACGGCACCGGGGCGCGGGCGACGACCGTGCGGGTGCTCGTGCTCCTCGGCCTCTTCTACGTCGTCACGGTGGTGTATGCCGTGCTCGGCCGCGCCTACCTGCCCACCCTGGAGCCCGGGGTGCGGCCGGACACGGTCGTCCTGCGGCTGCCCGCGGAGGTGCTGCCCGGCCTCGGCGGGGAGGTGCTGCTCGCGGCGCTCGCCGGCGGGGCCTTCGCGGCGTTCCTCTCGACCTCCTCCGGGCTCGCGCTCGCGGTGACCGGGGTGCTCAACCAGGACGTCGTCCGGCCGCTGCTCGCCCGGGCGGTGCCCGGCGACTCCTCCGAGGTGGCCGGCTTCCGCATCGCCGCCGTGGTGGCGGTGCTCGTGCCCTTCGCCGGCGTCGGGATCTTCCCCGAGGTGCCGCTGGCGGCCTTCGTCACCCTGGCCTTCGTCATCGCGGCCTCGACGTTCTTCCCGCTGCTGGCGCTCGGGGTGTGGTGGCCGCGGCTGTCGGTGCAGGGCGCCACCGCCGGGCTGCTCACCGGGGCGGTGCTGGCCATCGGCGCGGTCGCGGTGACCGTGCTGGCCGGCGACCAGGGCGGCTGGAGCGCCGCGCTGCTGGCGCAGCCGGCGGCCTGGATCGTGCCGCTGGTCGGCGCGGTCATGGTGGGGGTGTCCCTGGCCACCCCCCAGGGGATCCCCCGGGGTGCGGCACGCACGCTCGTGCGGCTGCACACCCCGGAGGACCTCACCGCCTGAGCCGGTCCCGGCTCACAGGTGGCTGGTGATCTCCGCGTCCTCGCGCAGCCCGGCCACCAGCTCGTCGGTGGCCGCCGCCTGCTCCTCGGACTGCAGCTGCTGGGCGAGCTGGTCCCGCACCTGGTCGAACTCGGGGATCTCCGGCTGCTGCGGGGCCGCCGTCCCGGAGGCGTCGTCCTCGTTGCCCCCGGCGTCCTCCTGCTGGGCGACGAGCTCGTCGTAGTAGGCGCGCAGCTCCTCGTCCGTGGGTTCCTCGACCGGGGCCTCCTGCTCGACGTAGGCCTGGATGGCGAGCTGGCTGGCCGCCTCGCGGCGCGCGGTCTCCTCGTCCATGCCCTGCTGCTCGAGCACCTCGAGGAACTGGTCGACCGACTCCAGACCGTTGCCCGTCGCGAGCTCCTCGAGCAGGGTGTCGACCTCCTCGTCGGAGGGCTCCAGGCCCTCCTCCTCGGCGGCCTGGCGCAGCAGCACGCTGTCGACGACGACCTCGAGGGTGTCCTCCTGGAGCTGCTCCTCGTCGACCTCCTCACCGCTCATCTGCGCCTGCCCGGCGGCGCTGGCGAACTGGCTCTCGTAGTAGGTGACGAACTCCTCCTTCGTCACGTCCTGGCCGTTGACCGTGGCTACCGGGTCCGGGATCTCCTCCAGGTCGGGCTCGGGCATGGCGTCGGGCGCCGCCGGGTCGGGCGCACTGCTGGCGGCGGCGTCGTCGGACCCGGCGGGGGCGCTGCTGCTCGCCGCGTCCGAGTCCGTGGTGTCGTCGGAGCCGCCGCAGGCGGTGAGCCCGACCAGGCTCAGGGTCACGCTCAGGCTCACGGCGGCGAGCCTCTTCGTGGCGGACATGTTCCATCTCCCTCATCGGGTTCGGGTGGACAAGCGGGCGAACGTAGCACGCCCGCGTGGGTGCCCCGTCCGGGAAGCTCCCAGGTTCCGGTCAGGAGCGCGGCTCCGCCGCCGGGCGCACCTCGGGAACCGCTCGTCGCAGGATCCGCCGCGACCGCCCGACCGGACCTGCGCGCCCGGGGGAGGGCACGGCATACTCGGCAGGACGACCCCGAGCGCGAGGAGAACCCATGTCCGACGAGGGACTGTCCAACCTGCTGCACGAGGAGCGCACCTTCGCGCCGAGCGAGGAGTTCGTGGCCCAGGCCAACGGCACGGCCGAGCTGTTCGAGCAGGCGGAGGCCGACCGCGAGGGCTTCTGGGCCGCGAAGGCGCGGCAGTACCTCGACTGGGAGACCGACTTCGACCAGGTCCTCGACTGGAGCGAGGCGCCGTTCGCCAAGTGGTTCCTCGGTGGCCGGCTCAACGCCTGCGTCAACGCCGTCGACCGCCACGTCGAGGCCGGGCACGGCGACCGCGTCGCGATCCACTGGGTGGGGGAGCCCGAGGACGACACCCGCGACATCACGTATGCCGAGCTGCACGAGCAGGTGCAGCGGGCCGCCAACGCGCTCACCGACATCGGCGTGCGCGAGGGGGACGCGGTCATGATCTACCTGCCGATGATCCCCGAGGCCGCGGTGGCCATGCTCGCCTGCGCCCGCATCGGCGCGCCGCACTCGGTCGTCTTCGGCGGCTTCTCCTCCGACGCGCTGCGCAGCCGCATCGCCGACGCCGGCAGCAAGGTCGTCATCACCGCGGACGGGGGCTACCGGCGGGGCAAGCCGTCGGGCCTGAAGTCCGTGGTCGACGGCGCGCTCGAGAGCGGCGAGCACCCGGTCGAGACGGTGCTGGTCGTCCGCCGCACGGAGCAGGACGTCGAGTGGACCGAGGGGCGCGACACGTGGTGGCACGAGGCGCTCGAGGCCGCTGACGCGACGCACGAGGCGCAGGCCTTCGACGCCGAGCACCCGCTGTTCATCCTCTACACCTCCGGCACCACCGGCAAGCCCAAGGGCATCTTCCACGCCACCGGCGGCTACCTGCTGCAGACGGCCTACACCTCGCACGTCGTGCACGACATCCACCCCGACACCGACGTCTACTGGTGCACCGCCGACGTCGGCTGGGTCACCGGCCACTCCTACATCGTCTACGGTCCGATGACCCTCGGGGCCACCCAGGTGATGTACGAGGGCACGCCGGACACCCCGCACCAGGGCCGGTTCTGGGAGATCGTGCAGGACAAGAAGGTGACGATCCTCTACACCGCCCCCACGGCGATCCGGACCTTCATGAAGTGGGGCAAGGAGATCCCGGAGAAGTTCGACCTGTCGAGCCTCAAGCTGCTCGGGTCGGTGGGCGAGCCGATCAACCCCGAGGCGTGGATGTGGTACCGCGAGGTCATCGGCGGCGGCCGGTGCCCCATCGTCGACACCTGGTGGCAGACCGAGACCGGCGCCATCATGATCAGCCCCATCCCGGGCGTCACCGAGACGCGGCCGGGCTCGGCCCAGCACCCCATCCCGGGCATCAACGCGGTCGTCGTCGACGACATGGGGCAGCCGGTGGAGAAGGGGTCGGGCGGCTACCTCGTCGTCACCGACCCGTGGCCCTCCATGCTGCGCGGCATCTGGGGCGACCCGGAGCGCTACCAGGAGACCTACTGGAGCCGGTTCGACGGCATGTACTTCGCTGGTGACGGCGCCAAGCTGGACGAGGACGGCAACATCTGGGTGCTCGGCCGCGTCGACGACGTCATGAACGTCTCCGGCCACCGGATGTCGACCGCCGAGATCGAGTCGGCGCTGGTCAGCCACCCCAAGGTCGCCGAGGCGGCGGTCGTGGGAGCGGCCGACGAGACCACCGGCCAGGCGATCTGCGCCTTCGTCATCCTGCGCGAGGAGGCCGTCGAGCAGGCCGACGAGGAGGGCGAGGGGCAGGACCTCGTCGCCGAGCTGCGCCAGCACGTGGCCAAGGAGATCGGCGCGATCGCCAAGCCGCGACAGATCATGGTGGTGCCCGAGCTGCCCAAGACGCGGTCGGGCAAGATCATGCGCCGCCTGCTCAAGGACGTCGCGGAGAACCGCGAGGTCGGCGATGTCACCACGCTCGCCGACTCCTCGGTCATGGACCTCATCACCAAGGGGATGAGCGAGGGCTGACCCGCCCGGCCGGGGACGCGCCGGTCGCCGACGGCTCAGGGACGCACGTGCGCCCCTGAGCCGTCCTCGTCGGGGGTGGCGCCGGCTCGGTCAGGAGCCCGGCGACGGCTCAGCGGCTCTCCCACGCGTCGGGCTGGCGCAGCAGGGCAGTGACCTCGGTCGGCCAGGCGCCGCGGCGCAGCTGGTCGAGGCTCGTGCCGTCCAGCACGGCGCGCAGCGCCGCCCGGGTGGCGACCCACAGCGCGGGCAGGTGCTCCGCCTCCCCCGGGTATGCCGTGTCGTGCGGGCGCAGGCCGCGCACCTCGGCGAGCGGGCCGTCCACCGCGCGGATGATGTCGCCGACGGCGATCTGGTCCGCAGGACGGGACAGCAGGTAGCCGCCGCGGGCGCCGCGGCGAGACGCGACGAGCCCGGCCCGTCGAAGGTCGGCGACGATGGCCTCCAGGAACTTCACCGGTAGGTCCTGCGCCTGGGCGAGCCGGTCGACCGACACGGGCGCGGGCTTCTCCGCGCCCGGGTCGTCGTGGTCGGCGGCCAGGGCCAGCATCGCCCGCACCGCGTAGTCCGAGCGCGCCGAGATGTCCACCACCCCAGTGTCTCGCACCGGCCCGGGCGAGGTCGGGCATACCGGCGCTTGACATTAATCCTACTGACCCGACAGGATTAGCAGGAATAGGGCGCTCCACGCCCTGCCCCGTGCCGCTCGACCCCCAGGAGGGGACCCATGCGCCAGCTCATCCTGCTCAGCCTCGTCGGCCTCGCCGCGCAGCTCGTCGACGGGGGCCTGGGCATGGCCTACGGCGTGACGACGACCACGCTGCTGCTCATGCTCGGCACCAACCCGGCGGCGGCCTCGGCCACCGTCCACCTCGCCGAGATCGGCACGACCCTGGCCTCCGGCACGGCCCACTGGAGGTTCGGCAACGTCGACTGGAGGGTCGTGCTGCGGGTGGGTGTGCCCGGCGCGGTCGGCGCCTTCCTCGGCGCCACCGTGCTGAGCTCGATCGACGCCGAGGTGGCCCGACCGATCACGGCGACGATCCTGCTGGTGCTCGGGGTCTACCTGCTCGCACGGTTCACCCGCACCGGCATGCGGACCGACCGCCTCGGTCAGCCGTTGCGGCGCCGCTTCCTCGCGCCGCTGGGCCTCTTCGCGGGATTCCTCGACGCGACCGGAGGGGGCGGCTGGGGTCCGGTGGGCACCCCCGCCCTGCTCGCGAGCGGTCGCATGGAGCCCCGGAAGGTGGTCGGCTCGATCAGCGCCTCGGAGTTCCTCGTCGCCCTCGCGGCCAGCCTGGGATTCCTCATCGGCCTCGGCCACCAGGGCATCAACCCCACCTGGGTGCTGGCGCTGCTGGCGGGCGGCGTCGTGGCCGCGCCCATCGCCGCCTTCCTGGTGCGGATCGTGCCGGCGCGTCTGCTCGGCGTCGCCGTCGGTGGCCTCATCGTGCTCACCAACGCGCGGACGCTCCTGCGGTCCGAGGCGATCGACGCCGGCGACGTCACCCGCTCGCTGGTGTATGCGGTGATCGTCGCGGTCTGGCTGGGCGCGGTGAGCTACGTCGTGGCGGCGCTGCGGGTCAGCCGTGCCGCCGCAGATGCCTCCACGGCCGGCTCAGAGCGAAGCTCCGCCCGCTGACCTCCGTCACGGTGATCGCGACGACGTTGAACTTCTCGGTGCCGACCCACGGCCGCAGCCGCAGGTTGTCGACCTCGCGGGCCTCCTGCCCCTCGAGGATCCCCGCGGTGCCGCGGGCGACGACGCTCCAGGCGGTCTCCGCGTCGTCGTCGACCTGGTCGATCTCGAAGGCGACGTCGGAGTCCATGACCACCCCGAGCAGCTTGGAGCCCTCCGCGGTGCGGAAGACGAGGCGGTCCCGGTCGACGGCGTAGTTGACCGGGGCGATGTGCACCTCGTCGGTGAGGTGGTAGGCCAGACGGCCGAACTCGTGCTGGCCGAGGAGGTCCCAGCACTCCCGCTCGGAGAGGGTGGTCGTGGGCGAGTCGCTCATCATCTGCTCCTGTCGTCCGGGTAGGACCATGCTACTACCTGCGGTCGTACGTCGCCCGGCCGTACGTCACGGACCTCACGCCGTGGCCGGCGACCGGACGGCCCCCGTTCGGAGCCCCGGCCGGTCGCGCGCGGGGTCACCCTCCGAGGGCCCGCTCGACGGCGCCCTGGACCTGGGTGACCGCGAGCCAGGCGAACAGCAGGGCGCAGACGCCCATGAGCACGTTGACGACCGGGCCGTTGCGCCACTCCTCCGGGGTCCGGGCGGTGTTGAGGATCCAGAGCAGGGTGACGGCGAGGAAGGGCATGAAGAAGGCGCCGAGCACGCCGTACGCCAGGATGAGCCACACCGGACGGCCGAGGAAGAGCATGATCATCGGCGGGAAGGTCAGCCAGAGGATGTAGGCCTTGTACCAGGTGCCGCCGAGCCGGGTGCTGGGGTGGTCCTTGGGCAGCTGGCGGGCGTGGCCGACGAAGTCGGCGAACATCATCGAGACGCCGTTCCACACACCGACGAGCGAGCTCATGGCGGCCGCCCAGAAGCCGACGAGGAAGACCGTGCCGGCCCACGCGCCATACCGGTCGCGGAGCACCTCGGAGAGGTCCAGCAGCCCCTCGTCACCCGTGTCGACGGCGATGCCGGCGGAGTAGAGCAGCTCGGCACCGACGATGAGGGTGGAGATGACGAAGATGCCGGTGACGGTGTAGGCGACGGTGTTGTCCAGGCGCATGACCCGCATGTGGCCCGGGGTGGTCCAGCCCTTCTCCCGGATCCAGTAGCCGTAGGCGGCGAGCGTGATGGTCCCACCGACCCCTCCGGCGACCGACAGGACGTTGATGAGGCCACCCTCGGGGATGCGGGGGACGAGACCGGTGATGAGCTCGGGGATGTTGGGCAGCGTCAGCAGCGCGGCGAGGAACATCGTCACGAACATGATGCCGACCAGGGCGGCGCAGACCTTCTCGAAGACGGCATACCGGCCGAACCACACCAGCGCGCCGCCGATCAGGCCGGACAGGATGCCCCAGGCGGTCACCGACAGCCAGGGGAAGAGGCTCGCCAGCGGCAGTCCGGTGCCGGCCATCGCGGCGGCGCCGTAGACGAAGCCCCAGATGACGATGTACGGGGCGAAGTACCAGGTCGTCCACCGGCCGAGCGTCGCCCACCCCTCGTAGATCGTGTTGCCGGTGGCGAGGGAGTAGCGGCCGGCACCTTCCACGAGGACCACCTTGAGGAGGCAGCCCACGATGACCGCCCAGAGCAGCGCGTAGCCGAACTTCTGGCCGGCGATGACGGTGGCGACGAGGTCGGCGGCGCCCACGCCGGTGGCGGCGACGATGAGGCCGGGGCCGACGAGGCTCCAGCCCGCACGGGTGCCCTCGGTGGTCTGCGACTGGGGTGTCATGGGTCCTGTCTACACGAGGGGGAGCGCGGGACCGTGGCGCTGCGGCGCAGGCGGTCCGGTGTCGTGACAGGCTGAGGTATGCGCGTCAGCGAGCTGTGGAGGTACCCGGTCAAGTCCTTCGGCGGGGAGGCGGTGGACGAGGCCGTCGTCGAGCCGTGGGGGCTGGAGGGCGACCGGCGGTGGGGTGTCGTCGGGCCGGACGGCTTCCCGGTGACCGCGCGGGAGTGCCACGAGCTGCTGGGGCTGACCGCCACCACCGTCGACGAGGAGACCATCCGGATCGCCGCGCGGGACGGTGAGTCGATCCTGGTGGAGACGCCGCTGGGGGTGCCCCCCGTGCCGGTCGGCCACTCGAGGCAGGGGTTCGCGCCGCCGGCCGACCAGGACGTCAGCGAGTGGGTCAGCGACAGGGCGGGCCGCGCTCTGCGGCTGGTGTGGCAGGAGGACCCCACCGTCCGCCGCATCTCCGGCGCGCACGGCGGCCAGGAGGGGGAGTCGGTGTCGCTCGCCGACACCGGGCCACTGCTGCTGACGACGGAGGCGTCGCTCGCCCGACTCGGCGACTGGATCCTCGAGGGCGGTGGCGATCCGGTGCCGATGAGCCGGTTCCGTCCTAACCTCGTCGTCGACGGTCCGGGCGTCGAGCCCTTCGTCGAGGACACCTGGGCGTTCGTCACGGTCGGCGAGGTCCGCTACCGCCGCACCGAGCTGTGCGACCGCTGCGTCATGACGCAGATCGACACGCAGACGCTGGAGACGGGCAAGGAGCCGATCCGCACCCTCGCTCGGCACCGCAGGTGGGACGGCTCGACATGGTTCGGCATCCGCCTGGTGCCCGTGGGACTGACCGGTGGACGGGGGACCGTCGCCGTGGGGGACGAGCTCGTGCCGGAGAGGGCGGAGACGACTGAGACGACGCGGGCGGCGGGGGCGGCGGACGGCCGATGAGGTCAGGGGTCGTCTGGGCGACGTGGGGCTACGCGACCCTGGTGGTGCTCGGTGTCGTGTGGGTGCTCGTGGACGACCATCTCGCGTCCCGCGCCACGGCCTCCGGACTGGTCGGGGGAGCGTCCGTCGCGCTCGTGGTGACGGCACTGGCGCCTCGACACCCCCTCGGATGGGCCCCGGCGCTGTTCGCCTTCGCGAGCGTCGCGTTGGGGGTGCATCTCGTCGGCTCACGGCTGGCCGAGCTGGAGCAGCCGGGGTCGACCCTCGGCGGGTCGGGCACCGACCTGATCCTGCTGCTGCTCCTGGCGGCCTGGCCGGTGGGCTTCGTGCTGACCGTCGCGCTGCTGCTCAGGAGTCCTGAGAAGGTGGTCGGAGCCGACCGACCACCCAGGCGGGTGCAGGGCTGACGCAGGCCCCGGCCGACGTGGTCACCGTCACCCGAGCCCTGGTCACCATCCCCGCGGAGCTCTAGATTCGGGTCATGGCATCGCACACCGAGCGGAGCGACCTCATCTCCGCGCTGGACCGGCACCGAGGTTTTCTGCTGCAGACCAGTGAGGGGCTGACGGAGGAGCAGGCCCGCACGGCGAGCACGGTCAGCGCGCTCAGCATCGCCTCGATCCTCAAGCACGTCGCGGACACCGAGGCGGAGTGGATGCAGTTCGCCCTGCGCGGCGGCGAGGCGTTCGGGGCCTCGTACGACCAGGACGTCGACTGGGACGCGGTCGACGCCGTCGCGGCGGAGGGCGGTGAGGACTGGGGCGAGTGGGAGGACCACCGCTTCGACCTGACCGACGAGGAGACGCTGACCTTCCTGCGGCAACGGGTCCTCGACGTGGGACGAGAGACGGCGCGCCTCCTGCAGGAGGCGGACCTGGACCTGTCGCACCCGCTCCCGGCCGCGCCGTGGTTCGAGGAGGGTGTCTCGTGGTCCGTGCGCCGCGTGGCCCTGCACCTGATCGCCGAGATCTCCCAGCATGCCGGGCACGCCGACATCATCCGGGAGGCGATCGACGGGCAACGCACCATGGGGTGAGTGGGCCAGCGCCGGGCTTCTGGCGGCCGACGCACCAAGGGGTGAGTGGGCCAGCGCCGGGCTGGCGCATGAGCCCTGGACCTGTCGTCGGACACCCCCGTGCCGCCGATCCGCTCGGGTCGGCTGCGGGGCGGGGTGGTCAGACGTGCCAGGTGACGGTGCCGCCGCTGATGGTGGCGGTGAGGTCGTGCTGGTGCACGTGGGTGTGGTGCCGTCCGCACAGCAGGGCCATGCGGTCCACGTCGGTCTGGCCGCCTCGGGCCCAGTGGTCGACGTGGTGGCTGTCGCACCACTGCGGGAGCGCGCTGCACCCCGGGAAGGAGCAGCCTCCGTCCCGCACGGCCAGGGCCTTCCACTGCGCGGGGGTGGCATAGCGGGCGTCGCGGCCGAGCGCGAGCGGAGCGCCGTCGGCGGACAGCCACACCGGCGTCACGTCGGCACCGCACGCGATCTCGACGGCCTGCCGGGGCGGCACGTAGTCACCGGTGGCCGTCGTGGCCGGACCGGAGGGCACCCCGCGGGCGGGGTCGAAGGGGATGACGAGCAGGACCGTGGCCCGTGCCGTCGAGGGCGGTGCCCCCGGGTTGCCGATGCCTCGTCCGATGGTGGTGGCCAGCGCGTCGAAGCGTCGCTGGGCGGGGGTGCGGACGTCGGGCTCGACGACCTTGCCCCCGTCGTCCTTGACGGGCGCAGGCGCGGCCAGCGCCGAGGTCAGCACCCCGTTGATCGTGGCGGCGACGCCGTCGGGGGCGTCGACCGTGAAGCGGGTCAGCCCCGGGCCGACCCGACGCGCGGTGACCGACCGCAGCTCGTGCGCGGCCCGCTCACGCTCCCCTGGCCTCGCCTCGTGCAGCAGGTCCTCGACGAGCTGGTGGCAGACCCGGGCCAGGTCCTTGTCCGGCAGGTCCCGGCGCGCCGCGGCCCGGGTGGCGATCTCGGCATAGGCCTCCCGCTGGTCGACGTCCAGGCACCCTTCCAGCCGCCTCATGGTCCGCGCGACCAGAGCCGCCCGGTGCACCGGCACGGTCCCGCCGGCGACCGCGTCACCGATCTGCGCCGTGACCGGTGAGTCGCACGCCCGCACCACATCGGTGACCTGCGCGGCCTCCTGCGTGCTCAGCCAGGGGCAGCGCACCCGCAACCAGTCCGTCAACGACAGCGCGACCTCCCGGTGCAGGCCCCGGGCGGCGGCCTCCCTCGCCAGCGTGAACCCCACCGCCCCCAGCTGCGTGTGCAACCGCCCGACCGACTCGATCGCCTCCACCAGGGCGTCGTCCAGGACGGTGACGGCCTCCTCGGGCGTCAGAGCCGCCCGCCCCACCGCGGACCGCGCCTCGACCAGACCACCGTGCAGCTCCCGCGCCGGCAGGTCCCGACCCCGCCCGTCCAGCGCGTCGTAGACCTCCGCCATGAACGCGGCGTACGCCTCCGCACCCAGACCGTCGATCTCGTCCTCGGGGTCCCACCACCCGGCGTCCTCGCTGTCCTCGCCCTCGTCGCCGTGACGCCACCCGCCACCGACGACACGGAGGGCCCCGTCCTCCCGCGACACCGACTCCCACGACGGCGCACCCACCCATTCTGGCGGGGCCGCAGCGGCGAGCGACCCGGCCGACCACGCGTCCTCCAGGCCCGGCTGCTCTCCCCCTCGCCTCTCCATGACGACACTCAACCAGTGACCACCGACATACCTGCTGACCTGCGGCGATCCTCCTCCAGGACCACGTCGGCCAGCCGGCCCACCTGCTCACAGACCCCAGCGCGGTGCCCACCGCGCACGGCGCGGGATCTCGGTCCTGCTCACTGTCGGTCCGCCGTCGTAGAGTTGGTGCATCACCCAACGACGGGAGGCGCGACGTGGCGCGTGCAGGTCGGCAGCAGACGGAGGAGCTGACCCCCAGGTCGGCCCGGGCCGAGGTCACCCGGGAGGTCGCGCAGGGGTATGCCGGGGAGCGGGGGCCGCTCCTGGAGATCCTGCACGCCGTCCAGGCCGAGCACGGCTACCTCGCCGACGAGGACGTCAGCGAGATCGCCGACGTGCTCAACCTCTCGGTGGCCGAGGTCCACGGCACCGTGAGCTTCTACCACGACTTCCGTCGGCGCCCCGCGCCCGACCACCAGGTCCAGATCTGCCGCGCCGAGGCGTGCCAGTCCGTCGGTGCGGCAGCCCTCTTCGACGCGGCCCAGGACCACTTCGCCCACCGGGAGGACGTCGAGGTCCGCGAGGTCTTCTGCTTCGGCAACTGCGCCCTCGGCCCCAGCGCGAGCATCGACGGCCGGTTGCGGGCCCGGGTGACCATTGACGACATCGCCGCGGCGGAGTCAGGCTGGTCCCGATGACCACCGTGTGGGTGCCCCAGGACTCCTCGGCGCGCGCCGTCGGCGCCGACGAGGTGGCCGCCGTGCTGGCCACGGTCGACGGCGTCACGGTCCGGCGCAACGGCACCCGCGGCATGCTCTGGCGCGAGCCGCTCGTGGAGGTCGAGACCGACCGGGGGCGGGTCGGCTACGCCGGGGTGACGGCGGAGGCCGTCCCGTCCCTGCTCGAGGCAGGTCTGCTCGTCGGCTCCGAGCACGAGTCCTGCATCGGGGTCGTCGACGAGGACCCGTGGCTCACCGCGCAGGACCGGGTCAGCCTGGCCCGGATCGGCCTGGCCGAGCCCACCGACCTCAGCGCCTACGAGGCCCAGGGCGGGTGGGCCGGACTGCGCCGGGCGCTCGAGCTGGACCCCGCCGACGTCGTCGAGGAGGTGGTGGCGTCCGGGCTGCGCGGCCGTGGCGGTGCCGGTTTCCCCACGGGCGTCAAGTGGCGCACCGTCCTGCAGGCGGAGGCGGAGCAGAAGTTCGTCGCCTGCAACCTCGACGAGGGCGACTCGGGCACCTTCGCCGACCGCATCCTCGCCGAGGCCGACCCGTTCACCCTGGTCGAGGGCATGACCATCGCCGCGGTGACCGTCGGAGCGACCGAGGGCTACATCTACTGCCGCAGCGAGTACCCGGACGCCGTGGCCCGGCTGCGCGACGCCATCGCCGTGGCCGCCGAGCACGGCTACCTCGGGGACGACGTGGCCGGCAGCGGCCGGTCCTTCCGGCTGCAGGTCCGGGTCGGTGCCGGCGCCTACATCTGCGGCGAGGAGACCTCCATGCTGGAGTCTCTCGAGGGCCGTCGCGGGGAGGTCCGCGCCAAGCCGCCGATCCCGGCCCTGCGCGGGCTGTGGGACAGCCCGACGGTCGTCAACAACCTGCTGTCCTTCGCCGCGATCCCGATGATCCTGGCCGACGGGGGCGAGGCGTATGCCGCACGCGGCGTCGGCCGGTCCCGCGGCACCCAGATCTTCCAGCTGGCCGGCAACATCGCCCGCGGCGGCGTCTACGAGGCGCCGCTCGGCGTCAGCCTCCGCGAGCTGGTCGAGGACGTCGGCGGCGGCACCCGCAGCGGACGCCCGGTGCGTGCGGTCCAGGTCGGCGGTCCCCTCGGCGCCTACCTGCCGGCCGACCGCCTCGACGTCCCGATGGGCTACGAGGAGCTGGCCGAGGCCGGCGGCATGCTCGGGCACGGGGGTCTGGTCGTCTTCGACGACACCGTCGACATGGCCCGGATGGCCCGTTTCGCCATGGAGTTCTGCGCCGTCGAGTCGTGCGGCAAGTGCACCCCGTGCCGCATCGGCTCCACCCGCGGCGTCGAGACGATCGACCGCATCACCAGCACACCGGCCGGCACCGAGGGCCGTGAGCAGCTCTTCGTCCTCCTCGAGGACCTCTGCGCCACCATGACCACCGGGTCGCTGTGCGCCATGGGCGGGCTCACCCCCGTCCCGGTGCGCAGCGCGCTCACCCACTTCCCGGAGGACTTCGGAGGGAGCCCGCGATGACCGCCACCACCCCCACCATCCCCACCGCCACCATCCCCACCGCCGAGCAGGTCGCCAGCCGGCTCGGCCAGGCCAGCCGGGACGGCGACGGCACCGGTATGCCGGGGGCCGCCACCGGCGCCCCCGGCGGGGCGACAGGTGCGGCATACCTGCCGGAGCCCGACTTCGGCACCCCGGCGGTGCGCAGCGACACCACCGTCACGCTCACCATCGACGACCTCGAGGTCACGGTGCCGGAGGGCACGTCGGTCATGCGGGCGGCCCGCGAGGCCGGGGTGCAGATCCCCAGCCTGTGCACGACCGACTCGCTCAAGGCCTTCGGCTCCTGCCGCCTCTGCCTCGTCGAGGTCGAGGGCGGCAAGGGCACGCCCGCCTCGTGCACGACGCCCTGCGCGGACGGCGCCGTCGTCCGCACCCAGACGGAGGAGGTCCGCCGGGTCCGTCGTGGGGTGATGGAGCTCTACCTGTCCGACCACCCGACGGACTGCGCGGGCTGCGCGCGCGGCAGCTGCCAGGTGGCCGCGCTCGCTCACCAGGCGGGGGTCGCCGAGGTACGTTACGGTCTTCCCACCCCCCGGAGGGACGGGTCCCCCGCACTGCGCAGGCAGGCGGAGGTCCCGTCCGGGGGGGTCCAGGAGGAGGACCCCGCCGGGGGTAGCGGTGAGCGGGTCAGCGCCGGGCACGGCCCCGTCCTCGGGCGCGGCCCGGTCGACACGTCCAACCCCTACTTCGACTACACCCCCGACGCCTGCATCGCCTGCTCCCGCTGCGTGCGCGCCTGCTCCGACATCCAGGGCACCTTCGCGCTCACCGTCGAGGGCCGCGGGCTGGCCTCGCGCATCGCCCCGGGGCCGACCGACTTCTTCAGCTCGGAGTGCGTCTCCTGCGGCGCCTGCGTGCAGGCCTGTCCGACCGACGCGCTGACCGAGAAGTCGGTCGTCAGCCTCGGTATGCCGAAGCGCACCGTCGAGACCACGTGCGCCTACTGCGGGGTCGGGTGCTCCTTCCGCGCCGAGGTCACCGACACGCGGGACGAGCAGACGGGGCAGACCCGGACCCAGGTCGTCCGGATGACGCCGCTCAAGGCCGGCAAGGCCAACGAGGGCCACTCCTGCGTCAAGGGACGGTTCGCCTACGGCTACACCGACCACGAGGACCGCCAGCTGTCCCCGATGGTGCGCGACAGCATCGAGGACGAGTGGCGCGCGGTCTCCTGGGAGGAGGCGATCTCGCGGGTGGCCGAGGGCTTCCGGGGGATCCAGGAGCGGCACGGCGTCGGCTCGATCGGCGGCATCTCCTCCAGCAGGTGCACCAACGAGGAGGTCTACGTCGTCCAGAAGATGGTGCGCGCGGCCTTCGGCAACAACAACGTCGACACCTGTGCGCGGGTCTGCCACAGCCCCACCGGCTACGGCCTCAACCAGACCTTCGGCACGTCCGCCGGCACCCAGGACTTCGCCTCCGTCGAGGACACCGACGTGGTCCTGCTCATCGGGGCCAACCCCACCGACGCCCACCCGGTCTTCGCCTCCCGGATGAAGCAGCGGCTGCGCGAGGGGGCGCAGATCATCGTCGCCGACCCGCGCGAGATCGCCCTGGTCCGCTCCCCGCACGTCGAGGCCGCGCACCACCTCCCGCTGCTGCCCGGGTCCAACGTCGCCTTCGTCAACGCGATGGCCCACACCATCGTCACCGAGGGCCTGCACGACAAGGGGTTCCTCGAGGAGCGCTGCGAGGACGTCGAGGCCTACCTCGACTTCATCCGCGCGCCGGAGAACTCGCCGGAGGCGACCGCGGGGGCGACCGGGCTGGACCCGGAGCGCGTGCGCGAGGCGGCCCGGCTCTACGCCGCCGCACCGAACGGCTCGATCTACTACGGCCTCGGCGTCACCGAGCACAGCCAGGGCTCGACGATGGTCATGGGCATGGCCAACCTCGCCATGGTCACCGGCAACATCGGTCGGCCCGGCGTCGGCGTCAACCCGCTGCGCGGCCAGAACAACGTCCAGGGCAGCTGCGACATGGGGTCCTTCCCGCACGAGCTGCCGGGGTACCGCCACATCTCGCTGCCCGACGCGCGGGCGATCTACGAGGACCGGTGGGGCGTCACCCTCGACCCGGAGCCCGGGCTGCGGATCCCCAACATGTTCGACGCCGCGATCGGGGGCAGCTTCAAGGGGCTCTTCGTGCACGGCGAGGACATCGCCCAGTCCGACCCCAACCTGCGGCACGTGCGCGCGGCGCTGACATCGATGGAGATGGTGGTGGTCCAGGACCTCTTCCTCAACGAGACCGCCCGCTACGCCCACGTCTTCCTGCCCGGCAGCAGCTTCCTGGAGAAGGACGGCACCTTCACCAACGCCGAGCGTCGCCTCGGTCGCGTGCGGCCGGTCATGCCGAGCCGGGTCGGCAAGGACGAGTGGAAGGTGGTGTGCGACATCGCCACGGCGATGGGCTACCCGATGGAGTATGCCTCCGCCTCGGAGATCATGGACGAGATCGCCGCCACGACCCCCACCTTCGCGGGGGTCAGCTTCGCGCGGCTCGACGCCGAGGGCTCGATGCAGTGGCCGGTCAACGACCGGGCGCCGCACGGGACCCCGACGATGCACGTCGACGAGTTCGTGCGCGGCAAGGGCAGGCTCATCCCGACCGTCTTCGTGCCGACCACCGAGACGACCAACCGCCGCTACCCGCTCATCCTCACCACCGGGCGCATCCTGACCCAGTACAACGTCGGGGCCCAGACCCGCCGCACCGCCAACTCCACGTGGCACCCCGAGGACGTCCTCGAGCTGCACCCCGCGGACGCCGAGGTGCGGGGGATCCGCAGCGGGGACCGGGTCGAGCTGTCCAGCCGGGTGGGGACCACGACCCTCACCGCGCTGGTGTCGACCCGGATGCAGCCCGGCGTGGTCTACACGACCTTCCACCACCCGGTCACCGGCGCCAACGTCGTCACCACCGAGAACTCCGACTGGGCCACCAACTGCCCGGAGTACAAGGTCACCGCCGTCCAGGTCGGCGTCGCCAACGCCGGGCGCGGCCGGGAGGTCGCCGAGGAGGTCAGCGACGGTCACGACCCGGTCGACCCGGCGGTCGAGGTCGTCGGGGCACGCCGGTGAGCGGGGCGCGTGAGCCTTCGGGCGGGCTGCCCGAGGACTGGCGGCGCCGCGACCGCGACGAGCCGGACCTGGACGCGCCGACCGACGCCGACCCGGTCCCCGCCCAGGGGCCGCCGACCGGGCAGTCCGCCGACGCGCGTGCCCGCCAGCAGCTGCCCTCGGAGATCCGGCTGGGCGAGGACATCGCCCGCGCCATGGCGCACCACCCGCCGCAGCGGGCCGCCGAGGAGATCGCCACGCACCTGCGCAAGTTCTGGGACCCGCGGATGCGGGCCTCGATCGTCGGTCGAGTCGAGGCCGGGGAGGACATGGACGACCTGCTCCGGGCCGGGGTCGAGCTCTACCGCCAGGGCGAGATCGACCGCGCCGAGGTCGCCGAGCCCTCCGGCGGCTGAGGTCCCGCCTCGCCGAGGTCGCCGAGCCCTCCCGAGGGCCATGTCTCGCCCCCGCGTCGGCTCAGCCGGCGTCCGCCGAGGCGGCCCCGCCGGTCGGTGCGTCGGCCGACGCCGGCGTCGGTGCCTCCGTGGCCGTCTCGCTCGTCGCCCGGCGGTGCCACACCCAGAGGGCCGCACCCACCACGGCGAAGAACGCGCTGGTCAGCGCGGCCGTGAGCAGGGTGCCGGTGACCAGCGGGCTGATGACGCCGGCCAGCAACGCGTTAAAGACGAGCGCGGCGAAGGAGGCCATCGAGGCGGCCGCCCCCCGCGCCTCGGGGAACAGGTCGAGCATCGCCAGCTGCTGCACCGGGAAGGCCACACCGATGGCCACGCCCATCGCGGCCGGCCCCAGCACCGCCCACGGCAGCGTCGGCGCGACGGCGCAGAGCAGCACGTTGAGCGCCGCCGCCAGGACGAGGCCGACCATCGTGACGTCGACCATCCGGGGACCCTCCACCCGCCCGGCGAGCCGGTTGGTCAGCATCGACCCGGTGACCATGCCACCGATCATCGGCACGAAGAGGATCCAGAAGTCCTGCTCGCCCCGTCCCAGCAGGTCGACGACGACGATGGGGGCGGCCACGACGTAGAGGAAGTAGGCGGCGAAGACGAAGGCGGCGGAGAAGGCGAGCCGCTGGAAACGGCCCGACCGCGCGACGTGCCCCAGCGACCGCAGCACCGAGCCCACCCGCAGCGGGCTGCGCCGCTCCCTCGGGTGGGTCTCCGGGAGCACGACGGCGGTGAGCACGGCGGCACCGATCCCGTAGACGGCGACGAACCAGAAGATCCAGTGCCACGGCCCGAGGCGCAGGATCTCGCCGCCGATGACCGGTGCGACGGCCGGGGCCACGGCGAAGATCATCATGACCCGGGCCATGAGCCGCTGCGCCTCGGCGCCGGAGAAGAGGTCCCGGATGACCGCGCGGCTGACGATCGTCGCGGCCCCGGCGAACAGGCCCTGGAAGACGCGCGCCACGAGCAGCGCCCCCAGGGTCGGCGCGAGCGCGCAGACGACGGACGCCACGACATACCCCAGCAGGCCGCCGATCATGACCGGTTTGCGCCCGAGCGCATCGGAGATCGGCCCGTGGAAGACGCTCATCAGCGCGAAGCTCAGGAGGTAGACGCTGGTGATCTGCTGCAACGCCGCCGCGTCCGCGTCGAAGTCGCGGCCGATCGCCTCGAACCCGGGGAAGATCGTGTCGATGGTGAACGGCCCGATCATCGCCAGGGCGGCGAGCGTGGTCGTGACCAGCAGGGTCGCGCGTCGGGGGTATGCCGCCACCCCGGTCTGCGAGGCACGGTCGGGGGAGGTCACCGCCTCACGGTAGCCGCGCGAGGGTGGACGTGCGTCAGTGGCCGGTTCTAGATTCGTGGATGTCCACCCGGACGTGGCCCACGAGCGAAGGAGCACCCATGTCCACCCGTGACGGATATGCGGCAGGGACGCCCTGCTGGATCGACCTGATGACCTCCGACGTCGAGGCAGCGACGAGGTTCTACACCTCGCTCTTCGGCTGGACGGCGGAGGACAGCCACGACGACGACGACACCTGGATCTACACGAACTTCCTGCTCGACGGGAAGGTCGCGGCGGGCCTCGGACGGCAGCCGGAGGAGATGACCGCGGCGGGGATGCCGCCGACCTGGGCCACCTACGTCGCGACCGACGACGTCGACGCGACGACCGCCAGGGTGGAGCAGGCCGGTGGCACGGTGATGATGCCCGGGATGGACGTCATGGACGTCGGCCGCATGGCGATCTACGGCGACCCGGCCGGCGCGGTGGTCAGTGCCTGGCAGGCCGGGTCGCACCGCGGCGCGCAGGTCTGCAACGAGCCGGGCACCTGGTCCTGGAACGAGCTCATGACGCGCGACCTCGAGGCCGCCTCGGCGTTCTACTCCGCGGTCTTCGGGTGGGAGTACGACGACATGCCCATGCCCTACGGCACCTACCGCGTCGTGCGCGGCGGCGACGAGGGCGGTCTCGGCGGCCTCATGTCCATGCCGCCGAACGTCCCGGACGACATCCCCAGCTACTGGACGGTCTACTTCACCACCGCCGACCTGGACGCGAGCGTCGAGAGGGTCAAGGAGCTCGGGGGTGCGCTGGTCCACGGCCCGGACGACATGGCCGGGGTCGGTCGCATGGCGACCGTCTCCGACCCGCAGGGAGGGGTCTTCATGCTCATGCAGCCGGTGCCGCAGGACTGAGCGAGGTCCCATCGGCGCCCGACGGCTACCATCGAGAGCCTGGGCGCGGGGCACGACAGCACCTGCGCCCTCTGTCGTGTCCGCCTGCAGCAAGGAGTCCTCGTGAGCGTCACCGGCATGGGAGCCGTCCCGATGGAGGGTGGCTACGCCTTCCGCGTGTGGGCCCCGCACGCCACCGCGGTGAGCGTGGTGGGCGACTTCAACGGGTGGGACCCCGGGGCGCACGGCATGACGTCCGAGGGCAACGGCCACTGGTATGCCGAGGTGCCGGGCGCGCAGACCGGGCAGGAGTACCAGCTGCTGGTGACCAACGGCGAGCAGACCTTCCACCGGATCGACCCGCGGGCGCTCGCCGTCACCACCTCGGTCGGCAACGGGCTGCTGTACGACCACGGCGCCTTCGACTGGGACGGTGACGACTTCACCCCGCCGCGCCAGCACGAGACGGTGGTCTACGAGACGCACATCGGGTCCTTCGTGGCGACCGACCACGGCGGGTCGGCGGACCTGGGCGACCTCATGGGCAAGCTCGACTACCTCGTCGAGCTGGGCGCCAACGCCATCGAGCTCATGCCGCTCATGGAGTTCGCCGGCGACTACTCCTGGGGGTACAACCCGGCGCACATCTTCGCGGTGGAGTCCAGCTACGGCGGCCCGGACGCCCTCAAGACCTTCATCCGGGAGGCGCACCGGCGCGGTCTGGCGGTCCTGGTGGACGTCGTCTACAACCACTTCGGCCCGAGCGACCTGCCCACCTGGCAGTTCGACGGCTGGTCGGAGAACGACAAGGGCGGCATCTACTTCTACAACGACCACCGCAGCGCCACCCCCTGGGGGGACACCCGCCCGGACTACGGGCGCCAGGAGGTGCGTGACTTCATCCTCGACAACGCGCGGATGTGGTTGCGCGACTTCCACGCCGACGGCCTGAGGCTGGACATGACCCCCTACATGCGTCGGGTCGACGGGACGCACGGGGACGAGATCCCCGAGGGGTGGGACATGATGCGTGAGATCGGGGAGATGGTGCGCACCGAGTTCCCCCGTCATCTCGTCATCGCCGAGGACCTCCACGGCGTCGCCGCCGTCACCTCCACCGAACCGGGGGGCGCGGCCATGCACGCCCAGTGGGACAACCAGTTCGTCCACCCGGTGCGGGAGGCCCTCGTCGCCGACGACGACCAGCGCTCCGTCAGAGCGGTCGCGCAGGCCGTCACGCACACCTACCAGCACGCCTTCGACCGCGTCGTCTACACCGAGTCCCACGACGAGGTGTCCAACGGCAAGTCGCGCATCCCCTCCGAGGTGCAGCAGGACGACCCCGGTGGCTGGGACGCCCAGAAGCGGGCCACCCTCGGCGCCGCCCTCGTGCTCACCGCACCCGGTCTGCCCATGCTCTTCCAGGGCCAGGAGTTCCTCGAGGACGAGTGGTTCCGTGACGACGTCCCGCTCGACTGGGAACGCGCCTGGAGGTTCCGCGACATCACCCAGCTGTTCCGCGACCTCATCCGGATGCGGTTGAACCGGGACGGCGCCACCGCCGGGCTCGCCGGCCCGCACACCACGGTCGTGACCTCCGACGAGGACACCGGGTTGCTGACCTACGTGCGCTCCACCGACGACGACCAGCACGTGCTGGTGGCGGTGAACCTGTCGTCCCAGCCGGTGCGCCGACCGGTCGAGCTCTCGGGCGGACGCTGGCGGGTCCTCTTCAACAGCGACGCCCGGACCTACAGCCAGCTCTTCGGCGACCACCAGACGCCCGACGCGGAGGTCCAGGACGGAGTCGCGGTGCTCGACGTCGGGCCCTGGTCGGTCGTCGTCTACGTGCCCGTCTGAGCCGTGCCGGCGTCCGCGTCCTTGCCGGGCTTGCGCATGGTGTCGGGCGTCAGCCCGTGCTGAAGGCCCCACCGGACCGCCTGCGAGCGTCGCGTGACCCCCATCTTGCGGTAGGCCGTGCGGATGTAGGTCTTGACCGAGTTGATGGACAGGAAGGTCCGCGCCGCGATGTCGACGTTGGTCAGGCCCTGGGTGATGAGCGTGACGATCTCGGCCTCCCGCGCGGACAGGCCCTCCACCCGGCCGGGCCAGTCGCCGGGGGAGTGGAACTCGGGGGTCGGGACCCGGCTGGTGGCCGGTTCGACGACCACCTCGCCGGACGCCACCCGCTCCAGGCACTCCACGAGCTCGGCGCCGCCCACCGTCTTGCCGATGTACCCGCGGCACCCCTTGGCCAGCGCGATCTCCACCAGCGCGGGGTCGACGTTCCACGTGTAGACGACGACGGCACCGGGGTCGTCGCTGTCCAGCACGTTGTCGAACTCGTCGCCGTCGACCTGCGGCTCGGAGAAGGTGTCGTAGAGGGTGACATCGACCGACCTGGCGACCTCCACCTGGGCGTCCAGCTCGACGACGGACACCCGGTGCTCGAAGGGTTCGAGCATCGCCTGCAGGCCCCGGACGACGACCTCGAAGTCGTTCATCAGGGCCACGCGCAGCGGCTCCGTCCCAGCCATGCGCAGCACGATACGCCTGGCACGGGGGGCCTGGCACGGCGAACTGCCGCAGCAGTTGACGTGCGGGTACACCCTTTCGGGGGTATTGACGTCGGAGGAGGGCTGCCTATACTCCCCCCGTGCCCGTGACTCCTGCTGTTCTGACCATGACGCGCGGGCATCATGAGCACCTGTTGGCCCAGGTGGACGGCCTGTCCGTGGGCTCGGCGCCCCCCGCCGTGCACGTCGTCATGTCCATGGGCGACCGCGACCTCACGCGGGGCCGCCTGCCGCTCGGCACCGACCGGTGGACGACGATCGTGAAGCCCGTCGCCACCGACCGGCGCGCCCTGCCCTACGCCGCCGCCCGCAACCGGGCCGCGGAGCTCGCCATGGCGGAGGGGGCCGACGTCCTCGTCTTCGTCGACGCGGCCGTCATCCCCGGCCCGCGCACCCTGGAGCGGTTCGTCGCCGCCATCACCGATCAGCAGCAGTCGGGCAGCCCTTCCGGCCCGGTGCTGTGGAGCGCCCCGGTCCTGCGGCTGCCGGCGCTGGAGGACCCGGCGCGGGGCTACCCCCTGCGCCAGATGCACGAGCTGAGCCTGCGCGCGCCCGGCGCCCCCGCCCTGGCGCCCGGCGAGACCCGGGTCACCGACAGGCTGCACCTCTTCGCGCCCACCTGCTTCGCCCTGACCGCCGAGGACTTCCGCGAGGTGGGTGGGTTCTGCGCCGACTACGTCGGGCCCGGTCTGGAGGCCTACGACTTCGCCCGGGTCGTGGACCGCGCGGGTGGGTCGCTGGTCTGGGTGGGTGGCGCGGAGGCGTACCGGCAGCCCACCGAGCCGCTGACCCCCGAGCAGGAGGCGAAGTACGCCCGCGCCCACGCCGTGGTCTGGCGGGAGCGGTGGGGCTCGGAGCCGGACCACCCGTGGCTCACCCGGTTGGTCGCCGAGGGCGTGGTGAAGCGCGACGCCTCCGGACGCATCCCCGTCCCGGCGCGGCGCTGAGCTCCCCGGCCCGGCCGTGCACACTGGGTGCATGACCCCGCTGCCGCCGCTGGTCGAGCCCGGCCCCCCGCTCACGCCCGAGCAGGTCTCGCGGTACTCGCGGCACCTGCTGGTGCCGGGTCTGGGCATGGCCGCGCAGCGGCGGCTGCTGGCCGCCCGGGTGGCCGTCGTCGGGGCGGGCGGCCTCGGCAGCCCGGTCCTGGCCTACCTGGCCGCCGCCGGCGTCGGTCACCTGACCGTCATCGACGACGACGACGTCGACGTCACCAACCTGCAGCGGCAGGTCATCCACCGCGCCGAGTCCGTGGGCACCCCCAAGGGGGCCTCCGCCGCGGCCTTCGTGCGCGGTCTCAACCCCGACGTGGAGGTCGAGGTGCGGCATACCCGCATCGAGGCGGCCAACGCGGAGGAGCTGCTGCGGGGGCACGACGTGGTGCTCGACGGGGCCGACAACTTCCCCACCCGGTATGCCGTGTCCGACGCCTGCGTCGCGCTCGGGCTGCCGCTGGTGTGGGCGGCCGTGCTGCGCTTCGACGCCCAGCTCTCGACCTTCGTGCCCGGCGTGGAGGACGCCGTGTCGCTCCGAGACCTCTTCCCGGTCCCGCCCCGCGCGGAGGACGTCCCGAGCTGCTCCGAGGCGGGGGTGCTGGGGGCGCTCGTCGGTCAGGTCGGCTCGATCATGGCCGCGGAGGTGGTCAAGCTCGTCTGCGGCTTCGGGGAGCCGCTGGTCGGGCGGGTGCTGCTGGTCGACGCGCTCACACAGCGCACCCGGGAGGTGCCGTTGCGCCCGGTCGGTGCCGTGGTGCAGCCGGAGCAGCGCGAGCAGCTGCGGCCGGTCGTGCCGCTGCCCGAGGTCGGCCCGCGGGAGGTCGCTGCGATGCTCGGCGCGCCCGACGTCGCGGTCGCGCCGCCAGCAGCGCCGGGCGGCGAGCCCCCCACCGCCCCCGGCGTCATCGGCTCGTGCCCGACGGGTGACGGCCGTGCGGTGGCACCCGTGGTGCTGGACGTGCGCGAGCCGGCGGAGCACGAGCTGGGCACCGTCCCCGGCGCCCTGCTCGTCCCGGTCGGCGAGGTCCTCAGCTGGGAGGACCTCGACCACCACCTGCCGCCGGGGCCGGTCGTCGTGTACTGCAAGGCGGGGCCGCGGGCCCAGCGGGCGGCCGCCCACCTGGTCCGTCTCGGGCACGCGGACGTGGCCGTCATGACCGGCGGGATCCTGGGGTGGATCGAGCAGGTCGACCCGAGCCTGCCGAGCTACTGATGGCTCCCCGTCTGCCGGCCGTCGACCTGCTGGTCCTCGCCGGGGGCCGGGGAGACCGCCTCGGCGGTGCCGACAAGGCGGCCCTCGTCGTCGGGGGCCGGAGCCTGCTGGACCGCGTGCTCGACGTGGACCTCGGCGGCCGGGTCGTCGTGGTCGGCGACACCCCCGTCCCGGAGGGTGTCGGGCGCACCCTGGAGGACCCTCCCGGCGGCGGCCCGGTGGCCGGGATCGCCGCCGGGCTCACGGCGCTCATCGGTCCGGCCCGCCGTCAGACGGCCTGGGTCGCGGTCTGCGCGGTCGACCAGCCACACGCCGCCGGTGTCCTCGCCCGGCTGAGGGCCGAGCTGCCCGGGGTGGGCCGTGGCGTCGACGCCCTGTGCCCGTCCGACGGCACCGGGCGCCGCCAGTGGTTGCTGGCGGTCTACCGGCGCGCCTCGCTCGAGGCCGCCCTGCGCCGCCTCGGAGCGCCACGGCACGCGTCCGTGCGCTCCCTGGTCGCCGACCTGCGGTGGGGCGAGGTCGAGGTCGACCCGGGTCGTCTGGGTGACATCGACACGCGGGAGGACCTCCGACGCTGGGAGTAGCGCCCGGTCAGCCCGACGGGGATCCGCGCGACCGTTGCCGCAGGACCGTCTGCGACACTGGCGGCATGGCGACGGTGAGGTTCTTCGCCGCGGCCGCCGAGGCCGCCGGCACCGAGAGCGAGCGCGTGGATGCCGACGACCTCGGCTCGTTGCTCGCCGAGCTCCGCGAGCGCCACGGTGCCGAGCTGGCCCGGGTCCTCGGGCTGAGCACCGTGCTGCACGACGGGCAGTACGTCTCCGACCCGGCCCTGCCCCTGGGCCACGACGACGTGCTCGACGTGCTGCCGCCCTTCGCCGGTGGCTGAGCCCGCACACCCCACCGCGGTCGCCGCACGGGCGCGATCCGCCCCCTGTTGACACGCCCAGCCCTATGGCGTTGGCTGGACTCAGTCTCATCTGTGCATCGCATGATGCTCGTCTGAGCGCTGGTGCCGTCAGCTCGGGGCGGGGTGTAGGTACCCAGGCCCGGGGTGCCGGTCATCCGTTCCCGCCGGTGCGGGTGTCCTTGACGAAGGAGTCGACACATGCGACCACGGCCGACCTCACCCGCTCGGCGGCGAGCCCTCCCGCGTCCGGCGCGGCGGACCGGTGGCCTGGTCGGCGTGCTGACGCTGCTGGTGCTGGCCGGGTGCAGCGGCGAGGAGGACACCGGCCCCGACACCCTCACCGTCGCCGTCGTCGACAACGGCGACTTCGACGTGCTGCAGGAGCTCAGCACGGCCTTCCTCGACGAGCACCCCGGCATCGAGATCGAGTGGGTCCGCGAGAGCGAGAACGAGCTGCGCGAGACGGTCTCGACCGACGTCGGGACGGGGGCTGGCCGTTTCGACGTCGCCTCGGTGGGGACCTACGAGGCGCAGGTCTGGGCCGGTGAGGAGCTGCTGACCCCGCTGACGGACATGCCGGAGGGGTTCGACCCCGACGCCTTCGTCCCCGAGGTGCGCGAGGCGCTCAGCGCGGACGGAGCCGTGCAGGCGGCGCCGTTCTACGGCGAGTCCAGCATGACGATGTACCGCACCGACCTGCTCGAGGAGGCCGGCGTCGAGCTGCCCGACGAGCCCACGTGGGACGACGTCGTGTCCGCCGCGACCGCCGTCGAGGAGCAGACCGGCACCGCCGGGGCCTGCATCCGCGGCAAGGCCGGATGGGGTGAGAACGGCGCCGTCCTCACCTCCATGGCCCACTCCTACGGCGCCCGCTGGTTCGACGAGGACTGGCGTGCACAGCTCGACAGCGAGCAGTGGCGCTCGGCCGCCGAGACCTACCTCGCGCTCGCGGCGCTGGCCCCGGACGGCGTCGCCGAGGCCGGCTACGCCGAGAACCTCGCGCTGTTCCAGGAGGGTGAGTGCGCGATCTGGGTCGACGCCACCTCGGCCGCGGGATTCGTGACCGACCCCGACGCCTCGTCCGTCGCCGAGGACGTCGGCTTCGCCCGGGCGCCCGGCACGGACGAGGGTCGTCCGAGCAACTGGCTGTGGTCGTGGGCGCTGGCGATCCCCGCGTCCTCGGACAACCCCGAGCTCGCGCGCGAGTTCGTCACCTGGGCGACGTCGAGCGAGTATGCCGCGCTCGTCGCGCAGGACCGGGGCTGGGCGGCGGTCCCGCCGGGGAGCCGGGTCGACCTCTACGACAACCCCGACTACCTGGAGGCGGCCGAGCCCTACGCCGAGCTGACCCTGGAGGCGATCCGCAGCTCCGACATCGCGGAGCCGAGCACCCAGCCGGTGCCCTACGTCGGCATGCAGTACGTCGACGTGCCGGCCTTCCAGAGCCTGGGCAACGCCGTCGGCCAGCAGCTGACCCAGGCCATCACCGGTGACCTCGACCTGGAGGAGGCGCTGGAGCGCAGCCAGTGGGTCGCCGACCAGACCATCGAGCAGACCCGACTGCTCGCCGACCAGGAAGACGCCGCGGCCGACTCCGAGAGCACCGAGGACTGACGACGATGGCACGGACCACCGAGCAGATCGACCGCCAGATCGCCAACACCGACCCCGAGCTGCTGCCCGTCGGCGAGCACGAGAAGCACGGGGCCAAGCACTTCGCCGGTCTCTACGCCGCCGAGAACGTCGCCGGCACCGAGTTCGTCTTCGGCGCCACCTTCGTCATCCTCGGCGCCGGGATCTGGGACGTCCTCATCGGCCTGCTCATCGGCAACGCCCTGGCCGTCCTCACCTTCTGGCTCATCACCACCCCGGTCGCACGGGAGGTCGGGCTGAGCGTCTACACCTACCTCCTGAGGTTCGGGGGAGGCGCCATATCGCGGATCTACAACCTGGCCAACGCCATCGTCTTCGCCGTGATCTCGGCCGCCATGCTCACCGTGTCGGCGACCGCGGTCCAACGGGTGATCGGCATCCCGACGCAGGCGGAGGCATACCCCACCCACCTCGGATTCGTCATCCTCGTCGTGGCCTTCAGCATCGTCGCCGTGCTCGTCGCGGTCTTCGGGTTCAACGCGCTCGCGGAGTTCGCGACCATCTGCGGGCCCTGGCTCGCGACGATGTTCACCGTCGGTGGCCTCGTGCTGCTGCCGGCCGTCGCCGAGTCCGTCACCGGGGTGACCACGATCGGCAGCTTCGGCGAGTTCGTCGACATCGCCGGGGCGACGGTCTTCACCGGCGTCACGCCGGAGGGGGAGCCCGGCATCGGGATGATCGAGGTGGCCGGCCTAGCCTGGGCGGCCAACAGCTTCGCGCACGCGGGCATGATCGACATGGCGCTGCTGCGCTACGCCCGGAAGGGGTGGCACGGGCTGATGACCTCGACCGGCATGCTCTTCGGACACTACGTCGCCTGGTTCTCCGCCGGCCTCATGGGCGCCGCCACCGCCGCGCTCACGCTGACGAGCATCACCGTGCTGTCCCCGGGTGACGTCTCCTGGGTGGCGCTGGGCTGGGCCGGCTACGTCACCGTCGTCGTCGCGGGCTGGACGACCGCCAACGCCAACCTCTACCGCGCGGGGCTGGCCACCCAGGGTGTCTTCCCGTCGATGTCGCGCGGGCGGGCGACCCTCATCGTGGGCGTCATCGTCGTGGTCGTCGCGTGCTTCCCGTTCGTCTACCGCAACTACGCGCCGCTGGTCACCTGGGCCGGGGTCCTCCTGGCGCCGGTCGGCGGCATCGTGTATGCCGAGCACAAGCTGTTCCCGCGCTTCGGCCTCACGGAGTACTGGGCACGCTTCAAGGGGGTCACCAACGTGCCCGCCATCATCGCCTGGGCCACCGCCTTCGGCCTGGGGGCCGTGCTCAACATCACCCAGATCATCTCGCCCTACTTCGCCTTCGTGCCCGCGTGGATCGTCGCCAGCCTGCTCTACGTCGCCCTGGCCCGACGGGCCGGGGCAGCCGACGACTACACGGACGAGGTGAGGGACAACGAGCTGTTCCTCGAACGGGCCCAGGCGTTCAAGCGCGAGCTGGCCACGTCCCTGCCGGGGCACGTCAAGGACACGTCCACGCTGACCCGGGTGCTGCGGGGGGTCTGGATGCTCGCGCTCGCCGTCATCCTCGTCGACGCCCTGGTGGTCTTCCTCGCCAGCCCGGACATCTACACCTACCTGACGCAGCGCAACACGTTCTACACCATCGCCATCACCGGCACGGTGGTCTACTTCGTGGCCGCCTACTGGGAGCTGCGGCGGGGCAAGACGCTCGACCGGCGGGCGCACGAGAAGGCCCGGGCCGACGCCGGCAGCGGTGGCGACGGGGGCGAGGGCGGCGAGAAGGAGCCGGTCGGCGCGGCGGTCTGACCCGGCCGGCCACGGTGGCGTGGTGTCCTCGGTCCCGCCCGGACGTAGAGGTGCTCAGCCGCCGATGGCGCTCATCGGCCGGGGCGGCTGCAGGAAGTCGGGCTGGTTGATGCCGTGCCCGGGCAGCTTGGCGGTGATCGAGGCCCGCAGCAGCGCCGCGAGGTCGTCGTCCGAGGCGCCGGCGCGCAGGGGGGTGCGCAGGTCGGTCTCCCCGGCGGCGAAGAGGCAGTTGCGGATCATGCCGTCGGCGGTGAGCCGCACCCGGTCGCAGCTGCCGCAGAAGGGCATGGTCACCGAGGCGATGGCGCCGACCGTGCCCAGCGGCTCGACCTCGGGGCCGGCCCCCCACGGCCGCACGTCGAAGAGCTCGGCCGGTGCGCTGCCCCTCGACTCGTCCGGTTGCGGGGTGAGGTCGTAGCCGGTGCGCAGCTTCGCGAGGATCTCCGCGCCGCTGATCATCTGCGAGCGGTCCCAGCCGTGCTGGGCGTCCAGCGGCATCTGCTCGATGAAGCGCAGCTCGTAGGCGTGCTCCAGGGCGAAGGTCAGGAGCGCCACGACGTCCTCGTCGGCGTCGTTGATCCCGCGCATGAGGACGGTGTTGATCTTCACCGGGACGAGCCCGGCCTCGGCGGCCGCGTGGATGCCGGCGAGGGTGTCGGCGAGGCGGTCCCGCTTGGCGAGCGCGATGAAGACGTCACGGCGCAGGGTGTCGAGGCTGACGTTGACCCGGGTTAGGCCGGCCTCGCGCAGAGCTGCGGCGTTCTTGGCGAGGCCGATGGCGTTGGTCGTCATGGACACCTCGGGCGCCGGGTCCAGCGCGGAGATGCCGGCGACGACGTCGACGAGGTCGCGGCGCAGCAGCGGCTCCCCGCCGGTGAGCCGGACCTCCTCGATGCCCATGGAGACCGCGACGCCGGCGAGGCGCACGACCTCCTCGGTGGTGAGCATCGTCGCCCGGGGCAGCCAGGGCACGCCGTCCTCGGGCATGCAGTAGGTGCAGCGCAGCGAGCAGCGGTCGGTCACCGAGATGCGCAGGTCGCGGTGCACCCGGCCGTAGCCGTCGACCAGGGGCTCACGGGTCACCACGTGTGGTCACCCCCGCTGACCTGGGACAGCACGTGCCGCAGCAGCGGTCCGATGATGTCCATCCCCTCCGTGACGGCCGCGGGGCGACCGGGCAGGTTGATGACCAGGGTGCCGCCGACACCGCGCTCCTGCGGCCAGTCGACGACCCCCACCACGCCGCGGGACACCGCCGCGAAGGGGGTCTGCCGGGAGCCCTCCCGGCGCAGAAGCTCGGCCATCCCGGGGTTCTCCCGGGTGATGACCTGGCGGGTCCCCTCCGGCGTGAGGTCACGCGGGCCCATGCCGGTGCCACCGGTGGTCACCACGAGGCGGGCCCCGTCGGCGACGGCGTCACGCAGCGCCCCGGCGACCGACTCGACGCCGTCCGGGACGACGACCGAGGAGGAGACGGCATACCCGAGGTCGCGCAACGCGGCGACCAGGAGTCGCCCGCTCTCGTCCTCGCGGCGCCCGTCGGAGCTGCGGTCGGAGACGGTGATCGCCACGGCCCCCGGGCGCCCGGGCAGCTCGTCCTGCGTGTGCTCGCCAGCCTGCTGGCTCATCTGCCCAGTCTAGGTGCGTGTCAGAGCAGGCGCCCGACGGCCCGGTCCGCGTCGGTGAGGAAGCGCAGCACGACCTCGCGCTCGGCCTCGGTGAGCGAGGCCTCGACCTGCGCGAGCTCGGCGAACATCGGCATGAGGTGGCCCATGAGCTCCTCGCGACCGCTGGGGGTGGCCACGACGGCGGTGCGGCGGCGGTCCGTCGGGTGCGGCTGCCGTTGCGCGTGCCCGCGGGCGACGAGCCGGTCGACGATGCCGCTCGCGGCGGCGGTCGTGACCCCGAGCCGCTGGGCGAGCTCGCTCGGGCCGGCCGGGTCCTCCATGAGGTGCTCCAGCACCGCCAGCTCGGTATGCGTGAGCCCGGCCCGGCGGGCGAGCGCCGGGGTCGCGCGGCGGCCGCTGTCGAGCAGGCGTCGCAGGGTGTCGAGCACCGGACCGGGCTGCCACGCGTCGACCCACTGGCTCTGCGGGCCGAGAGCGGGGGGTGTGCCCACGGCCTCGCCGGTGCTCGGCCCGGCAGCAGATGCGGTGCTCGGGCTCGTCACCGCCGGGCGGTCCGTGCTACGTTCGGTCACGAAATTGCTCACTTAGTTAGGTAGTTGCCTGACGACCGAGCCCCAGCCTACGCCGGAGGACACCCGATGTCTCGCCTCGTGACCACGCTGACCGCTCCCCGGTCCTGGATCATCGCCCTGGTCGGGCTGCTGCTCGGCGTGTTCCTCATCGCCGGCGTGGGCCAGGCCGAGCGGACCGCCTCGCCGCTGGACACCCTGCCGGCCGGCTTCGACAGCACGCAGGGCCAGGAGCTGCTGGAGGAGCTGCCCGAGGAGAGCAGCAAGACCGCGATCGTGCTCTTCACGGCCGACTCCGCGATCGAGGAGCAGCTGCCCGACCTCGCAGGGCTCATGGAGGACGTCGCTCCCGAGGGGGCCGAGCCACCTGCCACCGGGGGGTCCGGCGAGGGGGAGGGGGCCCCGGCCGGTGATGGCGTGGACGCGACCGCGGCGCCGGAGGGGGCCGGTGCGCCCGAGGGTGCCGAGGGAGGCGGTGCGCCCGAGGGGTCCGAGGGGGCCGGTGCGCCCGAGGGGTCCGAGGGGGCCGGTGCGCCCGAGGGTGCGGGGCAGGAGGCCGGTGGTCCTCCGCCGGGGCTCGCGGGTGAGTTCCCCGTCATCCCGTCCGAGGACGGCACGGCCGCGATCAGCGTCATCGCGCTGGACGCCCCGACGGCGACCGACACCCAGGAGGTCGTGACCCAGCTGCGCACGGACCTTTCCGACGGGGTGCCCGACGGGGTCACCGCCCAGGTCACCGGGCCGGCGGCGATCGAGGCCGACCTGGCCTCCGTCTTCGACGGCGCCAACATCACCCTGCTGGGGACGACCGCCGCGGTGGTGGCGCTGCTGCTCATCGTGACCTACCGCAGCCCGGTGCTGTGGATCATCCCGCTGCTCGTCGTCGGCGTCGCCGACCAGACCGCGGCGAGCGCCGCGACGCACGTGCTCAAGCTCTTCGGGATCCCGTGGGACGAGTCGACCATCGGCATCCTGTCCGTCCTCGTCTTCGGTGCCGGCACCAACTACGCCCTGCTGCTCATCAGCCGCTACCGCGACGAGCTGCGCACCCACTCCTCGCGGCACGAGGCCATGGCCCTGGCCCTGCGCCGGGCCTCCGAGGCCATCATCGCCAGCGCCAGCACGGTGGTCGTCGGGGTGCTCTGCCTGCTGCTCTCGGTCTTCCCCTCGACCCGCGGTCTGGGCCTGGCCTGCGCCGTCGGCGTCCTGGTGGCCATGGCCTTCGTCCTGCTCGTGCTGCCCGGGGCGCTGGTGGTCTTCGGGCGGTGGGTCTTCTGGCCGCAGGTGCCGCGCGAGGGGCAGGCGGTCCTCGCCGAGTCCCGTTCGCTGTGGCGCCGCATCGGTGACGCGGTCGCGAAGGCGCCCGCGGCATACATCGCCGGGACCCTCACGCTGCTCGCCGCCCTCGCCTTCGGCATCACCCAGATCAGCAGCGGGCTGGCGCCGGAGGACCAGTTCCTCGAGACGCCCGAGGCGATCACCGCGGCGGAGCGGCTCGGCGAGTCCTTCCCCGCCGGGACCTCCGACCCGCTCGTCGTCGTCACGCGAGGCGACCAGGAGCAGGTCGACGAGCTCGCGTCTGCGGTCGAGGACGTCGAGGGCGTGACCCAGGTGACGCCGGTCGAGCCGGTCGACGGCATCGGCCAGGTGCAGGTCGTGCTGGAGGCGGAGCCCGGCAGCGACGCCGCGCAGGAGACCGTGGGCGAGGTGCGCGCCGCGCTGGACGGGTATGCCGACACCCACGTCACCGGCGGAGACGCCTCGGCGCTCGACGAGTCCGACGGCAACGTCCGCGACCGCTTCGTCGTCATGCCGCTCATCCTCGCGCTGGTGCTGCTGGCGCTCATGGGGCTGCTGCGCTCGGTGCTGGCGCCGATCATCCTCGTCGCCTCGGTCGTCGCGACCTTCTGCGCCGCCATCGGCGTCTCGTGGTGGCTGTTCACCGGGGTCTTCGGCTTCGGGGCGATCGACGCCAGCATGCCGCTGCTGGCCTTCCTCTTCCTCGTCGCGCTGGGCGTGGACTACAACATCTTCCTCATCACCCGGACGTTGGAGGAGGCCGGTGTGCACGGGACCCGCGACGGGGTCCTGCGCGCGCTGGGCGCGACCGGCGGCGTCATCACCTCGGCCGGCATCCTGCTGGCGGCGGTCTTCGCCGTGCTCGGCGTGCTGCCGCTCGTCGTGCTGGCCCAGATCGGTGTCGTCATCTGCATCGGTGTGCTGCTCGACACGCTGCTGGTGCGGACGGTGCTCGTGCCCGCGATCGTCCGGGTGCTCGGGGAGCGCTTCTGGTGGCCGCGGCGGGTGGACCACGCCGGCCGGCACCGCCCCGACGAGGAGACGGGCCCGGCGGCCGGGGATGCGGGCGGGGCCGAGCTGGCCCCCGCCGGCGCACCGGACGCGCGGTAGGGCCGCACAGGACGCGCGGTAGGGCCGCACAGGACGCGCGGTAGGGCCGCACAGGACGCGCGATAGGGCCGCACAGGACGCGCGGTGAGGATGGTCAGGGGCCGCTGATCGCCTTCTCGTGCCAGGTATGCAGCAGCGCCACCTCGTCGTCGGCCGGCTTCATCCCCTCGACCAGGGTCCTGCGGGCCTCACCGCGGATGACCAGGCGCTCCGGGTAGCTAGGAGCCGGCCGGATCTCGGTGACCTCGCTCCACGGGACCAGGCGACGGCCGTAGAACCAGTGGCGGTGCAGGCCTTCGGAATCGGCGGTGACGGTCAGCGCACCGGTCAGCGTCAGGACGAGCAGCGCGGCCGTGCCCAGCACGAAGACGAGGTCCAGGACCGTCCAGACGGTGCCGTCCCGACCACCGCCGGCCAGGCGGAGCACGTTCCCGGCGAGGAGGAGGGACCACAGGCCGACCGTGCACCAGTACCAGGTGCGGGTCGGAGGGATCTGGACGCGCGGCATACCCCCATCGTGACAGTCACGACGCCGCTGCTCCTGCCGTCACATCGTCCGCGCCAGGCATGCCCACGAGACGGGTCTGGTGCGCACCGTGAGTCCTGTGCGTCCTGACCGCACGTCCTGTGCGCCCTGACCGCGCGTCCTGTGCGTCCTGTCTGCGCGTCCTGTGTGTCCTGACCGCGCGTCCTGTGTGTCCTGACTGCGCGTCCTGTGCGTCCTGACCGCGCGTCCTGTGCGGTTCAGGCGTGCCCGACGGGCTGGGCGGCGTGGTGGCGGCCGATGGGCAGGACCATCGGCTTGCTGGAGACGGGGTCGGCCACCACCTGGCTGCGCATGCCGAAGACCCGCTCGACGGTCTCGGTCGTGAGCACCTCCTCGGGCGGCCCGCCCGCGAGCAGCCGGCCGTCGCACATCGCGACGAGGTGGTCGGCGTAGCGCGCGGCGAGGTTGAGGTCGTGCAGCACCATGACGATCGTCGTGCCGCGGGTGCGGTTGAGGTCGGTGAGCAGGTCGAGCACCTCGATCTGGTGACAGATGTCGAGGAAGGTCGTCGGCTCGTCGAGGAGCAGGATGTCGGTCTGCTGGGCCAGGGCCATGGCGATCCAGACCCGCTGCCGCTGGCCCCCGGACAGCTCGTCCACGGACCGGTCGACCAGGTCGGTCGTCCCGGTGAGCTCGAGCGCCTCCTCGACCGCCTGCTCGTCGGCGACCGCCCACCGCGACAGCATCCGCTGGTGCGGGCTGCGTCCGCGGGCCACGAGGTCGGCGACCGCGATGCCCTCGGGCGCGATCGGGCTCTGGGGCAGCAGCCCCATGGTGCGGGCCACCGCCTTGGTGGGCTGGGTGTGCACGGCCTTGCCGTCCAGCAGCACGTGGCCCTGGGTCGGCGCGAGAAGCCTCGACAGCGCGCGCAGCAACGTGGACTTGCCGCAGGCGTTGGCGCCGACGATGGTCGTGATGCGGCCCGGGGGGACGGTGAGGTCGAGGCCGTCGACGACGGTGCGGTCGCCGTAGCCAAGGCTGACGTGCTCGGCGACGAGGGTGTGGGAGTCGGTCACAGCGAGCCTCCGGCGCGGTTGGTGCGGACGAGCAGGTAGACGAGGTAGGGCGCACCCAGCACCCCGGTGATGACCCCGACCGGGTAGCGGGTGCCGAAGAGGTGCTGGCCCGCCAGGTCGGCGGCGAGCACGAGCAGCGCGCCGGTGAGGGCGGCAGGGGCCATGAGCGACCCGCCGGGTCCCACGACACGCGCGGCGATCGGCCCGGCGAGGAAGGCGACGAACGCGATGGGCCCGGCGGCCGCCGTGGCGAACGCGATGAGCGCGACCGCCGCCACGATGACCGTCAGCCGGGTGCGCTCGACGCGCACCCCGAGGGCGCTGGCGGTGTCGTCGCCGTGCTGCAGCAGGTCCAGCTGACGGGACTGGGAGAGCAGGGCCGGCATGAGCACGAGCGCGGCCACGACGAGGGGCAGGACGATGCCCCAGGTGGCGCCGTTGAGACTGCCGGTCAGCCAGCGCATCGCGACCTGCAGGTCCCACGCGGCCGCGCGCACGATGACGTAGGCGACGAGCGAGTCCAGCATCGCCGCGATGCCGATGCCGATGAGGATGAGCCGGGTGCCGAGGACCCCGTCCCGGTAGGCCAGCAGGTAGATGACCAGCGCCGTCACGAGGGCGGCCGCGATGGCCATCGCGGACACCAGCGCCTCGTCCACCCGCAGCACGACGATGCCGACGACGGCCGCCGCGCTCGCGCCCGCGCTGATGCCGATGATGTCGGGGGAGGCGAGCGGGTTGCGCAGCATGGTCTGGAAGGTCACGCCCGCCATCCCCAGCGCGGCCCCGGCGACGAGCCCGAGGACGGCGCGCGGCAGCCGCAGGGTGCCGACGGTGAAGGACGCGCCGGGAACGTCCTGGCCGAGCACGACCCGCCACACCTCGCCGGGTCCGTAGAACGTCTGCCCGACCATGAGGCTGACGACGAAGAGGACGAGCACCAGCACGCCGAGGAGCCCGGCGGCGCGGCGGCGGCTCGCGGCGCGCCGCCGCCGGCCTGCGCGCAGCGGGGAGGGGTCGGGACGGGTCGTGTATGCCGTGCTCACAGCGCCCTCGCCCGCATGCGGCGCACGATGGCGATGAAGACCGGCGCCCCGATGAGCGCGGTGATGATGCCCACGTCGACCTCCGCGGGCCGCGCCACCACGCGCCCGACGACGTCGGCCAGCGTCAGCAGGACCGCGCCGACCAGCAGCGAGAGCGGGAGCAGCCACCGGTGGTCGGTGCCGACGACGAGCCGGCAGGCGTGCGGCACGACGAGCCCCACGAACCCGATGGGTCCGGCCACCGCGGTGGCCGCGCCGCAGAGCGTGACCGCCCCGACCGCGGCCAGCGCGCGGGTCAGCGCCACCCGCTCCCCCAGGCCGGCGGCCAGGTCGTCGCCCAGCGCCAGCGAGTTGAGGCCGCGCGCCACGGCGAACGACATGAGGGTGCCGGCGAGGAGGAAGGGCAGGGCGACGAGGATCTTCTCCGGGGTCGCACCGCCGACCCCGCCGATCTGCCAGAAGCGGAAGGAGTCCATCACCTGGATGCGCGGCAGCAGGATCGCGCTGACCAGCGAGGAGAAGGCGGCCGACAGGGCCGCGCCGGCCAGCGCCAGCTTGAGCGGGGTGGCACCGCCGCGGCCCATCGAGCCGATGGCGTAGACGACGGCCGCGGCGAGCGCGGCGCCCACGATCGCCACCCAGACGTAGCCGGTGGCGGTGCCGAGACCGAAGAAGGCGATGCCGATGACGACCGCCAGGGAGGCGCCGGAGGTCACCCCGAGGATCCCCGGGTCGGCGAGGGGGTTGCGGGTCACGCCCTGCATGACCGCGCCGGCCAGGCCGAGCGCGGCGCCGACGAGCATGGCCAGGACGGTGCGCGGGATGCGCTGGGCGACGGCCGCCTGTGAGATGTTGTCCTGCGCGCCGCCGAGGGCGGCGACGAGGTCGGCATATGCGATCTCCCGGGCGCCGAAGGTGACCGACAGGATGCCGGCCACCAGCAGCGCGCCGAGCGCCACGACCAGGGTCGTGACGCGGTAGGCGCGCGTGCCGACCCGCCGGCGCGCTGCGGGGGCAGGCGCGTCCGGCGGGGCGGCGGTGAGGGTGTCGGTCACCGGCTCTTCTCTGCGGCGGCGGAGACCAGGTCGAGGAAGTCGGTCAGACCCCACTCGAGGGCGAGCGGCGAGGGGTTCGCGGCGGCGGCGAGGGGGGTGTCGTTCTCCAGCATGACGACGGCGCCGTCCTCGACGGCCGGGATCTCCGACACGAGGGCGTCGTCCTGCAGCTGGGCCAGCAGGGCGTCGTCCCCGTAGGTCACCAGCAGGTCGACGTCCCCGAACAGGTCGGCGTTCTCCGCGCTGACCGTCTCGTAGAACGTCTCGCTCTCGGCGGAGCGCTCGGCGACCAGCTCGGGGGTCGTCATCCCGAGCTCCTCGAGGAACAGCGCCCGCGGGTCGTGGGTGGTGTAGAAGCCGACCTGGCTCAGGTCGTCGGTGCTGTGCGAGCTGAACATCGCGCTCATGCCCTCCAGCTCCGGGTAGTCGGCCACGGTGTCGGAGACGTAGCCCTCCAGCTCCTCGACGAGCGCGTCGCCCTCGTCGGCCATGCCCAGCGCCTGGCTGTTGAGCTCGACCATCTGCTGCCAGGTCGTGCCCCACGCGAGCTCCGGGTAGGCCACCACCGGCGCGATCTGGCTGAGGGTGTCGTACTCCTCCTGGGTCAGGCCGGAGTAGGCGGCCAGGATGACGTCGGGCTGGGTGTCGGCCACGGCCTCGAAGTCGATGCCGTCCGTCTCGTCGAAGAGGACCGGGGTCTCGGCGTCCATCTCGGCGAGCGCGTCCTCGACCCACGGCAGCACGCCGTCGCCGTCGTCGTCACCCCAGGTCGCCTCGCTCATGCCCACCGGCACCACGCCGAGGGCGAGCGGCACCTCGTGGTTGGCCCAGGCCACGGTGGCGACCCGCTCGGGCTCCTCCTCGATGGTGGTCTCGCCGAAGGCGTGCTCGACGGTGACCGGGAAGGCGCTGTCGGAGGCCTCGCCGGTGCTGCCGGAGGTCTCACCGCCCGCTCCGTCGCCGGGGTCGTCCGAACCGCTGGAGTCACCGCAGGCGGACAGCGCCAGGGCGAGGGTGAGCGCCGAGGCGGCGCCGAGGACACGGCCGCGAGAGGAACGCATGGATCTCCTTAGTCGAGTTAGGCAAGGCGAACCTAATGTATATGCTGGCCCCGGTGGTCGGTACCACCAGCCCCGTCGCCCACACCGCAGGAGAAGGATCCGCATGGCGAAGAGCAACCTCCAGGCCACCCGGCGCAAGCCCCGGGCCGCGCGGGCGCTGCGCCTGCGGGTGCGCGGTGCGTACCGGCCCACCCCGACCTACGCCCGGATCACCCTGGGCGGGGACGACCTGGCCGACTTCGAGCCGATGGGTGACGACCAGTGGTTCCGGCTCTTCCTGCCCACCGGGGGCCCGGAGTCGCTGCGCCACGTGCCGGATCAGCTGAGCACGGCGGCCTACGCCCGCTTCATGCTCGTCCCGGCCGCGGAGCGCCCGGTCATCCGCAACTACACGGTGCGGGCCTACCGCGAGCACGGGGTGGACGGGCCCGAGCTGGACGTCGACTTCGTCGTCCACGGCAGCGAGGCGGCCGGTGACGCCGGGCCGGCGTCCCTGTGGGCGCAGCGGTGCGAGGTGGGGGACGAGGTCGCCGTCATCGACGAGGGGGCGATCTACCACCCGGTCGAGGACGCGGCCCTCCTGCTCGCCGCCGACGAGTCGGCCCTGCCGGCGCTCGCCGGCATCCTGCGGGACGCCCCGAGCGACGCCCGCGGCACCGCCGTCGTCGAGGTGCCGCACCCCGACGACCGCCAGGCGCTCGCGGCGCCGGAGGGCATCGACGTCCGCTGGGTCGTGCGGCCGGCGGGGAGCAGGCCCGGCGCCGCCGTCCTCGCGACGCTGCGGGACGTGCCGGTGCCCGAGGGGCCCGTGTATGCCTGGGTCGCCGGCGAGTCCGACCTCGCGACCGCCGCGCGTCGCCACTGGGTACGGCACGGCATACCCAAGTCGCACATCAGCTTCTGCGGCTACTGGAAGGCCGGCACCAGCCACTGACCCGCCGGCGCCTCGCGTCGGGGCTCAGAGGATGAAGCGGAAGAGCGGGCTGTCCGGCTGGATGGGCTCGATCTGCAGCGAGCTGGCCCGCATCCGGTCGAGCAGCGGCGCGAGGTCGTCGCGCGCGCCGAGCTCGATGCCCACCAGCGCGGGCCCGGTCTCGCGGTTGTTGCGCTTGACGTACTCGAACAGCGCGATGTCGTCGTCCGGCCCGAGCACCTCGTCGAGGAACTGCCGCAGCATCCCCGGCTCCTGCGGGAAGTCGACGAGGAAGTAGTGCTTGAGGCCCTCGTGGATGAGCGAGCGCTCCATGACCTCGGGGTAGCGCAACAGGTCGTTGTTGCCGCCGGACACCACGACCACCACGGTCAGCCCGCCGAGGTCGCCCAGGGCGTCCAGCGCGGCGGGGGCCAACGCGCCGGCGGGCTCGGCGATGATCCCCTCGCTCTGGTAGAGCCGGATCATCTCCGTGCAGATGCGGCCCTCGGGGACCGCGACGAGCTCGGGGGTATGCCGTCGCACCACCTCGAAGGTGTGCCGCCCGACCTTCTGCACCGCGGCCCCGTCCACGAAGCGGTCGATCTCCGCCAGGGCGACCGGCTCGCCGGCCCGGGTCGCCGCCATCATGCTCGCGGCGCCGGCCGGCTCCGCCGCGACGACGCGGACCCCCGGCGCCTGCTCCCCGAACCAGGTGAGGCACCCGGCGAGCAGCCCGCCGCCGCCGCACGGCACGACGACGACGTCCGGCGGTCCGGGCAGGTCCTCGCTGATCTCGCGGGCGATGGTGCCCTGTCCCGCGATGGTGTGCGGGTGGTCGAAGGCCGGCACGAGGGTGGCGCCGGTCCGCTCGGCGTCGGCCAGCGCAGCCGCCGCGGCCTCGTCGTAGGTCCGGCCGCCGACCACGACCTCCACCCAGTCGCCACCGATGTCGGCCACCCGGTCGCGCTTCTGCCGGGGCGTGGTGGCGGGCAGGTAGATCCGGGCGCCGACGCCCAGGGTCGCGCAGGCGTGGGCGACGCCCTGGGCGTGGTTGCCGGCGCTCGCGCACACGACCCCCGCCCAGATCTGCTCGCTGTCGAGCTGGCCGATGAGGTTGGCGGCGCCGCGGCCCTTGTAGGACCGCACCGGCTGCTGGTCCTCCCGCTTGAGCCATACGCTGGCACCGGTCTGCTCCGACAGCCGGGTGCTGCGCTCGAGAGCCGTGCGGCCCACCCGGTCGGCGATCCGCTGCGCGGCCTCCTCGATGTCGGCCGCGGTCGGCAGCGGCCCGAGAGTCGCGGCCGCCGGTGCGGTCCGGGCGCCCGCCGACCCACCGGCCGGGCTCGAGGCTGAGGTGGGGGAGGGCATACCCCGATCCTAAGCCCGGCTGACGTGACGTCAGGCAGGCATTGCGTCGGGTGTGGCCGCTTGGAGTCGCCCCCGCCCCGGGGCTCGCATACCGTGACCGTGCCCCGCTCCGGACCGACCCCTGGAGCGCACATGACACGACACGACACCGTCCGACTCCTCGCGACTCCCAGACCGAGGTGAGGGACGGCACCACGGCGCCGGCCGGACGATCCCTGCGCGTGACACGCAGGGCCGCTCTGCTGGGCGCCGCCACCGCATGCCTGTCCGGCTGCACCGGGTTCCGGCTGCCGGACTCCGGCGCCGACCGGCCCACCGACGTGCTGCAGCTGACCCTGTGGGCCGGGCCCGAGGAGGAGGCCGCCTTCCGCGCCCTGGCCGACGGCTTCCGCGCGGAGACCGGGGTCGAGGTGCGGCTGCAGATCGTGCCGTTCTCCCAGACCCTCACCACCGTCGACACCGGCCTGCGCACCGGCGCGCCGCCCGACCTGTTCCGGGTGACCTACAACGACATCGGGCTCTACCGCAGCCAGGGCGTGCTGCGCGCCCTGGACCCCTCGGTGGCCGCCGAGCTGGAGCCTGCGGTCGCCGAGCAGTTCTGGGCGGCGGTGACCGACGAGGACGGCACCTTCGGGGTGCCGCACCACACCGACACCTCGATGGTCCTCGTCAACACCGCGGCCGCCGAGGCCGCCGGCGTCACCGACGTGCCGGAGAGGCTCGACGACGCCTGGACCTGGGAGGAGTTCCTCGACGTCTCCCGCCGGGTGGCCGACAGCGCCGGCGCAGGCCGGACCGCGCTGGCCGTCAACTGGCAGCAGGCGGGGGCGTACCGGTGGCTCAACTGGGTCGACCAGGCCGACGGGCGGCTGCTCTCCGAGGGGCTGGACGACGCCGCCCCGGACCCCTCCGCCGTCGTCGCAGCGCTCGACGTCACCCGCACCTTCTTCCGGGAGGGGCTGACGCCCAGCTCGGCGCTGCCCAAGAGCAGCCAGTACACCGACCAGCTCTTCGGTGCGCAGACCGTCGCCATGGCGTTCGTCGGCAGCTTCACGCTGCCGGGCCTCGAGGTGCCCTTCGACTGGGTCGCGACCCCCCTGCCACGGCAGCGGCGGGCCAGCGCCGACCTGGGCGGCAACGCCCTCGCCGTCGTCGACGGGCCGCGCGCCGAGGCCGCGGCCGCGTTCGCGGCATACTGCGTCGGCGCCCAGCAGCAGGCGGACTTCTGCACCGCCACCGGGGTGCTGCCGACCCGCACCGACGTCGACGCCGCCGGGCTGGACTTCCCGGCCTACCCCGAGGTGATGCAGCAGTACGTCGAGCAGGTCACGGTCGTGCAGCCGGACCTGGTCCGGCAGGTGACGGTGCCGCAGTTCAACGCGGTCAACAGCACCCTCGTCGACCAGCTCGAGCTCGCGTTCCTCGCCGGGGAGCGCCCCGCGGACCAGGTCGCCGACGACCTGCTCCGGGCCGTGGCCGCGGAGGTGGCCCGGTGACCGCGCGCGTCCGGGAGCACCTCACGTCCTACGCCATGCTGCTCCCGGCGCTCGTGCTCTTCGGCGTCTTCCTCTTCGCGCCGCTCGTCAGCGCTGTCGTCACGAGCTTCACCTCCGACAGCGGGGTGGGGGCTCCGGAGTGGGTCGGGCTGGGCAACTACCGCCGGATGCTCGACGACGACGCCTTCTGGCGGGCGTCCTTCAACACCGTCCTGCTCGCGGGAGTCTCGGTGCCGCTGGCGCTCGGGCTCGGGCTGGGCATCGCCATGCTGCTGCAGGGCGAGGTCCGGGGCCGGGCGCTCTTCCGCAGCATCGTCCTGGCGCCGGTCGTCATCTCAGGTGTCGTCGTCGCGATGGCGGGGCGGTTCATCTTCGACGAGAACGTCGGCGTGGTGAACACCGCGCTCGGCTGGGTCGGCCTGGGGCCGGTGTCGTGGCAGTCCGGCGGTGGCCCGGCCATGCTCGTCGTCCTGCTCATGCTCACCTGGTCACGGGTCGGGCTGGCCGCGATCATCTACCTCGGGGCGCTGCAGAACGTCGACGACAACCTGCACGAGGCGGCCGCCCTCGACGGCGCCGGATGGTGGCATCGGCTGCGGCACGTGACCGTCCCGCAGATCCAGCCGACGACCTTCTTCCTCACGGTCATCCTCGTCATCGAGACCTTCCAGGTCTTCGACCTGGTGTGGGTGATGACCGGCGGCGGCCCGGGGCGGGCGACCGAGCTGCTCGTGACGTATGCCTACGCCGAGGGTTTCGAGGCCCGCCAGCTCGGCTACGGGACGGCGCTGGGCGTGGTCGTCTTCGTCGTCATCCTCGCCGCCACGGTCCTGTGGTGGCGGGCCCAGCGTGATGCGGAGGAGTCCCTGTGAGCACCACGACCGCCACCCCGACCGAGCGCCGGGAGCGCACGGGGCGCCGCTGGCGCTTCGCCGCGCTGCTGCTCATCTCGCTGGTCTGGCTCTTCCCGCTGGTGTGGATGACCCTCACCGCGCTATCCCCGCCGGGCAGCCTCGTCGGCGGCGGCCTGCCACGGCTCGGCGACCTGGGCCTCACCACGGTGCGCGAGGCGGTCGCCACCTACCCGGTGACCACGTGGGCGGTGAACTCGCTCGCCATCGCGGTCGTCGCCGTCGTGCTCACCGTCGTGGTGGACCTGCTGGCGGGCTACGTGCTGGCCAAGCGGCGCTTCCCCGGTCGGGCCGTGGTGCTCATGGCGATCGTCGCGACCCTGATGATCCCGGTGCAGGTCCTGCTCATCCCGCAGTTCGAGCTGGTGGCCCGGCTCGGGTGGGTCAACTCCTACTGGGCGGTCATCGTGCCGCGGTCGGCGGAGGCCTTCGGCATCTTCCTGGCCCGGCAGTACCTCATGTCGATCCCGGACGAGCTGCTCGAGGCGGCGCGGCTGGACGGCGCCAACCAGTGGCAGGTCTTCACCCGGGTGATCCTGCCGCTGGCGCGGCCCCTGGTCGCGGTCCTGGTCGTCATGACCTTCATGTACCGCTGGAACGAGTTCGCCTGGCCGCTGGTCGCGCTGCGCGACCCGGACCTCTACACCCTGCCGGTCGGACTGGCCTTCCTGCAGGGGCAGTACGCCACCGACTACCCGACGCTCATGGCCGGCGCGCTGCTGTCGATGCTGCCGATCCTGCTGCTCTTCGTCGTGGCGCAGCGGTTCTTCGTCGCCGGCCTCGCGCGCAGCGGGCTCAAGTGAGGCACACCGCGGGCTGAGGGGCCTCAGCCGAACATGATCGCGGCCTCGTCCCACTGGTCGCGCGGCACGAGCTTGAGCTCGCTCGTGGCGTCGCGCAGGTTGACGTTGACGATGTCCATGCCGGAGAGCGCGACCATGGTGCCCCACTTCTTCGCGCTGACCGAGTCGATCGCCGCGGTGCCGAAACGGGTGGCGAGCACCCGGTCGTAGGAGCTGGGCACGCCGCCGCGCTGCAGGTGCCCGAGGGTGGTGTTGCGGGTCTCGATGCCGGTGTGCTCCTCGATGGCCCGGGTGACGGCCTCGCCGATGCCGCCGAGCAGCGGCCGGCCGAAGCCGTCGACCCGGTCGCTGGCCACCTGCTCGGCCCCGGCGAAGGTGAAGCCCTCGGCGACCACGATGGTCGGGGCGCGGCCGCGGTCCATGGCGCTCTGCACCCACTGGCACAGCTGGTCGGTGCTGACCGGCACCTCGGGGATGAGGATGGCGTGCGCCCCGCTCGCGATGCCGGCGTGCAGGGCGATCCACCCGACGTGGCGGCCCATGACCTCGACGACCATGCACCGGGAGTGGGCCTCGCCGGTGGTGCGCAGCCGGTCGATGGACTCGGTCGCGATGGAGACGGCGGTGTCGAAGCCGAAGGTCCGGTCGGTCGCGGAGAGGTCGTTGTCGATGGTCTTGGGCACGCCGACGACGTTGATGCCCTCGTCGTGGAACATCCGGGCCACGGTCAGCGTCCCCTCACCGCCGATCGCCACCAGGGCGTCGATCTCGTGCTTCTCCATGACCTCCTTGACCCGGTCGATGCCGCCGGTGCGGATCGGGCTGATCCGGGAGGTGCCCAGGATGGTGCCGCCGACCTTGGAGAGGCCGCGCACCCGCTTGCGCGGCAGCGGGACGACGTCGTCCTCGACCAGCCCGCGGAACCCGTCCTTGATGCCGACGAACTCGTGCTCGTAGATGCGGTCACCCTTGAGGACCACCCCGCGGATGACGGCGTTGAGGCCGGGGCAGTCGCCGCCCGAGGTCAGCAGGCCGATCTTCATGCAGTGTCCTTCGTCGGGGTCTCACAGGGCGGCAACGACATCGCGCCGGCCACCCCAGGGGGCGGTGACCGGCGCCAGTGCGGGTCCCAGGGTATGACGTGACGTCACCCGGGTGCCAGTCACCCACGGGGCTCCGCGTGCCGTCACGACGTCCCGCCGCGCGGACGCGGCTGTGGCATCCTGTGCCCCATGTCGACCGCCTCCGCCTCCTCCCACGCCCCCTCGCTCGTCCTCGCCGACCGGCTGCTGCCGCGGCGAGGGGTGCTCACCGACATCGGGCTCGTCGCCGGTGGCGTGGTGGTGGTCTCGCTGCTGGCCCTGGTGGAGCTCCGCATCGGGCCGGTCCCCATCACCGGGCAGACGCTGGGCGTCATGCTCGTCGGGTCGGCGCTGGGCATGCGCCGCGGCGCCGCGGCCCTGACGACCTACATGCTGGCGGGCCTGGCCGGGGCGCCGATCTTCGCCGGCGGTGCGGGCGGCCCGGCCTACCTCCTGGCCCCGTCCTTCGGCTTCATCATCGGCTTCGTCGCCGCCGCGGCGATCGCCGGGTGGGCCGCGGAGCGCGCCTGGGACCGGCACGTCGGGCTGGCCATGGTCGGCTTCCTGCTCGCCACGGCCGCCCCCTTCCTCGTCGGCGTGCCCTACATGGCCGGCATCCTCGGCATGACCGACCCGGCCGTCATCGCCGCGGCGGGCATCACCCCGTTCATCGTCCCGGGCATCATCAAGGCCGGGGTCGCCGCGGCGATCTTCCCGGCCGTGTGGGCGCTCGTGCGTCGCCTGGACTCCGGGCGCGACTGAGCGACCTGCGCCGTCACCCGGCGTCCTGCGCCTCCTCGAGCCGGCGCCGGGCCTCGTCCCGGGCGGCGCGGGCTTCGTCCAGGTCCTGGTCGGCGGCCTCCTGCTGCTCCTGCGCGGCGTCCGCGCGCTCCTGCGCGGTGGCCTCGTGCTGTTCGGCCTGGGCCAGCAGGCGGCGGGCCTGCTCCACCCCGGACCGGGCGACGTCCAGCTCGTCCTGCCGCCGCCCCGCCGCCGCCGCTGCCTGCTTCCGGGCCTCGCGCGCCCGGCCGACCTGCGCCTCGGCGTTCTCCAGCTCCTCCTGGAGCCGTCCCAGCACGGCGTCGGCCTCGTCGTCCGACCCGGGCCCGGAGTCATCGACAGCGTGCGTGCCCGCCTCGTCATCACTGCCCGCCTCGTCGCGCTCCTCCGCGTGCGCGTCAGCCCCGGCGCCACCACCCTCGATGCGGGTGAGCACGACCCCGGTGCTGGTGCGGGCCACCGCGTCGGCGACGTCCACCTCGCCGAAGCCGCTGTAGGCCAGCGCCCGGGTCAACGTCCCCCCGAGGACCACCTCGGTCGCGTCCGCCCCGGCCAGGGCCGCCACCCCCGTGTCGCGGACCTCGCTCTCGCCGCCCGCCGTGAGCGGCGCCGGCGCGTGCCGTCGGGCGGCCGCCACCCAGTCGGCGAGCACCGTGTCGCGCTCGGCGCGCAGCTCCTGCAGCCCGGTCACGTCCATCGCCGACTGGGCGTGCCGCAGCCGGGCCCCGACCTCGCGCAGCCTCTCGGCGGCCGGGTCCTCCGCGCGGACCAGGGCGTTGACCGCCGCCGCCGACACGCTGGGCTTGCGCAGCGCCCCGACCTGCGTGGCCAGGTCCCTGCGCCCCTGCGACCGCAGCCGGGCGACCCACTCCTTGCGGGTCGCGACGAACTCGGCGGGTGGGACGGCATACACGGCGGAGACCGCCTCGCGCAGCGCCTCGTCGGCCTCGTCCGCGTGCTCGTCCACGGGGCCCACGCTAGCCAGCGTCGCCCAGGTCGACCTCGCGCAGCGGGTCGCCCCCGTCGATCAGGAAGCGGCCGCCCGGGGTCAGCACGGCCGCGACCCGCCGACGCGCCGCATCCCCCGGGTGGCGACCGTCGAAGACCCCGACCCGGCAGGCGAAGGCGAGGTCGAAGGGCGCCTGCCCGCCCAGGTCGAGGTCGGCGGCGTCCACGCAGCGCACGGACAGCAGCCCCGCCGCGATCTCGACCGCGCAGGTGCGCTCGACGAGGCGGACGCCCGCGGGTGACCGGTCGACGACGTGCACGTGGCCCGCGCCGATGCGCCGCGCGACCTCGCGCGCCGCCGCCCCCGGTGCCCCTCCGATCTCGAGGACGCGCATCCCCGGGCGCAGCGGGAGGGCGTCGACGACCGCGGCAAGTCGTGGTGACAGCGCCATCCGGCCAGCCTAGGGCCGAGGCATCCCGACGCGCCGGTGAACGGGGCGAGGGGGCGCGGGGCTGGCAGACTGCGAGCGTGCCCCCCGCCCCGTACCTCGCCCTCGTGCTCGGGGTGGCCATCGTGTGCCAGCTCGCGGCATACCGGCTGCGGGTGCCCTCGATCCTGCTGCTGCTCGTGGTGGGCTTCGGGCTGGGGCAGTTCGTCAGCCCGGAGAGCGTGCTCGGCCGCGACCTGCTCTTCGCCGGGGTCAACCTGGCCGTCGGCGTCATCCTCTTCGAGGGGTCGCTGTCGCTGCGGTTCCGCGACCTGCGGGGCCTGAGCACAGCCGTCGTCCGGCTCTGCTCGGTCACGGTGCTCCTGGCGTGGGGGCTGACCACCCTGGCCGCCATCGTGGCCGGGGTCGAGTGGCAGCTCGCGCTGCTCATCGGCGCGCTGCTCGTGGTCACCGGCCCGACC
>NZ_SDVA01000029.1 GCF_004153545.1 Serinicoccus sediminis | reverse complement strand
CGGCGGGCCCCACCCGGCCCTGTGCCGTGGCCGCGGGGAGGGGGGCGGCGACCCCCCACCCCAGGGCGAGCGCGGCGCGCGCCCACCGACGCGCGGTGCTGCGCCGCAGGGCCAGGTAGGCGGTGACGACGCTCAGCACCGGCGCCAGCGCCAGCATCCAGGCGAGGGTGGGACCGGCGGTGTCCCGCCCAGCCCCGGGGAGCAGCCCGGTGACGGCGCTCAGCGCCGCCAGGGGGACGAGCCAGGTCTGGGGCGGGTCGTCGTGCCCGAGACCACCGCCCCGCCACCCGTCGACCGCGGAGGACCACAGGGCGCCGGCGTCCCCGAGACCCGGGCCGAGCTCGCCGCCGGACCACCCGGTGGACGACGGGTCCAGCCCGGACCACAGCCCCCGCACCCACCACGCGGTGAGCAGCAGGACGAGCAGGCAGGCGGTGTCCAGCGGCCAGCTCCACCACCGGCTGGCCCGGCCCTCTCCGGCGAGCTCGTCGAACTCCTCCGAGACCGGCCCGCTCTCGGTGGCCCCGACGGCCCCCGACCGGCGCTCCCGCGCCCGTGACCTGCGGGCCCGCGGGTCCAGGGCCTCGCCGACGGTCTCCATGGTCGCCCGCCACCCGGTGCCCCGGGGCTCGTGCAGCCCGGCGAGGTCGCGCGGGGCCACGGACCGCACCCGTCGGAAACGGCGCCGTGCCCCCCAGCCACGGGCGGGGGCCAGCACCGCCCGGACGTCGGCCCACTCTCCGGCGGCCTCGCCCGGACGTTTGACCAGCAGCAGGAGCAGGGCCGCGGCCAGGCTGGTGACGAGCACCCCCAGGGCGCGCCAGGGCGCCGCCCACGCGGGTCCGCGGGCGAGCGCGAGCTGTCGGGTGCGACGCCGGGTGGTCAGCGGGTCCTGCAGGCCCAGGCCGGCGTCGTCGATCCGCACCACCGCGTCCGGGGCGACGACCACGCGGTAGCCGGCGAGGTGGCTGCGCCACCCGACGTCGAGACCGTCCACCCCGTCGGCGCAGAAGGCCCGGTCGAGGCCCCCGACCCGCTCCAGCAGGTCCCGGTCCACCAGGGAGCCGCTGAGCGGCACCCCCAGGACGTCCTGGCGCTGGTCCAGCTGGCCCTGGTCGACCAGCGCGCGCACCGTCGGGTCCACGGCACGGCCGGCGGGGGTCAGGTGGTGACCCAGCGAGCGGAGCAGCCGCGGCTGGTCCACCCGGACCAGCTTGGGCCCGACCACACCGACCCGGCTGCTGCGCCGGGCAGTCGCCACCAGGGCCGACAGCGCCGGCGGCTCGGGCACCGCCCCCGGGGTCAGGAACCAGACCCAGCGGCCCGGCCCCCGGGCCAGCTGCGCCAGCGCGGCGTCCACCTGGCCGTCCCGGTCGACCCCCGGGTGGTGCACGAAGGTCACCCCCACACCGAGCTCGGTGGCGAGGCGCTCCACCCCCGCGGCCTCGTCCCCCGCGGGGTCCGGGTGGAGGACCAGCACGCGCTGGGGCCCCTGGTGCTGGCCGGCGACCGCCCGCAGCGTGTCGGCATACCGGTCCAGCGCCCGCGTCGACCCGGGCTCGCCGCCCCCCTCCTGCGGTGCGGGCCCGGCCGGGTCACCACCCGCCCCGTCCGCGGACGGGACGCCGCTCGTGCGCAGCACCACCGCGGACACGTGGTCCACGGCGGCGCGGGCCGCACCCCGGCCGACCGGGCGGGGGGTGGGGCTGCTCGACATGACTGGTCCCGGCGACGGCCGGTCGGTGCTGGTGGTCCCGGCGGCCGCCGTGCGCCCGCTCAGACCGCGCGCTTCTTGAGCTTGCGCCGCTCCCGCTCCGACAGCCCGCCCCAGATGCCGAAGCGCTCGTCGTTGGACAGGGCGTACTCCAGGCACTCGGCGCGCACCTCGCACCCGACGCAGACCTTCTTGGCCTCCCGGGTCGATCCCCCCTTCTCCGGGAAGAACGCCTCAGGGTCGGTCTGCGCGCACAGCGCCCGCTCCTGCCAGGACATCTCCTCCGTCTCGTCGATCCCGTGCATCATGGACATGAGCTCCAGCTCGTGCATGGCTCCTCCTCGACCTCTCGCCTACACACCTGTCGCCGGCCGCGCCCCCGCGGCCGAAGGTGCTCCGGCGCAAGATCGCAACACCTGAATTACACGCGTGTCATCCGCTGGAGTCAACCCAAGATCTGGTAAAAGTCGCGGCGAGGCGACAATGGCCGCATGCAGATCACCGTTCTGGCCGGCGGCGTCGGTGGCGCCCGCTTCACCCGTGGCCTCCTGGCCGCGCTCCCCCACGACGGTCAGGACGGCCCCGACGGCCGGTCCCAGGTCACCGTCGTCGGCAACACCGGCGACGACATCACGCTGGTCGGTCTCCGGGTGTGCCCCGACCTCGACACCCTCCTCTACACCCTCGGCGGCGCCGTCGACGAGGCGCAGGGCTGGGGCCGGGCGGAGGAGACCACCCGCGTGGCCCAGGAGCTGGCGGCCCTCGACGTGGGTCCGGGATGGTTCACGCTGGGCGACCGGGACCTCGGGACCCACCTGGCCCGCACGCGCTGGCTGTCCCAGGGCCTGACGCTGAGCCAGGTCACCGAGCGGCTCGCCGTGCGGTGGGGACTGCCGGAGCGGGGGGTGCGGCTGCTGCCCGCCACGGACACCCCCATCGAGACCCACGTGGTCGTCGACGACGACGAGGGGGGCGAGCGCGCCCTCCACTTCCAGGAGTGGTGGGTGCGCCACCGCGCGGCCCTGCCGGCCCGTCGCTTCACCGTCGCCGGCCTCGCGCAGGCGTCCGCGGCGCCGCACGTCCTCGACGCCATCCGGTCGGCCGACCTGGTCCTCCTCCCGCCGAGCAACCCGGTCGTCTCCATCGGCATCATCCTCGGGGTCCCCGGGGTCCGGGAGGCCCTGCGCGGGACGCGGGCCCCCGTCGTGGGGGTGAGCCCGCTGCTCGGCGGGCGGCCCGTCCGCGGGCACGCCGACGCCTGCCTGCGGCCGCTCGACGTGGAGGTCAGCGCGGCCGGCGTCGCCGGCCTCTACGCCGACTTCCTCGACGGGTGGCTGGTGGACACCGCGGACCACCCCGACGACGTCGCCTACCCCGCCGGCATCCAGGTCCGCGCTCTCGACCTGCTCATGCGGGACGAGGAGGGAGCGGCCCGGCTGGCCGACGCCGCCCTGCAGCTCGGCCAGGAGCTGGCCGCCGCGAGCGCCGGCCGGGGTCGCGCGTGACGGGCGACGGCGCCCTGCAGGTGCTGCCGCTCACCGGCATCCCCGAGGTCACCGCCGGTCTCGACCTGGCCGGCGTGCTCGTCTCCGCCGCGGACCGCTGGGGAGGGGTGCAGGACGGCGACGTCGTCGTGGTCTCCAGCAAGCTGGTCTCCAAGGCGCTCGGGCTGCGCCGTGAGCCACCGGTCGACCGGGACGAGGTGGTGCGCGAGCACACCGTCCGTGTGGTGGCCGAACGCGTCACGCCGGCCGGGCTGACCCAGGTGGTCGAGTCGGCGGCCGGCCCCGTGCTCGCCGCGGCCGGGGTGGACGCCAGCAACACCGGGGCGACCGACGCGGTGCTCGTGCTCCCCCACGACCCGGACGCGGCCACCCGCGACCTGCACCAGGCCATGACCCGGCGGCTCGGCGACCCCCGCCCCCGGTTCGGGCTGCTCGTCACCGACACCGCCGGTCGGCCGTGGCGGGACGGGCAGACGGACCTGGCGCTGGGGGCCTGCGGCCTGGCCGTGCTGGAGGACCTGCGGGGTGGGCGCGACGCCGACGGCAGGCCCCTGGCGGTCACCAGCCGGGCCGTCGCCGACGAGCTCGCCGGTGCTGCGGACCTGGTCAAGGGCAAGGCGAGCGGCATCGGGGCGGCGTTGGTCAGGGGCCTCGACGCGCTGGTCCTCGACGACCCCGGGCCGGGTGCCCGCTCGCTCGTGCGCACCGGGCCGGGCGACTGGTTCGCCCTCGGCCACCGGGAGGCGGTGCGGGCCGCCCTCGGCGCCCCGCCCGGGGGCCCCGAGGCGCGGCAGGTCGGCCTCCCGGGCGTCGTGCCCGAGCCGCCCGAGCACCGCCAGGCCCGGGCCACCGCCCTGGCGCTGCTGGGCCACGAGGGCGCCCGGGTGGGTGGGTCCGTCGCCGCCGGCCTGCACGTGCGGGCGCCCGACCCGGTGCTGGCCGGGCGGGTCGCCGCCCGGCTCGAGGTGGCGCTGGCCGCCGAGGACCTGCAGGTCGAGGTGAAGGTCCTCAGCGGGCCCGGTGACGCCTGACCGGCAGGTGGGTGCGGGGGGCCATGCGGGGTCCGCGGCGCGGGCGCATCGCCCCGGACAGCTCGAGCAGCCGCTGGACGCGGTAGCGGTGCCCGGCGTAGGGACGCAGCAGCTCGGCCAGGCCGTGGTCGTCGACGGGCCGGCCGGTCAGCGCCCACCCGATGTTCGCGGCCACGTGGTAGTCGCCGAAGGACACGGCGTCCGGGTCGCCCAGGGCGCGGTGCGCGGTCTCGGCGGCCGTCCACACACCGACACCGGGGATGGCGGTGAGCCGGGCCCGCGCCCCGGCGCGGGACAGGTCGACGCACTCCTCGAGCCGGTCGGCCACCCGCACCACCCGCACGACGGTGTCGGCCCGCTGCGGGCTCACCCCGGCGCGCAGCCACTCCCACGACGGGACGGCGAGCAGGGCCGCGGCCGAGGGCGGCACCCGCAGGCCGAGCCCGGCGCCGGGCCCCGGCGCCGGTTCACCGAAGCGCTGCACCATGCGGCGCCACCCGGAGAACGCCTCCTGGCCGGTGACCTTCTGCTCGACCACGGCGGGGACCAGAGACTCCAGCACCAGCCCGGTGCGGGGCACCCTCCACCCGGGGTGCCGCCGCAGGGCCAGCGCCACGGGCTCGTGGACCGGCGCGAACCCGGACGGCTCGTCCTCCTCCCCCAGCATCCGCGGCAGGTGCTCCAGCACCCACTCCGCCCCGGCCCCCCACGCCCGGGCCGCGACCGGCGCGTCCGCCGGCCGGCGCGGCAGCCGCAGCGTGGCCGGACCCTGCGGGGTCCGCACCCCCCGCCACAGGGCGCCCCCGCTCGTGCGCCAGGTCGGGTCGCCGGCCCCACGCCGCAGGGTGCCCCACGTCGCCCCCACGTCCAGGGGGGTGAGCGGGCGCCATACGCGGTGCAGGGCCGTGTCCACGACCGGCAACCCTGCCTCGCAGGTTGCCCCGGACGCAAGGGCACCGGCTAGCGTGGGCGCGTGCAGCTTCCACACGAGGTCCTCGCGCGGGCCGTCGCCGCCGACGCCACCCGCCCGGCCCTCACCTACTACGACGACCGTCCCGGGGGCACCGGGGAACGCATCGAGATCTCCCGCAAGGTGCTCCGCACCTGGGTCGCCAAGGCCGCCAACGCGCTCCAGGAGGGGCTCGACGTCCAGCCCGGGTCGGTGGTCCTGGTGGACCTGCCCGCGCCGCACTGGCGGTTGGGCTACTGGGCGCTGGCCGTCTGGTCGGTCGGTGCGACCCTGACCGTCGACGCCCACGAGGGGGCCGACGTGCTCGTCACCGCCGACCCGGACAGCCCGGTCGCGGACGACTGCGACGAGGTCGTCGCGGTGTCGCTGCCGGCGCTGGCGCGGCACTTCGACGGCGAGCTGCGTTCCGGGGTGATGGACGAGGCCGCCGAGCTCGCCAGCTACGCCGACGACTTCACGCCGTGGGACGAGGCCGAGGAGGCGGACACCGCCCTGGTGACCGCCGGGGAGCGGGTCAGCTACGCCGAGCTCCTCTCCGGCCTGCCGCCCCTGCCCGACGGCGCCCGGACCCTGCTCCCCTCCACCGACCCCGGGCTGTTCGTCCGCCAGGTGCTCCAGCTGCTGGACCGGGAGGCCTCCGCCGTCCTGGTGCACGGCGCCCCGGCCGACCCGGACGACCCCCGCTGGGCCGCCGAGGGGGTCGACCACCGGGCCGGCCACCGGACCGGCGACGAGGACGGTCCGGCCGACCGGTAACCTCGCGGCCATGGACAAGGTCGTCACCTCCGCCGCGGAGGCGCTCGAGGGGCTCACCGACGGCATGACCGTCGCGGTGGGCGGGTTCGGGCTCTCCGGCATCCCCACCGTGCTCATCCACCAGGTCCTCGAGCAGGGTACCGCCGAGCTGGAGGTCGCCTCGAACAACTGCGGCGTCGACGGCGCCGGGCTGGGCCTGCTGCTCGCCAACGGCCGCATCCGCCGGGTCATCGCCTCCTACGTCGGGGAGAACAAGGAGTTCGCGCGCCAGTACCTCTCCGGCGAGCTCGAGGTCGAGCTCACCCCGCAGGGCACGCTGGCCGAGAAGCTGCGCTCCGGCGGCGCCGGCATCCCGGCCTTCTTCACCCCCACCGGGGTCGGCTCGCAGGTCTCCGAGGGGGGTATGCCGTGGCGCTACGACAGCGAGGGGACCGTGGTCAAGGAGTCCCCGGCCAAGGAGAAGCGTGAGTTCGAGGTGCGGGGGCACGCCCGGGACCACGTCCTGGAGCACGCCATCTTCGCCGACTTCGCACTGGTCCGGGCGGCCAGGGGCGACCGGCACGGCAACCTGGTCTTCAACAAGGCGGCCCGCAACTTCAACCCGCTGTGCGCCATGTCCGCGCAGGTCGCGGTGGCGGAGGTCGAGGAGCTGGTCGAGCCCGGGGAGATCGACCCCGACGAGGTGCACCTGCCCGGCATCTACGTGCAGCGGGTGCTGGCGCTCACCCCCGAGCAGGCCGGCGACAAGGACATCGAGAAGCGGACCACCCGTCCGCGACCCGACGCCACCACCCACCAGGAGGGCTGAGCCATGGCGCTGACCCGTGAGGAGATGGCCGCGCGTGCCGCCGCCGAGCTGCACGACGGCGACTACGTCAACCTGGGCATCGGGATGCCCACGCTGGTGCCCAACTACGTGCCCGACGACGTCGAGCTGGTGCTGCAGTCCGAGAACGGCATCCTCGGCGTCGGCCCCTACCCCTACGAGGGCGACGAGGAGCCCGACCTCATCAACGCCGGCAAGGAGACCGTCACGGTCCGGCCCGGCGCCAGCTTCTTCGACTCGGCGACCAGCTTCGGGATGATCCGCGGCGGCAAGGTGGACGCCGCGATCCTCGGGGCCATGCAGGTCTCCGCCGCCGGCGACATCGCCAACTGGATGATCCCCGGCAAGATGGTCAAGGGCATGGGCGGGGCCATGGACCTCGTCATGGGGGCCAAGAAGGTCGTCGTCCTCATGGACCACGTCGCCAAGGACGGCTCGGCCAAGATCGTCACCGAGTGCGACCTGCCCATCACCGGGCTGCAGGTCGTCCAGCGCATCATCACCGACCTCGCCGTCATCGACGTCACCCCGGACGGCCTGGTCCTGCGCGAGCTGGCGCCCGGCGTCGAGGTGGACGAGGTCGTCGACAAGACCGAGCCGCCGCTGCGGATCGCGCTCGACGAGCCGACCCCGGAGCCCGTGCCCCCCGCCTGACCCGGTCAGCGCTGCGGGCCCCGCAGGAAACCGGCCCCCCACGTCAGGTGCATGGTCGCCAGCACGGCGGGCATCCGCGCCACGACCCGGGGGGCGCGTCCGCGGGCGACCCAGGCCCCGCCGGCGGTGACGGCGGCGGCATACCCCAGCGGCAGCACCCACAGCGGCCGCCAGGCCAGCCCGCCGGCAGCCCCGAGGGCGATGAGAACCAGGGTCACCGGCGGCGCGAGGTAGCGGGCGTTGACCGAGTCCGGGTGCTGACGCACCACCTGCCGTCGCCACTGCCCGCTGCCGTAGAACTGCCGGGCGAGGTCGCGGAAGGTGGACCGGGGGCGGTAGGTCACCGTCAGCTCGGGCGTGAACCACACCGTCCCGCCGGCCTGCCGGATCCGGTGGTTCATCTCCCAGTCCTGGGCCCGGGTGAAGGCGGGGTCGTAGCCCCCGACCCGGCGCAGCCACTCGCGCCGGAAGACGCCCAGGAAGACGGTGTCCGCCGGGCCCGCCTCCCCGCCGACGTGAAAACGCTCGGCACCCATGCCGAGGGGGGAGCGCATCGCCAGCGCGACCGCCTCCTGCATGGCACCGGACCCCTCCGCCAGCATGATGCCCCCGACGTTGGCGGCGCCGGTCTCCTCGAGGATCTCCACGGCGCGCCGCACGTAGCCGGCGCTCAGCTCGCCGTGCCCGTCCATCCGGACGACGACCTCGTGACTCGCCCGGGCGATGGCCGCGTTGAGCCCGTCCGGGGTGCGCCCCGAGGGGTTGGGCACCACCTGGACGCGGTCGTCGGCGGCCGCCAGCCCGTCGGCGACCTCGCGCGTCCGGTCCCGCCCGGGCCCCACCGCGACGACGACCTCCATCGGCCCCGGGTAGTCCTGGGCCAGCACCGAGCGCACCGCCTGCGGGAGGTGCTCCTCCTCGTTGAGGACGGTCATGACGACCGACACGGGCGGGGCGGAGGTGGGCCGGGACGCAGAACTCACGCCGCGAGGCTACCCCGCTCCCGGACGCGCGCGGGGGCACGGCACTCCCAGCCCCGGGCAAGGTCCAGGACGTAGTCTGTCGTCCCGTGCCCGACCATCCGCAGGACGACTGGACCCGCCCCATGCCGCGCACCCCGCGTGAGGGCCGTCGTCCCGACCCCGACGCCACGGAGCGGATCCCGTTGCCCCCCACGGGTCATCGCGACCGGTACGACGACCACGACCGGTACGACGACGACCGCGCCGGGTATGCCGCTCACGACCGGTACGACGACCACGACCCGTACGACGACGACCGCGCCGGGTATGCCGCTCACGACCGGTACGACGACGGCGGCCGGTACAACGACGGCGACCGTGCGGGCGGCGCGGGGCGGTCCGCGACGCCCGGACCCCGGCGCCGGCGCCCGCGCTACGGTGTCCGGCGGGTCGTCGCCCTGCTCGCGCTCGGCCTCGTGGCCTACCTCGTGGCGATGATCGTCGTGGTGGCCCAGGTCTGGGGCAGCGTCAACCGCATCGACGCCTCGCCCGACGTGGCCGACCGCCCGGTCGGGGCCCGGGGGGCCAACTACCTGCTCGTCGGCACGGACAGCCGGGAGGCGCTCACCGAGGAGCAACGCGGCGAGTTCGGCACCGGCTTCACCGAGGGCCACCGCGCCGACACCGTCATGCTGCTGCACGTGCCGACCTTCGGCGAGCCGACCCTGGTGAGCCTGCCGCGCGACAGCTACGTCGAGATCCGCGACGGCGGGTGGAACAAGCTCAACGCCGCCCACGCCAACGGCGGCCCCGAGCAGCTCGTGGACACCGTGGAGCGGGCCACCGGGCTGCCCGTGGACGGCTACCTGGAGATCGGCTTCGGGGGCTTCGTCGACGTCGTCAACGGCGTCGGGGGCGTCGAGATGTGCCTCGACGAGCCGATCGCCGACGAGAAGGCGCACATCGACCTGCCCGCCGGCTGCCAGGAGCTGGCCGGCGAGCAGGCCCTCGGCTACGTGCGGATGCGCTACAGCGACCCGCGGGGCGACCTCGGCCGGGTGGAGCGGCAGCGGGAGTTCCTGGCCGCGCTCGTCGACAAGATGCTCACCCCGGCCACCGTGCTGGTGCCCTGGCGGCTGCACGAGGTGGGCACCGCGACCGGGTCCTCCCTCAGCCTGGGCGAGGACACCTCCATGCTCGAGGCGGGCCGGATGGCGTGGGCCATGCGCCAGGTCGCGGCGGGCGAGGGCATCTCGGTGACCGTCCCCACCGCGGATCCCAACTACCAGACCCCCGTGGGCAGCGCGGTCCTCTGGGACGAGCAGCGTGCCGGCCAGCTGTTCTCCGCGCTCCGGCAGGGACAGCCCATCACCGTCGAGCCCTGAGCAGCCCACGGGCTACCCTTGCGCTGATCGGAGGTGACCATGGCGGACCCGCACGACGCCGACCACGACGAGCACACGACGTCCCCGGCGCCGGCGTCCCAGGACCCCAGCCTGGTGGCCGGCCGCTACCGCATCGTCCGGACCCTGGGACGGGGTGGAGGCGGTCACGTCTGGCTCGCGACCGACGAGAACCTCGGGCGCCAGGTCGCCCTGAAGCGGGTCGCCGGCGAGACCGACACGGAGGTCCTGCTCAGCCGCGGCTTCCGGGAGGCGCGCACCAGCGCGACGCTGGCGCACCAGCACGTGGTCCGGGTCTACGACGCCTTCGAGCACGAGGGGTCGCCGTGGATCGTCATGGAGTTCGTCGAGGGCCCCTCCCTGGCCGAGCTCATCAGCGACGGCCGCCGCCTGCCACCGGACCAGGTCGCCGCGATCGGCGCGCAGATGGCGACGGCCCTCGCGGCGGCCCACCGCGCGGGCATCCTGCACCGGGACGTCAAGCCCGCCAACGTGCTGCTCACCGGCGGGGAGGGGCACGACGCCAAGCTCACCGACTTCGGCATCGCCCGGGCCGACGAGGACCCGCAGCTGACCCGGACCGGGTTCGTGTCCGGCACCGCCGCCTACTTCTCCCCCGAGCTCGCCCGCGGGGAGGACCCCAGCACCGCCTCGGACGTGTGGGCCCTCGGCGCGACGCTCTACGCCGCCGTCGAGGGTCGCCGGCCCTTCGACGAGCGGCCCAACGCCGTGGCCCAGCTGCACACGATCGCCCGCGAGGAACCACGGCCGCCGCGGTATGCCGGGGAGCTCACCCCCGCGCTGCGAGGCATGCTCGACCCCGACCCGGCGACCCGGTGGGACGCCGCGCGGGCAGCGCGGGAGCGGCGGGCCGTGGCCGAGGGCCGCGGCCCGTCGACCGGGGCGGTCGGCGGCGTCGGCGCCCTGGGTGCGGC
>NZ_SDVA01000028.1 GCF_004153545.1 Serinicoccus sediminis | reverse complement strand
CGCCTGCTCGGCGCCGGCGCGCGCGGCCTCCGCGTCGGCCAGCGCCTGCGCGAGCTCGGCGACCCGCGCCTGCAGGTCGGCCTCCTCCTGGCGCACCCGGGCGGCCTGCGCGCGCAGCTCCTGGGGGTCGCGGCCGCGCCGCGACCGGCCGCTCTCCTCGGCGGCCAGGTCCTCCTCCTCCTCGGCGCCGAGCAGCCGGACCCGCTCGGCGGCCAGGTCCCCCAGCGCGCGCACCCGCTCGAGCAGCGAGGACAGGGAGTACCACCGGTCCTGCACCTCGGTGAGCGCCGGCGCCGCCGCGGCCCGCTCCTGCTCGAGCGCGGCGACCTGGGCGTCGGCGGCCCTGGCCGCCTCCTGCACGGCCGTGCGCTGCTCGACGAGCGCCCGCTCGTCGGCCATCTCCTGCTCGAGCGCGCTGGTGAGCTGCACGAGGTCGTCGGCGAGGATCCGCAGCCGGGCGTCCCGCACCTCCGCCTGGATGGTGGCGGCCCGCCGCGCGGTCTCCGCCTGCCGGCCGAGCGGTCCCAGCTGGCGCCGGATCTCGGAGGTCAGGTCGGCGAGCCGGGTGAGGTTGCCCTCCATCGTCTCCAGCTTGCGCAGCGCCCGCTCCTTGCGCTTGCGGTGCTTGAGCACCCCGGCGGCCTCCTCGATGAAGCCGCGACGCTCCTCCGGCGTCGCCCGCAGCACCTGGTCGAGCTGCCCCTGGCCGACGATGACGTGCATCTCCCGCCCGATGCCGGAGTCGGAGAGCAGCTCCTGCACGTCGAGCAGCCGGCACGAGGTGCCGTTGATGGCGTACTCCGACCCCCCGGTGCGGAACATCGTGCGGGTGATCGTCACCTCGGTGTAGTCGATCGGCAGCGCCCCGTCGGTGTTGTCGATGGTCAGCGACACCTCGGCCCTCCCCAGCGGCTGGCGCCCGGAGGTCCCGGCGAAGATGACGTCCTCCATCTTGCCGCCGCGCAGGCTCTTGGCGCCCTGCTCCCCCATGACCCAGGCGAGCGCGTCGACGACGTTGGACTTGCCCGAGCCGTTGGGCCCGACGATGCACGTGATGCCCGGCTCGAGGCGCATCGTCGTCGCCGAGGCGAACGACTTGAAGCCCTTGAGGGTGAGGCTCTTGACGTACATCGACCTGCTCTTCGCTCTCGGCTCCCGGGACGGCTCGATCGCCAACATACCTGCCGGGTATGCCGTGACCGCGCCGCCGCGCGGCGGCTCAGCGCTCGACGAACCCGGTGGTCCCCTCGCGGGCCGGGTGCCGCTGCACCACCACGCCGTCGACCCGGCCGGGCCGGCTGCGCGTGGACGGGTCCTCGCCCAGCAGGTCCACGAGCGTGTCGATCGCCGACCGCTCGCCCTGGGCGCTGACCTCGACCCGGCCGTCCGGCAGGTTCATGGCGTGGCCGACGAGCCCGAGCTCGAGCGCCCGGGCCCGCGTCCACCAGCGGAACCCCACCCCCTGGACCCGACCACGGACGAAGATCAGCGCGCGCTCCATACCTCCGAGACTACGGTGGGGGTATGCAGCAGCCACCCTCGAGCGCCCCCGCCTACCCCCCCGTCCACGACCGCCCGGTCCGGTGGGGCCTTCTCGCGGCGGGTGGCATCGCGCACGCCCTCGCCGAGGCGATCGCCGCGGTGGACGGCGGCGAGGTGGTCGCGGTCGCCGCCCGCGACGGCGGACGGGCCCGGTCCTTCGCCGAGGAGTACGGCATCCCCCGCTCCTACGGCGGCTACGAGGAGCTGATGCAGGACCCCGAGGTCGACGTCGTCTACATCTCCTCCACCCACCCGTTCCACCGCGACCAGGCGCTGGCCTGCATCGCCGCGGGCAAGCACGTCCTCGTCGAGAAGCCGACGACGCTCACCGTCCGTGACACCGAGGAGGTCTTCGAGGCGGCCCGCGCCGCCGGGGTGCTCGCGGTGGAGGCCATGTGGATGCGGTTCCAGCCGGTCGTGCTCGACGTCCTGGACCGGGTGCGCGCAGGGGAGGTCGGTGACGTCCGCAGCTTCCACGCCGCCTTCCCCGTGCCGTTCGCCTACGACGAGACCCACCGCCTCTTCGACCTCGCCAACGGCGGCGGGGCGCTGCTCGACCTCGGCATCTACCCGGTCACCCTGGCCCACCTGCTCGTCGGCCACCCCACCCACCTGCACGTCCTGGGGTCGACGGTCCCCACCGGCGCCGACGCCCTCGTCGCGCTGCAGTGGATGACGGAGGGAGGCGCCGTCGTCCAGGTGCTGACGGACTCGCGGTCGCACGGCACCACCGAGACGGTCGTCCGGGGCACCGAGGGCTCGATCACCCTGCACGGCCCGATCAACAACCCCACCTCGTTCACGCTGCGCCGCGGCGAGGACGAGGAGCGGGTCGAGGGGGACCGGCGCGGCTACCAGCACCAGGTCGAGGAGGTGCACCGGTGCCTGCGCGAGGGACTGCTGGAGTCCCCGTTGGCCCCGCACGCCGACACCGTCGCCATCATGACCATCCTGGAGAGCGCCCGGCGCGAGCTGGGGGTGCGCTACCCCCAGGAGGACGCCCCCCTGCACACCTGAGGCAGGATGACCCCGCGATGACCCAGCTGCTCCTCTTCCTCGCCGTCGGGTGCGTGATCCTCGTCGCCATCGGCCAGACGGCCACGCCCCGGTGGCAACGGCTGCCGCTGCGCCGGTGGACCCCCGTGCACGTCGCCGACCTGATGGGCCGCGGTCTGCGCGTCTTCTCCGACGCCGGGCAGGAACGCCTGCGGCGGCAGAACCTCGCGCGCGAGGAGGTCGAGGGCCGTCGTGCGGGTGACGAGCCGGAGGGGCCGGTGCCGCCCCCGCCACCGGACCCCGAGGACCCGCCGCCCGACCGGTGAGCGCTCAGGCGCGCACGCGGGGCACGGTCTGGCAGCGCGGGCAGAAGTGCGAGCTGCGGTTCATGAACTCCTCGCGCCGGATGGCGCTGCCGCAGCGCGCGCACGGCCGGCCGGTCTGGCCGTAGGCGTCCAGGGACCGGTCGAAGTAGCCGCTCGCCCCGTTGACGTTGACGTAGAGCGCGTCGAAGCTCGTCCCGCCCTGTGCCAGCGCCTCGCGCATGACCTCGGCGGCGTGGTCCAGCAGCCGACCGATCGCCGGTCGGGTCAGCGCCGAGGCGGGTCGCCGTCCGTGCACCCCGGCGCGCCAGAGGGCCTCGTCGGCGTAGATGTTGCCGATGCCGCTGACCACCCCCTGGTCCAGCAGCAGCCGCTTGACGGCCACGTTCTTGGACTTCATCGTGCGGATGACGCGTGGCCGGTCGAAGGCGTCCTCCAGCGGGTCCGGCGCGATGTGCGCCACCGGCTCGGGTATGCCGTGCACGTGTCCCCGTCCGGGCCCACCGCCGTGACCGTGGTCGGCGTCACCGTGGTGGGCCCGCTGGTGCGGGTCCGGCAGGAGCGGGGTGAGGGCCAGGCCGCCGAAGGTGCGCTGGTCGACGAACCGCAGCTGCGGCCCGTCGTCGTCGAAGTCGAGGGTGGCGTGCAGGTGCTTCTCGCGCGGTGCGTCCGCCGGCTCGACGAGCAGCTGCCCGCTCATCCCCAGGTGCATGACGAGGGCGTGCGGGTCGTCGTCGGGGGCGTCGAGGACCAGCCAGAGGTACTTCCCCCGGCGGTCGGCCGCCAGGACCTCGGACTGCCGCACCCGCGTAGCGAGGTCGACGGGCCCGCCGTCGTGCCGCCGGGCCACCCGCTGGCCCGACAGGTCGGCGGCGACGACACGCCGCCCCACGACGTGCTGGGCGAGCCCTCGACGGACGACCTCGACCTCGGGGAGCTCGGGCACGACGACCTCAGTCGGTGCCGGCGTCGGGCGCCGGGTCGACGGTCGGGCTGGTCGCGACCACCTCGGCCGCGCGGGCGGTCATGAGCTGCCACCCCTGCTCGGCCGCCTGCTGCTCGGCGAGCTTCTTGGACCGGCCCACCCCGGTGCCGACGACCTCCCCGCCGACGACGGCCCGGGCGGTGAAGGTCTTGTCGTGGTCGGGACCCTCGGCGTCCAGGACGTACTCGGGGGGACCCAGCTCGGCGGCGGACGCGACCTCCTGCAGGCTCGTCTTCCAGTCCAGGCCCGCCCCCAGGTCGGCGCTGCGCGCCATCACCGGGTCGAGGACGTGGTGGATGAAGGCGTCCGCCTGGGGCAGGCCCAACGAGACGTAGAGGCAGCCGATGACGGCCTCGGTGGTGTCGGCCAGGATCGAGTCCTTGTCGCGACCCCCGGTCCCCTCCTCGCCCTTGCCGAGCAGCACGAAGTCGCCGAGGTCGATGGTGCGGGCGACCTCGGCGAGCGCGCGGGAGTTGACCACCGCGGCACGCAGCTTGGCCAGCTGCCCCTCGGACAGGTCCGGATGGGTGCGGTAGAGCGTGTCGGTGACCACGATGCCCAGCACGGAGTCCCCGAGGAACTCCAGCCGCTCGTTGTGCGGCTGACCGTCGTGCTCGTAGGAGAACGACCGGTGCGTCAGGGAACGCAGCAGCAGCGCCTCGTCGCAGCGCTCACCGACGACCTCGGCGAGGTAGTCGTTGAGCTCCGCGACGGGGCGCATGCGGCTCCGGCTCAGGCCTGGTGCTCGGTGCGCTCGGCGGCGGCGTAGTGCCGACCACCGTAGGATCCGCAGGACGGGCACGCCTGGTGCGGGGTCGCCACGGCCTGGCACTGCGGGCAGGTGGTCAGCGCGATGGGGGCGGCCTTCCACTGCGAACGGCGGTGCCGGGTGTTGGAACGGGACATCTTCCGCTTGGGAACGGCCACGTCAGGTCCTCTTCTCGTCGTCGTCGGCCGGCGTGGCCAGGGAGGCCAGCGCCGACCACCGGGGGTCGATCACGTCGTGCTCGTGCTCCGGGTCGTCCGCCAGTCGGGCCCCGCACAGGGAGCACAGACCCGGACAGTCGTCCCGGCACACCGGTTGGAAGGGCAGGGTGGTCACGACGGCGTCCCGGATGACCTCTTCGAGGTCCATCAGGTCGTCGTCGAGGACCCGCTGCTCGTCCTCGTCGGTGCTCGCGTCCTTCTCGCTCGCCGACCGGCCCGCCACCTGCTGGTGGTGCGCCGCCCGGTCCGGGTAGGCGTACAGCTCCTGGAACGGGACGTCGATCTCGTCGACGATCTCGTCCAGGCAGCGCACGCACTCGCCGACCGCCGTGGCTCGGGCCTCCCCCGTCGCGAGGATCCCCTCGACCACCGACTCCAGTCGCAGCTCCACCTGCACCGGCGCGCCGGCGGGGATCGCGATGACGTCGGTGCCCAGGGGCTCCGTCGTGGTCACCTCACGCGACACCTCGCGCATCGTGCCGGGCCGACGGACCAGCTCCCGGGTGTCGAACACCCAGGCGCGTTCCGTCTGCTGGGCAGCCATGCTGAAGTCCCTCACGTGTGTCTGACCTGCTGATCGGGGTTCGGCCCTCATCCGTGGCGCGGAGGCGGGAAAGGACACAAACCGACTCGTCAGACTACCGGAGCGGGTGGCCGGGGCTCAAATCTGCCCCAGCGCCGCCAGCACCGGTGCGGGGACCAGCGCGGAGACGTCACCACCCAGCCGGTGCACCTCCTTGACCAGCGAGCTCGACACGTGCTCCAGCGCCGGGTCCCCGGGCAGGAAGACCGTCTCGACCCCGGTGAGGTGCCGGTTCATCAGGGCCATCGGCAGCTCGTAGGTGAAGTCGGTGCCGCCGCGCAGGCCCTTGACGACGGCCTGCGCCCCGACCTCCTGGCAGACGTCGACGAGCAGGCGCTCGGCATACGCCTCCACCCGCACCACGCCGGCCGCCTGCTCCGGCAGCGACTCCCGGACCAGCTCCAGACGCTGCCGGACCGGGAAGGTGCCCTGCTTGGCCGGGTTGTGCATCACCGCGACGACGACCTCGTCGTAGAGCGCCGCAGCCCGGGCGACGATGTCGACGTGACCCAGGGTCACCGGGTCGAAGGATCCGGGGCACACGCAGCGTCGGGTGGTCATGCGGGGAGCCTACTGGCCGCCCGGCACCCGTCCGGGGTCACTCCTCGTCGTCGAGCAGGCCGTCCTTCTCGGCCTGCTGCACCAGCTCGCGCACCTGGTCGACGGTGACGCCCCGGTCCAGGTGCTCACCACGGATCTCGAGGAAGGCGGCACCGAGGTCGGCGCGGTCCTGGTCGGACACCTCGTCGCGGGCCGGGTTGAGGATGGTGAGCTCCTCCTCGGTGAGGTGGTGCTGCAGCACCTCGTTCATCTCCTCGACGGCGTCGTCGAACTTCTGGGTGTCGGTGCCGGCGCACTCCAGCAGCGCGAGCAGCGCCCGGTTGATCTCGGCGTGCTCCTCCTCGCCGTGCTCGGCCTCGTGGGCGTCGATCGCCTCCTTGCGCCGCAGCCGGGGGTAGACCTTCTGCTCCTCGGCCTCACCGTGCGCGACGAGCACGGCGGCGAAGGCGGCCCGGGCGGCCTCGCGGTCGGAGCTGCTGTCGCGCAGCTCGCGCATGAGCTCCTCGAACAGTCGGTGGTCGGCCAGGATGAGGTCGACGACATCGCCGGAGACGGGGCGGGGGATGGTGTAGGACGTCATGGTCCGATCCTGGCAAACCGTCGGCTCACGTGCTCGTCGGGGTGACCGGCTCGGCCAGGTGCACGGCGGTCTCGCCGTAGCGTCGGGTGTCGAGGTGCACGAGGCCGGGTGGCCACGCCGGCCTCGGCGAGCGCGCGCTGCGCTCGACGACGACCAGGCCGTCCGGGTCGAGCCAGGGGACGAGCGCGGCCAGCACCTCGGCGAGCTCGGTCTCCGCCACCGGGTAGGGCGGGTCCAGCAGGGCCAGGTGGTAGGACCGGCCGGCCGGTCCCGCCGCCAGCACGGGGACCACCGAGCCGGTCACCACCTCCACCCCCTGGAGGCCCAGGTCGACGGCGTTGCGCTCGACGAGCCGCGCGGTCGCCCGGTGGCGCTCCACCGCCAGCAACCGCTCCGCCCCGCGGGAGACCGCCTCCAGCCCCAGCGCGCCGGACCCGGCGTAGAGGTCGAGGACCGCGCACCCGTCGAGGTCGAGGAGCGACTCGATGCGGGAGAAGACGGCCTCGCGGACCCGGTCGGTCGTGGGGCGCGTGGACGCCCCGCGAGGGGTCTGCAGGCTGCGCCCGCCGGCGGTCCCGGCGATGATGCGGGTCACCGTCTCATCCCCGCTCCAGGAAGGCCGCGCGGGCGGCGTCCAGCCGGGTGAGGGCGCGGGCGAGCGCCGGGTGCCGCTGCAGCTCGGGGTCGGCCTCGACGGTGCGCCACGCCGCCTCGTGGGCCTGGACGATGAGGTCCTCGTCGCGGGCGAGGCGCAGGAAGCGCAGCCCGCTGCGGCCGCCGCTCTGGCTGGCCCCCAGCACGTCGCCCTCGCGGCGGCTCTCGAGGTCCAGCCGGGCCAGCTCGAAGCCGTCGGTGGTGGCGGCCACCTGCTCCAGCCGCTCGACGGCCGCCGGGTCCACCCCCTCCCCCTGGGTGAGCAGCAGGGCCAGGCCGGGCTTGCCACCCCGGCCGACCCGGCCACGCAGCTGGTGCAGCTGGGAGATGCCGAAGCGGTCGGCGTCCAGGAGCACCATCGTCGTGGCGTTCGGGACGTCGACGCCGACCTCCACGACCGTCGTCGAGACGAGCACGTCCACGCGGCCCGCGGCGAAGGCCAGCATGACGGCGTCCTTCTCCTCGGCCCCCATGCGGCCGTGGAGCACCTCGATCGCGAGGTCAAGGGTCGCGGGGAGCCCACGCAGGCACCGGGCCACCTGGTGGACACCGTGCAGGGCGGGCGTGGCCGTCCCGGTGTCGACGAGCCCGGTGAGCAGGTCGGCCCCGTCGTCTCCGGTGGCGTCCGGCGCCGCGGCTCCGGTGGGCAGCCCCGGGCCGGCGGTGCCCGTGCCCGGCAGGTCCGGGTCGTCGGCGTCACCGATGCGCGGGCACACGACATACACCTGGCCCCCGCCCCGGACCTCCTCGGCGACCCGCTCCCACGTGCGGCGCACCCAGTCGGGGCGCTGGCCGTCGACGACGTAGCTGCTGATCGGGCGACGCCCGCCGGGCAGCTCGCGCAGGGTGGAGATCTCCATGTCGCCGTAGACCGTCATCGCCACGGTCCGCGGGATGGGGGTCGCGGTCATGACGAGCACGTGCGGGGCGGTGCCTTCCGGCGCCTTCGAACGCAGCGCGTCACGCTGCTCGACGCCGAAGCGGTGCTGCTCGTCGACGACGACCATGGCCAGCTCGGCGAACTGCACGTGCTGCTGGATGAGGGCGTGGGTGCCGACCACGATGCCGGCCTCCCCGGAGGCCGCCGCGAGCAGCGACGCGCGCCGCTCCGCCGCGGACTGGCTCCCCGTGAGCAGGGCGACGCGGGTGCCCTCGGCCAGCCCGCCCAGCAGCCCTGCCTCCGCGATCGGCCCCAGCAGGCCCGTCATCGACCGGTGGTGCTGGGCGGCGAGCACCTCGGTGGGCGCCAGCAGCGCGGCCTGACCCCCGGAGTCGACGACCGCCAGCATCGCGAGCAGGGCCAGCACCGTCTTGCCGGAGCCGACCTCCCCCTGGAGCAGCCGGTGCATGGGGACGTCGCGACCCAGGTCGTCGAGCAGCTCGGTGAGCACGCCCTCCTGCCCCTCGGTGAGCGCGAAGGGCAGCCGGCGCCGCAGCTGGGCGCCGAGGCCGCCGTCCTCGGCGGGCACGCGGGGGCGCGCCGGGACCGCGGTGGCCGAGCGCCGCACCTGGGCCAGCTGGGCCTGCACGGTAAACGCCTCGGTGAACTTCAGCCGCCACCGGCCGCGCCGCTGCTCGGCCTGCGTCCGGGGCCGGTGCACCAACCGGTAGGCCTCGAGCAGGCCGGGGAGGCCGACCTCCTCGCGCACCTGCTGCGGCACCGGGTCGGGCAGCTGGTCGAGGTGGTGGAAGACCAGCTCCAGGCACTGGCCGTGGACGATCGGGGACAGGCCCTTGGTCGCGGTGTAGACGGGCACGAGGCCGTCCAGCAGCCACTGCGCCCCGCCCTCCCCGTCCTCGCCCAGCGTGGCGTAGTCGGGGTGCGTCAGCTGCAGGGTCTCGCGCCACACCCCCACCTGGCCCGAGCACACCACGCGCACCCCGGGCCGGAGCCGGTCCTGGTGGCCGAAGGGCTTGAAGAAGGTGAGCTCGATGGTGCCGCCGGTGTCGTCCTCGACCTGCACCACGAGCCGGCGCCCGCGACGGTTGCGCATCTGGTGCGTGGTGGCGGCCCGGACCGTCCCCACCACCACGACGTCCTCGCCGTGCGGGAGGTCGCGGAAGGCGGTCGGCCGGCTGGGGTCGAGGTAGGTCCGCGGGAGCCAGTCCAGCAGCTGCCCCACGGTGGTGATGCCGCGGGCCTTCTCGAGGGTCCGGGCGCTGGTCCCCACGACGTCCCGCAGGCCGATGTCCAGCGGGTCGAGGTCGCCGTCGGCCACGGCGCGCAGGCGCGGGACCGCCATCACTCGACCCCGATCAGCGCGGTATAGGTCGGCTGGCCCCCGTCCACGACGGTCAGCTCCACGTCGCTGCCGGCCGTGCGCGCGGCCAGCTGGGTGTCCAGCTCGGCGCGCAGGGGCGCGTCGCTGCCCTCCCCGAGCAGGACGGTGACGAGCTCGACGCCGGGGTGCCACAGGGTGGACAGGACCACCTCGGTCACCGGCGCCGGGTCGTCCGCGACGGCGACGATGCCGTGGTCGACGATGCCGAGCCACTGGCCCGGGCGGCACGGCCCGACCGGGGTGTCCGCGCCTCGGTCGGCCCGGGTGACCGCACCACCGTGCACCGAGGTGGCGGCCTCACCCATGGCGCCGGCCACCCCCTCGAGGCGGCCGTCCGGGTCCAGCACGGCCAGCGCCGCCAGGCCCTCGAGCAGGGTGCGGGTGGGCACGACCTGGACGGCCAGCCCCTCCCGCCGCGCCTCGGCGGCCGCGGCGCGGGCCACCATCACCATGTCCTCGTCGTTGGGCAGCACGAGCACGCCCTCGGACTCGCAGGCCCGGATCGCGGCCAGCAGCTGGCCCGCCGACGCACGGTGCCGCGGCCCGCTCGGCACGAGGACCGCGCCCGCCGACATCATGAGCTCCTCCACCCCGTGGCCGAGGGCGCAGCTCACGACCTGCAGGCCGCTCGGCAGGGTGCCCCGGCCCGCGGCCGGTGCACCGCCGGGGTCAGCCGGCCCCGCGTCGTCGGCGGCACCCGACAGCGACGTGTGACGGACCTCGCCGACGACGCCGGCGAGACCGCCCGCCTCGAGCGCGGCGGACGGGTCGTCCAGGTGGACGTGCACCTGGTAGTCGTGCGGCCCCCCGGCCACGACGACCGAGTCGCCCACGTGGGCGAGGTGGGACCGCAGCCGCTCCGCGCGCTCGGGGTCGCTGCCGGTGAGGAGGAACATCACCTCCACGGCCCCCTCGCCGTCGTCCTGCGGGGCCGGGTCGGAGGCTCGTCCGGCCCCGCTGGACCACCAGTCCGGCACCTCCCCGTCTGAGCCGGCCGGCAGGCCCAGCAGCACGGTGTGCAGGGCCTCGACGACGAGCACCAGCCCCGCTCCCCCGGCATCGACGACCCCGGCGTCCCGCAGCTCGGCCAGCTGCTCCGGGGTCCGTGCGAGCGCCTCCTGCGCCTCGTGCAGCGCGGCCGCGACGACCTGCGCGACGTCACCCTCAGCGGCCTCGACCGCGGTGCGCGCGCCCCGCGCGGCGGCGCGGGCCACGGTGAGGATGGTGCCCTCCACCGGGGCGGCCAGGGCGTCCCAGGCGCTGCGCGCCGCCTGCTCGAAGGCGGCGGCGACCTCCCCGGGGCCGACCGCCTCGACGTCGGGACCGACCGCGTCGGCCAGCCCGCGGGCGAGCTGGGCGAGGATGACCCCGGAGTTGCCCCGTGCGGCCAGCAGCATCCCCCGGGCGATGAGGTGCAGCCCGTCGCGCAGCCCCCCGGCGCCGGCGCCGAGCTCCACCTGCACCCGGACGTGCTCCAGCGCGCCGTCGAGGGTGAGGAGCATGTTGGTGCCGGTGTCGCCGTCGGCCACGGGGAAGACGTTGAGGGCGTCGATCTGCTCGCGGGCCCCCGCCAGCGACAGCCGCGCCGTCATCGCCCACCGGCGGGCGGTCACGAGGTCGAGGGCTGCAGCGGGCACGCCCCCAACCTAGTGCCCGCCACCGACCGCCCCCGCCGCCCCGCACCGGACGCGCGCCCAGGCCGCACAGGACGTCCGCACAGGCCGCACAGGACGTCCGCTCAGCGCCGTCCGGACGCGTGCGCAGCGCCGACCGGACGCGCATACGCCATGATTTGGGTGCCGCGAGCGCCGTCCGGTACGCTGTTCCGGTTGCCTGCGCGCCCCGACGCCGCGGGACCTCGACCTCTCACCGGACGACCTTCAGGAGAACACCGTGGCTGCCACTTGCGACGTCTGCGCCAAGGGACCGAGCTTCGGTCACAGCATCTCGCACTCGCACCGCCGCACGAAGCGCCGTTGGAACCCCAACATCCAGCGCGTGCGCACCACCATCGGCGGCACCTCGAAGCGACTCAACGTCTGCACCTCCTGCCTGAAGGCGGGCAAGGTCACCCGCTGACCTCCCCCTCGGCAGGTACGTGAGCCGGCGGCACCCACCAGGGTGCCGCCGGCTCCGTCGTCCGGGGGCCCGCCCGGCTCAGCCCTGCGGGAGCACGCCCGCCGTCGGTCTGCGGCACCGCGTCGCGGCGCGACGGCCCCCGGTGCCGGTGGTACTCTCGCGGCACTCCGAGACCAGAGCCGGCGAAGGGTTCCCACGATGCGGTCCGACCGACGCCTCACCCTCACGACGGTCCTCGTCGTGCTCGTCCTCCTGGCCCCGTTCACGCTGCTCGGTGACCCGGGTTCGGCCCTGGCCCACCGCGCACTCCTGCTCGTCCTGGGGCTGCTGGTCGGCGCGGTCTGGTGGCGCAGCGTCCTGCGGTGGGGCCCCGCCGGTGCGCTGGTCGCCGCGGCCATGGCGGTGCCGATCCTGGTGCTCGTCTCCACCGCGGTCCTCGTGGGGGTGTGGCCGGTGCCCGGCGACTCTCTCGGGCTCTTCGTCTTCGCCTTCCCCCTGTGGGTCGTGGTGAGCTCCCTCATCGGCGGCGGCGTGCTGCACCTCCTCGCCGGGCGGCAGGCGTCGCCCGGCCCCGAGCGAGCGCCGCACCGCGACGCCGCCCCTCAGCCGCCGTAGTGGTCCCAGCCCCCCTGGGCGGGGTCGAGGCGGTCCGGTCCGAGCCACACCCCCGGCGGCGCGCTCGCGGCCGATGCCACGACGTCGCCCAGGACGTCCCACCCGTGCGGTACGGCACCGGGCGAGAAGGTGGCGAGCAGCACGTGCTCCTCCCCTTCGCCGAGCACGGCCCGCCGGGCCTCCGCGGGCGGCACCCCGTCGAGGGCCGCGGCGAGCTCGTCCACGACCCCGGGCCGCAGGTCGATCCGGACGTCGCTCGCCCGGGCCACGCGGTCGGCGTCCCGGACCAGACCGTCGGACACGTCGATCATCGAGGTCGCCCCGGCCCGTGCCGCCCGCGGCCCCTGCCACAGGTCGGTCCACGGACGCCGGTGGTAGTCAACCCACGGCCCCTCGCGCCATCCCTCCAGCAGCTGCGCGAGCCCGGCTCCCGAGCGGCCCAGCGGCCCCGAGACGGCGAGCACGTCACCCGGACGCGCCCCGTCACGCAGCACCGGGCGCTCCACCCCCTCGGGCAGCTCGCCCAGCGCCGTGACACCCACCATGACCACGCCGTCCGGGGCCGCGCTCAGGTCGCCCCCGACGACCGGCACGCCGCTGCGCCGCGCGGCCCACGCCATACCCTCCGCCAGGCCCCGCGCCCACGCCACCGGCAGCCGGCGGTGCGCCGCGAGCGTGACGAGCAGACCGGTCCCCCGACCCCCCATCGAGGCGATGTCGGCGAGGTTCTGGGTGGTGACCTTGACCCCGACGTCCTGCGGCGTCGACCAGTCGTCGCGCCAGTCCTGCCCCAGGACCATGGTGTCCGTCGTCGCCAGGACCGCCCCGCGCGCCGCCCTGAGGTATGCCGTGTCGTCACCCGGCCCGACGAGGACGCCGTCGCCGGGCTGGTCGGCCAGGGCGGCGAAGACCTCGGCCAGCACGCCCCGCTCCCCCACCTCGCCCAGCACCGGTCCACCGGCCGCGCCCCCGCCCTCAGGCACCCCTGCACCGTCCTCGCTCGCGTCCACCCCCGCACGGTAGCCTCCCACCTACCCAGCCGGAGGAGGAAGCCCGTGGTCAAGGCATACATGCTCGTCCAGACCCAGGTCGGCGCGTCGGCACAGGTCACGCGCACGATCCGGGAGCTCGCGGGGGTGGTGAGCGCGGAGGACGTCGCCGGGCCCTACGACGTGATCGTCGTCGTGCAGGCGCCCACCGTGGCCGAGCTGGGTCGTGGGGTCATCGCCGGTGTCCTGGAGGTCCCGGGCATCACCCGCACCACGACGTGCACCGTCGTCGAGCTCTGAGGCGCGCGCTGCCGGCGGCCGCGGCTGCCCTGACGCTGACGCTCACCGGCTGCGGGGACGACCCGGTGCGCGCCGTGCCCTTCGACGCCGCCGACTCCGAGCCCTGCCAGCAGGTCGCCCGGTTCTGGCCGAGCACCGTCGGCCCCTACGAGGCCCGGGTCACCGCGGTGCAGTCCGAGGGCGTCGCCGCATGGGGCGACCCGCCCATCGTCGCGCGCTGCGGCAAGGCGCCCCCCGGCCCCACCACGGACCCGTGCATCGACGTCAACGGCGTGGACTGGGTGGCCACCCCGCTCGACGACGGCGGCACCATGTTCACCACCTTCGGCCGGGACCCGGCCCTCGAGGTGCTGGTGCCGGCCGCCTACGACAGCCACCCGTTGCTGCTGCCGCCCTTCGGCGCCGCTGCCGAGGCCGTCCCGCAGACCCTCGGCGAGTGCTCCTCCGCGCAGCGGTGAGGACGTCGCGGCGCCGGACGGCGCCGGGGGTGGCCCCGGCGCGAGCCGGCCTCAGCGCAGCCCGAGGGGGCGCTCCAGCGCGAGCGTGATGAGCTCGTCCACCAGCTCGGGGTAGCTCATGCCCGACGCGGCCCACGCCTGGGGGTACATCGAGTAGGGCGTGAATCCGGGCATGGTGTTGATCTCGTTGAGCACCACCTCGCCGCGCGGGGTGACGAAGCAGTCGACCCGGGAGAGCCCCTCGGCGTCGGCCACCTCGAAGGCGACCGCGGCGACCCGGTGGATCTCGTCGCGGATGTGGTCGGGCAGGTCGGCGGGCGCCGTGATCTGCACGCTGGCCTCGTCGAGGTACTTCGCCTCGAAGTCGTAGAAGTCGTGGGCGCCGGAGACCACGATCTCCCCGCACTCGCTGATCCTCGGGGGCTCCGAGCCACGCCCACCGAGGACGCCGCACTCGATCTCCCGGCCCTCGATGCCCTGCTCGACCAGCACCTTCGGGTCGTGGTCCCGGGCCTTGTCGACGGCCACCTCGAGGTCCTCGGGCCGCTCGACCTTGACGACGCCGACCGAGGACCCGGCGCGGGCCGGCTTGACGAAGACGGGGAACCGCAGGCCGGAGGCGGCGTCCAGCGCCGCGGCCCGGTCACGGCGCCACTGCCGGTCGGTGATGACCGTGTAGGGGCCGACCGGGAGCCCCGCCGAGGCGAAGAGCACCTTCATCACGTGCTTGTCCATCATCGCGGCCGACGCCATCACCCCGCACCCGACGTAGGGCAGGTCGGCCAGTTCCAGCAGCCCCTGGATGGTGCCGTCCTCGCCGAAGGGTCCGTGCAGGAGCGGGAAGACGACGTCGACCTCCCCGATGGGGTGCACCTCTCCGGCGTCGTCGACCCAGGACCACTCGTGCTCGACGCCGCCCAGCGGCACGATGACCCGTCGGCCGGTGTCGGTGACCGAGGGCAGCCGGCCGTCCCGGATGTCGAGGGCCTCGGGGTCGTCGTCCACGAGCACCCAGTGGCCCTCACGGGTGATGCCGACCGGCACCACGGCATACCGCTCCCGGTCGAGGGCCCGCAGGACGCTGGCGGCGGTGGCGCACGAGATCGCGTGCTCGTCGGAACGGCCGCCGAAGACCAGGGCCACGCGGCGGAGGGCGTCGGGGGCGGGCGGGGTAGCGGTGTCCATCGGCGTCGAGCCTAGCCACAACGGCGTGACGGTCGGCGCAGGACGCGCACGCCGGTCAGTGACGCTCGTGCTTGCGGGCCCGGGTCATGAGCTCGCCGGTGAGCCGCTCCGGGGTGATCGCCCCGTCCACCACCGCGGTCACGCCCTGGCAGATGGGCATGTCGACCCCGTGCCGGGCACCGAGCTCGACGACGCTGCGGCACGACTTGACGCCTTCCGCGGTCTGGTGCGGCACGGCGAGGATCTCCTCGACGGTCCGGCCCTGGCCCAGGGCCACGCCCACCCGGTGGTTGCGGGACAGCGGCGACATGCAGGTCGCGATCAGGTCACCGACCCCGGCCAGCCCCATGAGGGTCGCCGAATCCGCGCCGAGCGCCTGGCCGAGGCGGGCGGTCTCGGCGAGCCCGCGGGTGATGAGGCTCGACTTGGTGTTGTCGCCGTAGCCGAGCCCCTCGGCCATCCCGACCGCGAGGGCGATGACGTTCTTCACCGCGCCCCCCAGCTCGGCGCCCACGACGTCCGTCTGCGTGTAGGGGCGGAAGTAGGCCGTCATGACCGCGTCCGCGACCCGGTCGGCGGTGCCGTGGTCGGTGGCGGCGACCACGCTCGCCGCCGGTTGCCGGGCGGCGATCTCGCGGCTGAGGTTGGGGCCGGTGACGACGACGATGCGGTGCTCGTCGACACCGCTGCCCGCGATGACCTCGCTCATCCGCCGTCCGGTGCCGAGCTCGATGCCCTTCATGAGCGAGACCACCGGCGCCCCGGCCGGCAGGTGCGCGCCCCACGCGTCCAGGTTGTCCTGGAGGCTCTGGCTGGGGACGGCGAGCACCACGAGGTCGGCACCGTCCGCCGCCTCCCGCGGGTCGTCGGTGGCGGTGACGACGTCACCGAGCTCGAGCTCGGGCAGGTAGTCGGGGTTGCGGCGCTCCTCCCGCAGGTGGCGGGCCACCTCCGGCCGGCGCGCCCACAGCGTCACCCGCTCGGCGCCCGCGTCCGCGAGGATCTGCGCGAACGCGGTCCCCCAGCTCCCCGCACCGAAGATCGCGGCGCGGGTCACCGGCCCGTCTCCCGGTGCTCGTGCGGATGCTCGGGCGGGGTCTCCCCGCGCAGCGTCGCCAGCTGGGCCGTGACCGCGGCCATGATGCGCGTGGTGGCCTCGGTGTGCGCCCGGGGGTCCTCGGCCCGGTCCCGCAGGTCGGACAGGTCGACCGGCGGACCGGCCAGGACCTGCTGCACGGGGCGGGCGAGCAGGTTGCCCGGGCGGCGGGCGTAGCGGCCGAGGAGGCGCTGGGCACCCCACTGGGCCACCGGCACGACCGGCGCACCCGAGGTGAGCGCCAGACGGCCGACCCCTGGCTTGGCGCGCATGGGCCACAGGTCCGGGTCCCGGGTCAGGGTGCCCTCCGGCATGATGACGATGCAGCGCCCCTCCGCCAGGGCGTCGCGGGCGGCGACGAGGGCGTCGCGGGCCCGTGAGCTGGCGCGGTAGACCGGCACCTGCTCGAGATGGGTGAGGGCGCGGCCCAGCAGCGGCACCTCGAAGAGCGAGGACTTGGCCAGGTAGAACGGCGGGTGCCCGTGGTCGACGAGGTAGTGCGCCAGGGTGAGCGGGTCCACCTCGGAGTAGTGGTTGCCCGCCACGATGAAGCCGCCCTCACGGGGCAGGTGCTCGCCGCCGGCCCAGTCGCGTCGGGTCCCCGCCTGCAGCAGCGGCCGCACGGTGGCGATCACGGCGTGGTAGGACCAGGGCAGGTCGTAGCGGCTGGGCTGGCGTCTCACGACGGTCATCTTTGCATCCGGGACCCCGGGTCGCGAGGATCGACCGGTGACCCCGACCCCTCGCACGCCCCGGCCCGCGACCACGTGGCGGCTGGTGGTGCCCGTCCAGCGCGCCGAGCGGGCCAAGACGCGGCTCGTCGCCCCCGAGGGGGTGGACAGGGTGGACCTGGCCCGGGCCATCGCGGCAGACACCCTCGACGCGGTATGCCGCGCCCTCCCGCCGGCCGATGTCGTCGTGGTGACCTCGGACCCGGTCGGCGCGGAGCTGGCGGCGGGGCTGGGCGCCCGGGTCGTGGGCGACCCCGGAGGCGGGCTGAACGCCGCGATCGGTGCCGGGCTGGAGGTCGCCGCCCAGGGCGGTGCCGACCGAGCCCCGCGCGTCGACCGGGCGGGCCGGGCGCCGGCCCGCCCTGCGGAGGTGGCCGCGACGCCGGACGGCGCGTGGGGGGTCGGCGTGCTGCTCGGCGACCTCCCGTGCCTGCGGCCCGAGGACCTGCTGGCCGCCCTCGACATCTGCGCCCGGCACGAGCGGGCGGTGGTCCCCGACGCCGAGGGCACGGGCACCGTGCTGCTCACGGCCCGCGACGCGGCGCCGGCCCCCCTGTTCGGCCGGGGCAGCGCCGCCCGGCACGCCCGCACCGCCGAGGTCCTGGGGCTCGACCTCCCCCGCCTGCGCCGGGACGTGGACACGACCGCCGACCTGCGCGACGCCATACGCCTGGGTACCGGGGCCCGGACCGCGCGGCTGCTCACCCCTCCCGACGCCGAGGGGTCGTCGGCCTAGAGTGGGAGCCATGCAGGCGACCGTGCACACCTACGACCTGGAGGAGCGCACGGGCGAGGTCCTCCTCGACACCGGCCGCGTGCTCCCGTTCCCGGCCTCGGCCGTCGAGGCCAGCGGCCTGCGGCACCTGCGGCTGGGCCAGCGGGTGAGCATCGAGGTGGCCGACGGTGCGGACCCCGAGACCCGGGGCGCCACGGTCTCGCGGGTGTGGATCGTCGGCATCGGCGAGGGCGAGACCATCACCTGAGCCGGCTCCCGGCCCCTCCCCCACCCCCCCACCCTCGCTCCCTCTCCCCACCGGGCGCCGCGAATGGTTGGCCCGAGCCTCACCGGGCGCCGCGAATGGTTGCCCTGAGCCTCACCGGGCGCCGCGAAGGGTTGGCCCGAGCCTCACCGGGCGCCGCGAAGGGTTGGCCCGAGCCTCACCGGGCGCCGCCAAGGGTTGGCCCGAGCCTCACCGGGCGCCGCCAATGGTTGGCCCGAGCCTCACCGGGCGCCGCCAATGGTTGGCCCGAGCCTCACCGGGCGCCGCCAATGGTTGGCCCGAGCCTCACCGGGCGCCGCGAATGGTTGGCCCGAGCCTCACCGGGCGCCGCCAATGGTTGGCCCGAGCCTCACCGGGCGCCGCGAAGGGTGGGTGGCCAGTCGTCCGTGACTGTCGGTCAGGAGACAACCATTCGCGGCGCCCGGTCGGTCAGGAGGCAACCATTCGCGGCGCTCGGTCGGACAGGAGACAACCATTCGCGGCGCTCGGTCGGACAGGAGGCAACCATTCGCGGCGCTCGGTCGGGTGGCTCAGCCCTTGTTCTTCCCGCTCTTGCTCTTCTTCTTGCCGTCCTTGTCCTTCTTGGCGCCCTTGTCCTTCTGGCCGTTCTTGTCCTTCTTGCCGTTCTTGTCCTTCGTGCCCTTCTTGCCCGCACCCTTCGTAGCGCCCTCGCCCGGAGACGGGGCCGACGTCGCCGCTGGCTTCTGCCCCGACGTCCCCTCGTCCTTCTTCTTCTTGCCCTTCTTCTTGTCCTTGGTGGCGACCTGGTCGTTCTTCACCCGCGCGAGCTCGGCCTTCTTGGCCGAGATCATGCCTGCGGTGATGTCCTCGCCCCCGGCGAAGACCCGGCCACCGGCGGCCGGCGCCGCGGGGCCAGACTCGACGTCCACGGGGGCCGCGTCGCTGGGCGGCTCCTTGCGCACGCTGGACGGGGTGCCGGAGGTCGCCCGCCGCTGCCCCCTGCCCCCCCCCCCCTTCCACCCCCCCCCCAGCCCCCCCCCCCCCCACAACCACCCACCCGCATCCTCCCCCCCCCCCCCCCGCCCCCCCCCCCCCCCCCCCCCCCCCCCCACTCCCCACTCCTCCGCCCCCCACCCCCCCCCCCCACCACCCCCCCCACCCACC
>NZ_SDVA01000027.1 GCF_004153545.1 Serinicoccus sediminis | reverse complement strand
GGGGGGGGGGGGGGGGGCGGGGGGGGGGGGGGGGGGGGGGGGGGGGGGGGGGGGGGGGGGGGGGGGGGGGGGGGCGGGCGGGGGGGGGGGGCGGGGGGGGCGGGGGGGGGGGGGGGCGGGGGGGGCGGGGGGGGGCGGGGGGGGCGGGGGGGCGGGGGCGGCGGCGGGGGGGGGGCGGCGGGGGGGGGGCGGCTCGGCGTGGTGGGGGGGGGGGCGCGGCTGCCGCCCTGGCGGCCGCGGGGCGGTCCACTGCTGGTTGGGGCCGGTGCCCGCCCCCGCGGCGGCCACCGGTGGCCCTCCCGGCGCCGCGGCCGGGCCCTCGTGCGGCGCGGCGGCGACGGTGGCGGCCGGGATCGTGGCCAGCCCCACCGCGAGCGCGGCGGCGCAGGCGGTGGTGGCGGTGGCGGTGGTGGTGGTGGTGGTGCGACGGTGCATGGTCGTGCCCTCCCAGGTGTCGATGACCGATGCCCCCAGCCTCACCGCCCCCGGGACGCAGCACATCCACCTGGGGCCGGAGATGCGCTCCGTCTGGAGGATGAGGAACCACACGCGGCGCCCGGTCGGTCGACAGGCCACCACACGCGGCGCCCGGTCGGTCGACAGACCACCACACGCGGCGCCCGGTCGGTCGGCAGCCCTCGCACGGCCCGCGTGGTCAGGCGCCGACCCACTCCCGCAGGTGCTCGGCGGTGAGCGTGCCGCCGTCCGCGACCATCTGCGCCGGCGTGCCCTCGAAGACGACCCGGCCCCCCTCGTGCCCCGCACCGGGACCGATGTCGACGACCCAGTCGGCGTTGGCCACCACCGCGAGGTTGTGCTCGATGACGACGAGGCTGTGCCCCTGGTCGACCAGGGTGTGCAGCATCTGCACGAGGCGCTCGGTGTCGGCGAGGTGCAGGCCGGCCGTGGGCTCGTCCAGGACGATGGTGGTGCCCTTGCCGCCGAGCTGGGAGGCCAGCTTGAGCCGCTGACGCTCCCCGCCGGAGAGCGTCGTCAGCGGCTGGCCCAGCCGCAGGTAGCCGAGGCCCACGTCGACCAGCCGGGTGAGGATGCCCTTCGCCTTCCCCGTGGTGAAGACCTCGGCCGCGCCGGCGACCGACAGGTCGAAGACCTCGGCGATGCTCAGCCCGTGCAGGGTGTGCTGGAGGACGTCCTCGCGGAACCGCTGGCCGCCGCACACCTCGCACCGGGAGGGTCCGCCGACGAGCATCCCCTGCTCGGGGTAGATGACCCCCTGGCCGTTGCAGGCCGGGCAGGCGCCCTCGGAGTTGGGGGAGAAGAGCGAGGCGGAGACGTCGTTCTCCTTGGCGAAGGCCGTGCGGATCGGGTCGAGCAGCCCGGAGTAGGTCGCCGGGTTCGACCGGCGCGAGCCCCTGATCGCGGACTGGTCGACGATGAGCACGTCCTCGCGGCCACCGAGCGACCCGTGGACCAGCGAGCTCTTGCCCGACCCGGCCACCCCGGTGACGGCGACGAGCACGCCCGTCGGCAGGTCGACGTCCACGTCCTGGAGGTTGTGCGTCGACGCACCCCGGATCTCGATCGACCCGGTGCCGGCGCGCAGCTCCGCGGCCGGGCGCAGCGGCATACGGTGGTCGAGGTAGTGGCCGGTGACGGTGTCCGACCCGCGCAGCCCCGCCACGTCACCCTCGAAGGTGATCGTGCCCCCGTCCCCGCCGGCCCCCGGCCCGATGTCGATGACGTGGTCGGCCGCCTCGATGACCTCCGGCTTGTGCTCGACGACGAGGATGGTGTTGCCCTTGTCGCGCAGCGAGGTCAGCAGCGCGATCATCCGGCGGATGTCGTGCGGGTGCAGCCCCACGGTCGGCTCGTCGAAGACGTAGGTGACGTCGGTGAGCGCGCTGCCGAGCTGACGGATCATCTTCACCCGCTGCGCCTCGCCTCCGGACAGCGTCCCCGCCTCCCGGTCCAGGGAGAGGTAGCCCAGCCCGATCTCGGTGAACGAGTCGAGCATCGCCGCCAGGTTCCCGACCAGCGGCTGCACCGAGGGGTCGTCGACCGCCCGGACCCAGGTCGCGAGATCGCTGACCTGCATCGCCGTGCACTGGCTGATGGTGGTGCCCTTCACCGTGGCGGTCCGCGCGGCCTCGTTGAGCCGGGTGCCGCCGCACTCCGCGCACGGGCCGGTGGTGGCGACCCGCTGCTTGAACTCGATCATGTGCTTCTGCTTCGGCTCCTTGTCGCCGAAGAGCGTGCGTCGGATCCGCACCACCAGCCCCTCGTAGGTGAGGTTGATCCCGGCGAACTTCACCTTGGTCGGCTCCTGGTGCATGAGCCAGTGCCACTCGCGCTCGGAGTAGTCGGCGAGCTTCTTGTCCATGTCGAGCTTGCCGTCGGCCGCCGCCCCCTCGTCGCCGTACATCTTCCAGCCCCAGGTGCCCACGCCGTACCCCGGGACGAGGATGGCGCCCTCGTTGAGGCTCCTGGACCGGTCGACCACGACGTCCTCGTCGATGGCCGCCCGGGTGCCGAGCCCCTCGCACACCGGGCACATTCCCCCGATGAACTCGAAGGTCGCGACCTCCCCCTTGGGTGCCTTGCCGTCCTTCTCGACGACCACCCGGCCGCTGCCGCTGGCGCTGGCGAGGTTGAAGGAGAAGGCCGAGCTCGGCCCGACGTGCGGCTCGGACAGCCGGCTGAAGAGGATGCGCAGCAGGGCGTAGGCGTCGGTCGCGGTGCCCACGGTCGAGCGCGCGTTGGCGCCGAGCCGCTCCTGGTCGACGACGATCGCCGCCGACAGCCCGTCCAGCTCCTCGACCTCGGGCCGGGCGGTCACCGGCATGAACGACTGGAGGAAGGCGGAGTAGGTCTCGTTGATGAGCCGCTGGCTCTCCGCGGCGACGGTGCCGAAGACCAGGCTGGACTTGCCGGATCCGGACACGCCGGAGAAGACCGTCAGCCGGCGCTTGGGGATGTCGACGTCGACGTCGCGCAGGTTGTTGACCCGGGCGCCCCGCACCCGGATGACGTCGTGGCTGTCCGCTGGGTGCATGGGCCGATCGTGCCACGGAGCGGGCCCGCTCGACCGGGAAGATCCGGTGGGGGCGGGCGGAACGGCGCCGGCCCGCCCCCACCGGCTCACTCCCCGACGGGGATGCCCTGGCTCTCCAGCGCGCTCGTCGTCGACTCCTGCGTCGAGGTCAGCGCCTCGGCGAGGCTGCCGTTGCCGCTCGCCGCGGCGGAGAAGCCGTCGGACACGTCGTTGTAGACCTGGGTCATCGTCGGGCCCCACGTCCACTCGGTCGGCACGGTGGCGCCGGCCTCGGTGAAGACCTCGTAGATCTTCTGGTCGCCGTAGAACGGCACCCCTTCGGAGAGCGCGGGCAGCTGCTGGCCCTCGGTGGTGGCCGGGTAGAGGTTGGCGGCCTCGATGAGCGCCTCGTGCGCCTCCTCGGACGTGTTCAACCAGAGCGCGAACTGCGCGGCCTCGTGCGGGTGCTCGCTGCCCTTGAAGACGGCGGTGGTGGAGCCGCCCCAGTTGCCCGCGGCCTGCTCGTCTCCCCAGGTCGGCATGGGGGCGACCCGCCAGTCGCCCTCGGTGTCCGGGGCGCCCGACATGATCGAGTTGGCGCCCCAGACGGCCGAGACCCACGTCCAGGCGTCCCCGCTGTTGTAGGCGTTGTCCCACTCGGTGGTCCACGGCGGGAGGGTGGAGACGAGGTCGTCCTGGATGAGGCCGTTCCAGTAGTCGGCGACCTGCACCGACTCCTCGCTGTCGAGCCCGACCTGCCAGCTGTCGCCCTCGTTGCCGAACCACGAGCCACCCGCCTGCCACACGAAGCCGGCGAACTGGTTGATGTCGCTGGTCGAGAAGTTGGTGATGTAGCCGTCGTTCTCGCGCACCTGCTCGGCGGCGGCGGCATACTCCTCCCACGTCGTGGGCACCTCGATCCCGGCCTCGGTGAAGAGGTCCTCGCGGTAGAACATCGCCATCGGGCCGGTGTCCTGCGGGATCGCGTAGACCGCGTTCTCCTCGCCGAGCTGCACCTGGCTCCAGGTCCAGTCGACGAACTTCTCCTGCGACTCCATGACCCCCTCGCACCCGCCGATGTCGGTGAGCCCGTCCTGCACCCGGAAGTTGGGCAGCGCGTCGAACTCGATCTGACCGAGGTCCGGCGGGTTGCCGGCCTCGAGCTGGTTGAAGAAGTTCTGGTAGGTGCCCGAGTTGCCGTTCGGGCCGGTCTGCACCTCGACCTGGATGTCCGGGTTCTGCTCGTTCCAGAGGTCGACGACACCCTCGATGCCGGGCACCCAGGAGAAGAAGGTCAGGGTGACCTCCCCGTCGCTGGGCTCGCACGCGGTGGCCGCCTCGCCCCCGCCGTCGGCGGCACCCTCGTCGCCGGACCCGCCGCCGGAGTCGCCGCCGCACGCGGCCAGGGTGAGCAGCAGGGCCACCGAGGCGGCCCCCAGCAGTGGTGATGTGATCTTCATGGGTGTCACTCTTTCTTCAGGGGTGGGTGGGCTACTTCAGGGAGCCGGTGCCCAGACCGGTGCGCCAGAAGCGTTGGAGGAGCAGGAAGACGACGATGAGCGGCACGATCGACACCAGGGAGCCGGTGAGGACGTAGAGGCGCAGCTCGGGGACCTGGTTGACGACGGTGTTCCAGTTGTAGAGGCCCAGCGTCACCGGGAAGAGGCTCTCGTCGCGCAGCATGATGAGGGGCAGGAAGAAGTTGTTCCAGATCGCCACGAACTGGAAGAGGTAGACGGTGACCAGGGCGGGGACCATGAGCCGCACCGACACCGAGAAGAAGGTGCGGACCTCGCCGGCGCCGTCCAGCCGGGCCGCCTCGAGCAGCTCGTCGGGCACCGACGACGCGGCGTAGATCCGCGCGAGGTAGACGCCGAACGGGCTGACGATGCTCGGCAGGAACACCGACCAGAAGGTGTTGGTGCCGCCCACCTGGGCGAAGATGAGGAACAGCGGCAGCGCCAGCGCGGTCGCCGGCACGAGCACCCCGCCGAGGACGACGTTGAAGATGACCTCCCGGCCGGGGAAGGCGTACTTCGCGAGCGCATACCCGCACATCCCGGCCAGCAATGTCGCGACCAGCGCACCGACGCCGGCGTAGAGCACCGAGTTCAGCAGCCAGCGCGGCAGGATGCCGTCGCCGTAGGAGAAGACGCCCTGGAGGTTCTCGAGGAGGTTGACGTCGGAGAACCACAGCGGGTTGGTCGTCGTCAGGTCACCGCGCTCCTTGGTCGCCGCGATGAACAGCCACCAGATCGGCGTGAGGAAGTAGAGGGTGAAGACGCCCAGGACGAGCATCGCCACCGTCCGGGAGACCGGGCTCTGCCGGTATGCCGTGCTGCTGGGTGTCGCGCTCACTGGAAGGCCCTCCGTTGGGTCAGCTTGAGGAAGGTGAAGGAGAGCACGAAGGTCGCCAGCGCCAGCACCACCGAGAACGCGGCGGCGAGCGGCTGGTTGGGCACGGCGGCCGTCGTGTAGACGAGCAGGTTGGGGGTGTAGTCGCTGGTCACCGCGGTCGAGAAGGTGCGGAAGACCTGCGGCTCGGCGAGCAGCTGCAGGGTGCCGATGATCGAGAAGACGCCGGTGAGGATGATCGCCGGCAGCACGAGCGGGATCTTCACCGACCAGGCGATCCGCCACTGCCCCGCCCCGTCGAGCAGGGCCGCCTCGTAGACCTCGCCCGGGATCGCGAGCAGCGAGGAGTAGATGATGAGCATGTTGTAGCCGACGTAGACCCAGGTCACGACATTGGCGATGGACCACAGCACGAGCCCGCTGCCGAGGAAGTCGACCTCGCGGGTGACGCCGGTGAACGGCGACAGGTTGGGCGAGTAGAGGAAGCCCCACATGATCGCCGCGATGACACCGGGCACGGCGTAGGGCGCGAAGAAGGCGAGCCGGAAGAAGCGCGCCCCCTTGACGACCGGGGAGTCCAGGAGCAGAGCCAGCAGCAGCGCGACGCCGAGCATGACCGGCACCTGGACGACACCGAAGAGCAGCACCCGGCCGACCGAGCCCCAGAAGGCCTCGTCGGCGATGACCTCGCGGTACTGCGTGAGCCCGCCGAAGACCTCCTCGGCCGGGCCGAAGGTGCCCGACCTCTCGACGGTGCGGGTGGACTGCCAGACGGCGTAGGCCACCGGCAGCAGGTAGAACAGGGTGAACAGCGCCGCGAACGGACCGATGAAGATCGCGATCGCGCCCTTGTGCTGCACCCGGCGGCGGAACGGGCGGCTCATGACGGCTCCTCGTCGGCGAGTCGGACGATGCGGACGGCTCCGGCGGGCACCTCGAGCGTCGGGTCGACGGCGGTGCCAGTGCAGACCTCGGTCCCCCGGGCCGGCACCGTCACGGTCCGGTCACCGTGGTTGAGGACGAAGAGGAAGTCCGGGCCCGGGCCGACGGCGTGCCGGCGGACGACCTCGACCAGCGGTCCGGCGCCCGGCTCGGGCTGCACGCCCGCCCCGGCCAGGACCTCCTCGACCAGCGCCCGCTGGGCCTCGGGGTCGAGGTCCGCCGCGGCGTACCAGGCCCGGCCGGCGCCGTGCTCGTGGACGGTGACGGCCGGCCGGCCCGCGAGCGGGCCCTCGCCCAGGAGGCGGTGGGCCCGCGCCCCGGTGAGGCGCACCTGCTCGGTCCAGCGCCGCACGGTGCCACCGGTCCCGCCCGCCAGCCGCAGGGTGACGCCCTCGGGCAGCGGGTGCACCTCCTCGACGCCGACACCGAGCAGGTCGCGGAACGCCCCGGGGTAGCCGCCGGGGTGGACCCGGTCGTCCTCGTCGACGATCCCGGAGAAGAAGGTGACGAGGACGTGGCCGCCAGCGGCGACGTAGTCCTGCAGGACCGCGGCCTCGGTGTCGCGGACGAGGTAGAGGTGCGGCACCACGACGAGCCGGTAGTCCTCCAGCGGGGCGCCGGGGGGCACGACGTCGACACCGACCCCCGCGGCGCGCAGCGCGGCATACGCCTGGTGGACCTGCTGCAGGTGCGTGACCAGCTCGCTCGGCCGGTTCGGGGCGTCGGCCGCCCACTGGTTCTCGTAGGAGAAGACGAGGGCGACGTCAGCGCTGACCTGCGTCCCGGCGAGGTCGGGCAGCGCGCGCAGGATCCGCCCGAGCTCGAGCACCTCGCGCCAGGTCGCGGACCCGGTGCCGGCGTGCGGGAGCATCGCGGAGTGGAACTTCTCCGCGCCCTGGCGCGAGGCGCGCCACTGGAAGAAGCAGAGTGCGTCGGCACCGCGCGCCAGGTGGGCCACCGAGCTGCGCAGCAGCTCGCCCGGCTGCTTGGCGATGTTGACCGGCTGCCAGTTGACCGCACCGGTGGAGTGCTCCATGAGGATCCACGGCCGACCCTGCGCGAGGCCGCGGGTCAGGTCGGCGCAGAAGGCGAGCTCGGCCGCAGGGTCGGCCAGCCGGTGGTCGAGGTAGTGGTCGTTGGCGATGACGTCGAGGTGCGGCGCCCAGTCCCAGTAGTCCATGTCGCGCTGGTGCGCGGTGACCATGAGGTTGGTGGTCACCGGCACGTCGCTGCGGGCGCGGATCGCCGCGGCCTCGGCCCGGTGCTGGGCCAGCAGCTCGTCGGAGCTGAAGCGGTGGAAGTCCAGGGCCTGGCCGGGGTTGGGGGTGGACAGGGTCAGCCGCGGGGGCAGGACCTCCTCGAAGGAGCCGTAGCGCTGGGACCAGAACGAGGTGCCCCAGGCCTCGTTGAGCGCCGCCACGTCGCCGTACCGCGCGCGCAGCCACCGGCGGAAGGCCTCGGCGCTGACGTCGCAGTAGCACAGCGAGTTGTGCCCGCCGAGCTCGTTGCTCACGTGCCACAGGCGCAGCCCGGGGTGCTGCCCGTAGCGGGAGGCGACCGCGTCCACGAGGGCGAGGGAGAGCTCGCGGAAGACGGGCGAGCTGGGGCACCACGCCTGCCGGCCACCCGGCCAGCGGGTGGTGCCGTCCTCGGCGACCGGCAGCACCTCGGGGTATGCCGTGGTGAGCCACGGGGGCGGCGAGGCCGTCCCCGTGCCGAGGTTGACCCCGATGCCGTGCTCGTGGAGGAGGTCCAGGACCTCGTCGAGGCGGTCGAAGTCGAGGCGGTCGGGGGCCGGCTGGATCTCGGCCCAGCCGAAGACGTTGACGGCCACCAGCTCGACCCCCGCCTCGCGCATGAGCCGGACGTCCTCGTGCCACACCTCCCGGGGCCACTGCTCGGGGTTGTAGTCGCAGCCGAGGAGGGGGTGGTCGGTGCGCCACGGGGTGCGCCCGGGAGCCTCGGCGGGGTCGACGCGGCGGCGTGACCACACCGGGGGGGTGCCGACCTGGACCATCGTCGCTCCTTCGCGCAGGGCGACCCGGTCGGTCGCCTGTGACCGTGCACAGAACTGCCACCAGCAGAGGCGGGGCATTTCTGTGACCGTGCACAGAGACTGCCCGCCCCAGCACCACGCTGTCAACCCCTGGGTAGGATCGCGGTCGTGCCCCCCTCTGCCGGACGTGTGACGATCCGCGATGTCGCGGCGGCCGCCGGCGTGTCCCGGGGCACGGTGAGCCGGGTGCTGAACGGGGAGGGGTACGTCTCCGACCGGGCCCGCGAGGCGATCGAGCGGGCCGTGCGCACGGTGGGCTACGTGCCCAACACCGCGGCGCGCAACCTGGCGCTGAACCGGTCCGGCGCGGTCGGGCTGGTGGTGCACGAGCCGCACGAGCTCTTCCTGGAGGACCCCAACATCGGCGCGATCCTGCTGGGGGCCAACGAGGTGCTCTCCAGCGCGGACCAGCAGCTGGTCAGCCTGGTCATCGACTCCGAGCGGGACACCGAGCGCGTCGTGCGCTACCTGCGCGGCGGCTTCGTGGACGGCGCGGTGGTCGTCTCGGCGCGCGAGCACGACGCCCTGCTCGAGGCGATGCAGCGGACCACCCTGCCGACGGCCCTCGTGGGCCGGCCGCCGCACGGGGTGCGGATGCCCTGGGTCGGCATCGACAACGCCGGCGCCGCGGCGGCGGTGACACGGCTGCTGGTCGACGGCGGACGGGGGCGGGTCGGCATCATCGCGGTCGGTCTCGACCGCGACTCCGGGGCGGACCGGCTCGCCGGCTTCCGGTCGGCGCTGGGTGCGGCCTTCGACCCCGCGCTCGTGGTGGAGCGGCCGCTCTACGAGTACGCCGCGGGCCGGGACGCCATGCGCGAGCTGCTGGACCGCGCCCCGGACGTCGACGGGGTCTTCGCCACCTCGGACGCGGTGGCCGCCGGGGCGCTGGAGGCGCTGCGCGCCGCGGGGCGTCGGGTCCCCGACGACGTCGCGCTCGTCGGCTTCGACGACTCCAGCTGGGCGCGGCGGTGCCGGCCGGCGCTGACCACCGTGCGGCAGCCCGCCCGCGACCTCGGGGCCGCGGCCGCGCAGCTGGTGCTGGACCAGCTCGCCGGCGTCCCCGCCGAACCGGACGGCCGCCTCCTGCCCACCGAGGTCGTCGCCCGCGACTCGACCTGACGGCATACCCCGCGCGTCCGGTGGTGCCCCTCCGCGCGTCCGGTGGTGCCCCTCCACGCGTCCGGTGGTGTCCCTCCACGCGTCCGGTGGTGCCCCTCCGCGCGTCCGGTGCCGCCAACCCGCGGCGGTGGGTGGGCCTCAAGGTATGCGCGCACTTGCTTTTCGCTAAAGAGGTGAGGTTATCCTTACCTTCATGACAGCACCCCACCCCACCTCACCGGTGGTGGACCGGATGCGGGACGCGACCGCCCGGTCCACGGCGGCGCGACTCCTGCGCGGTGCCGGACGGGCCGGCGTCGTCGCCTACCGGGAAGACCCTGACCACGCCCACCCGGTGCTGAGCCACGGCCTCACCGCGGCCGACCTCCTGGTGCTGACGCTGCCGGCCGGTTCGCTCGACCCGGCCACCTCGTGCCGGGAGGTGCGGCTGCGGCTGGACCAGCAGGCGGCCGACCCGCGGGTGCGGGTCTCCACGGCGAGCCTGCACGCGCTGGCGCACCTGCGCCTCATGGACGAGGACGAGGTCTCGGCGATGAGCGGTCTCGGGCTGCTGCCGACCGAGGTGCGCTGGTCGGCGGACGCGGGCGCCCAGGTGGCGCTGCTGTGTCTCGACCGGCTCCTGCTGCACGACCCCGCCGGCGTGACCCCCCTGAGCTTCGCGGACGTCGTCGAGCCGCCCTGCTTTCCCACCCGGGACCAGGAGTGGCTCTGCCGGGACACCGTCGAGCAGCTCGGCGCCGAGGGCACCCGCACCGTCGTCGACGCGGTCGTGGAGGGGCGGCAGGACGGGATCGTGGGTCCGCAGCGCCCCACCCCCGCGTCGATGTCGGGGCTGGCCGGCCAGACCGTGCTGGCCGACGTCGACGGAGCCGGCTGCACCTGGCTCCAGGTCGACACCGCCGGCGGCACCAGGACGGTCTTCGTCCCGTTCCCCACGACCGCCCGCTGCCCGGAGGACCTGGAGCGGGCGGTCGACCAGCTCGCTCAGCTGGCGGTGTAGCTCAGGCAGCGCGCGGTGTCGCCGCCGACCGTGATGGCGTCGGCGGTGCACATGAGGTCCGCGTTGTGGGCGCACTCGAGGCGCTGGCAGGCGCCCACGTGGCCCTCGGCGACGGGGAGTCCCCCGCGGACGTCGAGCTCGACGAAGGTGCCGCAGGACGCCCCGTCGGCGATGGTGACGGCCTCGGCGCTGCAGCCGTCCTTGTTGTAGGCGCAGCTGGTGGCGGCGCACGAGCTGATGGCGGTCATGGTGGCCATGGTCTCGGTCCTTTCCTCGTGGTCCCGGAAGGGGAATGTGCCTCGAGAATAGAAGTCCTCTGCACGGCACCACAAGGGCATCGTGCCTGATCAGAGTATGTGCAGCAGCCTTTCTCCTATTTGTAGGGGGCACCGTGACGGGCACCTCACCGGCATTCCACGTGCTCGCCCTGACCCAATTCCACGACAGCAGCACGCGGCCGTCCAGGGCGGGCCGCTGACAGGGCAAGATGGACCCATGAGCTACGACATCACGTTGTGCCCTCGTCACCCCGAGCAGGACTGGGAGGAGGCGCTGGCGGCCGCCGACGCCGAGGACGCCGACGTCGAGGCGGACCCGCAGGCGCTCGCGACGGGCGTCGAGGCGTTCCGCCGGATCGAGGCCCGGCTGCGCGAGGTGGTCGACGGGGACGTCGAGACCTGGGTGGCCGAGGAGACCGGCGGCGACGTCTACGGCGAGCTCACCGTGGTCGACACCGGCCTCCAGGTGGAGCTCTTCGACCGGTCCGCCTCGGTGAGCGTGCCCGACGAGGCACCCGGCGACCACGACGTGGTGCAGACCCAGGTCCGCCGGGCGGTGGACATCGTGGCCGAGGAGACCGGGTACGACGCCTTCGACCACCGCAGCGGCCAGACCTTCGACGGCACCCTGAGCGGTGCGCCGACCGGCCCCGACGACCCGGACGGTGAGGCTGTCGCCTCCGACCCCGCGGACGCCGGCGGGCCGGTCAGGCCCTCCGCCGCCGATCTCGCCCGTCGGGACCCGACCAGCCTGCGCCGACGCGGGTGGGTCTACCTCATCCTCGGCATCGTCATCACGGTGCTGGGGGTCCAACGACTCGGCTCGGGGGACGCGGGTGCGCTCACCATCGTGCTGCTCGTCATCGGCGTGCTCGACCTGCTGGGTGGAGCGATGCTCGTGGCGGTGTCGCACCGGGCACGGGAGACCACCCCGACGGAGGACTGAGCCTCACAGCCCCGACAGGTCGTCCGGGACGTCCACGGCATACCGTCGCAGCAGGTCGATCGGGACGACGTCGAGCACCTGCTCGTGGGTGGCGGCGAGGACGACCGGGGCGGCGTGGCCGTCCTGTTGGGCCTGGAGCCACCGCAGGGCCACCACGCACCAGCGGTCCCCGGGCCGGAGGCCGGGGAAGCCCCAGGACGGCCGCGGCGTCAGCAGGTCGTTGCCCGCCGAGAACTGGTGGGCGAGGAACTCCTCGGTCATGACCGAGCAGATCCCGTGGACGCCCGTGTCGGCGGGCGTCACCTCGCAGTGCCCGGAGCGGGTGAAGCCGGTGACCGGGTCCACCCCGCACTCCTCCAGCGGTGATCCGAGCACGTTGCGCATGCGCCCAGCATGGCAGGCCCCGGGCCCGCCGGGCTTGTCGGTCAGCCCCGGGAGGCGGGGTCGGCCGCGTGCTCGGCGTCCAGCGCCTGCAGCTCGGCCAGCCCCTCGCGCACCACCCGCTCGTTGCCGCTGCGCAGCTTGGCGACCGCCCGCCTGACCTCGCCGGGGTTCACCCCGGCGGCCCGCGCCTCGCGCAGGTGGGCCGTGCTGGTGAGGTCCATGTCGAGCACCACGGCCGCCTGGGCCCGGACCGACGGCTCAGGTGCCGGCGGGGCCGGCGGCTGCGCGAGGCTGCGGACCGGCGCCGCAGCGAGTCCCAGCGCCGGGGCGACCGCCGCGGCGTAGGCACGGTTGCCGGCGCGGTCCGGGTGGAAGGACTCGTCGACCGGGAAGGTCAGGTTGTTGATCCACGCCTGCGCGTCGCACACGGCATGGCCGGCGAAGTCGTCGCGCACCTCGACGTAGGTGAAGCCCGCAGCGGTGGACCGGGCACTGATGAGCTGGTCCAGCTCCGCGGTGCCGGCGTTGAGCCGCGCCATCTCCCGGCCGGAGAAGAAGGTGAGCCAGGAGCAGTCTCGCCCGTTGAAGAGGTAGGGGTACCCGGCGACGGCCACCTCGGCGTTCGGGGCCCGGCCGGCGATCTCGCCGTAGACCTGGTCCAGGCGTCCTGGCAGCACGGTCCGCAGGGTCCGCAGGCTGCCGTCGATCTCACCGTCGCAGTCGCTGATCCAGCCCGGGAGGGCGCACTCGGTCAGCACGTCGGCGAAGCCGACGTCGTTGCCGCCGATGGTCATCGAGACCCGGTCGGTGCCCGCGTCGAGCGCGCCGACCTGGTCGGTGAGGACGTCCGTCGTGTCGGCGCCCGAGCACGCCTGGTAGTCGAGGGTGAGGCCCTGCTGGCCCGCGAGGAGGGCGGGGTAGCCGAAGGGCGACCGGTAGCAGGAGTCGGTGCGGGCGAACGTGCCCGTCCCGGCGGAGAAGCTGTCACCGAGGGCGACGTAGTCGCCGTCGGCGCTCGCGGCCTGGGTGGGGCTGGCGGCGAGGGTGACACCCAGGGCGAGGGTGCTGGTGGCGGCCAGGAGGGTCCGTGTCGTCGTTGACATGCGGCCCATGCAAGCACACGCGGCCGACGCACCGCCGGATCTCGGGCTCCCGTGCCGCTGCCATGGTGGACGCCGGCCGGCGGGGCCGCCCGGTGCGAGACCGCCACCCGCCAGGTCCGGGGACGGGACCTACCGCAGCGGGACGAAGCGGTACCACCCCGGCGCCGCCTGACGGTGGACGCGTGCCCCGCGGCGCCGGGCCAGCACGTGGCGGCCGTCCAGCGGCACCAGCAGGCGGCCACCGTCGGCCAGCTGGACGGCGAGCTCCTCCGGCCACCCGGTGGCCATGGCCGAGACGAGGATGCGGTCGTAGGGCGCGCCGTCCGGCCACCCCAGCACACCTGGCACCGCGGTGTGCACCTGCGCCCAGGAGAAGCCGCCCTCCCGCACCCTCCCGGACGCGTCGGCGGCGAGCTCGGGTTCCAGCTCCACCCCCACGACCGAGCCGGTCTCACCGACCAGCCGGGCCAGCAGCGCGGTCGTCCAGCCGGACCCGGCCCCCACGTCGAGCACCCGCTGGCCGGGCCGGGCGTCGAGCAGCCGCAGCATCGCCGCGACGGTGCTGGGCTGAGAGCTGGTGGCGCCGTGGCCGATGGCCAGCGGCACGTCGGTGTGGGGAGACCTCGGCCGCACCCTACCCCCGGTGGGGCACGTCATACCGGCTCGTCGTCCGTCTCCGACCCGCCCTCGTCGTCGGCGGCCGTGTGGACGTCGGGCGTCGGGCGCGAGAGGCTGGGGTATGGCCGACGTCCAGGTGACCCGCAACGACGACCAGGCGAGGTACGAGGCCCGTCTCGACGGCGACCTCGTGGGCTTCGCGGAGTACCAGCTGACCGACATCCTCGTCGTGTTCACGCACACCGAGGTCGAGCCGGCGGCGGAGGGCAAGGGGGTCGGCAGCGCGCTCGCCCGGTACGCCCTCGACGACGTCCGGGACCAGGGCACCCGCACGGTCCTGCCCATCTGCCCGTTCGTCAAGGGGTGGATCGACCGGCACCCCGACTACGCGGACCTGCTCTACTCCGGCTCGGGCGGCTGAACCCAGCGCCCCTCGGGGGCATACTGCTGGCGTGTCCGCACGTCTGCGGACGAGGAGGCGGGGATGGTGGGGGACGACCGCGTCAGGGTGGAGGACGACATGAGTTACCGGTACGGGCGCAGCTGGCACGGGGTCCTGCGCAGACCGATCCAGGAGATCACCGAGCAGCAGGCGCGGGCTCGCTTCACCGACGGTCCGTCCTTCTCGGTGAGCAAGGTCGCCGACCCCGCCGGGGGCGTCGTGCCGGACTACACCCTCCTGATCGACCCGGACGGGATGTACGTGGGGGCCGAGTTCTACGACGCGTTCGGCTCGAGGGTGAAGAGGTACCACTTCGACGAGGACGCCGGTCGCCCTGGGAGCCTCTTCCTCCGGGAGGTCGTGGTCACGGTCTACCCGGACGGCCAGGACCGGTGGCTGTCGCTCCGCGGTTCCACGGCGCACACGTCCTTCCTCTTCCAGCCCGACGGGCGAGCCCGTTCCTACGCCGCCGTCCGGGGTCGGCCGGCGGCCAAGGTCGAGGAGTTCACCGGGGTGGACGTCTCGGCGCACTGGGTCCCGATCATCACCTTCGGCGACTGGGACCGCTTCGGCGAGCACCGTGAGCCCGACCTGCCCGGGTGAGGGGTATCGGGGACCACACAGCTGCGGGTCGCCGGTCCACCCGCGGGGCGCTCAGATGTGCTGGTCGTCCCGCACGGCCTCGGCGAAGGCGGCCATGGACGGGTACTCCGCGAGGTAGCTCCACCGGTCCTGCGGCTCGGGCGTCGCGCCCCAGCCGGGGCTCGCGTGGCGGCGGTTGATCCACACCGAGTCGATCCCGCGCCGGGCCGCGGGCGCGTGGTCGTGGAAGAGGCTCTGCGCGACGTGCAGGTGCTCCTCGCGGGCCACCCCCAGGTCGCGCAGCGTGGCGTCCAGCGCGAGGAAGTGCGGGTCGGCGGGCTTGTAGGCCCCGACGTCCTGCGCCGTGACCACGGCCGCCGGCGTCATGTGCAACCGGCGGTTGCTGGCGGCGAAGCCGTCCCGGTGCACGTTGGACAGGATGATGAGCGAGAAGTGCTCGGCCAGCGAGGCGAGCGCCTCCGCGGAGTCCTCGAAGGCGGGCCAGTCGGGCACGGAGCCGCCCAGGTGCTGCCGCCACCCCTCGTCCACCGGGGCGCCCAGCGCCCGCCCGGTGCGGGCGAAGGCCTGCGCGAGGACCTCCGGGTAGAGCGCGCGCGGGTGCTCCCGCGCCACGGCGGCCTCGTGCCGGGCATACTCGCGCAGCAGCGACTCCTGGTCGAGCTCCAGCCCCGCCTGCTGCGCCCAGGGCACGAGCACGCCCCCGATGCCGGCCTCCCAGTCGATGAGCGTGCCGTAGACGTCGAAGCTCAGCGCGCGGTAGTCCTGCAGCCGCATCACCGCACCTCACCCTCGGCGGCCTCGAGCGGCTGGTCCTCGACCGTGCGCCGGGACCCGGGGGTGAGCAGGCTGACCACCACGAGCGTGATCAAGGTGGCGGGCAGCGACACCAGCACCGAGTTGACGTCGCCGGGCTGGCCCAGCTGCTCCCAGGTGATGGTGAGCACGACGGCGACGCTCATCGAGGCGATCGCCCCCCACTTGGTCGCCCGCGGCCAGAAGAAGATCGCCAGGACCGGCGGTGCGAGGGCGACGCCGTAGACGGTGTAGGAGTAGAGCTGCAGCTCCAGCACGGTGGGGAAGAAGCGGCCCAGGACGTAGGCGATGAGCGCGATGCCGAGGACCGCGAGACGGTGCACCCGCAGCCGCCCGCTGTCGTCGAGCTCGACGCCCAGCATCCGCTGCACCGCGTCGTAGACGACGTTGCCGGCACCCGAGAGCAGGAACGAGGAGCCGGTGGTGATGATGAACGCCAGCGCCCCGCCCAGCAGCAGACCGCCGATGACCACCGGGAGGTAGCCCTCTCCGGCGAGCGAGAGGATGGCGGTGTCCGGCTGGATGTCCGGCATGAGGACCACGGCCGCGGACCCGAGCAGCGCCACGGGCACGGTGACGAGGAAGCTGGTGAAGAAGAAGCCGCGGGTGGCCTGCTTGGCGTCCTCCTCGGTGCGGGCCGCGCCGAGCCGCTGGTACATGTTCTGGTCGGCCAGGATGAGCAGGAAGAGCGGCAGGAAGTAGCCGAGGAGCGCCAGGGCCGGGAGGCCGCCGGAGAGGGTCGTATGCGTCTCCGGCATCCCCTGCCAGTAGGCGTCCCACCCGCCGATGTCGCCGCCCAGGATGATCGGCAGCGCGACGAACAGGCTCACCACGATGACGATGGCGGACACGAAGTCGCTCCAGGCCACCGAGCGCAGGCCCCCGCCCACGGCCAGCAGGGTGATGATGACCGCCACGAGGATCGCGCCGCCCTGCGGGGAGAGCGGCGTGATGACGCTGATGATGTAGCCGCCGCCGGTGAACTGGTAGGCGGTGATGCCGATGTAGGCGAGGATGGTGATGAGGGCCGCGATGATCCGGACGGCGACGCCGTACTTGCGCTCGAGCAGCTCGGGCACGGTGTGGGCGGCCGAGCGGCGGACCCGTTTGGCGATGAAGTAGAGCACGACGATGCCCACGGGGGTGCCCGCCATGAAGAAGATGGAGGCCAGCGGACCGTAGGTGTAGGCGAAGCTCGCCCCGCCGATGATCGTCCCGGACCCGACCCAGGTGGCCAGCAGGGTGCCGATCATCACGGGCTTGGGCAGGCTGCGACCGGCGAAGAGGAAGTCGTCCCCGGTCGCGGTGTACTTGCGCCGGCTGAACCAGACGCCGATGCCGACCATCAGGGCCAGGTAGAGGACCAGGATGGTCACGTGCACGGGCTGCATGAGGGACCTCTCGCGGTGCGGGTAGGACCACCGGGACCGGCGGCACCCCCCATCGAATCGTCCCTGGGCCCGGATTGCAACATCTATTGCACTTCGGGAAGCAGTCCGTCGCGGTCCGTCGGGAAGAGGTCGAAGGCCCGCCAGAGCTCGTCGGCGGCGTCCGCGGCCCTGCTCGCGGCCTGCGGGTCGGCGGCCACGAGGGCGGCGACGACGGCCTGCACGACGGTGATCGTGGGCACCAGCGAGGGGAACATGCTGGCCCCCTCGCTCGGGACCAGCACGAACTCGTCGGCCAGCGTGGTGATGCCCGGGCGGGCGTGGTCGCCGATGACGACCAGGCGCACGCCCCGCTCGTGCGCGAGGCCGGCGATCCGCAGGAGGTCACCAGGGGTGCGCCAGAGGTGGAAGAGGATCAGGGCGTCCCCCTCGCCCAGCAGGCCGAAGGCGTTGAGCAGGGTGGTGCCGCCCGAGCGCTCCAGCCGCACGTCGTGCCCGATGGTCTGGGCGAGGTGGGCCAGCTGCAGACCGGGGGCGGCGAAGCTGCCCGAGCCCACGACGAGCGTGGTCGCGGCACGGGCGATGATGCCGGCCACCCGTGCGAGCTGGTCCTCGTCGACGAGCGAGGCCAGGTCGTGCAGGTTGTGCAGGTCCTGGCGCACGGCGTCACCGCCGACGCCGCCCGGCTCCCCGTGCTCCTGCAGCACCTCCGAGGCCGAGAGCAGCGACAGGTAGCGCGAGCGGACCTCCGCCCGCAGCTGCGGCCACCCGGTGAACCCGATGAACTGGGCTGCCCTCACCACCGTGGCGGGGTTGACCTCGGCGACGCCGGCGGCGTCCTGGACGGAGGCGTAGGACATCTGCCGCGGGTGGGAGCCCAGCGCCCGCAGCACCTCCCGCACCCCCCGGCCGGGGGAGCGGTCGCCCAGCCGTGCCGACACCCAGGCTGGCAGCTCGGTCCCCGTCATGGGTCCATACTGCAACATTCCTTGCCCGGATGTGCGAGGGTGAGAAGGACCGGCTCGTGAGAGGAGACCAGGAGTGGAAACGCATACCGTCGTCCTGCAGGGGGGCACCGTCTGCGACGTGGCGTCCGGGGAGAGCGTCCGCGCCGACGTCGTCATCAACGACGGGGTCGTCACGGAGGTGGGGACCGAGGTCACGACGCCCCGGTCGGCCACGACCATCGACGCCACGGGCCTGTTCGTCAGCCCCGGCCTCATCGACGCGCACGTCCACGTCACCGCCGGGACGGCCGACCTCGCGGCGCAGGCGGAGTTCTCCCCCTTCTACGTCGCGGCCCAGACCCAGGGCATCCTGCGGGGGATGCTCGAGCGCGGCTTCACCTCGGTGCGCGACGTCGGTGGCGCGGACCACGGCGTGGCAGCCGCGGTCGCGGACGGTCTGTGGGCCGGGCCCACCGTCTTCTTCGGCGGCAAGGCGCTGTCGCCCAGCGGCGGGCACGCGGACCTGCGCAGCGCCGGCCGCCAGGTCGTCGACAACCACGTCTGCTGCCCCAACATCGGCACCCTCTGCGACGGGGTCGACGAGGTCCGCCGGGCTGCCCGCAACCAGCTGCGCACCGGCGCCGACCACGTCAAGATCATGCTCTCCGGGGGCGTGGCCTCCCCGACCGACCGGGTCGACTCGCTGCAGTTCTCCGTGGACGAGATCGAGGCCGTCGTCGAGGAGGCGTCCAACGCCAACCGCTACGTCACCGGGCACGCCTACACCGCGCGCGCCGTCAACCGCGGGCTGCAGCTGGGCCTGCGGTGCATCGAGCACGGCAACCTCATCGACGCCTCGAGCGTCGAGCTGTTCCGCGAGCACGACGCCTTCCTCGTCCCCACCCTCGTGACCTACGACTACCTGAGCAAGGAGGGCGCCGAGGCCGGGCTGCCCGAGGCCAGCCAGGCCAAGGTCGGCGACGTGCTGGAGGCCGGGCTGCACGCGCTGGACCTGGCGACCACGGGCGGGGTCAAGATCGCCCTCGGCACCGACCTGCTGGGTGCCATGCACCGCCACCAGAGCCAGGAGTTCGCCATCCGCGCCCAGGTCCAGCAGCCGCAGGACATCCTGCGCTCGGCCACGCTCGTGGGGGCCGACCTGCTGGGCCGGCCGGGGACGCTGGGCACCGTGGCGGAGGGCGCGACCGCCGACCTGGCGCTGTGGCGCAGCAACCCCCTGGAGGACGCCCAGGTGCTGGCCGACCCCGCGGCCCAGCTGCGGATGGTGCTCCAGGGCGGCGTCGTGACGCACGAGGCCTGACGCCCGACAGGGTCGGCCGGCTGCCCGAGCCCGGTGCCCGTCGTGACGGTGAGGCCGGTCGCACAAGCCCCACGAGCCCAGGGAGCCCCACCTTGCGGGGACGTTCCCGGAGGACGGGGATATGACGCCGTGGTCCGGACATGTCCCCGCACCCTGCGACTGCTGTGACTCCTGGGACCAGGGCTCAGGACCGGACGTGCTGCACCCAGGACAGCGAAGAGCCCCAGTGATCGTGGATCACTGGGGCTCTTCCGGTGTGCGCGAGGGGGGAGTTGAACCCCCACGCCCTTGCGGGCACACGGACCTGAACCGTGCGCGTCTGCCTATTCCGCCACTCGCGCGAGTGCCGAGCAAGATTAGCACGGGGGGCACGTGCGCCCCCAATCGCCGAGGCCACCGCGACCCCGCAGGACAGGAACCGCGCACGTCCCCGCACCCCCCAGCCTCCAGGCTCCTCCCACCCGCGGCAGATACCATCGAGGCGCCAGCCAGTGCCGTGACGAGACCGAGGAGCAGGACGTGGGTGTGTTCGACAGGCTCGAGCGTGGTCTCGAGCGAGCCGTCAAGCAGCCCTTCGCCAAGGTCTTCAAGGCCGAGGTGCAGCCGGTCGAGATCGCCTCCGCCATGCGCGGCGCCATGGACGACCGGGCGGCCGTGCTCGGCCCCGGCCGCACCATGGTCCCCAACGTCTTCACCGTCGAGCTGGCCGAGTCCGACTACGAGCGGCTGGCGTCCTACGAGCACGCCCTGACCGACGAGCTCGTCGCCGCCGCCGAGGACCACGCCGACGCCCAGCGGTATGTCGCTCCCGGCCCGTTCGAGGTCCGCCTCGTCTCCGGCGAGGAGCTCGAGACCGGCATCTTCCGGGTCCGCCCGACGGCCAAGGACGGCCGTCAGGGCCAGCGCGGGGGGGCCCGCGAGTTCGCCCGGGCCCAGCAGGAGCGCGACGAGCGCCGGGAGGGGGAGGAGCGTCGGCGACGCGAGGCCGAGGAGCGCGAGCGGCGGGAGGCGGACGCCCGTCGGTCCGCGCCGGACCCCCGTGACCACGACCGGGACGCCGACGCCTACGAGCGGTCGGCATACCGCCGCCCCACCGAGGAGCGCCCCCGCCAGCGTCGCCGCTCCGGGCCCTCGCTGACGATCGACGGGCGGCACGTGCCGCTGACGACCGCCGTGACCACCCTCGGTCGCGGTGAGGACTGCACCCTCGTCGTCGACGACCCGGGCGCCTCCCGACGGCACGCCGAGATCCGGATCAGCCACGACGGGCCGCACCTGCAGGTCATCCTGCGCGACCTCAACTCCACCAACGGCACCTACCTCAACGGCGAGCAGGTCGGCAGCGAGGAGTTGCGCTCCGGCGACCGCATCACCCTGGGACGCACGCACATCACGGTCCAGCTGGAGGGTTGATGGGTGAGCTGACCCTCAACCTGCTCCGGCTCGGCGTGGTCGTGCTGCTCTGGGCGTTCGTCGTCGCCGTGGTCGGCGCGCTGCGCGGAGACCTCTACGGCACCCGGGTCCTCACCCGCAACGCCGGGCCGACCCGCAAGCCGGAGTCGCGCTCGGACCGCAAGCAGCGACGCAACACCCCCACCCACCTCGTCGTCACCGAGGGACGGCTGCGCGGCACCTCGGTGCCGCTGCACGACGCCGGGGTCCTGGTCGGCCGCAACCCGGAGTGCTCGCTCGTCCTCACCGACGACTACGCCTCCGGCCGCCACCTGCGGATCTACCCCGGAGCCGACGCGTGGTACGCCGACGACCTCGGCTCCACCAACGGCACCGAGGTCAACGGCCAGCGCATCGCGACCGGGGCGCGGCTGGACCCGGGCGCGCAGATCCGGATCGGCCAGACCGTCCTCGAGCTGCGTCGTTGAACATGGCCGTCGCCCTGCGCTACGCCGCGCGCACCAACATCGGTCTCGGCAGCAAGTCCCGCAACGAGGACTCCGCGTATGCCGGTCCCGAGCTGCTGGTGCTCTGCGACGGGATGGGTGGGCACGCCGCGGGCGACGTCGCGTCCTCCCTCGTGGTGGGCGAGCTCGTGCACCTCGACGGCGAGTCGCACGGCGCGGACGACGCCCTCGACATCCTGGAGCACGCGCTGGAGGAGGCCAACAACCGGCTCGCCGACGTGATGGAGGTCTACCCCGACTCCGACGGCATGGGCACCACGTGCATCGCCATGCTCCGGGTCGACAGCAAGCTGGCGGTCGCCAACATCGGCGACTCCCGGGCCTACCTCCTGCGTGCGGGCCGGCTCACGCAGATCACCACCGACCACTCCTTCGTTCAGAAGCTGCTGGACGAGGGCCGGATCAGCCAGGAGGAGGCGCAGCACCACCCGCAGCGCTCCCTCGTGACCCGGGTCTTCACCGGCCGCCCGGAGGACCACCCCGACCTGTCGCTGCGCGAGCTGCGCGAGGGGGACCGCGTGCTGCTGTGCAGCGACGGGCTCACCGACTACGTCTCCACCGAGGTCGTCACCGAGATCCTCGCCGAGCCCGGCCGGACCCCGGGCCAGGTCGCGGACGCGCTGGTGCACACCGCGCTGCGCGCCTCCACCCGCGACAACGTGAGCGTCATCGTCGCCGACGCCGTGTCGCCCGGCGAGGGCACGAGCAAGCCGCAGGTGGTGGGGGCCGCCAGCGAGCGCCGGGGCACCCGACCCCTGAGCCACCTCAGCCCCGCCGAGAAGGCGGCGGCGCTGTCCCGGGAGGCCGCGGGCACCTCGGAGATCGCCGAGGCGCCGGTCCTCGCCGAGGAGCAGTCCCGCCCCTGGGTCCGCTGGCTGCGTCGCGTCGGGATCGGGGTCGCGGTCGCCGTGGTGCTCGTCGCCGGCGGCTGGGCGGCCTGGACGTGGAGCCAGCAGCAGTACTTCGTCGGCGAGCAGGACGGGAGGGTGACGATCTACCGCGGCATCTCCCAGGACGTCGGGCCGCTGCGCCTGTCCACCGCCGAGGAGCAGACCGAGGTGCTCGTCGAGGACCTGCCCGACTACTACCGGACGCGGGTGCAGGACACCCTGTCCGCGGACGGACGCGAGGGCGCCGACCGCATCGTCGCCGACCTCCGTGCGCTGACCCCGGCGGCCTGCGTGCCCACCGTCCTGCTGCCCGACGGGTCCACCACCACGCAGGTCCCGGACGACATGGCGACGACCACCGCCGACAGCCTCGCCGAGGCCACCGCCGGTCGTGCCGAGCCGGGTCCCGGCTCCCCCCTGGACGACCTGCTGCGCGACTCCCTCGCGGCCGGTAGCGGCGCCCTGGGCGGATCGGCCGGAGACACCTCGGACGTCGCACCGACCGGCGCCGACGACGCGCGCCCGACGGCGACGGTCGTCTGGCCGGAGGGATGCCCGTGACCGCCACCAGCCCCACCCCCTCGACCGTCACCAGCCTCACGGTCCGCAGCGGTCGGACCATCGAGCTGCTGCTGCTCGTGCTCGCGGTCGGGATCGTCGCCCTGGCCTACGTCGCCGTCAACCTCACCGTCGTCGGCGAGCTGCCCACCCACGTCTGGTGGCACGTCGCCGTCTTCGCCGCCCTCGCCGGTGGGCTGCACCTCGTCCTGCGCCTGCGCGCCCGGTATGCCGACCCCCTCCTCCTCCCGCTGGCGACGCTGCTCAACGGGCTGGGCCTGGTGATGATCCACCGCATCGACCTCGTGCCCGGCCAGCTCGGGACCTCCGGGGTGGCGAGCCGGCAGCTCATCTGGACCGGGCTGGCCATGGCGATGGCCGCGGTCGTGCTGGTGCTGCTGCGCGACCACCGGGTGCTGCGCCGCTACACCTACATCGCCATGGCCCTCGGCTTCGTCCTGCTGCTGCTGCCGATGCTGCCGGTCATCGGGGAGACGGTGAACGGCTCGCGGCTGTGGATCCGCATCGGGCCGTTCAGCTTCCAGCCGGGCGAGCTGGCCAAGATCGCGGTGGCCGTCTTCTTCGCCGGCTACCTCGTCTCCACCCGGGACGCCCTGTCGCTGGTCGGACGGCGCGTCCTCGGCCTGCAGTTCCCGCGGGCCCGCGACCTCGGGCCGATCCTCGTCGCCTGGTCCCTCTCGGTGCTCATCCTCGTGCTGCAGCGCGACCTCGGCTCCTCGCTGCTCTTCTTCGGGCTCTTCGTCGCCATGCTCTACGTCGCGACCGAGCGCACCAGCTGGATCGTCATCGGCCTCACCCTCTTCGCCTCCGGCGCCGTGCTGGCCTGGCGGCTGTTCAGCCACGTGCAGAGCCGGGTCACCCTGTGGCTGGACCCGTTCGCCCCCGACCAGTCCGACCAGGTGGCCAAGGGGCTGATGGGCCTGGCCCACGGCGGCATCTTCGGCGCCGGCCTCGGCAACGGCTACCCCTACATCACCTACTACGCCAACAGCGACTACATCGTCGCCAGCTTCGGGGAGGAGCTCGGGATGGTGGGGCTGTTCGCCCTCCTCATGCTGTATGCCCTGCTCGTGGAGCGTGGGCTGCGCACCGCGATCGGGTCGCGTGACGGCTTCGGCAAGCTGCTGGCCGTCGGGCTGTCCTTCACCGTGGCGCTGCAGGTCTTCGTCATCGTCGGCGGCATCACCCGGGTCATCCCGCTGACCGGTCTCACCACGCCGTTCCTGTCCGCCGGCGGTTCGTCGCTGCTGGCCAACTGGATCATCGTGGCGCTCCTGCTGCGGATCAGCGACGCCGCCCGGCGCCCGATCTCCGAGCGCCGCCAGGACCCCAGCATCGACGCCGCCGAGCGGGCGGAGGCCCTGCGATGAACACCCCTGTCCGTCGGCTCGCGCTCGTCGTCTTCGCGATGTTCACCGCGCTGCTGCTGTCGACCACGTGGATCCAGTTCGTGCAGGCCGACGACCTGCGCGATCGCGCCGGCAACCGGCGCACCCTCATCGAGAACTACAGCCGCGACCGCGGGGCCATCCTCGTCGACGGCACCCCCATCGCCTCCTCGGAGCCGACCGACGACGAGCTGGAGTGGCTGCGCCGCTACCAGCAGCCGTCCCGGTACGCCCACGTCACCGGCTACTACTCCTTCACCTACGGCGCGGGGCTGGGCCTGGAGCGCGCGGAGGACTCGCTGCTCGCCGGCACCGACGACAGCCTCTTCTACCAGCGGCTGTCCGACGTCGTCACCGGCAAGCCCGCCTCGGGGGCCAGCCTGGAGCTCACCATCGACCCCGCCGTCCAGGCGGCGGCGGTGGAGGCCCTCGGCGAGCGCCGCGGGGCCGCGGTGGCCCTGGACCCGCGCACCGGAGAGATCCTGGCCATGGTCAGCCGTCCCGGTTTCGACCCCAACGCGCTCTCCAGCCACCGGCTCAGCGCGGTCGACGAGGCCTACACCGCGCTCGTCGAGGACCCGGCCTCCCCGTTGACCAACCGGGCCATCGGGGGCGACCTCTACCCGCCCGGCTCGACCTTCAAGCTCGTGCTCGCCGCGGCGGCGCTGGAGTCGGGGGAGTACGAGCCGGACACCGAGCTGGAGGGCGGCCTGACCTACACCCTGCCCGGCACGGAGACCACGTTGCCCAACTTCGGCGGCGCCGCCTGCGATCCGGAGGACCGCCCGACCCTCGCCGAGTCGGTCCAGGTCTCCTGCAACACCTCCTTCGCCTGGCTGGCCGGGGAGCTGGGCGACGACGCCATCCGGGAGCAGGCCGAGGCCTTCGGGTTCGGTGAACCGCTCGAGGTCCCGATGAGCGTCACTCCTTCGATCTACCCGGACGAGCTCGACGACGCCCAGCTGGCGCTGACCGGCATCGGCCAGTTCGAGGTCCGGGAGACGCCGATGCAGGTGGCGATGATCTCGGCGGCGATCGCCAACGAGGGCGTGGTGATGACGCCATACCTCGTGGAGGAGGTGCGCAACTCCGACCTGGAGGTCATCGAGTCCGCCGAGCCGCGCACCCGTGCACGGGCGGTCTCCGGCCAGACCGCGGACGAGCTCACCGACATGATGGAGCTCGTCGTGCAGCAGGGGTCGGGCCAGGCCGCCGCCCTGCCGGACGTGCCGGTGGCGGGCAAGACCGGCACCGCCGAGTTCGGCGACAGCGGCGCCGCGCACGCCTGGTTCACCGGGTTCGCGCCCGCCGACGACCCGCAGATCGCCGTCGCGGTCATCGTCGAGTCGGCCACCGACAACTGGGCCGGGGAGACCGGCGGCCAGGTCGCCGCCCCGATCGCCCGGGCCATGCTCGACGCAGGAGTGCAACGATGAGCGAGGACCCCACCGAGGCCACGGCGCGCCCGGACGGCTCGCCGGCTCCCGACCGGGTGCTGGGGGGACGGTACGAGCTGGGGGACCTCATCGGCCGCGGCGGTATGGCGGACGTGCACGTCGGCCACGACCTGCGGCTCGGGCGGCCGGTCGCCATCAAGGTGCTCCGCACCGACCTGGCGCGGGACTCCTCCTTCCTCGCGCGCTTCCGGCGTGAGGCGCAGTCGGCCGCCGGCCTGTCCCACCCCTCCATCGTGGGGGTCTTCGACTCCGGTGAGGAGGCGGTGACCGAGTCCGGGGGCGCGACGGTGCAGGTGCCCTACATCGTCATGGAGCTCGTCGAGGGCCGGACGCTGCGCGAGCTGCTCAACGAGCGGCGCACCCTGGACCCCGACGAGGCGGCCCGCATCACCGCCGCGGTCCTCGCCGCGCTGGAGTACGCCCACGAGCGCGGCCTGGTCCACCGGGACATCAAGCCCGCCAACGTCATGGTCACCGACGGCGGCGCCGTCAAGGTCATGGACTTCGGCATCGCCCGGGCCATCGCCGACACCGCGGCGACGATGACCCAGACGCAGGCCGTCATGGGCACCGCGCGCTACCTCTCCCCGGAGCAGGCCCAGGGCCTGGACGTCGACGGCCGCTCCGACCTCTACTCCGTCGGGTGCCTGCTCTACGAGCTGCTCACCGGGCGCACGCCCTTCCAGGGCGACCCCGTCTCGCTGGTCTACCAGCACCTGGGTGAGCCGCCCAAGGCGCCCTCGACCCACGCGGCGCGGCTCCCCGAGGCCCTGGACGCCATCACCCTGCACGCGCTGGAGAAGAAGCCGGAGGAGCGCTACCAGGACGCCGCGGCGTTCCGCGCCGACCTCAACGCCGCCCGCGCGGACGAGCCGGTCTCCGCAGCCGCCCGGTCGACCTACGACCGCGCGATCGGGGCCGGTGTCGCCGGTGCCGGGGCGGCGGCCGCGGCGGCCGCGGCCCGGTGGTCGGCCTCGCGGGCGGCGGCCGTGGGCCGGGCGGGCCGGGGCGGGCCCTCCGGGGGCTCGGTGACGGGCTCGCGGCGCTCGGCGCGGATGAGGTCGACCTGGTGCTGCTCGCGCTGCACCCGCTCGGAGACCTCGTCGTCGGCACTGCGGGAGGTATGGCCGGCGACCTCGCCCTCGAGCTCCTCCACCCGCGA
>NZ_SDVA01000026.1 GCF_004153545.1 Serinicoccus sediminis | reverse complement strand
CACCGTCGAGGTCTCCCGCGCCGACGGCACCACCGCGACCTTCGAGATCTACGACCTGCAGCAGTACCCCAAGGACACCTTCCCCACCACCCAGGTCTACGGCAACACCACCGGCCCCGAGCTGCGCCTCATCACCTGCGGCGGCACCTTCTCCGACACCACCGGCCACTACGACGACAACATCATCGTCTACGCCCGCCAGGGCTGAAGGTCGGTCGCCCGGCGGTCCGCGGCACCGCCACGTCGCGCGGGGCGACGAAGACTCGCGCGGCATCCTTGACGCCAGCCCCCGGCGGGCGGACGATGAGAGCACCTCTCACGAACGGACGGGCCATGGTGGGTCGGCGCCGCTTCTTCCTCGCACGGATCATGATCTGCGCGCTCGTCCTGGTCCTGGGCCTTCCCCATGCGGCGACGGCGGCCACGCCCTCCCAGGTCCCCTCCCCTTCGTGGCGGGTCAACGGCAAGGTCTCCGCGGTGCTCGTCGTCGGTCCGACCGTCTACGTCGGGGGCCGGTTCACCACGGCGACCAGCCCCGGGGGTGAGACCGTGGCCCGGCGCAACCTGGCCGCCTTCGATGCCGCCACCGGTGCGCTGCGTCGAGACTTCATCGCCGACGCCGGGTCGACCGTCATGGCGCTGGCCACCGACGGGACGGCGCTCTACGTGGGTGGACACTTCGGGCAGATCCGCGGCGTCTCGAGAGCCCGGCTGGCCAAGGTCAGCCTGACGACCGGCGCCGTCGACCCCGCCTTCCGGGCCGACGCCAACGGGGGCGTGCTGGGGCTCGACGTCCGGGACGGCTGGGTGTATGCCGGCGGCGACTTCGGCGCCATCGGCGGGGTGGCGCGCCAGCGGGTGGCCAAGCTGCTCGCCACCACAGGTGCCGTCGACGCCGCCTTCGTCGGCCGGGCCGATGCCAAGGTGACCTCACTGATCAAGCACCCCACCCAGAACGTCCTGTACGTCGCGGGCAACTTCAGCTCGGCCGGCGGCGCGCCACGGACCGGGGTCGCGGCCGTGTCCAGCCTGACCGGGACCGCCGGTCCCCAGGCCTACCAGTCCAGCGTCCGCCCTGTCCTGGACCTCGCCCTCAACGACGACGGTTCGCTGCTGTTCGGCGCCCTGGCGGCGGGGTCGAACAGCGCGACCGCGTGGGACAGCGCCACCGGGGTCCGCCGGTGGCGGCAGACCACGATGGGCGACGTGCAGGCCATCGACCACCACGACGGCCAGGTGTACTTCGGCTTCCACGACGGCTACCAGGACGACACCCGGCTCAAGCTGCTGGTCGCCGACGAGCGCACCGGCGTCGTGGACCTCGCCTTCCGACCCACCTTCAACTACTTCTGGGGCATCTTCGCGATCGACGCGACCGCCACCGGGGTCGTCGCCGGCGGCGAGTTCACCAACGTGAGCGGCATACCGGCCCAGGGCTTCGTCCGCTTCACCGGCGGCGCGGCGCCGCCCCCGACCGTCCAGCAGACCTACGTCGACGGGTCCGCCGCCTCGTGGACCTACTGGGACCGCGGCAACCTTGCCCCGGGGTGGCAGGGATCGACCTTCGACGACAGCGGCTGGGCGACCGGGTCCGCGGAGTTCGGGTATGGCGACGGCGACGAGGCCACCGTCGTGGGCTTCGGACCGTCGGCGTCGAGCAAGTACATCACCACGTACTTCCGCACCCAATTCACCGTGGACACGGTGCCGCAGGACCTCACCGTGACGATGGTCGTCGACGACGGCGCCGTGGTCTACGTCAACGGCGTCGAAGCGGTGCGCGACAACATGCCCGGCGGCGCCGTCACCGCCACCACCCGGGCCTCGGCCACCCGGGACGGGCAGGCCGAGCGGGCGCTGCGGGCGTTCACCCTCGACCCCGCGCTGCTGGTGCCGGGCACCAACACGCTGGCCGTCGAGGTCCACCAGGCCTCGTCCTCGTCCTCGGACATCAGCCTGGACGCGGACCTCGTCGGCTCCACCTCGCCCTGACCGACGGGGTGGGTGAGGCCCGTCGCCGCGGCCCGAACCACCGCCGAGCGTCCCGTCCCACGGGTGGCGCGTAGCCTCATGCGTCATGTCCTGGACGAGGTCGCGGGTGGCGTGGGTGGCCGCCCTCCTCGCGCTCTTCGCGCTCCTGCGTGCGCTGCGCCGCGTGGTGGAGACGGACCAGCGCCCCCTGGCCCTGCTCGTGTCCGTGGCCGTCGTCGCACTCGCCGCGGCCCTGCCGACCACCCTGGGCCAGGGTCGAGCGACGGCCGAGCAGGCCGGCTGGCGCAAGGGCCTGCAGCTCCTCGCCGCCGCCGCGGTCACCGCCCTGGCGGCGCTCCTGGGTGCCGGCGTGGTGCTGGCCGGGGCACTCGGCGTCGCGGCCGCCGCGGCCATGCCCCTGGTCTGGCCGAGACCACGGCCGTCGTGACCCGGTCCACACGCCCGGTCCCGGCTGTTGACGAGGTGGTCGTCGGCGTCCTCGCGAGCACAGGCCTGGCGCTCGATCGCTGAGTGTGTCGCAGCGGTACGACCCGGGCCGGCAAACCCATGGTGCTGGCCTGCCCGCTCTCGGGACCCGACAACCGAACGTCGTTCGTCGGACCGATGAGTCGTGCGTTGGCCCGTCGTCAGACCACCACACGCTCGTCGGCGACGGGCACAGAGGCGAACAGGAGCAACTTTGTCCTTCCAGGCATACCTCGACACGATCGAGGAGAAGACGGGGCTGACACCACGTCAGCTGATCGAGCAGGCGCGTGCCCGTGGCTTCGACGAGCAGACGAGCACGAGCGACATCGTCGCGTGGTGGAAGGAACAGCACGGGCTCGGACGCGGCCACGCCATGGCCCTGGTGCACGTCATCAAGAACGGACCGACCATCAGCAGCAAGCACGTCGGGACCACCGGCACCCACCGGGACGAGTCGGACACACTCTGGCTCGACGGGAAGGCGACCCGGCCCGCCTCCTGATGAGCCCCGGGCACCGCCGACGGGCGCTCAGTCGTCGATCGGAGCCCTGCCCTCGCGCTGCATCGCCGCGAGGCCGTCCCGCATGGCCTGCACCTGCTCGGGAGAGTGACCCACCCAGTCGCGGAGCTCTGCGACGACACGCACCGGCTCGGCGGACCGGAACGATCGGGTCGGGTTGCCAGGGAACCTCTTGTCGGTGACGTTGGGGTCGTCCTCGAGGGCCCCCAGCGGCTCGACGACGTAGATGTGTCCCCGGCCCGCCCCGACGGACAGCTCGGCGCCCCAGGTCGCGGCGTCCAGCGTCTCGGTGACGTAGATGTGGTTCATGACCCGGCCGGGCTCGAAGTTCGACTCCCGGTGCGGCGTCAGCAGGTCGCCGACCGCCAGGTCGGCCTTGGTGCCGTGCAGGTAGACGCCCTCCTGGTAGATCTCGAAGGGCACGGGCACCCTTGCCTCGTCCATGGGCCGACTCTAGCGGGGTCGTCGCCCTGGCGCTGCGCCCGAGCGACGGTCTTCCACGCGCCTCGCTCCGCAGGTAGCCTGCTGGACAGCGTCGCGTGCTGGTGGCAGACCGTGTCAGGCATGGAGGCGTGGACGTCGGAGGGACGTGACGATGACCTCGTCCACCCTGTCGCCCTCGTATGGCTGAGGGCGAGTCGGCCAGGCTGGTGGCCTGGAGCGTGGAGATGCGGGCTGTCCACGACCGCCTCCGTGAGGCGCTGCGCGTGACCCGTGAGGCCGTCGACGACGGCGGCCCCGCCCCCGACGCCACCCGGGACCTGTTGATGTTCTGCCGCGGCTTCTGTGCGGCGCTCACCCAGCACCACGAGGGCGAGGACCGTCACCTCTTCCCCGCGATCGCAGCCGCCCACCCCCACCTGGGACAGACCCTCCGCGCCCTCCAGCAGGACCACTCGATGATCGCGCACCTGCTCACCGAGCTGCAGCACGCGGTGGACCACCGCTCCGGCCCGGCCGAGCTCGTCCGCCACCTCGACGGGATCGATGCCGTCATGGAGTCCCACTTCGGCTACGAGGAGCGCCAGCTGCTGGGAGTCCTCCAGAGCCTCGACCTCCAGGCAGACGTCCGCTCGGTGCTCGGTCCCCTGTGAGGGCGCTGGGGTGTCGTTCCACCGTGCGCCTCCTCCGATCATCCCTAGCGTGGAGGATGCGCCGTCCGGCGCCCCTGCATGCGAAGGAGGCATTCCGATGACCGACCGTGTCGACGCCGTCGTGTTCGACGTCCTGGAGACATTGCTCGACCTGGACCCCCTCGCCGAGCGGCTCGAGGCCGTCGGGCAGCCCGGGTCCGTGCTGGGCCCGTTCTTCATGCGATTCCAGCGTGACGCGATGGCGCTCACCCTGGCCGGCGACGTCGCCGACTTCACCGCCACCGCGCGGCAGGCCCTGCGTACCGAGACCAAGCAGGCGATGACCGACGCCGAGATCGACCACGTCCTCGAGGGCTTCGCGACCGTCCCCGCCTTCCTCGACGCGGTACCGGCCCTGCGACGACTCTCCGACGCCGGCGTGCGCGTGGGGTGTCTCACGGTCGGCGACCCGGACCAGACGCGCTCGTTCCTGGAGGGGGCTGGCCTGGACCAGTACGTCGACGAGGTCGTCACGTGCGACACGGTCGGGGTCTGGAAGCCGGCACCCGAGGTTTACCGCCACGCCGCCGACGCGCTCGACTGCCCGCTGGAGCGGATGGCCCTGGTGGCCGTGCACGCGTGGGACTGCCACGGCGCCACGAAGGCCGGCGCGCTCGCGGGCTGGTGCTCCCGGCTCGAGGGCGAGCCCGGTGAGGTGTTCCTCCCCGCGGACGTGCGGGGAGGCGACCTCGTCGAGGTGGTGGACGGGCTGCTGGCCCTCTGATCGATCCGGGCGGTCGACCGCGGGCCTCCGCGGCGCCGGGTCAGCCCTCGCTGTCGGCCAGCACGCAGAACTCGTTGCCGGAGGGGTCGCGCATCACCGTCCACGGGTGCCCCTGCGCCCAGTCATCGGCCGCGAGGGAGGCGCCCAGCGACAGGGCGAGCTCGACCACGCCGCGCTGGTCAGGCCCGTCCGGCGTCGGGCGGACGTCGAGGTGCGTGCGGTTCTGCCGGACCTTCGGTCCGGGCTCCGGACAGAGCTCGAGGAGCGGACCGCGCAGGCTGGGGTGCCGCAGGGTGACCGGCCCGACACCTCGGGCGGGTACCCAGCCGGTGAGCGCGGCATACAGCTCGGCGTCCCGCTCCGGGTCGGCGCTGTCGAGCGGCAGCGCGGCGACCGGCCCGGTGCCGGAGTAGGCCGCGCCCTCCTCCATGACGCAGAACGGGTGCCCGTCCGGGTCGGCGAGCACCACCCAGGGCACCTCGCCCTGCCCGATGTCGGCGCGGGTGGCGCCCAGGCCGAGGAGCCGCTCGACGACCTCCTGCTGCTGCGCACCGCCCAGCAGGTCCAGGTGCAGCCGCCACCCCGGGGGCGGGGGCTCGGCGACCCGCTCGATGCAGACGTCGAGCCACACGTCGTCGCCGAGCGACAGCCGGCCCTCGTCGTCGTCCGGGTCACCGGGGCCCAGGTCGACCAGACCCAGTGCCGCCGACCAGAACCGGCCCGCGGCCTGCGGATCGCGGGCCTGCATGACGATGTTCTCCAGGCGCATGTCGCGAGACTAGATCCGCTGGGGGACAGTGATCGTCCGCTAGCGTCGGCCGAGCCCCGCCCCCGACACGAAGGTCGACCCAGTGACGCAGACCCAGCACCGCACGGGCGTGCAGCGAGCCATGGGCCCGCTGAACTCCGTCGTCGAGCGCTTCATCCCCTCCGCCCTGGTCTTCGCGATCGTCCTGACGGTGGTGGTGATGGTGGCGGCCCTCGGCCTCACCGACGCCGGCCCGGTGGACGTCCTCACCGCGTGGGGCGACGGGCTCGCCGGTCTCCTGGCGTTCATGACGCAGATGGCGCTCATCCTGCTGCTGGGCTACATCCTGGCCAACACCGGGCCGGTCCGGGCCGGGCTGCGCCGGCTGGCCGCGGTCCCGCGGGGCCGGGTCATGCCCTACGTCTTCGTCGCGCTGGTCACCTGCGTCGCCGGGCTGTTCACCTGGGGTCTCGGCCTGGTCGTCGGTGCGCTGCTCGCCAAGGAGGTCGCCGCCGAGGGGCGCCGCCGGGGCGAGCCCCGCCACTTCCCGCTGCTCGTCGCCGCCGGCTACACCGGGATGGTGGTGTGGCACATGGGCTACTCGGGGTCGGCGCCACTCGTCGCGGCCACCCCGGACAGCTTCGTCAGCGAGCAGCTCGGCCAGCCGCTGCCCATCACCGAGACCACCTTCTCGCCCTGGAACATGGTGACCGCCGTGCTGGCCGTCGCCGTCGTCGCCGGGACGATCGCGCTCATGGCACCGCGGCACGGTGCCGGCATCGTCGAGATGCCGGAGCACCGGATGGTCGACGACGAGATCCGCTACGACGTCACGACGCCCGCGGACCGCCTCGACGCGTCGCGCGTGCTGACGCTGGTCCCCGGGCTGCTGCTGCTGGCATACCTCGTCGTCCACTTCAGCGGCGGCGGCTCGATCACCCTCGACATCGTCAACTGGACCTTCCTCACCCTGTGCCTGCTGCTGGTCCGCAACCCCTTCGAGATCGTCGAGCTGACCCAGCGCGCCGCGTCCAACGTCGGCGAGATCCTCCTGCAGTTCCCGCTGTATGCCGGGATCATGGGCATCATGGCCGGCACCGGGCTCATCACGGTGCTCTCGGAGGCGCTGGTCTCGGTCTCCACGCCCGCCACGTTCGGCCTGCTCGCCTTCCTCTCCGCGGGGATCGTCAACTTCTTCGTCCCCTCCGGCGGCGGCCAGATCGCGGTGCAGGGGCCGGTGCTGCTGGAGGCCGCGAGCAGCCTGGGCGTCGACCCCGAGGTCGCCATCATGGCCGTGGCCTACGGCGACCAGTGGACCAACATGATCCAGCCGTTCTGGGCGCTGCCGCTGCTGGCCATCGCGGGCCTGAAGATCCGCGACATCCTGGGCTACACGACGGTGATCCTGCTCACCACCGGGGTGCTCTTCGCGGCCGCCCTGCTGATCCTGGGCTCCGGCGTCTGAGCCGGTGACCGCCTAGAGCCCCTGCCAGTCGGGCTTGTGGGCCCACGTCTCCCGGTAGTAGTCCGCGAGCTCGAGCCTGCTCGCTGCCGGCTCGTCGAGCAGCACGGTGACGTGCGGGTGCCACTGCAGCACGGTCGCCGGCCACCGCGCCGAGACCGCGCCCTCGACCAGCTCGGCCGCCGCCCGGGCCTTGCCCTCGCCCGCCGCCAGCAGCACGACGTGCCGCGCCGCCCTGATGGTGGCGAGACCCTGCGTGAGGCAGTGCGTCGGCACCGCGTCGACGTCGCCGTCGAAGAAACGGGCGTTGTCCTCCCGGGTGCGCCGGGTGAGGGTCTTGACGCGGGTGCGGCTGGCCAGCGAGGAGCCCGGCTCGTTGAAGGCGATGTGCCCGTCGCTGCCGAGCCCGAGCAGCTGCACGTCGATCCCGCCCGCGTCCTCGATGAGCCGCTCGTAGGCCGCCGCGGCCGCCGGCAGGTCGTCCGCGTCCCCGGGCGGGGAGTGCACCTGCCCCTCCGGGATGCCGGCCGGGTCGGTCAGCTGCTGCCGGATCTCCGCGCGGTAGGCGGACGGGTGGTCCGCGGGCAGCCCGACGTACTCGTCCAGCGAGAAGGTCCGCACCCCGGACAGGTCGAGGGTCCCGGCGCGCACCCGGGCGACGAGGTCGGCATACACCGGGCGCGGGCTGGAGCCGGTCGCCACCCCGAGCACGGCGTCGGGGCGCGAGCGCACCAGCCCGGTCACGACGTCACCCGCGAGCCGGCCCATCTCCCCTACGTCACCACAGATCACCACCTCCATCAGCCCACCACCACCAGCCGCGTCGGGGCGCTCCCCGCGGGCTCGGGAAGGCGCAGCGGGGCGTGACCGGGTGTGATGCGCCCGGCGAGGCGCGCGTGCGCGGCCCCGGTGACCCCCGCGACGGTGCCCGGGAGCCCGTGCCAGGTGAGGAAGCCCAGGAGCGCGAAGAGGCACGCCTCCTTGGCGTCGACCGGTATGCCGTGCGCCTCGCTGGTCACGACACGCGCCTCGGGCAGCGTCTGCTCGAGGCCTCGCACCAGGGTGTGGTTGCGCGCTCCTCCCCCGCTCACGACGAGCTCGCCCGGCGCGAAGGGGCGCAGCGCCTCGGCGACCGTGCGCACGGTCAGCTCGGTGAGCGTGGCCAGCAGGTCGGTGCCCGCGACCTCCCGCCCCAGCGTCGCGAGCGCGGCATCGACGTGCCCGAGGTGGAAGTGCTCCTTGCCCGTCGTCTTCGGCGCGGGCAGGGCGTAGTAGCCGTCGGCCAGCAGCACCGCCAGCAGCTCGTCGTCGACCGTTCCGGCCGCGGCGCCGGCGCCGTCCACGTCGTACGTCTGCTGACCGTCGGTCAGCCGGGCGACGACCGCGTCGACGAGCGCGTTGGCCGGGCCGGTGTCGAAGGCCCGCACGCCCTGCGCCGCGCCGGGCCCTCCCGGCACGACGGTGACGTTGGCGATGCCGCCCAGGTTGAGCGCCGCGCAGGTATGCCCCCGCCCTCCCAGCCAGAGCGTGTCCCAGGTGCTGGCCAGGGGTGCGCCCTGGCCGCCGGCCGCCACGTCGGCGACCCGCAGGTCGGAGACGACGGGGGCACCCGTGCGCTCGGCGACCCAGGCGGGCTGGCCCAGCTGCAGGGTTCCCGCGACGCGGCCGTCGACGACGTCGTGGAAGAGCGTCTGCCCGTGCGAGGCGACGAGGTCCGGGGTCCGCCCGGCCAGCTCGACGCCGAGCGTGGCGACCGCGTCGGCGAACGCCTGCCCCAGCCGGGTGTCGAGACGGCATACCTGCTGCAGCCCGACCCGGCCGGGCGGGAAGGCCGCCAGCACCTCGGCGCGCAGCGCGGGGTCGAAGGGCACCGTGCCCGAGCCGAGCAGGCGGGCTCGGACCACCTCGACGTCGCCGTCGAGCACGAGGTCCAGCGCCGCCACGTCGATGCCGTCCACGCTCGTGCCCGACCCCACCCCGACGACGATCACGACCGCACCATCCCGAGCGCGCCCCGCACCGAGTCGCCGCCCTCGGCGAGCAGCTCGCGGGCACGTTCGGCGGTGAGGCCGCCGAGCACCATGACCACCGCGACCTTGGTGCTCCACCCGGCTGCCTCGAGCGCCTCCGTGGCCCGGCCCGGCTCGCATCCGCTGACCCGCTGCACCATGCGCACCGCGCGGTCCCGCAGCTTGATGTTGGACGCCTGCATATCAACCATGAACGGCCCGTGCGTCTTGCCGAGCCGGACCATGACGGCGGTGGACAGGGCGCCGAGCAGCATCTTCTGGGACGAGCCGGCCTTCAGCCGGGTCGACCCGCTGATGACCTCCGGGCCGGTCGCGACCTCGATCGCGTGGTCGACGCCGTGGGAGGCCCGTGCGCCGAGGTTGTTGGACACGGCGACGGTGAGCGCCCCCACCTCGGCCGCCGCGCGCAGCCCCTCCAGCACGTAGGGCGTGCGGCCGGACGCGCTGATGCCCACGACGACGTCCTGCGGGCCGACGCCCGCCTCGCGCACCATGGCCGCACCCGCCGGGCCGTCGTCCTCGGCCCCCTCGCGAGCCAGGACCATGGCCTCGACGCCACCGGCCGGCAGCGCCCGCACGAGATCGGCGGGGGTGCCGTAGGTCGGCGGCAGCTCGGAGGCGTCGACGAAGGCGAGGCGCCCGGGCGTCCCGGCCCCGAGGTAGAACATCCGGCCGCCGCCGCGCAGCCGGTCGGCGATGTCGTCCACGGCCGCGGCGACGACCGGGACGACGCCGAGGAGCGCGGGGGCAACCGTGGCCTCGGCCTCCCACAGCTCGCGCAGCACCTCCTGGGTGTCCCGCTCGTCGAGGTCCAGGAGGTCCTCGCGGACGCCCTCGGTCGCGAGGGCGCCGATGACCTCGGCGCGGGTGTCGTCCGCGGGCTCGGGGGTGGTCCGGAGTGTCCCCGGCGCGTGTTCTGTGCGTCGGGTCACGGTGACCTGGTCGGACACGACCGGGTCGATCCCGCCCGACCAGACCTGGCGGGCGAGCGTCTCGGCGCCGTCGAGGGAGGTGCCGGCCGGGGCGAGCACCTCGGCGCCGAGGGCTTGCGCGAAGGGCTCGGTGAGCACCGGGCCGACGTCGGCCAGCCCCCCGGCCAGGCAGACCGGCAGGCCGGGGTCGACCGCGTCGCGGGCCGCGCGGGCCGTGCGGGCCAGCGCGTCGGCGGCGTCGGCCCAGATCCGCACCGCCACCTCATCGCCGTCCCGGGCCGCCCGGGCGACGTCCTTGGCGAAGGAGGCGATGAGCCGCGACGGGTGCTCCTCGGAGTGGACCGCCGACGGCAGCCCGGCGAGGTCGCCGAAGCGCGCCGTCGCCGCGTGCTCCAGCGCGGCCGACCCGCCCCGGCCGTCGCGGTGCTCGAGGGCCGCGCGCAGGCCGGCGCGACCCACGGCATACCCGCTGCCGTCGTCGCCCAGCAGGAAGCCCCACCCGTCCCGGACCGCGGTGCGACCGGTCGGGTCGGCGGCGAGCGCCACCGCCCCGGTGCCGGCCGCGACCACGACGCCGGGACGGCCCGCGAGGGCCCCCACGAAGGTCGTCGTGACGTCCCCCGTCAGCACCACGGCATCGGCGACCTGCTCGAGGAGGGCGTCGGCCAGGGCCTCCCGTCGCCCGCTCGCCGCGTGGTAGCCGACCAGCCCGACCGCCAGCACGTCGACCCGCGACCCGCTCAGCCCGAGCGACGCGGTCAGCGCACGCACCGCACCCACCACCTGCTGGACCCCGTCGGCGGCCGCCAGCCCGACCACCCCAGGACCGTCTGCCTCGCGCACCTGCTCCCCGGACCGCCAGCGGGCCCGCGCCCCCGTCTTGCCGAGGTCCACCGCCAGAAGGCTGACCGCCACGCCGTCGTGCTCGTTCGTCGTTGACATCACGAGAGGCAGTATGCCAATCTCTGGACCACTGGTCTAGCACCGTTGGTCTAGAGACTCTGACAAGGACGTGAGAGCACATGCCCGCACCTCGTACCCGCCGCACCCGCGCGGCCCTGGTGAGCACCGTCGTCCCGCTGGGCGCCTCCCTCGCCCTCGGGGGCGCCGCCACCTCGCAGGCCACCCCTGCCCCGGCGGCCCCGCCGTGGACGTCGTGCAGCCCTGCCCCGGAGGCCCCCCTGCACGAGATGCGCGGCGTGTGGCTCGCCAGCGTCGCCAACATCGACTGGCCCTCCCGGCCCGGGCTGAGCCCGCAGGAGGCGCAGGCCGAGCTGGAGGCCTGGTACGACGAGGCGGTCGCCTCCGGCCTCAACAGCGTCTTCGTGCAGGTCCGGCCGACGGCCGACACGTTCTGGCCCTCCGAGCTCGAGCCGAGCAGCGCCTGGCTCACCGGTGAGCAGGGCGCCGACTTCGGCGGGTGGGACCCGATGGCCTTCGCCGTCGAGGAGGCGCACGCCCGTGGCCTCGACTTCCACGCCTGGTTCAACCCCTACCGCGTCACCCTGACCGGCACCGACCCCACCGCCCTCGCCGAGGACCACCCGGCCCGGGTCAACCCCGACTGGACGGTGGCCTACGGCGGCAAGCTCTACTACGACCCGGGCGTGCCCGCCGTCCGCGAGCACACCACCGCCGTCATCATGGAGGCCGTCGAGCGCTACGACATCGACGGAGTCCACTTCGACGACTACTTCTACCCCTACCCCGTGGCCGGACAGGAGTTCCCCGACGACGCCAGCTACGCCGCCTACGGCGCCGGCTTCGAGGACCGCGACGACTGGCGGCGGGACAACGTCGACCAGCTCATCGAGGGTCTGCACGAGCAGATCGAAGCGGCCAAGCCGCACGTCGCCTTCGGTGTCAGCCCGTTCGCCGTCTGGCGCAACGTCGCCACCGACCCGGAGGGTTCGGACACCACGGCGGGGGCGCAGACCTACGACGACCTCTACGCCGACACCCGCCTGTGGGTGCAGCAGGAGTGGCTGGACTACGTCCTGCCCCAGGTCTACTGGGCGATCGGCTTCGACCCGGCGGCCTACGACGTCCTCGTCCCGTGGTGGAGCGAGCAGGTGGACGGCACCGACGTGGCGCTGTGGATCGGGCAGGCGACCTACAAGGTCGGCACCTCGACCCAGTCGCCGGAGTGGTCCGACCCCGCGGAGATGGTGCGCCACCTCGACCTCAACGAGGACTACCCGCAGGTCACCGGCGACGTCTACTTCTCCGCCAAGGACGTGCGCGCGAACCGCTTGGACCACTGGTCCCTCCTGCAGTCCGAGCACTACGCCGACCCGGCCCTGCCCCCCGCGCTGCACCCGGGCACCACGGAGGAGGTCGCCGCCCCGACCTCGGTCCGCACCACCCGCACCGCCGAGGGCGTCGCCCTGTCGTGGAGCCACCCGGGTGAGGACGCCGGGTTCGCCGTCTACCGCGTCGACGACGCGCGCGGGCCGGGCCGCGTCTCCTGCGACGACCTGGACGCCGACCACCTCGTCGCGGTGCTGGGCGACGGCGACACCGACTGGGTGGACCCCGACGGGGACAAGCACGACGTCTACGTCGTCACCGCCCTGTCGACCGACAACACCCAGTCCCCCGCCTCCCGGCCGGTGCGTGGTCGATGAGCGCGGAGCCCGTGAACGGCGCCCGGCTCGGCAAGGTCGAGCTGGTCCGCCAGCGGCTGGAGGACCTCATCGCCCCGATGCGGCCCGGGGAGCCGCTGCCGGCCGAGCGCGACCTGGCGGCCGACCTCGGGGTGGCCCGGATGACCCTGCGCCGCGCGGTCGAGGCGTTGGTCGCCGACCACCGGCTCATCCGGCGGGCGGGGGCCGGCACCTTCGTCGCGCCGGAGCGGGTGGACCAGCAGCTGTCCGCGACGTCCTTCTCCACCGACATGCGCTCCCGCGGCATGACCCCGGGCGCGCACACGGTCTGGGCGCGGCACCGTCCGGCCGGCATGATGCTGGCCTCGGTGCTCGGGGTGGACCCCACGTCCAGCGTCGTGCACGTGCGCCGGGTGCGCACCGCCGACGGCGAGCCCATGGCCCTGGAGGACCTGCACGTGCCCACCGAGCTGGTCCCCGGCCTGTCCGGGAGCGACCTGGAGGACGCCTCGTTCTACCAGCTGCTCGAGTCGCGCTACGGGCTGACCATCAGCGCCGGCACCCAGACCATCGAGCCGCACCTCGTCACCGCGGACGAGGCCGAGCACCTCGGGACGGACGAGGGCTCCCCCGCCTTCCTCTTCGAGCGCACCTCCCGGGTGGCCGACGGCCGGGCGGCGGAGTTCGTCCGCTCGGTCTACCGCGGCGACCGCTACCGCATCCTCGTCGACCTCTTCCCGACCGCCGCCGGCGGGCGGCCCTGACCCTGCTGCATACCTCGCACCACGTCACACCCCACGAAAGGACACCCTCATGATGCGCACCTCACGTGCCACCCGGCTGCTCGCGCTGGCGGCGGCCTCCACCCTCACGCTCACGGCCTGCGGCTCCGACGACTCCGGCTCCGGCTCCGGCGGCGACGCCGGCTCGGGCGGTGGCGACGCCTCCGGCGAGACCCTCACCGTCTGGATCATGGAGGGCACCAACCCGGACGCGACGCCGTTCTTCGAGGAGGTGAGCACCGCCTTCGAGGAGGAGACCGGCGCCACCCTCGACATCCAGTACGTCCCGTGGGCCTCGGCGCACGACAAGTTCACCAACTCGATCGCCGGCGGCACCGGGCCGGACGTCGCCGAGGTCGGCACCACCTGGACCCCGGAGTTCGGCGACGCCGGCGCCCTCATGGACGTCTCCGACAAGATCGAGGAGGCCGGCCTGGCCGACGGCTACGTCGACAGCGTCCTCGAGTCCGGCACCCTCGACGGCGCGGTCTACGGCGCTCCCTGGTATGCCGGTGTCCGCTCGATCATCTACCGCACCGACCTGCTCGAGGAGGCCGGCGTCGAGCCGCCCACCACCTGGGATGAGCTCGTCAGCGTCGGCGAGGCGCTCAAGGAGAGCGACCCCGACCTCATCCCCTTCCCGGTGCCGAACTCGACGCACACCACCACGCCGTTCATCTGGGGCGCCGGTGGCGAGGTCGCCACCCAGGAGGGTGACACCTGGGAGTCCGGTCTGGACTCCCCGGAGTCGATCGAGGGCCTGCAGTTCCTCGAGAGCCTGGCCGGCGAGCACGACCTGTCCACCCCGGCCGCCAGCACGTGGAACGAGGCCGACACCCGCGACGCCTTCGCCCGCGGCGAGGCCGGCATGATCATCAGCGGGTCGTGGACCCCGAAGTCGATCGTCGAGGCCAACGGCGACCTGGAGGGCAAGCTCGGCGTCGTGCCGATCCCCGGCCCGGACGGCGGCATGTCGCCCTCCTTCGCCGGCGGCTCGCACCTGTCGGTCTTCGAGACGACCGACAACGAGGACCTCGCCTGGACCTTCGTCGAGATGATGACGACCGGTGAGTATGCCGAGATGTGGGGGGAGCAGACCGGCTTCTTCCCCGCGACCAACGACCTGCTCAGCCAGCTCGAGGAGGCCGAGGACCCGCTGGTGGCGCCGTTCGCCCAGCAGATGCTCGAGGCCAGCGCGACGCTGCCGGTCACCCCGCAGTGGGGCCAGGTCGAGGGCGCCCAGACGATCCCGGCGATGATGGAGTCGATCCTCGGCGGCAAGGCGAGCCCCGAGGAGGCCGCCACCACCGCCGCGGACGAGATGAACGAGATCTTCGGCTCGTGAGCTCGCCCGCCCTGGGGTCGGCGCGGCGGCCGTGGCTGCTGCTCGCGCCGACCCTGGCCGTCATCGGCATCCTGCTGCTGTGGCCCATGGTGCGCGTCGTCGTCCTGTCCTTCCAGGACTTCGGCCTGCGCGAGCTGGTGCGCGGCGGTGCCGAGCTGATCGGCCTGCAGAACTACCGCGACGTCCTCACCGACGAGCGGCTGTGGCGGGTGGCGCTGCCCAACACGGTCGTCTTCGCGCTGGTCTGCGTGGTGCTGACGGTGGTCGTCGGCACCCTCGTGGCCCTGCTGCTGCACCGCCTCTCCCCCGGCTGGCGGACGCTGGTGACGATGGCGGTCATGGCCGCCTGGGCGGTGCCGGCCGTGACCGGGACCTACGTGTGGGTCTACCTCTTCGACGCCCGGGCCGGCTTCCTCACCGGCGTCCTCGGGCAGCTCGGCCTGGTCGACGTCGCCACCCAGAACCTCTTCACCGAGCGGGGGTGGTTCTACGCCATCGCCACCCTCAACGTCGTGCACCACGGCTTCCCCTTCGTCGCCGTGACCGTGCTCGCCGGGCTGGTGACCATCCCGTCCGAGCTGCCGGAGGCGGCGATGATCGACGGCGCCAACGCCTGGCAGCGGTTCCGGCACGTCACCCTGCCGATGCTCAAGCCGGTCTTCGCGATCGTCACCATCCTGTCGACGATCTGGGACTTCAAGGTCTTCACCCAGATCTACCTCATGCCCGGCGGTGACGGCTCCAACCGTGAGGTGCTCAACCTGGGCACCTGGAGCTACATCACCGCCATGTCGCAGAACCAGTTCGGGCTCGGCGCCGCCATCGCGGTGCTGCTCACCGTCCTGCTCATGGTCATCACCGCGGTCTACCTGCGGACGCTGTTCAAGGAGGAGGAGCTGTGAGGCGGCTGCTCGGGCGCGGCGGGCTGGTGCTGGCCTGCGTCGTCGTCGTGGTCTTCAGCATCTTCCCGGTCTTCGTCATGGTCGGCACCGCGCTCGACCCGGCGGCGAACGCGGGCGGGCGCGGCGTCATACCGTCCGGGATCTCCCTCGAGCACTTCGGCCGGGTGCTGTCGGAGACCCGGTTCCCCAGCTACCTGCTCAACTCGCTCATCGTCGCCGTGGTCACCGTCGTGGCGAGCGGGCTGCTCGCGCTGTTCGCCGCGGTCGCGGTCGCCCGCTTCCGCTTCTCCGGGCGCACCAAGATCCTCATGATGATCCTCATCGTGCAGATGGTGCCGATGGAGGCGCTGGTCATCCCGCTCTTCCTGCAGGCCAAGACGCTGGGGCTGCTCAACAGCCTGCTCGGGCTGTCGGTGGTCTACATCGCGTTCAGCCTGTCCTTCGCGATCTGGACCCTGCGCGGCTTCGTCGCCGCGGTGCCGGTGGAGCTGGAGGAGGCGGCCTACCTCGACGGGGCCAGCTGGTGGCAGATGTTCTGGAAGGTGCTCTTCCCGCTCGTCGCCCCGGGTCTGGTCGCGGTGAGCGTCTTCAGCTTCATCCTGGCGTGGAACGAGTTCATCTTCGCCCTCACCTTCATGGCCGACGACGACATGTACACCGCCGCCGTCGGCCTGCGGACCTTCTTCACCCGCAGCGGCACCGACTGGGGTGCCGTCATGGCGGCCAGCTCGATCATCACCGTCCCGGTCATGATCTTCTTCGTCGCCGTCCAGTCGCGGCTCTCCAGCGGACTCATGTCAGGAGCGACCAAGGGATGACCGACACCTCCTCACAGACCGGGACGGACGAGCTGCGCCGCGCCGCGCTCGGCGTGCTCGCCCCCGGCTTCGTCGGCACCACGCTGCCGGGCTGGGCGGGTGAGCTGCTGGACCAGGGACTGGCGGGCGTGTGGCTCTTCGGCCACAACGTCGAGGACGAGACCCAGGTGGCCGCCCTGGCCGAGGAGGTGCACGCCCGCCGACCCGCGGCGCTCGTCGCCGCCGACGAGGAGGGGGGCACCGTCACCCGGCTGCACCACCGGGACGGCTCCCCCTGGCCGGGCGCGTGGGCGCTGGGCGTGGCCGACGACGTCGACCTCACCCGCGAGGTGATGCGCGGGCTCGGTCGGCAGCTGCGCGAGGTCGGCATCGACCTGACGGCGGCGCCGGACGCCGACGTCAACACCGAGCCGGCGAACCCGGTCATCGGGGTGCGCTCCTTCGGCGCCGACCCCGAGCACGTCTCGCGGCACGTCGTCGCGGCCGTCGAGGGGCTCGGCGAGGCCGGGGTGCTGGCCTGCGCCAAGCACTTCCCCGGGCACGGCTCCACCCGGGTCGACTCCCACCTCGACCTGCCGGTGCTCGACGTCGACGACGCGTTGCTCCTTGCCCGCGAGCTGGTGCCCTTCCGCGCGGCGGTCCGCGCCGGCGTACCGGTCGTCATGACCGGCCACCTCGTGGTGCCGGGACACGGCGACCTGCCGGGCACGCTCAACCCCTCGGTCCTCGGCCTGCTGCGGCGCGAGCTGGGCTTCGAGGGCGTCATCTGCACCGACGCCCTCGACATGGCGGCGGTGGCGCAGGGGTATGGCCGTGCGGGCGCCGCGGTGCTCGCGCTCGCCGCCGGGGCCGACCTGCTGTGCATCGGCAACCCGGCCTTCCCGGGCGACTACGACGCGGAGGCCGACACGCTGGCGCTCGCCGACGCGGTGGTGGAGGCGGTGAGCAGCGGCGAGCTGCCCGAGGAGCGGCTGCGCGAGGCCGCTGCGCGGGTGGCCGCTCTCGGCGACCGTCAGGCCGAGCGACGGTCGGGGCAGGAGCCGACGGACGAGACGCGTGGTCATCACGGCGACAGCGGGGCGCGCGCGGTCGACACGCGAACGGACGACGGGGCGGCGGCCCGGGCGGGGCGGGCCGCCGCCGCCCGTGCCGTGCGGGTGGCCGGGACGGTGCCGTCGCTGCCCGAGCCGGTGGTGGCCGCCCTGGGTGGCCGCGCCAACATCGCGAGCGGGGCCCGGCAGGAGGTCGTCACCACGGTCCTGGCGGCCGAGCTCGGTGGGCGGGTCGTCGAGGCGGACGGGGTGTCCGACGACGCCGGTCGTGGTGGACTGGTCCTCGTGAGCGACGACCAGACCGACCTGGGGCACGAGCAGGCACTCCGCCTGCTCGGCCGGTGCGACGTGCTGGTGCACACCGGCATCCGCGACCTGCCCGCCGGTGCGGCGCCTGCCTGCGTCGTGCGGACCTACGGCGGCGGCGCGGCCGGCGCGGGGGCTGCCGCGGACGCCCTGCGGGGGGTGTGATGAGGGACAGGACGGTCATCTCCGGGGAGCACGTCCTCTGGCCGGACGGCACCCTCGACGGCGGGTGGGTCGCCGTGGAGGGCGACCGGATCACCCAGGTGGGCCGGGGCGCCCCGCTCTACCCCGCGGACCGGCACGTCCCCTACCTGTCGCCGGGGTTCGTCGACATCCACTGCCACGGCGGCGGGGGGCATACCTTCGCCACGACCGACCCGGACGAGGTCCGGGCCGCGGCCGCCACCCACCACGCCGCGGGGACGAGCAGCGTGGTGGCCTCGCTCGTGTCGGCCGACCCGGAGACGCTGCTGGAGCAGGTCCGCGCGCTGGCCCCGCTGGTGCGCGGGCGGATGATCGACGGCATCCACCTGGAGGGGCCGTGGCTCAGCCCGCTCCACCGCGGGGCCCACCACCTCGGTGACCTCCGTCACCCCGACCCGGCCGAGATCGACGCCCTGCTGGAGGCCGGCGGCGGGGGCATCTGCATGGTGACCCTGGCGCCCGAGCTGCCCGGCGGCATGGACGCGGTCCGCCGTCTGGTCGCGGCGGGGGTGGTCGTCGCCGTCGGGCACACCGACGCCGACGCCGACCAGCTGCGCGCCGCCGCCGACGCGGGGGCCACCGTCGTCACCCACCTCTACAACGCCATGCGGCCGCTGCACCACCGGGACCCGGGCCCGGTCGTCGCCGCCCTCGCCGACCCGCGGCTGTCGGTCGAGCTCGTCGCGGACGGCGTGCACGTGCACCCCGACGTCGTCGAGCTCACCGTGCGCAGCACCCTGTCGCGCATCGTGCTCGTCAGCGACGCGATGGCGGCGGCGCACGCGCCCGACGGTCGCTACCGCCTCGGCCCGATGGACGTGGAGGTGGTCGACGGGGTGGCGCGGACCGTGGACACGGGGCGGATCGCTGGCAGCACCCTCACCCTGGACCGGGCGGTCCGGACCTCCGTCGCCTCCGGCGTCGCGCGGTGCGCCGCGCTCGTCGCCGCCACGAGCAACCCCGCCCGGACCCTCGGGCTGGACGCCGGCCAGCTGGCCCCGGGTCACCGTGCCGACCTCGTCGGGCTCGACGCCGACCTCGACGTGCACCTCGTGGTCCGGGCCGGAGAGGTCCTCTCCGGCCCTGACGGCGACTGAGCCGGTCCGCAGCACTGCTGCAGACCGGCTCAGTCCTCGGGTTCACCAGCTCACGCGTCCGGGTGGGGCCACTCCTGCAAGGGCAGAGGACTCCGGGACGGCGTGTCCGCCAGCTGTGTGGACCCGCCGGTGGCCGCGGAGGCGGGGGCCTCCGACGGGACCACCGTCCGGCGCACCAGGTAGCCATGGCTCCGGGCGCCCAGGACACAGGACTCCGACATCACGTCGTCGACGCTACGTCTGCCGGGCCGTCCGGAAAAGGTCCGACACCAAACCTTTGCCTAACCGATACCTTCCGGCGCGCCTCAGCACTCGACGACGTTGACGGCGAGCCCGCCGCGCGACGTCTCCTTGTACTTGCGCTTCATGTCCTTCCCCGTCTGCCGCATGGTGCGGACCGCCTGGTCGAGGGAGACGGTGTGCGTGCCGTCGCCGTGGGTGGCGAGGCGGGCCGCGTGCACCGCCTTCATCGCGCCGACCGCGTTGCGCTCGATGCACGGGATCTGGACCAGCCCGCCGACGGGGTCGCAGGTGAGCCCGAGGTGGTGCTCGATGCCGATCTCGGCGGCGGCCTCCACCTGGGCCGGGGTGCCGCCCAGCACCTGGGTCAGCCCGGCCGCGGCCATCGCGCAGGCCGAGCCGACCTCCCCCTGGCAGCCGACCTCGGCCCCGGAGATGGAGGCGTTCTCCTTGATGATGATCCCGACCGCGCCCGCGGTGAGCAGGACGTCCACGACGCCGTCGTCGTCGGCGCCCGGGACGAGGTGGCGGTAGTAGTGCAGGACCGCCGGGATGATGCCGGCGGCACCGTTGGTGGGGGCCGTGACCACCCGGCCGCCGGAGGCGTTCTCCTCGTTGACCGCCATGGCCCACAGGTCGATCCAGTCCATGGCGCGCCACGGGTCGTCCGGCAGGCCCTGCTCCTGCAGCCGGGCGTGCAGCATCGGCGCCCGCCGCCGCACCCTCAACCCGCCGGGCAGGGTGCCCTCGTGCCGCAGCCCCGCCGCCACGCACTCCTGCATGACCGACCACAGGTGCAGCAGCTGGGCCCGGGTCTGCTCCCACGGCCGGAAGGCCTCCTCGTTCAGGCGCATGAGCCCGGCCACACCGACCCCCTGCTCCTGGCACTGCGCCAGCAGCTCCCGGCCGGTGCCGAACCGGTGGGGCACCGGGGTGTCGTCCGGGACCACCCGGTCGGCACCGAGGGCGGCCTCGTCGACGACGAAGCCGCCCCCGACGCTGTAGTAGGTCCGCTCCCGCAGCACGGTGCCGTCGTCGCGGGAGGCGCGGAACGTCATACCGTTGGGGTGACCGGGCAGGGTGGCGCGACGGTGCAGCACCAGGTCGTCCTCGCCGAGGCGCACCTCGACCCGGCCGAGCAGGCTGAGCCGGCCGCGGTCCCGCACGGCGGCCACCCGCTCGGTCACGGTGGCGGTGTCCACCGTCTCCGGGTCCTCGCCCTCCAGCCCCAGGACGACGGCACGGTCCGAGCCGTGCCCGTGGCCGGTGGCGCCGAGCGAGCCGAACAGCTCGACGTGCACCCCGTCGACCTCGGGCAGGAGACCATCGGCCGCCAGGCCCTCCGCGAACCGGCGGGCGGCCCGCATCGGCCCGACCGTGTGGGACGACGACGGCCCGATGCCCACGGTGAACAGGTCGAGGACGCTCAGTGCCACGTCGACGACCCGTCGGTGGATGCCCTCGGCCGGGCCCGGGACCGCACTCTCCGAGGGTAGCGCCGAGGTCAGCCTCCGGGGTGGACGATCTCGGCGCCGGAGATCTCGGCGCGGCGCCGCTGCAGGTGCGCGCGCTCGGTGTCGTTGTCGCAGGCGGCCAGGGCGGCGTCGAGCTGCGCGAGCGCCGCGGTCCGCTCCCCCGCGCGGGCCAGCAGCTCGGCCCGGACCGCGGCGACCCGGTGGCTGCCGGGCACCTCGACGCCGTCGAGGGCGGCCAGCCCGGCGCGCGGACCGTCCGCCTCCGCGACCGCGACCGCCCGGGCGAGGCGCGCGGAGGGCGAAGGTGAGAGGGCGAGCAGCTGGTCGTAGAGGCCGACGATGCGGTCCCACCGGGTCTGCGCACTGGTGGGCGCGGCGGCGTGCTCGGCGGCGACGAATGCCTGCAGCAGGTAGCTCGCGGCCTGCCTGGGCAGGAGGGCGCCCATCAGACCGGGTGAGGCGAGCAGCCGCCCCGCCTCCTCGATCTCGTCACGGTGCCAGCGGTCACGGTCCTGGTCGTCCAGCAGCACGAGCCGGCCCTCGCCGTCCAGCCGGGCGTCGCGACGGGAGTGCTGCAGCAGCACGAGGGCCAGCAGCGCGGTCAGCGTGGGGTCCCCCGGCCGCAGCGCGCGCACCGTGCGGACCAGGCGCACCGCCTCCCCCGCGAGCGCCGTCCGCAGCAGGTCGGGGCCGCTGGCCGGGGCGTACCCGGCGGTGAACGCGAGGTATGCCGTCTGCGCGACGGTGGCGAGCCGGTCGGGAAGGACCGCCAGGTCGGGGACGGCGAAGGGGATGCCGGCCGTGACGATCTTCTTCTTCGCCCGGGTGATGCGGGCGGCCATGGTGGGCTCGGGCACGAGGAAGAGGGCGGCGATGTCGCGCGTGCTGACGCCCAGCACGAGCCGCAGCGCGAGCGCGCTGGCGGACTCCGGCGACAGGGCCGGGTGGGTGCACATGAGCACGAGACGCAGCAGGTCGTCCTCGACGAGGTCGCCGGGGTCGGCCATCGCCCGCGGTGGCCGGCGCTCCAGGTCGGTGGCGACCAGGGCGTGGCGGCGCTGCGCCATCGCCTCCGCGCGCAGCCGGTCGACGATGCGGCGCCGGGCCACGGTCTGCAGCCAGGCCGCCGGGTTCGCCGGGGTGCCGTCCCGCGGCCACTGCCGGGCGGCGGCCTCCACCGCGTCGCCGAGGGCGTCCTCGACGAGGTCCAGGCGCCGGAAGTGCGCGAGGAGCAGGGCGACCAGCCGGCCCCACTCCTCGCGCACGACCTGGTCGAGCTCGGGAGGCATCGTGGTCAGTAGGGGTCGACCACCGGGCTGACCTGGATGTCGTAGGGCGGCAGGACGGTGAGCAGGTCGAGCACGACGTCGAGGTCGGGGGCCTGCAGGAGGTAGAACCCGCCCAGCTGCTCGACCGCCTCCGCATAGGGACCGTCGGTGACGATGCGCTCGCCGCCGCGGGTACGCACGGTCGTCGCGGTGTCGCCCGCGCCGAGCGCCTCGCCGGCCAGGATCTCCACGCCCTCGCGGGCCCGGCACGCGGCGTCGAAGGCCTCGAACCGGGCCATCCCCGCCTGCTGCTCCTCCTCGCTCAGCGCGGACCAGGCGGGCATCTCGCCCTCGGACATGAGCAGGATGACGTACTTCATGGTCGGCTCCTCAGCTCGGCCGGTCGGCGGCGTCGACATTGGGCCGGATCTCGATGCCGTCGCCGGTGCGGGCGATGATCTGGAAGCACTCCACCAGACCGTCGAGGTCGTCGGTCTCGACCTGGTAGTAGCCACCGACCTGCTCGACGGTCTCGGCGTACGGGCCGTCGGTCGCCGGTCCGCCGCCGGCCGGGATGGACCGGGCCTCCGACGTCCGGGTCAGCTCGGCTCCGCCGACCACCCGGTGCCCCCCGGCGGCGAGCGCCTCGCCGAGCCGGGCGTACTGCGCATACCCCTCCGTGCGCTCGGCCAGGCTCATCGACGTCCACCAGCGGTCGGCCGCCCCGATGATGAGAACGGTGTAGGAACTCATGCTGCTCTCCTTGCTCCTCGTGCGGGCCGCCGTGCGCGACCTCACCAGCATGTCGGACGGGGCGGCGCCGGATCGACAGCTCGTCAGGACTTTTTCGGAAGGGCGCACCAGATGCCATAGATTGCCGGGCGTGAGTGCCCAAGCCCCGTCCTCCGTGATCCTCATCCGTGCCGAGAACTTCGTCCCCAACCCGGCCACCGCCACGGACAACGCCTTCCAGCACGACGTGCCCGTCGGGCAGTCGGTGGAGGTGACGTCGGCGGCGGCGCTGGCCGAGATGGACGCCGTCGCGCAGGCGCTGCGGGACGCCGGCGTGCGGGTCCACGTCTTCAGCGACCCCGACCACACGCGGCCGGACAGCGTCTTCCCGAACAACTGGCTCTCCACGCACCCGGGCGGCTACGTCGCGGTCTACCCGATGTATGCCTCGAACCGCCGGCACGAACGGCGCGGCGACATCCTCGAGATGCTCAAGGCCGACTACCGCCTGCAGACGATCGTCGACTACTCCGGGCTGGAGCCGGACGGCATCTTCCTCGAGGGCACCGGCGCCATGGTGCTGGACCACGTCTCCCGCGTCGCCTACACGGCCGTCAGCCACCGGGCGGACACCCATGTGCTGGAGCGCTTCTGCAGCGACTTCAACTACGAGCCGATGCCCTTCGACGCGGTCGACGCCGGCGGGGTGCCGGTCTACCACACCAACGTCATCGCCTGCATCGGCACCGACGTGGCGCTCATCGCGCTCGACATGATCCGTGACGAGCAGCGCCGCCGGGAGGTGCGCGAGCGGCTGGAGGTCACCGGGCGGGAGATCATCGAGCTCAGCGAGCACCAGGTGCGGGAGTTCGCGGGCAACGCGGTCGAGCTGCTCGGGCGGACGCCGGAGGGTCGCCGACAGCACATCATGGCCATGTCGGGCCGGGCCCGGCGCAGCCTCACCGGGCCGCAGATCACCGCGATCGAGCGCTCCTGCCAGATCGTCTCGGTCGACATCCCCACCATCGAGCTGGCCGGTGGGTCGGTGCGGTGCATGATCGCCGGGGTGCACCTGGACCCGCGCCCCACCGGGGCGCCCGAGCCGACCGCCACCGCCGAGGCCATCGACGAGGCCCCGGTCAGCGCGGACGGCCAGGTCGAGGAGCCCCGCCCGATGGTCACCGGACGTGCGCTCGGCGAGCCGCAGCCGGTCTGACGACTGCCTGACGGCGGCTCCGGGACGGCATCGGTGACCGCGCGGCTGCCCTGCCCGTCCGCACCGGGTCGCCCAGGGCGCTCCCGTGCGCGAGCATGAGGGCATGACGACGGCGACACCGGGACGACGACCCCTCGCGCTCTACGACGGCGACTGCGGTTTCTGCACCATGGCGGCGGGGTGGATCCCGCGCCTGGGTGCGCGGGTGGTCGTGTCGTCGCTGCAGGAGCACGACCTCGGCGCGCTCGGGGTCGACGCGTCGCGCACCGACCTCGAGATGCCCGTGGTGATGCCGGACGGGCGGGTGGAGTACGGCCACCGCGCGTGGGCACAGATCCTGGCGCACAGCCCGCAGCCGTGGCGCACCCTCGGGCTCGTCCTGGGCTCGCGGGTCATGGGCCGGCCCGGCGCCGCGCTCTACCGCCTGGTCGCGAGCAACCGGGGCCGGCTGCCCGGCAGCACGGCGCAGTGCGGCCTGCCGCAGGCCGGTGCCGCGGGCGCCTCCTCGACCGCGTCATCCGCACCGCCGGTGTCGCCCACCTCGGCCCCCGGCCCTGACACGGGGCGCGGGTGAGGCCTCGCGAGGTCTCGACCTCGGCACGGGGGCCGGTGGGGGTCGACCAGGCGTGGGAGCGGTATGCCGACCCGTCCCGCTGGGCGGACTGGGCGCCGCACCTGCGCCGTGTCGAGGTGGACGGCGTGGCTGCCGACGGCACGGTCCGCCTGCACCCCGGCATGTCCGGGAGGGTGCACGGCTCGCTGAGCCTGGCGGTGGACTTCGTGGTCACCGCGGTGGACGAGCCCGCGCGCACGTGGTCCTGGACCGTGCGTCTCGTGCGTCCGGTGCCCGGGCCGTTCCGCCTCGACCTGCACCACACGCTGGAGACCGTCGGGGAGGGTGGCGATGGCGACGGCGGTGACACCGGCGGGCCGGCCGGTGGCACCGCTCGCCGAACCGAGGCCGGTCTCGTGCTGCGGGGCCCCGCCCCCGTGGTGCTCGCCTACCGCCCGGTGGCGCGGTGGGCGTTGCGACGGCTGGTCACCTAGGACGGCCGCTCCCCCGTCCGCGCGGGCCGAGGGCGCTGGCGGGCCGGCCGGTGACGGCGCCGATGAGTCGGCGACCCGGGCGACGTCATACTCCTCGACGGCCGCACCCGCGCGGTCACACCGGACCCGGCGCCACCGACGGCGACGGGGCCACGGACCCGAGCACGGCATACCGGAGGAGCAGGATGCGCCAGCTGATCGTCACCGAGATCATCACCCTCGACGGGGTCGTCGACTCACCCGGCGGCGGCGACCACCCGCACGCGGGGTGGAGCTTCAAGGACGTCGAGTTCGACGAGGCGGCCTACGAGATCAAGGGCCGGGAGCAGGACGAGGCAGGGGCGCTGCTGCTCGGGCGTCGCACCTACGAGGAGTTCGCGCCGGTGTGGCCCGGGATGACCGAGGAGTTCCCGGGCTACAACGCGATGCCGCGCTACGTCGTCTCCACCACGCTGACCGACACCAGCCCGTGGGAGGCGACCGTGCTGGGGTCGCTGGAGGAGGTGCGCACGCTCAAGGAGGGTGACGGCGACCCGATCATCGTGCACGGCAGCGCGACCCTGGCCCAGGGGCTGGCGGAGGCCGGGCTGGTGGACCGCTACCACCTGCTCGTCTTCCCGGTCGTGCTCGGCAGCGGCATCCGGCTGTTCGGCGACGGGGCCAAGCAGCGGCTGACGCTCGTCGAGTCGCAGAGCTACGGCAACGGGGTCACCATGGCGGTCTACGACGTGCAGCACTGAACATCGCCCCGGTCGCGGCCGGTCGGTCGGTCGGTCGGGTCGGTCGCTCTGCGCGGGCGGGAGGGGGTGTCTGGTTCGATCGGGGTATGCCTGCACCTCGCCGGACGCTGCGCGTCACCGCCCGCAACGCCACCTTCCAGCGGTGGGAGGCGCTGCTCGGCAACCGCAGGACGAGGCACCGTGCGGGCGAGTTCCTCGTCCACGGCGTCCGGCCGATCGACCAGGCGCTGGCCCACGGCTGGCCGGTCCGGGCCCTGCTGCGGCCGCTGGGTTCGCGGCGGTCCGGGTGGGCGTCCGACGTCTGGGCCAGCAGCGGCGGCGAACGCTTCGAGGTCGCACCCGACCTGCTGGCCGAGCTGGCCCAGCGGGAGGACGAGCGGACCGAGCTGGTCGCGGTGGTGGGCATGCCGGCCGACGACCTGAGCCGGGTGGCGGGGTCGTCGAGCGGCACCCGCGCGACGTCGACACCCTTGTCAGGGTCAAGTCCTGCTGTGCCGCAACGGGTGCCGCTCGTGACGGTCTTCGACCGTCCGGGGCAGCCGGGCAACATCGGCACGCTGCAGCGGTCCATCGACGCCTTCGGCGGGACCGGCCTGGTCGTGACCGGGCACGCGGCCGACCCCTACGACCCCAAGGCGGTCCGGGCCTCGACAGGGTCCTGCTTCGCCGTCCCGACCGTGCGCGTCGACTCGGCCCAGACCGTGCTCGACTGGGTTGCGGAACAACGGGACGCCGGGGTCGCGATGCAGGTGCTGGGCACCGACGAAGAGGGCAAGACCGACCTGGAGGCCGTGCCGTGGGAGCGGCCGACGCTGCTCGTCCTGGGCAACGAGACCCGCGGCATGGCCCAGGCCTGGCGTGAGGCCTGCGACGGCGTGCTGAGCATCCCGATGGTGGGCTCGGCCAGCTCGCTCAACGCGGCCGTCGCCGGGTCGATCGTGCTGCACGCGGCCATGCGTGGCCGGCGCAGCTGACGACTACCCCTCGGCCAGCTGCCGGGCCAGGTCGTCGATGCCGCTCGCGGCGACCTCGGGGCGGGCCATGTGCGCGGGGTAGGTGCCCCGGGTGCGGGTGACCCAGGCGGTCCGCAGACCGGCTGCCCGGGCACCGTGCAGGTCCCACGGGTGCACGGCGACGAGCATCGCCTCGGAGGCGGGGACACCGCATACCCCCAGGCCGTAGGCGTAGGACTCGGGCGCGGGCTTCCACCGCGGCGCGTCCTCGACGGTCAGCAGCTGCTCGAAGCAGTCCAGCAGCCCGGCCCGCTCGAACAGCCCCTGGGCCACCGTGGTGGACCCGTTGCTCAACGTCACGAGGCGCACGCCGGCGTCGTGCAGCCGCCGGACGCCCGCCTCCACGTCCGGGTGCAGCGACAGCTGGCCGAAGCCTGCCAGGACGTGCTCCACCGCATCGTCCACGTCGGTCGGCCGCAGCTCGGCCGACAGCATCGGCCGCAGCACCGCGCGCCCGACGTCGGCGAAACCCGGGTTGTCACCGGTCACGGTCAGGGCGAAGCCGTCGCGCAGCAGCGAGGCGAACCAGGTCTTCGCCAGGGCCGCCGGAGCACCCACCTCGGTGAACCGGTCGGCCATCGGGCTCATGTCGGAGAGGGTCTCGTTGACGTCGAAGAGGAGGACGGCGGGTGCGGGGGTCATCGCCCCATCATCGCCGGGCCGTCCTCGGCGGGGAAGAGCCGCGCCCGCTCCGCCGCCACGACGCGCCGGGCCAGGTCGGCCTCGCTGAGGTCGTAGGCCTCCGGGGCGCGCTGGGCCGTCTCGCTCACCCGCGCGTAGTCCTCGAAGGTGCCGGCCTTGGCCGACAGCAGCTCGACGAGCCGCTCGTCGACGCTGTCCTCGGTGAGCAGCCGGTGCACCTGCACGGTCTGCAGCTGACCCATCCGGCGGGCCCGCGCGATCGCCTGCCACTCGGTGGTGGGCTTGAGCTGCGGCTCGCAGAGGACCACGACCGAGGCCGCCTGGATGTTCAGCCCCACGCCCGCGGCCTGGATCTGGGCGACGAGCGCCGCACCGCCCGGAGCCCGGGAGAACTCGTCGACCACGTGCTGGCGCTGCGCCGGGGCGACCGAGCCGGTGAGCGGTCCGAAGACCGGGCCCGGAAGACTCCCGGCGACCAGGTCGAGCACGTCGCGGAAGTAGGAGAAGACGATGACGCGACGCCCGTTCTCCTCCGCCTCCTCCACGATCTCGAGCAGGTGCTCGAGCTTGGCCGACCGCGGACCCGAGGCGAAGGCGGCCCGCCGCATCGCCATGAAGCTGCCGGAGGCGACCGCGTCACGGTAGGCCGCCTCGTCATCCGCGGACAGCTCCAGCCACTCCTCCACCTCGACCAGCTCCGGGAGCTCGACGAGGACGTCCTCGGTGTTGCGGCGCAGGTAGACCGGGGCGATGCGGCGCCTGAACTCGACCGGGGAGTCGCCGAGCCCGTCCAGCAGCTCGGGGCGCAGGTAGCCGACGAGGGTCGAGAACTCGCCCACCCTGTTCTCCAGCGGGGTCCCGGTGAGCAGCAGGACGTGCTGGGTGCGCGCGACGAGCGCGGCCACGCGCCGGGAGCGCTGGGCCGCCGGGGTCTTGACGTAGTGCGCCTCGTCGACCACCAGCACGTCGACCTCGAAGCCGTCCAGATCCTGCCAGAGCGTCGTCAGGGTCGTGTAGGTGGTGACGGCCACACCCCCGGACGCGCGCCAGCGCGCGAGCTCCGACCCGCGGTCCGCACCGTGCAGCCGGCGCGGCTCGAGCCCGGTCTTGGCACCGACCTCGCGCACCCAGTTGCTGATGACGGCGGCGGGGCAGACGACCAGGAACCAGCGGGCGCCCTCCGCAGCCCGGTGGGCCAGCACGGCGAGCGCCTCGACGGTCTTGCCGAGTCCCATCTCGTCCCCGATGACGACCTTCTCCTGCACGAGGGCGAAGCGGGCCGCGAAGCCCTGGTAGCCGCGCAGCGACACCTCGAGGTGGGTGGTGTCCAGCTCCTGCGCCCGGACCGCCTCCACGACATCGTCGGGGAGGTCGCCGTGGGTGCCGGTCTCCTCGACGAGGCCCAGCTCGGACAGCAACGCGAGGTAGTGCGCCGGGCGGTCCAGGAAGTCGACCCACGGGTCGTCCTGGTGCGCCCGCGCGAGCGCCTCGCGCAGCTCTCGCGCGCGCTCGAGCACGGGCAGGGCGAGGTCGAGCAGGTCCTGGGCCGGGGCGTCACCGAGGACGGCGAGGTGGGTGGTGCGCCCGGTGACGTGGTCGGCGAGCGGCAGCAGCGTCTGCGCGAGGGCCACGACGTCGGTCGCCTTGGCGGTCTGCCGCAGCAGGTCCCACGTATGCAGCTGCTCCAGCAGGCGGGTCGCCTGCGGGCTGCGGTCGTCCGGGTCGAGCCGGACGGGCGCGTCGTCGAGGGCCAGGGTGCGCAGCGTCTGGGCGGCGCCGCGCATGCGCCGGGCGGTGACCGGCCCGACCCCCGGCACGGCGTCCAGGTCGTGGTCGCGGTCCAGGACCTGCCGGACGGTGGTGATGCCGGCCTCGGAGAGGGCGCCGATGCGCAGCCGCTCACCGGTCGCCTCGCGGAGCCGGTCGACGGGCATCTGCGCCAGCAGCCGGTCGGCGGCGACCGCGCGGACGGCCTCACCGGCGGCCAGCGCCTGCCGCCGGGCCTCGTCCGCCCGGGTGATGACCGCGGCGAGCGGTGGCAGCACGGCGGGCAGGTCACGCAGGTCCTGCTGCTCGAGACCGGCCAGCTCGTCGCTCGGCGCGACCCGTGGGTCGCCGAGCGTCGTGGCGTCGGCGTGGCCGGTGGGCCCGCTCCGGGGGCCGTCGAGCGCCAGGACCACCTGGTGGTCGGTCGGTCCGCCGATCCGGTCGACCAGACCCGTGCGGGGGTGCAGGGCCGAGCCCAGGGCGAGGGGCACGGCGGGCTCGCGGGTCTGTGCGTCCAGCCGGGCCAACCACGCCTCGGGATCCTCGCCCCAGTCGGGCTGATGGAGCAGCAGCCAGAGGGCCTGCGCCTCGGCTCGTGCGCGACGGGCGCCGAGGGTGACGAACCGGCGCAGCCCGACGAGCGACCGGGCCGCCTCGACCGCCGGTGCCACCCGGTCGGCCAAGTCCTCCAGCACCTTCTCCTCGGTCGCGCTGAGGGCGGTCAGCGCGGTGCGGGCCGAGAGCTGCCCGAGCAGGACGTCGTCGCCCGCGCCGAGAGGGAGCACGCGCCACCCCCGTGTGCCCGCAGGCCGCACGCGGGTCACCCGGGCCGCGAGCCGGGCACCGGCCGCGTCAGCGGCCTGGCGGACCTCCGAGCGGTGCGCGCGGACCCGGTGGGCGACAGGAACCAGCCCCTCCCCCTGGGTGATGACCCCCTCCAGGCGCGCCCGCTCGTCCCTGTCCATCACCGGCGAGCGTAGCCGCAGGGTCCGACGGCGACGCCGACGACCTGCGGGACCGCTGTACAAGTGGACCGCTGGACCGCTGGACCGCTGGACCGCTGGACCGCTGGACAGGAGGCATACCCGGACTCCCGGATAGTCTGACCATGCGCAGCACCGACCGGGACGGGAGCACATGACACGGCACGACGTGGTCGTCATCGGCGCCGGCAACGCCGGCGTCTCGCTCGCCGCGCGGCTGCTCCGGGTCGGGGCGAAGGACGTGGCCGTCATCTCGCCGGACCGGCCCCACCTCTTCCGGCCGCTGCTCAACTATGTCGCGGGTGGCCAGGCCACCCTGAGCGAGCTGACCCGCAGCACCGCCTCGGTGGTGCCCGCCGGCTGCACCTGGATCCGCGACCGCGCGGTGGCGGTGCACCCCGACGAGCGCGAGGTCGAGCTCGGCGACGGCCGGCGGGTGGGCTACGGCGACCTCGTCCTGGCGCCCGGGATGGAGGAGGACCTCGACGCGGTGCCGGGGCTCGCCGCGGCCATGCGAGCAGGGTGGTCGCTCACCGCTCACGTGGAGGACCAGGCGCCGGCGCTGTGGGAGGCGATCGACGGTATGACGCGCGGCCGGGTCGTCTTCACGATCCCTCCCGAGCCGTCGCCGTGCGGGGGCACGGCCCTCAAGCCCCTCTTCCTCGCCGCCGACCTGTGGCGCGACCGGGGAGTGTTGCGCGACATGGACATCCACCTGGTGACGCCCTTCTCCGACGTCCTCGACGTGCCGTTCGTGGACGGCGAGCTCTCTGCGCGTCTCGGCGAGCTCGGCGTCATCGTGCACCGGCAGGCGAGGGTGGCGTCGGTGGACCACGGGGAGTGCACCGTGACGTTGGACGGGCCCACCGGGACGGTGCTCGACGCGGTGGACCTGGCCGTCGTGGTGCCGCCCTACCGCGGCCGGGCCTGGCTGGAGCCGCTGGCTCGGCCGGGCACCTCGGGGTTGGTCGACGTCGACCCGGAGACCCTCGCCCACCGCTCGGCGCCACGGGTGTGGAGCCTGGGAGACGCCGCCGCGATCGAGACCCGCTCCTCCGGCGGTGCCCTGCGTCGGCAGGTCGAGATCCTGGCCGACAACATCGCCCGCAGCAGGCTGGGGCAGTCGCTGCGGCGCTACGACGGCTACACGATCATCCCCGTCACGCTCGACCGGCGTCGCCTGCTGCTGGCCGAGTTCGACCGCAGCGGCGCCCAGGCGCCGACCACCAGCCTGGTGGACCTCACGGTCCCCCGGCGGGCCCTGTGGCTCTTCGACCGCTACGTCGAGCCGGTCCTCTACTTCCGCGCGCTGCTGCGAGGCCGGCTCATCCCCTGAGGGCCTGTGCCCCAGCTCGAGCGCGCGTGGACGAGGCTGCGCCGTCCGTCTCGAGGTGCGGTCGGTGGCGAGCACGAGGACGATGGCGGGATGGAGCAGACTCAGTCACAGCCCGTGCCCGCCATCGTGCGGTGGACCGAACGCCTCGAGCAGACCGAGGCGCTGGACGGCCCGGTCCAGGCCATCGAACCCACCATCACCTCCGTCTTCGGGTCGGGGACGACGGGGTGGGTGCTGCGCGGTGAGTGGCTCGGCCACGCCCTGCACCCCCTCCTCACCGACGTCACCATGGGGTCCTGGACCTCGGCGACGGTCCTCGACCTCGTCGGCGGGCCCGACGCCGCACCGGCTGCTCAGCGGCTGGTGGGTCTGGGGCTGCTCACCGCCGCCCCCACGGCCTGGTCGGGCTGGGCGGAGTGGTCGCAGACCGGCACGCGCGACAAGCGCGTCGGCCTGGTGCACGCCGTGGGCAACGCCCTCGCCGCGGGCGCCTACACGGCCTCCTGGCTCGCTCGCCGCAGCGGCAACCACCGCCTGGGCGCGGCCCTCGCCATCGGCGGGGCCGGGGCGTCCGGCGTCGCGGCATACCTCGGCGGTCACCTGGCCGTGGCCCGCGACGTCGGCACCACGCACCCGGCCTTCGACGACCCGGCCCAGATCGTCATCTAGGGTCCGGCTCGTCGGGCGGATCGGCGGCCTCCGGCCCGTCGGCCGACTCGACGCCATCCGTCCGTCTGCCGAAGAGCGCGTCCGCCTCGTCGAACGCGAGTAGCGGCCCCGATCGATCCGCCTCGTCCAGGACCCGGCCGACGTTCTTCTCGGTCTCACCGATGTAGCGGGACATCACCCGTCCCAGGTCCACCCGGCCGAGGCCCCTGCGTCTGCGTTCCACCCGGTCGAGGCCCGGCCGGCCGCTCGCCCGGCGTCGGCCGTTCGGACGTCCTCCGGCTGACCAGTGGGTGTCCGCTCCCTCGAGCTGCCGTGTGCCGGAAGCGGTTCCGGCGGCCTGCAGCGTCAGGGTGTGCACGTCGAACTCCGCCGGGCGCGACGGGGCGATCCACAGCGACACCACCACCCGCCCGGCGCGGACGTCGGCCTCGGTCATGCTCTCCCCCAGGCCGCAGCCCACCCCGAAGGCCTCGTCTGCTGTGACACCCGCGAACGCGCCCTGCCTCCACAGCCCGTGCAGGAAGTCCTCCACCAGTCGCCGGACCTGCACCCACAAGGCCGCGTCGTCGGGCCGGTCCGCCACGAACGCCAGCCCCGCCGACACCGATGACAGCACGTGGTCGGTGAGCCGCCGCACCGGCACGTAGCGCCACTCCGGGTCACCGGACCGCGCGCCGGCGACCGTCCGCGCACCCCACACCAGCCTCCCCCGCCCGGCGAACTCGCGCAGGGCGTTCACCCCTGCAGCGGTCAGCTCGTCGGTCCGGGCTCGGTCGAGGGTCTCGGCGAACCCCTCGATGCCGCGCAGCTCGACCCCCGCCGGCGCCGTCCAGACCCCTCGCTCGGCGTCGGTGCGGGCGACGACCCCGGCCACCGCCCCGCTCGGCGGCACTGCCATGCCGTCGACCAGGACCCAGGGGTGGTAGGCCGCGGCCCGCCCCTGGTGCTCGCCCAGCCCAGCGAGACCCACGCCCGTCACCGATGACCACGCTCCGGGTGGGAGGTCCAGGATTAGCACCGCTCGGTATGCCGCGCACCTCTCGAGCGCGGCCCGCACCTGGTCGCCGTGCTCGCTCGTGAGACCGGGAAGAACCAGCACGGTGATGCCCGAGCGGTCGAGGGCGTGCACACCGCCGGTGCCGTCAGCAGGCACGAGCTGCTCCGGAGCCGGACCCACGGCTCGGACGACGACGGCCTGCTGACCGCCGTTGGCGAAGAAGAGATCGACGGCGACCCCCAGCGGACGGTCCGGGCCGAGGCTGATCCCGAAGGTGTCGTGGAAGTCGGCGGCGCTGGTCACGGTGACCGGGGAGCCCACCGGCCCGTCGTCCGCGGCACCTACGAAACCGGTGACGGACGTGGGAAGCGGCACGATGGGCCCGCCGGCGGCACCGGGCGCGGGAGTCGGCATACCAGCAGGAGGCGGCACCGCAGGTCCAGATACACCTCGACGACCATCTTGGCGAGCATCACCTCCCGGGACCGGCGACGACGCCGAGCCCGGCGCACGGCCTGTGACGAGGTGGGGCGGGTCAGCCGGTCGCCGGCGAGTCGTCCTCCAGGGCGTCGATGACCGTGTCGAGCAGCGACCGCAGGGCGCGGCCCTGCTCCTGGGTCATCCCCATGCCACCGGCCAACCGGGCCGGGACGTCGGCCACGCGGTCGCGCAGCTGCCATCCGCTGTCGGTGACCGACACGAGGACGCGCCGCTCGTCCCGGGCGTCCCGCACCCGCTGCACCAGGCCGGCCGCCTCCATCCGCTTGAGCAGCGGCGTGAGGGTGCCGGAGTCCAGGTGCAGGCGGGAACCCAGATCGCGCACGCTCAGCGGCTCCCCGACGTCCCACAGGGCGAGGAGCGTGAGGTACTGCGGGTAGGTCAGGCCGACCTCCTCCAGCAGCTCGGCATACCGCCGGGTCACGGCGCGGGAGGCGGCGTAGAGCGGCAGGCAGATCTGCTGGTCGAGCGCCAGCTGGGGATAGCCGTCCATCCCTCCATCGTAGCGTTTGCACCATTCGATTGTGCGCAATACAGTTGCGCACATGGACACTCTCTACACCGCCACTGCCCTCGCCACCGGGGACGGCCGCAACGGCCGCGTCGAGTCGAGCGACGGCATCCTCGCCGCCGACGTGCGAGCCCCCAAGGAGATGGGTGGCCCGGGCGGCGCCACCAACCCCGAGCAGCTCTTCGCCGCCGGCTATGCCGCGTGCTTCCACTCGGCCCTGCGGGGCGTCGCGAAGCGCTCCGGCGCCGACGTCACGGACTCCGAGGTGGTCGCGGACGTCTCCATCGGCCCGAACGGCGACGGCGGCTTCGGCCTGGCCGTCGGTCTCGAGGTGACGCTCCCCCAGGTCGAGCGCGCCGAGGCCGAGAAGCTGGTGGAGCAGGCGCACCAGGTGTGCCCCTACTCGAACGCCACCCGCGGCAACGTCGAGGTGACCCTCACCGTCGCATGACGGTGAGGCGACGAGGGGTGCGCACTCCGAGGACGCCGGGGCAGGTGCTCAGCGCTTCTTGGGGTGGATGACGTTCTCGAGCTGCGAGGCCTCGTCCCCCTTGGCCCGCTTCTCCGCCCGCTTCTCCTTGATGCTCTTGCCGGACTTCTTGGACATGGTCTGACGCGGCGACTTGTCTGTCATGGCGTGGCCTTTGATGGGGAGACCTGAGTGGTCCCGCTGGTCATGACAGTACGCTGCTGCAGGCCTCGGCAGCGACACCGCTGTCATGAGCGCAAGATCTTGGCCATCGGTCGGCCCTTGGCCAGCTCGTCCACGAGCTTGTCCAGGTAGCGGATCTGCCGCATCAGCGGGTCCTCGACCTCCTGGACCTTCACGCCGCAGACGGACCCGGTGATCTGGTCGACGTGCGGGTTGAGGGTCGCGGCCGCGAAGAAGTCCTCGAAGGTCGTGCCGTCAGCCAGGTGCTTGCTCAGCTGGGCGTCGTCGAACCCGGTCAGCCACTCGAACACCTCGCGCACCTCCGACTCGGTGCGGCCCTTGCGCTCCGCCTTGGTGACGTAGTGCGGGTACACCGAGGCGACGCTGACGGTGAAGATGCGGCTCATGGCACGACCGTCAGCGCCCTTGGTCCTCGACGGTGCTCTGGCGGCCGCGGTCGGTCGCGGCGTCGCTGTCCTCGTCGTGGTGCTTGTCCTCGGCCGTCGCGTCGTCGGGCCCGGAGTCGTTGGTGTCGGGGGTCTCGGGCACCGCGTCGGCGCCCCCGCGGATGGTCTCCTCGTTGAGGGAGCCGGAGCCACCTTCGGAGACGGTGCCGCCCTGGTCGGAGTCGTGGGTCATGATTCCCAATCTACGCGTAGCCGCGCCGGAGTTCTCCGGCAGCGGGGCCCCTCTGTCGGCCCCCGGCTCTCCGCGTCCGCGGCAGGACGTCATCCACGTGGCGCACGACCTGTCCCGGATGTGCGCTGGGCCGGAGGTGGCCATGCGCAGGCCAGCGGCCCGGCCCACCGGGGGCCGGGTGTGGGGCGGGGTCATCGCAGTCTCCATCGCACTCCGGTCTCGTCGACGTCGGCGGCGGTGTCGTGCTGGTGCACCCAGGTGTGGTGCCTGGGGCAGAGCAGGGCGTAGTTACCAAGGTCTGATCGTCCGCCGCGGGCCCAGTGCACGACGTGGTGGGCGTCGCACCACGTCGCGGGCACGTGGCACCCGGGGAAGGTGCACCCGCCGTCGCGGTGCGCCAACGCCCGCCGCTGACCTGGCGTGACCAACCGCTTCGCCCGACCCAGGTCCAGGATTTGTCCCTTCTCACCGAGCACGGCCGGGATGACGTCGGCCTCGCACGCCAGCTGCCGCACCTGATGGACCGGGATCGTGCCGTCGTGCACCGTGTGCCCGACACCGGCCAGGGCGCCGCGCAGCTCCTTCAGGGTGATGGTCACCATGACCTGCGCCTTGGGTGTCGTGGGCTGGCCTCGTGTGCCGGCCACCCCGCGCCGGAACACGGTCATGAGAGCGTCGTAGCGGCGTTGCCCGGCCGTGCGGGTGTCCAGCTCCGCGAGGCTCGCACTGCCCTCTTCGGCGTCGTCGCGGCGGACCGGCGCGGCCAACGGTGACATCAGCACGGCCC
>NZ_SDVA01000025.1 GCF_004153545.1 Serinicoccus sediminis | reverse complement strand
CCTAGCGCCCGCAGGACCTGCGCCGCCCGGTGCACCGGCACCGACCCCTCCTGCGCCGCATCCGCCAGGGGCGCGTGCACGCGTTGCTGGGCTGCGCGGGCGACCATCGCGATCTCGACCGCGGTCCGCGACGCCAGCCCCGGGCATACCAACCGCACCCAGTCCACCTCGGAGAACCCCGCGTCCTGGTGCAACCCCCGGGCGATACCCTCCCTCGCCACCGCCACCAACAACGCGTGCGCCCGGGCGGCCACCCCATCGAGGGCGCCCAGCACGTCACCCAGCTCGCGCTCCTGCAACAACGCCGGCGACGCCAACGCCGCCACCGACCGCTCCACCCCAGCGGCCACCTGCGCCACGACCGCGACCGCACCACCCCCGGCACCACCGCCAGGGGCCTCGGCACCCCACCCACCCTTCATACGAACAAATGTACGAGAGCGGTCCGACAGACCTGACTCCTTCGTACCCGACGACCTCAGTCAGCCCGTGGTGACGTCGTCCGCCGATTCCACCGTCCCGGCGTCGGTCGGCACCGCGACGACGCGCGGCGCAGGGCACTCACCACCCTCGAGGACCAGCACCTCGACCTCCTCGGCCGAGGAGGACAGGGCCACGACCGGGACTCCCCCCTCTCTCGCCGCCTCTGCGCACCCCTCGCCCAACCTGTCCTCCCACACCGGGTCGTCGTCGGACAGGAGGAGCAGCGCCGAGACCGGTCTGGGCGGAACTGCTTCTTGAGGATCGGCAGCGCGATCCGGAGGGTGCGCCGCCCAGGAGAAGGCGCCGAGAGACACCGCTGAGATGAACGTCAGCAGGAGCACCCCGGTGAGCACACCCTTGGCTCGCTGTGCGATGCGCAGATGGCGGTCGAGGTGGGAGACACGACGGGCACCCTCGCGGAGGCGCCCGTAGCTCTCCGACCATTCCTCGACCCGGGCGGCGGCCTGCTGGACGGCTACCGACTCCCCCGTAGCAGGGGGCTTGGCCTCGGCTGCCGCCAGGCGGGCCGACGACAGCTCTCCCCTGGCCGCGTAGAACGACCGGCTCGCCTTGTCCATCGCGGTGAGCAAGTCGCCCAGACCCCCGGTACCTCGGTGGTAGGAGGAGTCGCGCCGCACAGCGTCGAGCACGGCCGACGGAGAACGTGTCTCGACGATCTCGTGCAGCCTGTCCAGGTCGCTGCCCTTCTCCGGCATGTGCGCCCAGGCCAGCAGGCCGACCGCAAGAACAACGCAGGTCAGCACCAGAGTGAACGAGGCTGCAGCCAGGAGAAGGCGACCCTGGTCCTCGGGCCAGCGCAGGGCGCCCACGCTGGAGAGCTGAACACCTGCCACCAGGACGGCGGCAATCGCGCCGAGGGCACCGATGAGCCACTTGACCGCCGTGAGGTACTGCTCGTCCTCACGCTGGAAGGGGTTGGCCGGCGGACCGGCAAGTGCTGTCGCTTCCTTGCCTGCGGTGGCCTTGGCGCTCTGCTGGCTCACACCCGTGGCGTCTGAGGAGGAGTCGGTCCGCCAGACCTTCCATGCCGCACCGAAGGCGGCACGCAGCCGCTCACGCCGGTTCATCGCCCTGCGGCAGGTGGATGTCCAACCGGGACACACGATCCTCAGCGGCCGCCCTCACCTCTCCGCTTGAGAGAGCCCCCGGCTCGAGCTGGACCGTGAGGTCGATGCCGGCAGGCTGCTCCTCGATCCACGCCCGCAAGCCGGCTGACGTGACATCGTCAGTGATCGCCACGTAGCGAATCGGCCAGTCGTCCGGGTCGCTCAGCATCCTGATCGGCATACGCCTCTCCTTCTCCTCGCCGAGCATCCCGCTGTCGACCTCGAGCCGTCAAGGTCTGCCTGGCCCGGGAGCGTTCGGGGATATGACGTCGCTCCGCGGAACCTCAGTCGGCCCGCGGCAGCGTCCGCAGCGTGGCGGCCGCGGCGAAGGCGAGGTGCTCCCGCATCAGCGCGGCTGCCCGCGGGCCGTCGCACTCGATGATCGCCCGGGTCACCGCCCGGAGCTCGCGGACCGCCGTCGCGCCGCGACCGGACTCGGACAGGCTGGAGACGCAGAGGACCCGCACCCGCGCCTGGACCACGCCCAGCTCCTCGCGCAGCACGGAGCTTCCCGCACCGGCGAAGAGAGCCTCGTAGAACGCATCACGAACCCGCATCACCTCGGAGGCGGCGAGCCCGTCCTCGACCGCGGCGTCGAGCGCGTCGAGCGCCTCCTGCAGCCGCTGGACGTCGGCGACCCCGGCGCGCTCGACGAACGTCTCGACGAGCAGCCCCTCGATCGCGGCGCGCAGCCGGTAGAGGTCCCTCGCCTCGTCGCTGTCGATGGCCCGCACCACGGCCCCGCGCCGCGGCTGGATCTGGACGAGCCCCTCGGCAGCCAGCTGGCGGAGCGTCTCGCGCACGGTCGCCCGGGACACCTCGAAGCGGTCGATCAGCTCGCGCTCGATGAGGCGCTTCCCCGGCGCCAGCTGGTGGTCGAGGATCTGCCGGCTCAGCTCCTGGTGGACCCGCTCCGACCGGGACGTCGGCGCAGCCTCGGTCGTGACCTCCCGGTATGTCGTCGCTGCAGTCATGCGGCCGATCCTAGCGCCCTATCCCCGGCGACGCGGTCGCAGAACGGACAAGAACGGCATACCTCGCATCTATTGTCCGACAAGACGACGAGTGCTAGCGTCCGAAGACCGACGATCGGGTCGGTCACCGCGCTGGGTGCACATCAAAGGAGATCTCGCCCATGACGTACATCAACGGCTCCCACCACGTCACGCTCTCGGTCGCCGGCGCCCAGGAGGACGTCGACTTCCACACCAGGATCCTCGGCCTGCGCTTCATCAAGAAGACCGTGCTCTACGACGGCTCCAAGCCCGTCTACCACCTCTACTACTCCAACGCGAACGGCGACCGGTCCTCGGTGATCACGACGTTCCCGTGGGCGCAGGCCAACCTCTACGGCAGCCGCGGCACCAACCAGGCCCGCGAGGTGCTGCTCGCGGTGCCCCACGGCTCGCTCGACTGGTGGGCGAAGCGGCTCGCCGACCACGAGGTGGACAGCACCTCGGTCGAGGTCTTCGGCGCCCGTCGGCTCGCCTTCGCGCACCCGTCCGGCATCGAGTACCAGCTCGTCGAGAGCGACGACGACCCCCGCGTCGGCCACCAGGCCCACGGGGTGACCCGCGAGCACGCGGTCCACGGCATCCATGGCATCGGCATCCACGTCTACGACCAGGACCGCTCGGTCGACTTCGGCCAGGAGGCGTTCTTCCTCGCCGGCGACGTCGAGGAGGAGGGTGACCTGGCCCGGTTCCGGGTCGGCGACGCCAAGCACGGCAACTGGGTCGAGCTGCGCGGCAACCGCACCGACGACCAGGGCACGTGGCGGTTCGGCGCGGGCACCTACCACCACTTCGCCTGGAACCTCGGCAACCTGGAGAACCAGGAGCAGGTCAAGTTCGACATCGAGGGCGCCGGCTACACCGACATCTCCGAGCTGAAGGACCGCACCTATTTCAAGTCCCACTACGTCCGGATGCCCGGTGGCGCCCTCTTCGAGCTGGCCGTCACCCACGACGAGGGCGGCTGGGACTGCGACGAGTCTCCCGAGGAGCTCGGCCAGGCGTTCATGCTGCCGCCCCAGTTCGAGTCCGAGCGCAGCCACATCATGGGCCAGCTCGAACCGATCGAGGTGTGACCAGCTCCGCGGCCCCGGCACCACCGCGATCCGGCGAGAACCCGCACCTCGACGCGGGTGCGGAGTGCTGGGGCGAGGAGGACGCGCCGGTCGCGGTGCTCGCGGTGCACGGACGCACCCAGTCCCCCGCCGACATGCGCGCCCTCGCCGATCGCCTGGATGTCGAGGGTCTGCGCTGGCTGGCTCCGGCCGCGGCCGGGCAGAGCTGGTACCCGTACGGCTTCATGGAGGAGCGACCCGACGACGACCCGTGGCTCGCCTGGTCGCTCGAGGCGGTCGACGAGCACGTGGGTCGCCTCGACGCCGCGGGGTGGCCGCCGGAGCGGATGGTGCTGCTCGGGTTCTCGCAGGGGGCCTGCCTGCTCGCTCACTGGGCGCTCCTGCACCCCGCCCGGTATGCCGGTCTCGTCGTCCTCACCGGTGGTTACGTCGGGACCGAGCGCGAGGAGGTGTCGTTCGCGGGCGACTTTGACGGGACGCCGGCCCTGCTGGCCGGGTGCGAGGCCGACCCCTGGGTCCCCCGCACCCGGATGGCACAGACCGAGGACCTGTTGCGAGGTATGGGCGCCCACCTCACCTCGATCGTCGAGCCGGGTGCCGAGCACGAGGTCAGCGCGACGGCGACCGAGCTCACCGCCCGGTTGCTGCGGCATACCGTGAGCGCCACCGCACAGCGATGACCGCGCCACCGGTGCGGGACGAGGGAGAGGATCGTATGAAGATCAGGTTCGACCACACCACGCTGGGGCAGCGCGTGCTCTTCGGCACCGGGGCGGCCGCGGCGAACATCGCCACGGCCCTGCGTGACCTGGGGGTCTCCCGGCCGCTGCTCGTGGGAGGTGGTCACGCAGCCGAGGTCGTGGACCAGGTCTCCGAGGAGTTCGGCGTCGTGGGGCACATCGATCGGGTCGTCCAGCACGTGCCGGCGGAGCGGGCCCGCGAGGCGGTCGCGCTGGCCCGGGACGTGGGTGCGGACTCGGGGGTCGCGATCGGCGGCGGCTCGGCCACGGGGCTCGCCAAGATCGTCGCCCGAGACACCGGGCTGCCGGTCGTCGCGGTGCCCACCACCTTCTCCGGGTCGGAGGCGACCGACATCTGGGGGATGACCGAGGACGAGCGCAAGACCACCGGGACCGACCTCCGGGTGCTGCCAAGGGTCGTGGTCTACGACGCGACGCTGACCCAGGGCCTGCCGGCCGACCTCGCGGTCCACTCCGGCCTGAACGCCCTGGCCCATGCGGTGGACAGCCTGTGGGCCCCTCGGGCCGACCCCATCAACCGGGCCATGGCCGGTGAGGGGGTGCGGGCGCTGGTCCCGGGGCTGCGCGGCCTCCGGGCTGACACGGCGGATGTGCGCGCTCATGAGCGGGTGCTCTACGGCACCTACCTCTCGGGGGTGGCCCTGGCCTCGGCGGGGGCCGGGATGCACCACAAGATCTGCCACGTCCTGGGCGGGACGTTCAACCTGCCCCACGCCCCGACCCACGCCGTGGTGCTGCCCTACGTCGCGGCCTACAACGCCGAGGCGGACCCGGACTCCGAGGCCCGCATCGCGGAAGCTCTCGGGACCCCGAACGGTGCCGCCGGGTTGTGGGACCTCGCCCGCGCGGTGGGTGCGCCCGCCTCGCTAAGTAGGATCGGCTTCACCGAGGACGACGTCGATCTTGCGGCAGAGCTGGCGACCGCGGCGATCCCGGACTCGAACCCTCGGCGGGTAAGCCAGAAGAGCGTGGCGTCACTCCTTCGGTCTGCGATACGGGGGGAAGACGTTCGGCGTTGACCCACGGCCCCGACACGAGAACATAACGCGGCACGCGGGTGAGCTGCCTGGTCATTTGCGGCGGTGTGACGCGCCTTGACGCGATCTTGGGTGGCGCAGCTACGCGCCTGGGGCCCGTCCATGCCGCTGGCTCGTGGTGCCGTCGAGGAGAGCGCGGGCCGCCCGGACGCATTCGGCGTTGTTCTTCGCCCGGCGGTTGTCCGCCAGATCCGGGGTGTCCTCCAAGCCGGTCCGGATGCCGTGGCCGAGCCTGACCGCCCGCTCGTTCACCGCCCAGGAGGCCACGCCGTCACCGTGATGAACCTGGGGAAGCGTGATGCCAGCTGAGGAGACGACGGTCTCGATGGCCGCCGCGTGGGCCACTGCCGCTTCCGGGTCCGCGTCGAGAGGTTCGACCATGACCCTGACGCACCAACGAGCAGTGCCTGAGGCGACGAACGCCTCCGCGTCCGCCAGCGACAGTAACCCCGCCTCGATACCGACTCCGCGACGGGCGAGGAGTTCACACACGTCCACGATGCCGGGCTCGCCCTGGTTGGCGGTCACCAGGTCCGGTAGTTCCGTCCATGCCTCGATCGCTCGGTACCTGATAGCGGGGTCGGACTCGACGTCTGCGGATGTCGTCATAGAGATCGGGGTCCCCGGCGAGGCCAACCGGATAGCACGCAGCACTCTGGCGACGTGCTGGGCGGCAAGTGTCTGACGGTCGTGGTCGTCGAATGCATGGACGTGGACCGAGTCCGCGCCAGCGGCGACCGAGGCGACCGTGTCCGCAGCAAGCTCGTCCGGTGTGTGCGGTACGGCTGGGTGAATCCTGTCACCGTTCAACGCGGCCTGGAGGAACCGTGGGTCATAGGTCATGCCTTCCACGTTGCCACTTCTTGCTGACAAAGGCGGCGGAATGACGCTTGGCGCGAACGACCGACCGGCGGCAGATCCGAGTTTCTCTTGGTGTCGAACGGCCTGCCCGGAGCAGACCCTTTCGCCGTCGACTACTGTGACAGCGGCGCGCGCCGGACGCGCACAAGCTGACTCATCGGGGAGACGTCGACGCATGGACAGCACTATTCAGACCCGTAAATCGAAGTGGGTGTGGATCGGACTACTCGTGCCCCCGTTGGTGCTCGTCGGCACCTACTCCGACTCGGTGCTCGCACCAGTCGGGTGGATTGCTGCGCTGATCGTGCTGTGCTTGTGGGCCTTCCTGCTCGTTAGGGACAGTGGTCGACGCCCTTCGCCCATGTAGTCACAGCGCTACCGTACCCACGGCCCGCCTCCAAATCGCGGCAGTTCAGGACGTCGGGCCCACACGTCTCTGGTCCCTGGCTCCTGGCGCAGGTACCTTGGGCCGCGCACTATGGGAGGAGGTGGGCATATGGCCAAGGATCTGACTGAGGGCAGCGCTTCAAAGAGGGTGGTCCTACTTCTGGTGGGAGGGTTGGTGCTCATGCTCGTGGGCGTCCCAGTACTTGTGGCCACCGTTGAGCGTCCGCTGATTCTCTACATCCTCGGCACGCTTCTACTGATCACCATTGCATCCGGAATTACGCTGCTCGTTCGCGTTCAAAGAGAGCTGCGGCATAAGCGCGCGGAAACATGAGCCGCTGGTGAGTGACGTTATGCAGGCTTGGCCCCCCGTCGTCCTGCTGGCGGGCTGTGGCTCAAATCGCTAAGGGTCCACGGCAGTCCATCTGAACAGAGCGCGCGATGCGACCGCACCAGGACGGACTACCAGCGGCAGATCCGCGCGTTCGCAGCAGCGGGGTCCTGTAACTCACAAAGTCGTCAACGACCGAGCGCGTCTGCGTCTTCCAGCTCTCCCAGCGGCGGACGAGACCGTAGGTTGGGTTAGCAGCAGCCGACATGACGAAAGGTGAGGGAGGCGTGTACGGGAGACTTGAGACTGAGTGGCACGAACTCGTGCAGGAGGCTGTCGACTTTTTATCAGCCCAAGCGGGTCTAGCCCGAATGACGACCTACACCGGGTTGTATACAGTTCTTGCCCAGCGGACTGGTCAGCCACCGTTCGATTTCTCGCAAGACTCCGGGCGTGCCGCAGTGGGTGCCCTTTTGGGCTCCGTCGTCGACCGCACGCTCTCTGATAGCGGCGCTATGCTGTCCTCGATCGTCATCTACCTCAACGCCAATGACGCAGGACCAGGGTTCTACAAGCTAGCTGCCCAGTTGGGCCTACTCGAACCTCGAGCATCCACGGTTCAGAATGAAGCATTCTGGACCAGCCAGGTCAAACAGGTGCACGCACACTACGCACCAAGCGATTTTGACCACAGGTCCACGTGACATGACGAACGCCGTAGGTAGGTGACGTGAACGTCCGGCTGCCTCGTCCAGCTCTTGGACGAGGAAGCAAAACTCACCCGCAGTAGTCACACCGCCCAGTAGCCGGCAGCACCGTCGAACAGTTTGGACAGACCGGTTGCATGATGGGCTGCTGTGCAGCCTTGCGTGCTCGCCGTCGCGTCTCCGCCTTCGTGAGCGCCGGTCGCCCCCCGTCTTCCGGCAGGTCTACGGCGTACTCGCGGTAGCACAGCAAGCGATGTTCGGCGGCGTAATACTCAATATCTTCGCCAGGGCTGTCGACGACTGACCTCGGTGCCCGGGCGTAACCAGGGCCGATGGTCCCATCTTGGTGAACGCAAAGCGAAGTAAGCGGTGGCTCGCCCTTCGCCTTGGCTCGTACGGCCACTTCTTCGAGCAACTTCCCAATCCAGTTGGTGAGGAGCACACGTGTGCGGATGCCAGACTTCTCTTGAACAAGTTCGCTCAACTCCATATAGGTGATGACTGCGTGGTACCGCTTAGCAGTGGAGATGAGTTCTTGGTGGGCTATCGGGACCCAGGACGCAAGCGCATCCTTGAAGGGAACGCGTGATCCTTCGGTCACTCGATACGTACCCGGAAGGTCCCCGTTGCGGTTGACGCTCGTCATACCGGAGACCCTAGCGGTGTCAAGGTGTGAACCCCCACCAGCCACGGCGGGCGGGTTGGTCGTTGGCGCATGACATCGCGCGTTCAGAGGCGCGTGAAGGTCACGGTCGGGTCGCCGGCTGAATGCGGCTACTAGGAGACTTCCCTTCATGATCGGGTCGGGCCAGACTCGGTTTAGGTGCCCGGCGGGACGCTCTCAATTGCGGCTGCCCAGCCCGTGTGGTTGTGGCTCTCTTCTGGACTGTGCCTCGTCGGGTACCGCTGACGAGGCGTGGCTCAAGAGGGGATTGCCCTGCTCGTAGTAGCACTGCCCACCTCGCCGTTCCCGTTTTCGGTTCGAGGCGCCTGTTGGAGGCGAGGAGCATGGCAGAGGTCATCATCGGGGTCGACCCCCACAAGCTGTCCGCGACGATCGAGATCGTGGACCGTCAGGAGCGGCTGGTCGCGACCGGCCGGTTCAACACCGACCAGCGCGGGTACACCGCGATGCGGTCCTACGCGCGGACCTTCCCGCACCGGCTGTGGGCGGTCGAGGGCGCCAACGGGACCGGGCGCCCGCTGGCTCAGCGGCTGGTCGAGGACGGCGAACGGGTCGTCGACGTCCCGGCGAAGCTGGCCGCCAGGGTGCGGTTGTTCGACACCGGCCACAACCGCAAGACCGATGCCCTGGACGCGCACTCCATCGCTGTCGTGGCCGTCCGGACCCGAGGGTTGCGGGTGGTGCACCGTGATGGGGAGCTCGAGGCGTTGCGGATGCTGTCCGACCGCCGCGATGAGCTGTCCCGGCTGCGGGTGCAGACGGTCAATCGGCTGCAGCGCCTGCTGGGCGAGCTGATCCCGGGCAAGAGGAAGCGGGACCTGTCGGCGACCCAGGCCAAGAGGATGCTGGCCAGCGTCCGCCCTCGCGACGTCGCCGGGCGGACCCGACGGCGCATGGCGGTCGAGGAGCTGACTGACCTGGTCGCCGTCGACGCCAAGCTCAAGGCACTGAACGCTGAGCTGAAGGCCGCCGTCCTGGCGCGCGGGTCGCACCTGATGGACATCCACGGCATCGGCCCTGCCGGCGCGGCACGGATCCTGGCCGATGTCGGCGACGTCGCCCGGTTCCCCACCCGGGCGCGGTTCGCGTCCTGGACCGGGACCGCACCGCTGGACGCCTCTTCTGGGCAGCAGGTACGCCACCGCCTGTCCCGGGCGGGGAACAGGCGGATGAACCACGTGCTGCACATCGCCGCGACCGTGCAGCTGCGCAACGCCACCGAGGGCCGGGCCTACTTCGACCGCAAGGTCGCCGACGGCAAGACATCGATGAAGGCGCTGCGCGCGCTCAAACGGCGCCTGTCCGACGTGGTGTACCGCCAGCTCCTCGCCGACGCCATGTCGCTTCAGACCCCAGACGTCGAGGCGGGTCCGGGAGGGCACCGCGGGGCGACTGAGGTATCCAGCGCGACCGACCTTCCCCCGCACATCGGCACTTCGGATCAGCCACTTCCCGGACCCGCACACCCGACGCTACCCCCGCCCGGCCACCGCGACCAGCCCCATCCGGTCCCGGCAGCGGCCACACCGCGTCGCCGTGCCGGAGCCGTCAAGGTGCAGCGCCCCACCGGACGAACGACCTTGACGGCGACCAGCGGCGGCGCACCCTAGAAAGCGACGGCACCGGGGCCCCTTGACACAGAGGGGAACCAGAGTCGTGCGGTTAGGATGCAGGCGTCCCGCGGAATGGTGACCAGAGGGCGGTCGAGCGTCTGATCAGTTCTTCTTCAGCCGTGTGCGGTTTTGTCCCACTTGGGAACGTCCGTCCATCGGGCGTCCATCGCCTCGTTGACCTTGTCGCTGTCTACGCCGTCGACCTCCACGCTGCTGCCTGGCGGAGCAATCGCTGAGACCGCATTCGCCATGTCTGCATGCTCAGCCGTCCCGAGTTTGGGCGCCAGATGAAGGACTACTCTCGGAAGCTTCGACATGTGACGCAGCCTAGTCCCGCAGCCAGAATCACAGGACGCGAACTAGCCGGTCCGAGACGTGTCGCGGCCTAGCCTGCCCGCCGATGATGGGAGAGTGAGGCGAAGCTGAGTTGTGACCGAGAGTGATGGGGAAGGACACATGGGCGAAGTACCCCGGAAGTCGTGGACCCAGATCCTGGCCGCTCTGGACAGCCACGAGCGCCCGATCTTGTTCCAGTGGGCGACCCAGCGGTCCTTCGCGTTGGGCGAGGATGTTCGAGCTCAGCTCGGTGCGGCGATTGATCGTGAGATCCCCACCGACGCGTTCGTGGCGATGGACTACACCTTGGACTGGCTTTACGCGGCGACTGTCATCTGCCAGGGCGCGGACCCACTCAGTACTCTCCAGCAGTGGCCGGTCAATCAGTTGCTCTTGCGCGCCTCCATCGAAGACATCGATCTTCTCATTGCTTGGGAAGATCGGCACCAGCATCGGCACACGGTGCTTGTCGAGGCTAAGGCATTCACGGGCTGGACCAACAAACAGATGCAAGGCAAGATCGATCGGCTCGCCGCAATCTTCGGCGGTGACCTGGCGAGCGCTTTCGACGTGCACTTTGTGATGGCGGGACCGAAGGCGTCTAAGGGACTGAAGACCCAGCACTGGCCGGCTTGGACGGGTAGCGAAGACCGGCGTCACTTCTTATCCATCCCCGACCCGGGAGCTCGTTATGCCGTCCAGCGGTGCACGGAGACAGGTAAGCCGACAAGCAAGGGTCCAACCCACTGGCGAATCCTCAAGCGGACTTGGGCCACGGGCACTCAGGCGCCAATCAAGGGAATCGCCACGACCGCTGATGACGTGACCTAGTTGCCCTGCATCCTGCCGGGAACTGCCCCTGCGGGGTGAACTGATGTAAAGCAACGGTCAACTCCCAGGGCCGGGTCCAGAGAGCGTCCGCCGGTTCATGCACGGCACCGTGTCTCCAAATGAACGCCTCCACGAGCATCAACGGGAAGGCTTGAGGGTCAATTCGTGATTGCGTCTCCCGTAGGTGCGTTGCTCCTGGAACAGACCGGAGCTAGGCAGATGTCAGGATCGGGTCCATGACGACGCTCGATAGTTCCTGGCAGCAAACTCCGGAGCATTGGGCGCCGGTGCCGGTCGACGCGCTCAGGAGGGCGATCGCGCAAGCCGGCGAAGCGCTCGACGTAGTCGGGGAAGATCCGGTGGGACGGCGCCTCGCGAGTTACTACGACCGCGCGGACAACTTTGCTGGCGCGACGTTCGCCGACTTACCACCTCTCGAGCCTTTGGACATCACTGCGACGGACCTGCACGCCGTGAGTCTGCTGAGCGTGAACGTGGGGCCAGGTGCTACCCGGCGCTTCCTTGAGCCCGGACCCGCGCGGTCCGCACTTCTGACGAAGCTGCGTAGCGTCCCCGACGTCGAACTCCGCGCGGCGGGCTCGGATGACTTCGTAGCCATGGCGGCGTTCTACGACGCAGTCAAGATGCACCTCGGCGAGCCGACCGCCTCCTCAAGCGACCGATGGGTGACCGCCTCGAAGTCGTGCGCGCCCAAGCGCCCTTACCTATTCCCAGTCCGCGACTCGGTGGTGCGCGGCTTCCTCGGCCTCACTCAGTACAGCAACTATCAGGTCGACTGGCAGGTGTTTCGAGCGATGCTCAGTGAGAGCACAATCGTGCGGGCCTATGACGCCGCAGTAGCGGCCGCGTAAGAGGTGGCGGGTGACCGCCGTCTTGCAGTCGACCGGGACCGGCTCCGCATACTCGACGCGGCTCTATGGACCTACGCACGGAAGACTGGACAGCATCGCCATGCTGGCTTGCTCCTTGGGCTGTGACGCGCTCTTCAAGCGCGGGTACGATACCGTCACAAGCGACGGGCTGATCTAGCCGTTCGAACATCACATGACCACTTGCATGGCCAGAGTGGTCGAAGACCTCGTAGGTGCGCCGCGCACACGCCTGAGACGGCGACGGAATTTGCGGCCCATCACGAGTCCTTCCGCTGGGTGAGGGAGACCCAGTAATGACCATCTCAGACTGGCGCAGGCGGCAACACAGATGACTAGGCGGTAGCGGCGGATAACACCTCCCCACCGCGGCACCGTATGAGCGCGTAGAGGGTACGAGGCACTTAGCGAAGGCGAAGACGGTGCCCAGGACTGGGGTACGCTGAAGATCCAGTGGCGAGCCTTAGCCTGCGGTTGACCCTTGGAGGTTGCAGTGAGTCAGTCTGTGCCTATAGAAGACAGCAAGTCTTGTCCCTACTGTGCCGAGATCATACGGGCGGCAGCTATTAAGTGCCCACATTGCCAGAGGGTTCTAATCCTCTACGGCCGGCCTTCCCTGGATAGAAAAGCGCGCCCCACAGTCGCCGTGCCCGAAGAGTTGCGGCACTTTGAGCCGGCGACCTTGTGGCTTTACGGTCAACTTGATACACCTAAAAGCAATGAGACCCTGGGGGAGTTGTCTGGTCTGGATCAAGAGGTATTGATGGACCATCTGGCAAAGCTCATCCTGGCCGGCGTCGTGAGCACCACGGTCAATATCGGGTCCTCTGGCATTGATTTTTATAGGACCAGAAAGTACAGCACTGCTCAGATGGAGGCGATTCGGAGTACTGCCCTTAGGGCGGCGCTTCCGCGTCGTGACCGTGGCGGAACCTACGCCCCGCGGCACCCAGCAGCCGGGCCAGGTGACAGCGGCTTAACACCAGCGCCGACTCAACGCGTGCCGACGGGTACACCCGTGCCCCTCAAAAAGTGGCGCGGCCTGTCGCATATGACACGCCAGTCTTCTGTCGATTCACGATGCAATTCTTGCCACGCTGTGTACGTCGTGGAGGGGGCTGCGGCCAATGCCGTTGCGGATCAGCAGGGCTTCGGGAGCAGGATGATGCGATGGGGAACACGCACGGAGCAGTTGGGGGCGACGTTCACCATTGGTGCGTCAGGCCGGCGCATCGCTGCCGGGAACGAATCCGAGCGGCTCAATGCCGGCCTCGCGGCTGCGCACTCACTCGTATCGTGCCCGCGCTGTTCCAGTACCGATGTGCTGCTTTACAAGCAGTGAATAGTCAAAGTTCGTGCACTCACGACCGCCACTATCGGGCCTCGGTTGACGAGGTAGCCATCGGCCAAAACATGCTCTTTGGTTGGCGGGTTCGACCACATTGAGGACGTAGTCAAGCGACCGACTTTCGGCGGTACAGCGATGTATCGACCGTGCGGTTCCGGGTTCTTGCGCTGGACTCTTTGGTCATCGCGACGGACCAGAGAGGTGGCGGGTAGTAGCAGTGTTATGGAGTCGTTGACGGTCTGCCTGGCGTTGGCTGGCTCGGAGCCTGTCGCTGGCGGCGTCCGCGGCGTCGGCGGCGGGCGCGGCGTCGGCGGCGGGCGCGGCGGGCGCGTAAGCGACTGGTGATGGTACTGCCACCTGGCGGATGAGACGGCTTTGGTGCCTGGCTGCCCGGGGTTCCTTGGTCGGCGGACCCGTCGGGCTCGTCTCGGTGGACGGGATGTCGTGGGCGGCGCGACAGACGGCGAGGTCACCGATGAGATCGCCGTCGACGTCCGGGGGCAGTAACCAAGGGACGAGACCCGGGCAACGCGCCGAAACGCCCAAGAGCGCAACGACCTGGCGCCGAAGCCATTCTGAGGTCACTGCGAGATCGACCGAAGTCCGACGTAGCCCCGTGGCCTGTCGGTCCCTTGCCTTAAGGTGAGGACGTTGCCTTTTCGTTCGCCGCTGGGCAGCCGATGGAGACACGGTACCAACGCGAGGAGCAGGACCCCCATGACCCGGATCTTCGATAACATCGACGCCGATCTCGGTCCCCACCTCATCGACACCTACAGTGCTTTTGAGCGGATGGACGCCGCCGTCGGCTATTTCAACCTGCGCGGCTGGGCCACGTTCGCTGACGCTGTCGAAGCTAAGCCAGTGGGGGACGGGGCGGTCATGCGAGTCCTGGTTGGTATGACTCTCGCCGACCCTGATGGCCAGGTGCTCCGTGCCCTCCAGAGCGACCTCGAAGGCTCCGAAGAAGACGATGGCATCGACGGCGACGTCGCCCGTGCCCGGCGACAGGCGGCGCTGGTCAAGTTCCGCACACAACTCATGCGGGGCATCCCGAACACCCACGACCAGAAGAGCCTTCAGCGGCTGCGTCAGCACCTGGTTGACGGCCGCGTGCGCATCAAGTTGTTCACCCGCCGCCCGCTGCACGGCAAGACCTACCTGTGCCACCGCCAGGACGCGAACCTGCCTATCGTCGGCTTCGTCGGCTCCTCAAACCTCACCATGTCCGGCCTGCGGCACAACTACGAGTTGAACGTCGACGTGCTCGACTTCGACGCCGCGAGAAAGTTGGACTCCTGGTTCGTCGACCGCTGGGACGACAAGTTCTCCATCGACATCACCGAAGACCTCATCAGGTTGATCGAGGAGTCGTGGGCCGGTGAGAACCTGCTCACTCCGCACGAGGTATTCCTTAAGGTCTGCTGGCACCTCTCCCGCGACGTCCGGGAGGGCCTCATCGAGTACAGCCTCCCGCCGTCAATGCGAGAGAAGCTGCTCGAATACCAGGTCAACGCCGTCCAGACCCTTGCGCGGCGCATCTACCACCGTGGCGGCACCATGCTCGGTGACGTGGTCGGCCTCGGCAAAACCCTGACCGCCGTCGCCACGTCGTTGATGCTGCGCGAAGAATACGGCTACTCCACGCTCGTTCTCTGCCCGAAAAACCTCGTCAAGATGTGGCAGGAGCACCTCGACGCCTACGACGTGCCAGGTCGAGTCGTCTCCTATACCCAGGCTCACCGGGACCTGCCCGAAATGCGCGCCTACCAGTTCGTCATACTTGACGAGTCTCACACGATGCGCTCGGACAAGCGCCGCGACTACATCCACATCAAGGACTACATCGAGAACGCTGGCAGCAAGGTCCTTCTGCTGACCGCAACTCCATACAACATCCGCTTCAGCGACGTCGCGAACCAGTTGGGCCTCTACATCGACGATGACGACGACCTCGGCCTCCAGCCGCTGTCGGCCATGCAGAAGAACCCGCGCCTCGCGGAGCAGGTCGACTATAAGACCAGCACCCTGCTCGCGTTCCGGAAGTCCGAGGAAGCCGACGACTGGAAGCGGCTCATGTCCGAGCACCTCGTACGCCGAACCCGGTCGTTCGTGCGGAACAACTACGGGAAGACCGACCCCGAGAACGGTCGTGACTACCTGCTCTACCCCGATGGCAGCAGGTTCTACTTCCCCGAGCGGACCCCCAGACCCATCGATCACTCCTTTGGCGACGATGACCCGGCTGCCGTCATGTCCTCCGACGAGACTCTGAACACCATCGACGGGCTCCTCCTACCTCGCAACAACCTCGCCGCCTACCTCGACGCCAAGGCGCAGAAGCGCGCCGAGGAATTCGAATTGGTTGAGCGGCTGCAGCGCGCGAGCGGCCACCTCATCGGCTTCATACGCACTGGCCTCTATAAGCGCCTGTCGTCCTGTGGCCACTCCTACGTCCTGTCCCTGCAGCGCCACCTGGCACGCAACAACATGTGGCTACACGCCATCGAGGGCGACCTCCCGCTCCCGGTCGGCACCGTCCTCGACGCCATGTTCAACAGCGCCCAGGAAGACGAGAACGAAGGCGACGAGGACGATGCAGTCATCGGCAACGGCAAGGCCGACTACGAGGCCCTCACGCGGCGCAATCCCAACAACGTCACGTGGGTCCGGCCCAGCCTATTCAAGAAGAGCCTCGCCGCCGACATCCAGCGCGACTCCGACGACATCCGTGGCCTCCTGAAGTCCTACGGCGAGTGGAGCACCGACGTGGACTCCAAGATGGGTGCGCTTGTCGAGCTCGTGACCAAGACCCACCCGAACGAGAAGGTGCTCGTCTTTACCGAGTACAAGGACACTGCCGACTACGTGGCCAAGGCCCTGAGGGACAGCGGCGTCGACAAGGTCGCCCTGGTCACTGGTGGCACAGACGACCCCACCGGCGTCGTCCGCACCTTCGCACCGGTGTCCAACCGCAAGCCCAACGATCCCGAGCAACTCCCGCCCGGCGAGGAGACACAGCACCGCATCCTCATCGCCACCGACGTGCTCTCCGAGGGCCAGAACCTCCAGGACTCCCACATCGTCGTCAACTACGACCTGCCGTGGGCGATCATCCGGCTGATCCAGCGCGCGGGTCGTGTGGATCGCGTGGGCCAGAAGGCTGAGGAGATCCTCATCTACTCGTTCTTCCATGAGTCGGTCGAAAGCGTCATCAATCTGCGCCGGCGCATCAAGGACAGGCTCGCGGCCAACGCCGAAGTTTTCGGCTCCGACGAAGTGTTCTTCGGCACCGAGGACGAAACCAAGGCTATCGAGGACCTCTACGAGGGCCGACTCGACGACACCGAGGTCGACGTGGAGGTCGACGCCTCCAGCCTCGCCTACGAGGTCTGGTCGCGTGCCGAGGAGGAGACCCCCGACCTCGCCCGGAAGGTCACCGAATTGCCTGACATGGTGCAGGCCACCCGCGCTTCCACGGCGGCCGACGACATCTCCGGTGTCGCGTGTTACGTCCGCACTGAGAACGACAACGACGGCTTCGGCTTCGCCGCCGAGAACGGCGACCTCCGCCTGCTGACAGGACACGAGGCACTCCGCGTGTTTCGCTCGGACATGGACACGCCCGGCCTGCCCATGCGGGGCGACCACTTCGACCTGACCGCCGCCCTCGCACGGGGACCCCTTGCGAAGCCCGCGACCATCGAGGGCCGCCTCCGGGGAGTCCGCAAGCGTGTCTGGCAGCGCCTCAACGGCAACTTCGTCAGCCTCAACCCCGACGTCGGGGACGCCCTCGACGCCCTGTTCCGTCGCCCGCTGACTCGCGACGCCGAGCGACGCCTCAAGTCTGCGCTCGCGACCCGCGCGAACGACGACGACCTCGCCGACCTCGCCGCGCTCATGCACCGCGACAACCGACTGGTCATCCCCGACGCCACCGGGAGCGACCCCATCCGCATCGTTTGCACCATGGGAGTGATCCAGTGACCACCCGGCTTGACTACGTCAACCGTGGGGATATTTCCGCCTTGTTCCGCGAGGAACTGGGTTGGAACCGGCCCGACATCACTGTCCCCATGCGGATCGAGGTAGACGGCACCACCTACGAGGCCCGTCAGGTCGCCGGGTACAAAGGCGTTCGGGTGTGGCAGGTCCCCACTGTCCCGGACAACCGCACCCAGCGCCTGATCGACGCCGAACTTCGCAGGCACTCCGACGAGCGCCTCATCGTCTTCACCGACCACCACATCCAGGAGTGGCGCTGGCCCCAGGTCGGCAACACCCAGGGGTCCGGCCAGCCGCGCCTGGTCACCCACACCCACGTGATCAGCTCTGGCAACGAGGCCCTCGACCAGCGTCTCGCCATGATCGAGATCGGGCTGTCGGAGTCCCCGACGGTCCCTGAACTCCTGCGCCGCATGCGCTCAGCGTTCGACGCCGACAAGGTCACTAACGAGTTCTACAAGAAGTTCCTCAAACAGCACGACGCCCTCGTTAAGGCCATCCACGGGCTCGACGTCGAAGGCGACCGCAAGTGGTACTCCGCGCTCCTGATGAACCGACTCATGTTCATCTACTTCATGCAGCGCAAAGGCTTCATGAACAACGACCGCGACTATCTGCGCACTTGCCTCAACGCCCTCCGCAAGAAGAGCAGCAGCGGCACGTTCTACGAGTTCTACCGCGACTTTCTGCTGCCGATGTTCCACCACGGCCTCGGCGCACGCGGACTCCCGGTGGCCGACCCCGTCATCAAGGACCTCATCGGCGACATCCCCTACATCAACGGCGGCATCTTCGCCGTCCACGAACTCGAAGCCGCCAACAGTGACATCAGCATCCCGGACGAAATCTTCGAGTCGATCTTCGACCTGTTCGATTCCTACCAGTGGCACCTCGACGAACGGCCCACTGCCAAGCAGAACGAGATCAACCCGGACGTTCTCGGCTACATCTTCGAGCAGTTCATCAACCAGAAGGAGCAGGGGGCGTACTACACCAAGGACGACGTCACGCACTTCATGACCGCGTCCACGCTCCTGCCTGTCTTCCTTGAGCGGCTTCAAGCCAAGACCGGCATCAACCCGTGGGACTACGTCGCCTCCGAGCCCGCCGCATTCCTATGGGACAGCCTGATGCACGGGCTTGACGAGCCATTCCCCGCGCAGATTGAAGAGCAGCGCGGAACGTTCCCGCGCCCGGCATGGAACGAGCGGGCACCGGAAACGCACGGCCTTCCTGGCGAGACGTGGTGGGAGGTGGATCAGCGCCGCGCCAACTACGCGCGACTGCTCACCCTGGCCAAGTCCGGTGCCATCAACGATGTCGACAATGCGGTCAGCGCCAACATCGATCTGGAGAGCCTCGCCACGGCCGTCATCGACGGAATGGACAGCCCGGCGAACGTGGTCGCAGCTTGGCGCATCCTCACTGACCTCAAGATCGTTGACCCCACCTGCGGCTCGGGCGCGTTCCTGTTCGCCGCCCTCAAAATTCTCCAGTGCCTCTACGACGCAGTCCTCGACGTGGCACGGGCACATGCAGTTACCTCATCCGACCCCGACCTGCACGCGCTGCTCGCCGAGGTGGACGACCACGCCAACCAGCATTACTTCATCCTCAAGCACGCCACGCTCAACAACATCTACGGCGTCGACCTCATGAAGGAAGCCACCGAGATCGCGCGCCTTCGGCTCTTCCTGAAGTTGGTCTCTGCGATCGACGACCGAGACGACATGGAACCGCTCCCGGACCTCGACTTCAACATCAAGGCAGGCAATGTCCTCGTCGGCGCACATAGCGTCGACGAGATTCGTGACACCACCGACCTGTTCGGCGAGCAGACCATCGAGGTGGTGCTGGAGAAGGCCAACCTCGTCAGTGCTGCCTACCGTGAGTTCCGCGATGTGCAGGAATCAAGTGAGCCGACCGAAGTGAAGGCCGCCAGGGACGCGCTCTCGGGTCGTCTCACCGAGGTGCGCACGATCGTCAACGAGCACTACCACTCCGTGCACGGCCTGCGCGGCTCCGTCGTCGACTGGGTCGACACCCACTCGCCATTCCACTGGTTCATCGAGTATCCCGAGGTGTTCGCCGACGGTGGATTCGACGTGCTGATTGGCAACCCGCCCTACGTCGGCACCCGCAAGGTCAAGGGCTACAAGTTCAGCGGGTTCGAAACTGACGGCACGCCTGACATCTACGCCCCCTGCGCAGAGCGGGCGGGACAGATCACCCGGCGTGACGGCCGGATGACCATGATCATCCCCATCTCCGCTCAGTTCGGGAGCGAGTTCGCCGACCTGCGCAAGTACCTCGAGAAGCGGTTCGCTCACCTGTGGGTCAGCACGTTCTCCCGCAACCCGGCTGCGCTGTTCTCGGCTGGGCTCGGCGTTCGCTCCACGATCGTCGTCGGTGCGGGCGACGGCGCCACGGGCAACAAGCTCCACGTCACCAAGACCCACCGCTGGTTCGATGACTTCCGCCCTGCGCTGTTCGAGACGCTGACCTACGTCGATGCCGGGAACGTCCGTCCGCACGCCGGATGGGCACGGCTGCCGGAGGATGGGCTGGCCGACCTGTTCGCCCGCCTGACCCCGAAGTCCCGGCTCTCCCAGATCGTCACCCGGCACGGGACCGGCAAGGTCGGGTTTAAGTCGATCGTCCTCTACTGGATCTCGGTCTTCGACGCAGACCCGCCCTCCTATGAACTGGACTACACCCCGACGCCTCAGACCGGATCGTCCTGGTTGAAGATCACCAACGCCATGGACGCAAAGACGGCCCTCGCCATCCTCGCGTCGAAGTTGGCGTTCGTCTGGTGGTGGGCCACCAGCGATGACTTCCACGCCACCAACGAGGGCCTCGCATCAACCCCGGTCGACATCAGCGCCCTCTCCAGCGGCGCCAAGGCGCGGCTCGAAGCCCTCGGTGACCGACTCATCGCTGATTTCCCCAATCACGTCCAGTTCACCAAGTACGCCGGCAAATGGATGGGCAACTACGTTCACTCTGAGATGCGGGACATCACTGACGAGGTTGACGCCACCCTCGCCGAGGAGCTCGGCTACACCGACTTGCTGCCCGTCTTGGAGCACGCGTACTACTGCGCGTACAAGCCGACCGGCGACCGGCCCGGCACCCTCCGCTACGACCCCGCGAAGGCAGGGGTCAACCCCAACGCCATCCCCACCGTTCAGGACCTTGTATGACGGACGCTGCGGCAGTGTGAGCACGCTCGGGCCTCAACGCCGACTAGGTCCGCGACACGCGTCGCCTCATTGGCGATATGTCGGAAGGCGCGTCGGTCGTCGTCCGCCTGCTCCTCAGCGAAGACAAGTCGGCCGGCGAAGTCCTTCCGCCCGCTCCGTTGGCGGAGACGCCGCTGGCCCGCTGCAGGTTCCGCCGTATGCCCGGACCCAATGACGGGGTTGGCCGCGCGGCTGTCGACTCTTCCACCGCGAGCGCCTGCCGTACGCGGGCACGAGCGACACCTGTTGCACCTGCTAGCCAAGGCTCTCTTGGTGCACGCCCGTCAACCGCTCCTCGAGCGGCGACGCCTACAAGCCGACGGGCGAGCGTCCGCGGATCTGGGCTACTCGACGGTTGGCCCCACGGGTTCGGGGGGTCTTCCCAGTTGCGGTGGGGGTAGGGGCGTGACGCGCCGAGCGGGATTGGTGCTGGGGTGAGAGGGGTCGAGGCCCTCAGGATCTGAGGCGACCAAGCTTCCGAAAGACCTTGAGGACCTCGACGATGGACCACCCTACGTCGTGCTGCCGTGCCCTCGGCGCGGGCAGCGCCTACTGCGACAACTGCGACCTGCTCGTCGGGCTGGCCGGCTATCACGTCCTGGACGTAGCCCGCGGACCCGACGGGCTGGTGGTGAGGGTGGAGTCGGCGACGGGGCCGGTGGGGTGCCCGGACTGCGGGGTGCGCGCGTCCTCGCGGGGCAGGCGGGAGCACCGCCTGGTCGACATCCCGGCCTTCGGTGTCCCGGTGCGGCTGGTGTGGGTGAAACGCACTTGGGCGTGCGGTGAGACGGAAGTGTCCGCGGCGCTCGTTCACCGAGGTCGACGAGGAGCTGGCCCCGCTGCGCTCGACGTGGACCACCCGGGCGCGGGCCGGGGCGGTGGGTCACCTGCGCCGTGAGCACGCGACCGTGCACGGCCTGGCCCGCCAGCTCGGTCTGGGCTGGGACACCGTGTGGTCCGGGATCGAGCCGATCCTGGCCGCCGCCGCGGCCGACGAGGCCCGCTTCTCCGGCGTCAGACCGTTGGCGTGGACGAGCACGTGTGGCATCACGTGTCCACCAAGCCAGCCCAGGACGGTGGTCGCGGGCCGAAGGAGCTGATCGGGATGGTCGACCTCACGGGCGATGAGAACGGGCAGATCAGGGCCCGGTTGCTGGACCTGGTCCCAGGCCGGTCCAAGAAGGCTTACACCGACTGGCTCACCCAGCGTGTTGGGCAGTTCAAGGCCGGCGTCAAGGTCGCCACCCTCGACCCCTTCCACGGGTACAAGGCCGCCATCGACGACGAGATCGCTGAGGCCACCGCCGTCCTCGACGCCTTCCACGTCGTCGCCCTGGGCACCAAGTGCGTAGACGAAGTCCGCCGTCGGGTCCAGCAGGCCACCACCGGCCACCGCGGCCGCAAGGGCGACCCGCTGTACGGCATCCAGAACATCCTGCGCGCCGGAGCGGAGAACCTCACCGACAAGCAGCGTGCCCGGATCCAGCGGGCCTTCGCCGCGCACGAGGCCCACGAGGAGGTCGACCTGACCTGGCAGTGCGCCCAGCAGCTCCGCTCGGCCTACAAAGTAGGCAGACAAGGCCCAAGGACGGCAGATCGCCGAACGCGTCGTCGCCACGTTCCACACCTGCCCGATCCCCGAGATCGCCCGGCTCGGACGCACACTGCGCAAGTGGAAGGACGCGTTCCTCGCCTACTTCACGAACGGCGCCACGAACGGCGGCACCGAGCGATCAACGGACTCATCGAACTCCACCGCCGCCTCGCCCGAGGCTTCAGGAACAGGTCCAACTACAGGCTCCGCATGCTCCTCATCGGCGGAGGACTCAACCTATGACCCCCACCGCAACTGGGAAGACTCGGTTCGGGGGTCGTCGCCACAGGCGCCAGCGCCTGCCTGATGCCGTCGGCGAGCCCCTCCAGGTACACGCGCCACGTCGCGTCGGTGCGGATATCCGTCGGCGAAGGGAACGGCAGGTCAAGGAGCTGGAGCTCATAGCGCGGCGCCGTCGTCCGGAACAGCACCTCGCGGCTGCGGACCGTGCCGCGCACCGGCTGGGCGTAGAAGACGGCTCCCGCCTCGGTCAGAAAGTCGGAGCCTGGGAGGACCGCGGTATGGCTGTAGGCGAACATCTGGTCGCCATCGGAAGCCCCCAAGGAGGTCTCGTCGACCTTGTACTTGGCGTCCGCAAGGAAACAGCGGCCGTTCAGGACGAAGATGAAGTCTGCGTTTCGACCCTCTGGCTTCGGCGTCCCGGACGCGGGCGCCCAGGGTGAGCCGACGGGCGCCTGAGGGTGCGTGGTCCCCGGATCCGCGACGTGCTGGAGGGCGCCGAGCAGGCACTGCTCCCACCACTTCTCCATGGAGAGGTGAATCGCCACCGCGCGCTCAGTCCCGGCGCGGCCATCTAGTGGCAGTACGGAGGTTCGGGACAGGACCTGGACGGCTTGTTCGACTGCGCTCGCCCACGGCCGCTCAAGGTTGCGGAGCACGAGTTGCCGGGCCGCGAGGAGGGCACGCTCGCGCTCCAGCACGGTAACGCTGTCGAGGCGTCGGGCCACGGCGACCGCCTGGGACCGGACGGGCGCCGCCAGGTGAGAAAAAACAGCAGGCGTATCGTCGGTTGCTACAGCCCTGAGCGCGGCGAGAACGATCCGGAGCACGGGGGTGTCCATCGTCTGTTCGTCGAATCGGCAGTCGACCTCGGGCGTGCCCGTCAGGAGCGTTAGTGCGAGACTCGTGCCGGACAGCGCCCCCCGCGGGTTGGAGAGGCGGTCGGCGCGTTCCTGGTAGCCCGGTCTGGCGCGATCGATGACGCGCCGGACTTCTTCCACGAAGAGCTGCTGCTCCACGACTCTGAGCAGCGACTCGGCGGCAGCGCCCCGGTACGGGTGGTCGTCCAAGGCGATCCGCTGACGCCTGGCTAGGAGCATCAGGCGGACGACGGATTCGAAGGAGTCGGCGCTCGCCGGTGGCGGGTTCGTCGAGCTCCGTCGCGCACTCACCAGCTGGAGGAGGTCCTTGCGCCCCTCGCGGTCGCCGAGGTCTAGGAGGGCGCGGGTTAGTGTCCCGACGACGCGAGGAGTGCTCGCCATCTCGGCCGACTCGCCCTCGTACAGGGCCGCGTGCGTGCTGGTGCCGGGAACGTGCTCGGGAATCAGCAGGTGCCGACGGGTCGAGGGTTTCCACGGCTTCGGGAGGACCGTGACTGTCAGCGCTCCGCCGGCACCGTCAGGGAGGACGACGAACCCCGCCCGGCTACCTCGGGGGCTCGCGCGAAACGCGACAACCGCGTCTTCTGAACTCATCGCAATCCGGCGGTTACTCTGACGGTTCCGCAGTGGCAGGCTCGGCCTCAGACTGCGTATCTGCCACTGCGCCGGTTCCGGGGTCGTCCGCGGGGTCGATCGGGGCCTCGACTTCCTGGTCAGGCTCGAACGCCTCGATTGCGAGGCTCGCGGCGAGACCGTGGCCGGTGGGCGAGATCTTCAGGCCGAGGTGGTTGTTGAGGAACGCCTCGAACGAGGCGAGCGCGGTGTCGACATCCTTGGCGGCGGCGGGGGTCAGGTTCGCATCCAGCCAGTCCTGCCGAACGGCCGGGCTCATGAGGTCCAGTGAGAATGCTTGGCTCACGGTCTCGATAAGCTGGGGCAGGATGGCATACCGCCAGACCGCCCGCTCGGTGTCGTCGTAGCTCGAGCCTTCCGTCGACCAGACCCGTCCAAGACCGCGTGCCGAACTCGAGTAGTCGATCACCGAGCGCGCCCTGTAGTCGGCGAGCTGCGACTTGGCGGCGTCGTGCGGGATGTACCCGAGCTCCACCTCGCTGATGCCGGTCGGCGTCCAGACAGTGACGCCGTCGGTCATGTCCTTGAACGGGATTCCGGTGTGGTTCCCGCCGAACCGAACGTTGCCGCTCGTTGGGTTCTCGAGCTTGACGTTCCTGTAGGTGGTGCCTTCGTAGTGGATAGTCAACTCGGCTGCGGTACCCCTTTTGCTGAGCGGGGTCTCCACGCCCACCGCCGCCAGAAGAGCATTGGCAAAGGGCTTCGTGGTCTGGAGCTGGCCCCAGGTGACACAACCTTCGTTCACCTCCATCCAGAACTGGAAGCGTCCTGGCTTGGCGGCGATGTCGAATAGGTAACTGTGACCCAGCATCGCGTCGGGGCCCAAGGCGTGCCGCAACGCGTCGTTCAAGCTGTCGAGCGCCGCGGCCGAGCGGTCGACAGCCGGTCCGGCTCCGGGAAGCGCGGCGGTCAGCGCGGCCGTCAGCTCAGTCCCAGAGAGAGGTTCGACGCGGACGAATGCGAACCGGCGCCGCAGCGCGGCGTCGAGGGGGGTAATCGACCGGTCGGAGGTGTTCATCGTTCCGAGGACATACAGGTTCGACGGAACGCCGAGCAGTTCGTTGGAGTACGGCAGCTGCGTGGTTACACCGTCCGTCCAGCAAGTTCCATGAATCTTGTCCGTGCGAGTGCACGTCGGATCGTGACGAAGTCGCTTCGAGGCTTCCAGCCCAAGCAGCAGGTCGCCGAGCACCTTAGAGACGTTTGCCCGGTTCACCTCGTCGATCAGGACCAGGAAGTCTCGGTCCGGCTGGGCTCGCGCAGCCTCGATCCAATTGCGGAAGACCCCGGGCCTCAACTCGAAGCCCAGAGCCTTACTGTGCGGGTCCTTTGGATCGGAAGGCTTGGGGTTATATCGGATCCCTTCGACGAACTCCTCGTAGCTGGTGCTTGGGTGAAAGGTCACCAACCAGGATCCGTTGCCTGCAGCCGGTTCGCCGTCGTCGTTGGTGCCGATCAGCCCTGGCCAGGCCTCGGCAATCGAAGCGATCGAGAACGACTTACCGGTGCCCGGGGGGCCCTCGAGAATGACGTTCTTGAAGACCTGGAGAGCGGCGACAGCCTCATTGGTCGTTGTCACAGTCGCCCTTCGCCGTTGGAGTGCGCAGTCATGCAGCAAGGCTAGCTAGGTGCCGTGATTGGCGCTTGTGGAACAACCCCGCCGGAGTAGCCAGACGTGTTCAGGATGGTTGCGGCAAACGTTGCTCGGGTCGAGGCGACGTTGTTGCCGGAGAACGGCGGGGACCAAGATCCATCGGACGCATCGGTGCTGCCGGAGGCAACGCCGCCATGGAGTCCTTCTGCGCACTCTCGCAGAACAACGCCCTGGACCGCCGCTCCCGGGCCACCCGCGAAGACATCCGAGTCGGGATCGTGGCCTGGAGCCAACGGACCTATCACCGCCGCTGACGTCAGGACGCCCCTAGGCCGATCGACCCCCGCCTGGGTTCGAGACCATCATGACCCGGCCAGCTCAGGCTGCCTGACCCAACTGTTACCTGATCGTGCAGCAGTTCCATTCGGACGATTCGAACGGTCGGCCTGCGTCTGTCGGCTCCGACCGGTAGAACTCCTGGATCGGGAACGTCTACAACCGTCGCCGGCGGCACGACGCCCTCGACCAGATCCCTCCGGTAGCGTTCGAGCGCCGGACCATCACCGCGGCATCAGAAGCCGCTCAACCGATGTCCACCGGACGGGGTCAACCCCACTGCTTGAATGCGTGAGCGGGCGGTTGCTGCCTAGTCAATCGGATCTAGCGAGGAGAGCGAGTCTTGACCGGTGCACATGGGCACGAGCCGCCGCGTCGCCAGGCCTCTGGGGCCCAGACCTTCCTGGCCGCCACCCGAATCGACGAGGAGTGTGACGACGTCAGCTTCCCCGATGCGCTGCTCTTGGCACGTCTCGTCTTGGAGCACCGTGGGGCGGCCATGCCCACACGCGGCAAGCACGCAGTCACCAACGAATCGATCGCCAAGAGACTTACGAGGCTGGGTCTCACAGCCTTGGAGGAAAACATTGGGCGAGCCGCGGGCACCCAAGGTCGCTCAGCTTGGACCGTCCGGGCCAGCGAGAACGGTGTTGCCCTCGTCTGCTCAACGCTCGGGATCGAGAGCCCGGTGCCGAATGACCCCGACGCGCCCGCAACTGAGGAACCAGTCACGGACGCGTCGCGTGTAAGCGCGGCCATCGCCGACACGCTCCCGTTCGACCAGGGCTGGGCGCCGGAAGGGACGCTCCCCTTCCTAGATGGGCCCGAGGTCGACAGCACTTCCCGCCTGGAGTCTCCAGAAACTGATGGCTCGGACGGTCCGCCACAGCCGCTACAGCGCCAAGTGACTTCCAGTTCGGACGGCGAAGCCCCCGTGACGAACCGCAGAGCCGAGGAGCTCTGGGGCCTACCGGACAAGACCGGGTGCTACCTCACGGCCATCGTTGTCCATGGCGACGACATGTCCGAAGAGGACTACTCAAAGGTGGGCAACCATCAACTCGGCGCGCTCTCGAAAGCGGCCAGGGCCTACGGCGAACCACCTTCCTGGCACGTCAACAAGCACATCGTCGGCTCGCAGTGGGCGGACCCCCTCGTCGCTGCACTGACCGATGGCACCCTCATAGCGGCAGGATCCACCTCACGGCGAGGGGCGGGCTACGCCCAGGACACCCGCCCACCTACGCCCCAGGAACACGCACGATGGGCAGGGCTCCCCATCCCGCCCGAGCCGCCGCCGCCCCCACCACCGCCGCCGTCAATCCTCGACGCCATCTGGGATCGAATCACGCAATACAGTGGTCAGACCTTTAAACTGATCCGCGGCGGCCAGTTCACCTACCGGGTTGAGCACGGTACCGTATCGATCGACTCAAGAAACATGCGCTTCTCGTGGGACGAGGTCGCCGGGGCACTTACCGTATGGCCTGTGACCCGGCCTTCTCAACTTCCTGGCGAGTGCGGACGGGCTATCTCCCACATTTGGGCTCTGCTCGCTGACGAACGGGTCCTGGGGCTCCGGCATCCTGGTACCGGCTCGCTAGTCGTTGACACGGCCCCTGGAGCAGACCCGTTCGCGCCTGCGCCTCAGTGGCTGACCGTGCCAGACGCGACCCCCCCACGCCCTCCGTTGCTTATCGCAGACCTCTTCGACCCCACCCCGGACCGCTGGCGGCGCCGAGGCGACGCCTTCCTGTGGGAATTCTTGCGATATCGCTGGCGAAACACCGAAGCCCCCAAATCGACGCCCGACCTGTGGACGGCCGTCACCAACGGCTTCGAGGAAGTCGTCGGGGTAGATCCGCTCGACAGGAATGCAAGCGAGTCCGTGTACGTGCGTGAGTTGTGGATCGAAGACGGTGACACGTCCGACTGCTACGTCGACATCGGCGCATGGCGGGACATCTGGTTACCGGCTCTGGTCGGGCGAAGCATCGCCAGGAGTTCCACTCAGCCTCGATGATCCGCACCTGCAGGGACCGCCAAGCACTGAGGCATGTCTTCGTAACCAGAGCGTCCCTACCTCTCATACGGCGTGTAGGTTGCCGCAATGAGCAGGCAGAGCAACCTGGTTACGTCCATCCTGAGGGATCTGGGCGACCCCTGCGGGTGGCCTGAACCCGTGGAGTTCAGAGGATCTTTGGCGCTTTGCACGCTGAACTCCGTGTACACGCTGCGGGCGACCTCCACCTCGGCAATCAACGTCCTGAACCGGTACCGAGACCTACGTGCGTGTAGCGCCACCGACAGTGGGCCAGACCTACTCGAGTCGATGAAGGATGCGGGTGGCCCCGAGCCTTTCGCAGTCGACGTCTTGCGAAACGAGAGCAAGCTCCCTGGCACTACCCGACTTCGCACCGTGGGCGTCTATGAGGCCCTCACCAAGTTCTCGGCACCTGAGATTGCGGTAACCACCGCGGGGGGTCTCCGGGTGAGCTCAGACCTAAGTGCCGCGAGGAGAGCCTGGCTGTCCGTGACGGGGCTGGGGAAGCAATCCTGGTCGTACCTGCTCATGAACGCCGGCGTGGAAACCGAAACCAAGGTTGACGTCATGCTGAAGCGGTACGTCGGACGGGCCGCGAGAGAGAACTTGGAGGATAAGGAGCGGGAGGTCCGTCGTCTGGTGCGAGACGCATCAACCACCCTCAACGTGCATCCGCGAAGACTGGACAGGGCAATCTGGTGGCATGAGAGCCGGTACGGCAGGGCATCCCAAGGGGACTGACGTCCCGGTCCTGCGATGGCCGGCCTGTCGGGTCGCGAGTCACGCCACCGGCGACACGGGAGGGTGTGAACCGCCTGCGCATACCCAACGCCCGGTCTTCGGCAGAGCCGTGATGCCACGAGCAAGGACACGTCCAGGGTCTGTCTGCTGCGTCCTTCTGGGCGGAATGACGCCGCCAACCCCCGAAGGTCGAGCGGCGACCGCCAGAGTCGCCAGAGGTCGGGCTTCGTGCATCATCGTCGGTGGCCTGTAAGGACTCACCACCGCCGCGCACCCGCTGGACGACGGCCGCCGCAGAAGGCACTTTGTCGGCATCTACTAGGTTCGCTCAACCTCCTTCGCTGAGGTTTGCGCCTTCGACCTAGAGTGAGCACGTCATACGCGGCCCGACGGGCTTCCATTCAGGACACGCCCCCACCCGCACGAGTTTCGTGCTGCCTGGGGAGTCCTGCCGGTGTTCTTGCTTCGATCGTCTGCGCAGGGGCTCTCCGTCGTTGAGGCGCAGCTCGCCCAGTACATCGCGGAGCAGATGGCCATCACGACAGGTCGTTCGGCCTCTCCCTCCGAGCGCCGCTCCTGGGAGCGCAGTCTCCCCCGCCTGCGCGCCGATCTCATCGACGCCGGCCACGGCGACGTCGAGATGCTCGTGGAGTACCAGCTGCCCCTTACCAGCAAGCGCGCCGATGTTGTCCTCGCCGGGCAGCATCCGCAGACCGGGCGCGCGTCATACCTGGTGGTGGAGCTCAAGCAGTGGAGCGAGGCAGAGCGGTTCGAGGACAGCGACGTCCTGGTGCGCATCGACGGCTACGGCAACCACCCCGCGCTGCACCCGCTCGAGCAGGTGCGAGGTTACTGCGACTACCTCACCGACTTCGTCGTCACGCTGGCCGAGGACGAGCACGAGCTGGCCGGCACGGCATACCTGCACAACGCGACCAACCTGGGCATCGCAGATCTGCGCGACATGGCCACCCCTGACCTCGCGCGGCCGGCGCGGATGTTCAGCGGGCAGGACCGGGGCGACTTTCTCGACTACCTGAGGAGTCGGTTCGCGCCCGGGGTGTCGGGCGCCGAGTACGCAGACCGACTGCTGAACAGCCGCGTCGGGCCCTCCAAGCAGCTCCTTGCCCTGGCGGCCGACGAGGTGCAGCGTCGGGAGCAGTTCGTCCTGCTCGACGAGCAGCGCGACGCCTACGAGCTGGTGCTGCACGCGGTGGAGAAGGCACGGCGTGGCACCACCAAGACGGCGGTCGTCGTCGTCGGGGGACCTGGTAGCGGCAAGAGCGTGATCGCGCTTTCGCTCATGGGCGAGCTGTCGCGGCAGGGACGTGGTGTCATGCACGCGACGGGGTCGCAGTCGTTCACCAAGACGCTGCGCAAGGTGGCCGCCGCGCGGGCGCCGCGGGTGCGCAAGCTGTTCGGCTACTTCAACGGCTTCATGGCGGCGGAGCCGAACGAGCTGGAGTGCCTGATCCTCGACGAGGCGCACCGCATCCGGGAGACGTCCGAGTCGCGCTTCACCCGCAAGGAGCACCGGACTGGGCGGCCACAGCTGGACGAGCTGCTCAGCGCTGCGCGGGTGCCGGTCTTCCTGCTCGACCAGAACCAGGTGGTGCGGCCCGGTGAGATGGGCACCGTGCAGGCGATCACCGGGTATGCCGAGTCGATGGGCATGGACGTGCACGAGATCGACCTCGACGACCAGTTCCGGTGCGGCGGGTCGGCGTTGTATGTCGAGTGGGTCGAGCGGCTGCTCGGGCTGGCCCCCGGCGGGCCCTTCACCTGGGAGGGTGACGGCACGTTCGAGCTGCACGTCGTGGACTCCCCCGAGGAGCTGGAGCACGTGCTGGCCGTGCGCCAGGACGATGGCTACACCGCGCGGATGGCGGCGGGCTACTGCTGGCCGTGGTCGGACCCTGAGCCGGACGGGACGCTCGTGCCGGACGTGCGAATTGGTGACTGGTCGCGACCGTGGAACCTCAAGGGTGATCGCTCGGTCGGCGGCGCGCCCGCTGCCGCGCTGTGGGCGACGGACCCGGCCGGCTTCGGGCAGGTGGGGTGCATCTACACAGCGCAGGGCTTCGAGCACGACCACGCCGGGATCATCATCGGACCCGACCTCGTCTGGCGGGACGGTCACTGGCGGTCCGTGCGTGAAGGCAACCGGGACCCCGCCCTGCGTAGCCGCACGAAGGTGTCGGACCACGACTTCGACCGGCTCGTGCGCAACGTCTACAAGGTCCTCCTGACGCGCGGTATGCAGAGCGCCTGGCTCTACTCCCCCGACCCTCAGACCCGCGAATTCCTACGGGGACTCGTCCGGCAATAACCGGGATAGCAGAGCAACCCCAGCCAGCGGGTTCTTGCTTGCGAGATACTTCGTCATCAGGAGGTTGAGTTGAGTGAGATCCGACCTCAGTGTGCGCCCACCATCGAGACTCCCGACCTGGAGCAGCTGCACACTTCAGGAATTCTTCGTGGGGAACTCTGCTAATGTCCCGCTTTCTGGGCCGCGCCGGCATGAGACGCAAGGATGCGCGAAAGCAGGTCGGCCCAGGCAAGTGGGGGTAAGGGGCCGTAAGTACCCACCTTGAACGACGAAGGGGTGTGACCATGGCGGTTGCCGTCATCTGGCGCGGCACCACGCCGCACGGCGAGGACTGGGTCCTCGTGCGTCGCGACGACGGGTTCACCCTCCGGCACGGCATCGATGAGATCGACATCCCCGCCTCCGGGGCCGACCGCATCTCGGTGACCCGCCGATGGTGGCGGACCACCGTGACCGTGGCCGGGGTGCCGGAGCGAGCCCGCGTCCTGAACGGTCTGTCCGGCGAGGAGGGCCGACGCCTCGAGAACGCCGTGCAGGAGGCACTGTCCAGGTCGCTCCCTGTCTGGACCGCGAGGCTCTCGACCACGATCGAGACATCTAGGCGTGACCTCCGGTGGATCACCGAGGAGGAGGTCACCACGCTGCTCTCGACCCGTCCAAGTATCGCCGACGGAGAGCCAGCAGTCGCCAACCACGCATCGGGAGCCGGTCCCCTCTGGCTGACCGAGGAAGGTACGCGCCGGTGGGTGCACGCGGTCAACGAGGAGATCGCGACTGCGATCACTCAGCAGCAGCGCCAGTTCTTCGGCACGATCGAGACCAGCCCGCTGACCGACGAGCAGGCGCGCGCGGTCGTGACCTACGACAACCGGGTCAACGTCATCGCCGCAGCCGGATCAGGCAAGACCTCGGTCATGGTGGCCCGGGCCGCGTATGCCGTGTCCCGCGGCCTGGCGAGGCCCGAGGAGATCGTGCTCCTCGCCTTCAACCGGGACGCCGCCACCGAGCTGCAGACGCGCATACGACGCCGGTTCGCTGCAGCAGGCCTGCCTGCCGAGGGGGTCGAGGCGACCACCTTCCACGCCTTCGGGCTCAAGGTCATCGGCCGGGCCACCGGTCGCAAGCCGACGGTGGCGCCGTGGCTGACCAACAACGACGACGAGCTCAGCGTCCTGTCGGCGATCGTGGCGGAGTTGAAGGGCTGCAATCCCCAGTTCCGGTATGCCTGGGACTGGTTCCGGCTGCTGCTCTTCACCCGGCCGGACGAAGACTTCACCGAGCCGGCTGCTCCAGACGCGTGGGACCCTGCTCGACGCGCGGCGGGCTACCGCGCGATGGACGGCACGACGGTCAAGAGCGAGGGAGAGCGCTGGGTCGCAAACTTCCTCTACCTCCACGGCGTCCCCTACGAGTACGAGCGCCCCTACACCTACGACACCGCGGACGCCGAGCACCGGCAGTACCACCCCGACTTCTACTACCCCGACATCGACGTCTGGCACGAGCACTGGGGTCTCGACGCCGACGGCAACCCGCGCCCCGGGTGGACCGACTACCTCGACGGTATGGAGTGGAAGCGCCAGCTGCATCGGCAGCACGGCACGACCCTGGTAGAAACCACGTGGGCCGAGGTCATGCACGGTGACGGCCTGTCCCGCCTCGAGAAAGAGCTGGTCAGGCACGGCATACGCTTCCACTGGGACCCCGACCGAGCACCTGTCAGAGGCGTCAAGGTCGTCACGGACGCCGACCTGCTCCGCCTCGTGCGGACCTTCATGCTGCACGTCAAGGCGAACTCGCTGGACCAGCAGGAGGTCAAGCGACGCCTGGACGCGGGTCTCGTGCGCAACCGCAGGCGCGCCAGCATCTTCCTGGACCTCTACTGGCCGATCCATGACGCCTGGCAGGCCCGGCTCGCCGACGGCGGCTACGTGGACTTCGAGGACATGCTCGTGCAGGCCGCCGACCACCTCGAGTCGGGCAGGTACGTCAGCCCCCACCGGCTGGTCATGGTCGACGAGCTCCAGGACGCCAGCCAGGCGCGGGCCCGGCTCACCCGAGCCCTGGTCGCACAGCCCGGCCGGCACCTGCTCGCCGTCGGGGACGACTGGCAGTCCATCAACCGCTTCGCCGGGGCCGACCTGAGCGTGGTGACGGGATTTCACGACCAGTTCGGCCCAGGCCCCACGGTGCACCTGACGACGACCTTCCGCTGCCACCAGTCCATCAGCCACACCGCTGCCCGCTTCGTCATGAAGAACCCCGCCCAGGTGCGCAAGACCGTCGTGTCGGTCCACGACCGGCCGGTCGACCGCGCCGCGCACGAGGGGGTGCAGCTGCGCACGGTGGCGAGCGCCGCCGAGGTCCCCCGCGCAATCGGCGACTTCCTCACCCGGCTGCGTGACGCCATACACGGGGGCGCCGTCGGCGCCGACTCGGTGAGCGTCGACGTCCTCGGGCGCTACCAGCAGGACCGCGGCCTCATGCCGCACGCAGCCCCGCCGGAGATTCGGCTGGCGTTCCGCACCATCCATTCCGCCAAGGGGCTCGAGGCCGACTACGTCGTCGTCCCCAACCTGTCGGCGGGGTCCTACGCCTTCCCGAGCCGGATCGCGGACGACCCGGTCCTGGCGCTCGCCATGACCGGTGGTGACACCTACCCGCACGCGGAGGAGCGCCGGCTCTTCTACGTGGCGCTCACCCGGGCACGCCGCGGGGTGCTGCTCATCAGCCCCGAGCACAACCCCTCCCCCTTCGTGACCGAGCTCGTCCAGGACGGTCTCGTGCGAGACGTCGGCCCCCGCCCGGTCGCCACCCCCTGCCCCGGGTGCCGGGTCGGCGTGCTCCGCCAGAGGTCCGGTCGCAACGGCCACTTCTGGGGCTGCAGCACCTTCCCGGCGTGCACCTACACGTGCAACACACCACCTGGGCCGAGAGAGCGCCCGGGCGTCACCAGGTCCACCACACGTCGGCCAGCCTTCTGAGAGGCGGAGCACCATGACTGAGACAGACTCCCCCAGCGTCGCGCTGCGCGAGATGCGACTGAGGTATGCCGGTCGGTGCCGCGGGTGCGCCACCGAGCTCCCCCGTGGGACGCGGGCCGTCTACGACCCGGGGACGAAGACGGTCTGCTGCTTGACCTGCCAGGTCAGGGCCACCGGAGACAGGGTGTCGCCGAGCGAGGACCCCTTGGGCGGTGGTGTGGGGACGAAGGAGCAGCCGGGCGACGCCCCCGCGAGTGTCGATGTGGACGGTGGGGAGTCCGGGAAGCCGACCCCACCGACACCCTCACCTGCGCTCGCACCGACACCCCCACCAGTTCTGGCGCCGATTGCAGCCGACACCTCGCCAGGTGTGGCGGGCTCGTCCGCCCGCCGTGAGCACGAGCGCCGCGTCGCCCAGCGGGAGGAACGGGTCCGGAGCCGGCATCCCCGGCTGGGCGGGCTCCTGCTCGCCATCTCCGAGGAGCCGCAGAGCACCAAGGCGTGGGCGACCGGCGCGGTCGGCGAGGAGCGGCTGGGGCGACGGCTCGACGCCACCGCCGGTCACCTGGTCCGCGTGATGCACGACCGCGGCATACCGAGGAGCCGGGCCAACCTCGACCACCTGGTGGTGTGCGCCAGCGGGGTTTTCGTCGTGGACGCCAAGCGCTACCAGGGGCGACCGCACCACGTCGTCGACGGTGGCTTGTTCACGCCCCGCGTCGACAAGCTGCTGGTCGGCCGCCGCGACTGCACCAGGCTCGTGGACGCCGGCCTGAAGCAGGCGGACCTCGTGCGCGGAGCGCTGGCCGACGACACCGTCGAGGTGCATAGCGTGCTGTGCTTCGTCGAGGCCGACTGGCCTCTCTTCGGCGGTGACTTCGTGATCCGCGACGTCACGGTGACCTGGCCGAAGAAGCTGGCGACGATCATCTCGCGGCCGGGTCCGCTGACCGAGGAGCAGATCGCCGTCATCCACCGGCGCCTGGCTGCCGCCTTCCCCCCAGCCTGACTCCCGTCCGCCGACCGCTCGGACGACCCCATACCGCGACGTGTCACCGATAGGGTGCTGACGTGCGCCGCATCCTGGATCTCCTGGACGCTCTCAACGACGCGGGCGTCGACTACGTGGTCGTCGGCGGCGTCGCGGTGGTCCTGCGCGGTCACGCCCGCATGACGGTCGACCTGGACCTCGCGCTCAACCTCACGACCGACAACCTCACCGCCGCCCTCGACGTCCTCAAGGCGCAGGGGCTCGTGCCCAGACTCCCGGTCGCACCCGAGCAGTTCGCCGACCCGGACACCCGACGCACCTGGGTGGAGGAGCGCAACCTGGTGGCCTTCACGCTGCACGACCCCTCCGACGCACTGCGCGAGGTGGATCTGCTGGCGGACATCCCCCTGCCCTTCGCCGCCCTCCGCACGTCCTCCGACATCGTCGACGTCGACGGCGTCCCCGTGCGCGTGGCGTCGGTCGAGCACCTGGTAACGATGAAACGCCATTCCGGGCGCGCGCAGGACCTCGCTGACATCGAGGCGTTGTCGCAGCTGAGGAGCCCACCTATGGTGGTGAGCGATGAGCACGACCAAGGCTGAGCATCTCTGGCGCGGCACCTCGGACGCGGGGTCTGCCATCCAGGCGCGGGCGGCGACGACCCCGGCGCAACGACTCGAGTGGCTCGAGGAGAGTCTCCTGCTCGCGCAGGCATCCGGGGCCTTGGAGCGGGACCGGGCCAGGCGGCACGCTCAGGCCCAGGAGTGGGACGTGTCCGGCTGAGGCCTGCGGTCGAGCCTCAGACCGGGCCGGAATGTCGGACGACCTACGTCAGACCCGCATCGCGTGCCGGATGCTGGGGCTCTCATCACCCACCAGTCCACGACGGCACGTGGGACGGCATGGCGCCTCTCGCGCACGATCCACGCGGCGTTCGATTCCCGGTAAGAGCTGCCCATGACCTGTCAGCCTCGCAAGGCCCGACTGACCTTGCTGAGCCGCTGTCAGTAGCCGAAGGCCCAAGGTGCGTCCGCGCCGTCATTAGTCAGGTATGTCAGACCTGGCTCGTACATTTGTTCTATGAGGGGTAGTTGGGGTAGCGAGGCGGCTGGAGGTCGCGCTGAGGGTGTGGCGGCCGTCCTGGCCGAGCTGTCCGCCGCCGTGGAGCGGTCGGTGGCGGCGCTGGCGTCGCCGGCGTTGTTGCAGGAGCGCGAGCTGGGTGACGTGCTGGGCGCCCTCGATGGGGTGGCCGCCCGGGCGCACGCGTTGTTGGTGGCGGTGGCGAGGGAGGGGATCGCCCGGGTGTTGCACCAGGAGGCTGGTTTCTCCGAGGTGGACTGGGTGAGGTTGGTATGCCCGGGGCTGGCCTCGCGGACCGCGGTCGAGATCGCGATGGTCGCCCGCGCCGCCCAGCAGGGGGTGCACGTCCCGTTGGTGGACGCCGTGCAGGACGGGTCGGTGCCGGTGCACCGTGCGGCGCAGGTGCTGCGGGCGTTGGC
>NZ_SDVA01000024.1 GCF_004153545.1 Serinicoccus sediminis | reverse complement strand
CTCCTGCACGGCCGCGGCCGCCTCCCGGGGCGGGGCCGCCGCGGCGCGGGCGAGCCGCTGCACGGCCACCACCCGCGCGGTGGCCTGCAGCGCGGCCAGCCCGGACCACCCCGAGGGGTCGGGGGCGCTGCGCAGCACCCGGTCCGCGGCTGCCTCGATCTGCACGCCCGCCTCGCGCAGCAGACGGGCGGCCTGCTCCATCTCCTCGGGCAGGGTCGCCAGGACGGTGCCGCTCACGGCACCAGCCCCGTCCGGGGGCCCCTCGCCCACCCACCGGTGAGCAGCCGCTCCACCTCGACGTAGTCGGAGCGGGCCTCCGACAGCGCGACGGAGAGCGTCCTCCCGTGAGCGGCGACCTGGCGCAGGCCCCTGCGCCACCGCCAGGCGGCGTCCTGCGCCGCTCCGGCCAGCAGACCGCCCCCGCCGCCGGCGGCGACCGCGCCCAGCGCCCGGGCGACCCCCTCGGCGGCGCCCTCCAGCGCCTCGGCGGCACCCGTCAGCTCCCCGGCCGCGACGTCCAGGTGGTCGCCGTCCACGCGCACGGCATACCCCATGCGTGCACCCCCTCGGTGTCCCGCCGGGCACGGTCACCCGACTACCCCCGAGGCTAGGCCCCGCGGCCGACAGCCGGCCCGGGTTGTCCACAGGCGACGGCGCGGGCTATCCCCGCAGCACGGGCCGCAGCTCGTCGAGGACGCCGACGTCCTCGATCGTCGAGGGCACCATGGGGGTGTCGCCGTCGGCGATCTGCCGCATCGTCCGACGCAGGATCTTGCCCGAGCGGGTCTTGGGCAGCGCGTCGACGACGTCCACCCGGCGCAGCGAGGCCACCGGGCCGACCTCGGCCCGCACCCGCGCGACCAGCTCCTCCTGCAGCTGCCGCTCGCCGGCCGCGTCCGGGTCCGCGCCCGACTTGAGCACGACCAGAGCGCGTGGCACCTGCCCCTTGAGGTCGTCGGCCACACCGATGACGGCGCACTCGGCGACCGCGGGGTGCCCCGCCAGGGCCTCCTCCAGCGCACCGGTCGAGAGCCGGTGGCCGGCCACGTTGAGGACGTCGTCGGTGCGGCCCATGACGAAGACGTAGCCGTCCTCGTCGAGGTAGCCCCCGTCCCCCGAGAGGTAGTAGCCGTCGTAGGCGGACAGGTAGGAGGAGACGTAGCGCTCGTCGTCCTGCCAGAGCGTCGGCAGCGTGCCCGGCGGCAGCGGCAGCCGCAGGCAGATCGCCCCCTCGGTCCCCGCGGGCACCTCCTGCCCGCGCTCGTCCAGCACCCGCACGTCGTAGCCCGCAGTCGGCAGCCCGGGGCTGCCGGGGCGGATGTCGAGGAGGGCACCGTCCGGTCCGACCGGGTTGATGGCGATGGGCCACCCGGTCTCGGTCTGCCACCAGTTGTCGATCACAGGCACCCCGAGGTGCTCGGAGGCCCACCGCCAGGTGTCCGGGTCCAGGCGCTCGCCGGCGAGGAAGAGCGCGCGCAGCGAGGACAGGTCGTGGTCACCGACGAGGCTCGCCTCCGGGTCCTGCTTCTTGATCGCCCGGATCGCCGTCGGGGCGGTGAAGGCGGCGACCGCCCGGTGCTCGGCGATCATCCGCCAGTAGGCCCCGGCGTCCGGCGTGCCGACTGGCTTGCCCTCGAAGAGGATCGTCGTGGCCCCGGTGAGCAGCGGCGCGTAGACGATGTAGGAGTGTCCGACCACCCAGCCGACGTCGGAGCCGCACAGCCACGTCTCCCCCGGCTGCACCCCGTAGAGGTGGGTCATCGACCAGCGCAGGGCGACGGCATACCCGCCGCTGTCCCGGACGATGCCCTTGGGGCGCCCGGTCGTGCCGGAGGTGTAGAGGACGTAGAGCGGGTGCGTGGCCTCCACGGGCACGCAGGCGGCCGGGGCCACCGCGTCCGGATGCATCAGCCGGGCCCAGTCGAGGTCCCGCTCCCCCATCTCGCAGGTCAGCTGCTCGCGCTGCAGGATGACGCAGTGGTCGGGCTGGTGCGCCGAGCGCGCGATGGCCTCGTCGAGCATCGGCTTGTAGGGCACCACGCGGTTCGGCTCGATGCCGCAGCTGGCGGAGACGACGACCGTGGGCCGGGCGTCCTCGATGCGGGCGGCCAGCTCGGCGGGCGCGAATCCGCCGAAGACGACCGAGTGCACCGCCCCGATGCGCGCGCAGGCCAGCATGGTGATGACCGCCTCGGGCACCATGGGGAGGTAGACGACGACCCGGTCGCCCTTGCCCACGCCGAGGTCACGCAGCACGCCGGCGAACCGCGCCACCAGGTCGAGCAGCTCGGCGTAGGTGTAGCGGCGCAGCGTGCCGGTGACCGGGCTGTCGTGCACGAGCGCTGTCTGGTCGGCCCGGCCGTGCACCACGTGCCGGTCCAGGGCGTTGTAGCAGACGTTGAGGGTCCCGTCCGGGAACCAGCGGTAGAACGGGGCGCCCGAGGCGTCCAGCACCTCCCGGGGCCGTCGGATCCAGTCGATGGCCCCTGCCGCCTGCCCCCAGAAGGCCGCAGGGTCGGAGAGGCTCGAGGCGACCTGCTCGCGGTAGGCCTGCTGCGTCGTGGCGTCGTCGCTCATGACGCCATCACACACCCCGCGGGGGCGCCGCGCCAGGGCTGGTCGCCGGGCGGTCGCCCGCGCGCGACGGGCGGCGGTCGGGGGCCGCCCGGGGGCGCGGGCTAGGGTCGCTGGGTATGCAGCAGCGCGAGCACCCGGTGAGCGAGGAGGTCGGCGACCGGCCGGTCGGTGCCGGTGGGTCGGCGGAGGTGCGCTACCGCCGGGTCGAGCCGCGACCCTGCGCGGACGACCGGGAGGTGGAGGACGCCGCGACCTGGCGTCGCTGGCTGGCGGCCGAGGGCCCGCTCCCCCCGCTGCGCGTCCAGGGCCTGGACCTCACCACGGACCGGGATCTGCTGCTGGCCCGTGACGACCTGGCCGACCTCGTCGTCCTGGGCGGCCGCCTCGACGCCGAGGTCGAGGCGCACCTGCGCCGGGCCGGGGCCCTCGTCTTCCCGGCGGCGCCGCACGCCCCCATCGACCCCTACCGGGCCCACCTCTACACCCCCCGGGAGCTCTACGCCGGGCTCGAGGAGCGTGGCTACGACGGGACGCCGGACGCCCGGGCCTACCGCTGGTTCGAGGACGCCACCGTCCGCCACGACGCCTACGTCACCGCGCTGCGCGCCATCCACGACGACGCCATGACGGACGCCCTGGTCGCGGCCCTGGACGGGCGCAGGGTGGTCGGCGTCATGGGCGGCCACGCCCTGCGGCGGGGCACCCCCGACTTCGCGGCGGCCGCCCTGCTGGGGCACCGGCTGGCCGAGGCGGGCGGCGTGGTGCTGACCGGCGGGGGCCCGGGGGCGATGGAGGCGGCCAACCTGGGCGCCTGGGCCGCCGACGAGGAGCTCCTGGCGCACGCCCTGGACACCCTGGCGCGGGTGCCGGACTTCGCGCCCGACATCGCGGCCTGGGTGCGACCCGCGCTGAGTCTGCGCGACGGTTCCGGCGCCGGCGGCGCGCCACGCCGGCTGCGCAGCGTCGGCATCCCGACCTGGTACTACGGTCACGAGCCGCCGAACGCCTTCGGCCAGCTGGTCGCCAAGCTCTTCTCCAACGCGCTGCGCGAGGACCTGCTGCTGGCCCAGTCCCGGCACGGCCTGGTCGTCCTGCCCGGGGCGGCCGGCACCGTGCAGGAGGTCTTCCAGATGGCGACCCGGCTCTACTACGGCGTGGACGCCGAGGCCGGACCGGCGCCCCTGGTCCTGGTGGGCCGGGAGCACTGGACGACGCACCTACCGGTGTGGCCCCTGCTGCAGGCGCTCGCCGAGGGACGGCCCATGGTCAGCGCCCTGCACCTGGTCGACACCGTGCAGGAGGCGGCCGACCTCCTCGCCTGACCCGAGCCCCTCGCCGCGGCGCTCACGGGCACCCCGGCGAGGTCGCCCGGACCGTCAGGAGGGGTCGGCGGTCGCGGCGAGCTGCCCGCAGGCGCCGTCGATGTCGGAGCCGCGGGTGTCGCGCACCGTCGTGGGGATGCCGTGCGCCAGCAGCCGCTCGACGAACTGCTGCTCGACCCCGCGGCGGGAGGCGGTCCACTTGCTCCCCGGCGTGGGGTTGAGCGGGATGGGGTTGACGTGCACCCAGCCACGACCGCGGGCGTTGAGCTTCTCGCCGAGCAGGTCGGCCCGCCAGGCCTGGTCGTTGATGTCCCGGATGAGGGCGTACTCGATGGACACCCGGCGGCCGGTGGCCTCGAAGTAGCGGCGCGCCGCGTCCAGGGCCTCGTCGACCTTCCAGCGGGTGTTGATCGGCACCAGCTCGTCCCGCAGCTCGTCGTCCGGCGCGTGCAGCGACAGGGCCAGGGTGACCGGCAGGCCCTCCCCCGCCAGCTTGTCGATGGCCGGCGCGAGGCCGACCGTGGACATCGTCACACCCCGCGCGGACATGCCGAGGCCGTGCGGGGACGGGTCGATGAGCCGGTGGATCGCCGCGAGCGACGCCTTGTAGTTGGCCAGCGCCTCGCCCATGCCCATGAAGACCACATTGCTGACCCGCACCTGCTCGGCGGCGCCGCCCTCGTCCTCTCCCCCGGCCAGCTCACCGTGCCGCAGCGCCCGCGCGGCGGCGACGACCTGCTCGACGATCTCCGCCGTCGACAGGTTGCGGGTGAGCCCGGCCTGGCCCGTGGCGCAGAACGGGCAGTTCATGCCGCACCCCGCCTGGCTGGAGATGCACATCGTCACCCGCCCCGGGTAGCGCATGAGGACCGACTCGACCATGGCCCCGTCGTGCAGCCGGTGCACCTGCTTGAGCGTGGCGCCGTCGTCAGCCGACAGCGTCCGGACCGGGGTGAGCAGGGTGGGCAGCAGGCCCCCGACGAGCTCCTGCCGGCCGGCCTTGGGCAGGTCGGTCATCTGGTCGGGGTCGGTCACCAGCCGCTCGAAGTAGTGCCGGCTCACCTGGTCGGCGCGGAAGCCCGGTATGCCGAGCTCGGTGGCCCACTCCTTGCGCCCGGCCAGGTCGTGGTCGGCGAGATGGGTGGGGGCCTTGCCCCGGCGCGGGGCCCGGAAGGTGAGCTGGCCGGGGGCGGGGCGGTCTGCGGTCGGGGTGGGGAGCTGCGTCGTCATGGCCCTCCCAGTGTCGCAGGGTTTTCAGACCAGCACGTGCAGCAGCGCCCAGCAGACGGGTGCGGTCACCACGAGCGAGTCCAGCCGGTCCATCACCCCGCCGTGCCCGGGCAGGATGCTGCCCATGTCCTTGATGCCGAGGTCGCGCTTGATCGCCGACTCGGCCAGGTCGCCCACGGTGGCGAAGGCCGCGGCGAAGGCACCGACGACCAGGCCCGCCCACCACGCCCCGTCCAGCAGCAGCACCACGCACGCGGCGCCGACCACCGCGCTGGTGCCGACCGACCCGGCGAAGCCCTCCCAGGACTTCTTCGGCGACAGCGAGGGCGACATGGGGGTGCGCCCACGGAGCACGCCGACGGCATACCCCCCGGTGTCCGAGGCCACGGTGACCAGGATGAAGGTGATGATCCGCCCGACGCCGTCCGGCTGCGCCAGCATGAGCGAGGTGATGGCGGCCAGCAGCGGGACGTAGGCGACGACGTAGACACCGGCGGCGACGTCCCGCGCGGCGTCCCGGGGCGCGCCGACGCTGCGCCACAGCAGCACCAGAGCCGTCGCGGCGGCGAAACCGACCGCCAGGGCGTCGGCGCCACCGTAGTAGGCGAGCGGGACGAGGCCGACGGAGGCGAAGACCGGCACGCGGGGCGGGTCCACCCGTCCGCTGCGCAGCGCCTGGTCCAGCTCCCAGACGCCCACCAGCACCGCGGCGCTCACGAGGTAGACGAACGCGGGCTTCCAGAACACCAGGCTCGCGAGGATGACGAGGACGAGCCCGACGCCGACCCCGATGGCCGCCGGGAGATCCCGGCCCGCACGGGGGGTCCGCCCGGCCGCCGGACGCCCGGCGGCCCGCGCCGCGCGCCGCGTGGTCGGCTCGGTCATCGAGATCGTTCCTGCGGGGCGGAGCTGCTCACACCTCGAGCAGCTCGGCCTCCTTGTGCTTGAGGATGTCGTCGACGACCTCGACGTGCCGACGGGTGAGCGCCTCGAGCTCCTTCTCCCCGCGGGTGCCGTCGTCCTCCCCGATGTCACCGTCCTTGACGGCCTTGTCGATGACGTCCTTGGCGTGGCGGCGCACGTGGCGCACGGAGACCTTGGCGTCCTCGCCCTTGGTGTGGGCCAGCTTGATGTACTCGCGCCGGCGCTCCTCGGTCAGCTGCGGCATGACGATGCGGATGGCGTTGCCGTCGTTGCTGGGGTTGGCGCCCAGGTCGGCCTCCCGCAGGGCCTTCTCGATGTCCTTCATCGCCGACTTGTCGTAGGGCGTGATGAGGACGGTGCGGGCGTCCTGGATGCTGAAGCTGGCGAGCTGCTGCAGCGGGGTCGGCGCCCCGTAGTAGTCGACCTGGAGCTTGCTGAACATGCCGGGGTGGGCACGGCCGGTGCGGATGGACGCCATGTCCTCGCGCGCCACCTCCAGCGCCTTGTCCATCTTCTCCTCGGCCTCCATGAGGGCCATCTCGACGACCTCGGACATCGTGGGTGCTCCTTGCTGGTATGTCGTGGTGCGGCAGGTCCGTAGCGGTGCGGCGGTCAGTCCGCCGTCACGAGTGTCCCGATCCTCTCACCCTTGATCGCGCGGGTGATGGAGTCCTCGCCGTCCATGCCGAAGACCAGCATCGGCAGGTCATTGTCCATGCACAGGCTGAAAGCGGCGGCGTCGACGACGCGCAGGTTGCCCACGAGAGCGTCGGAGAAGGTCAGCTCGTCCAGCTTGCGGGCCTGGTCGTCGGTACGCGGGTCGGCGGTGTAGACGCCGTCCACCCCGTGCTTGCTCATGAGCACCTGGTCGCACTTGATCTCCAGCGCCCGCTGCGCCGAGACGGTGTCGGTGGAGAAGTACGGCATCCCGGCGCCCGCGCCGAAGATGACCACGCGGCCCTTCTCCAGGTGCCGCATGGCGCGGCGGGGGATGTAGGGCTCGGCGACCTGCCCCATGGTGATCGCGGTCTGGACCCGCGTGTCCACCCCCTCCTTCTCGAGGAAGTCCTGCAGCGCCAGGCAGTTCATCACCGTCCCCAGCATGCCCATGTAGTCCGCGCGGGCCCGCTCCATGCCGCGCTGCTGCAGCTCGGCGCCACGGAAGAAGTTGCCCCCACCGATGACCACGGCGATCTGGACCCCGGCGCGGTGGGCGTCGGCGATCTGGTGCGCGATGCCCTTGACGACGTCCGGGTCGACGCCGACGTGGCCTCCGCCGAAGGCCTCCCCGGACAGCTTGAGCAGGACGCGGCGGGCCCGTCCCGGGTGCGCGGAGGGCAGATCCTGGCTCGTCCGGGTCTGCTGCGCGGGCGCCGTCGTGGTCATGGGTGTCCTCCTGGGATCGAGGCTGGGCGGTCGCTCGATCCTGCCACACGCGCCCGGGTGCGGCGATCGCGCGGGCCGCCCGGGTCGCCGCTCAGCGCAGCACCGGCAGCTTGGTCCCCGCGACGTGCCGCTCGTCCATGACGGCGTGCCGGAAGCGGTAGAGCCGGGCAGGTCGCCCACCCGTGTCCGACGAGACCTCACCCGTCTCCTCGACCAGCTCCTGCCCGGTGACCAGGCGACGGAAGTTCTGCTTGTGCAGCCGCTGCCCCGCCAGGGCCTCGACGGTGCGCTGCAGCCGGCCGAGGGTGAAGGTCTGCGGCATGAGCTCGAAGACGACGGGGCGGTACTGGATCTTGGCCCGCAGCCGGGACAGCGCCGTGGCGAGGATGCGGCGGTGGTCGGACTCCATGGCGTCCCCCGGCACCCGGGCGGCGCCCGCCTCGGGGATGAGGCCGGCCTCGTAGAGCAGCTCGTAGCGTTGCAGGGCCAGCTCGGGGGCCCACGACCGGCCGCCCAGGCCGAGGCAGATGTCGACGCGCCGCCGGCGGGACGCCCGCTCGCCGGTGGGGGCGTCGTCCACCCACGTCGCCAGGAGGGGTGCGAGGGTCTGCTCCACCAGCCCTGCCCCGGAGGTGCGTCCGGTCCGGGCGGGTCGGTGGTCCTCCCAGGGGAACACGGCGTACCAGTCGTGCCACAGCGGCCCGCCCTCGGTACGGGTCAGGCCGAGGTAGGAGACCGAGATGGCCCTGCGCGCCCCGCGGTCGCCGTCGGCGAAGGTGTAGAGCTGCTCGACGTAGCCGAGCCGGTGCCCGGTCTGCTGCTCCACCCAGGCGCTGAGGCCGGCCTGCATCGACCGGTGCTCCGACTGCAGCGGCCCTGCCGGCAGCCGCAGGCGCTCGCCCGACATCAGCACCAGCGGGCGGTCGCCGTGGACGGCGGTCACCACCGCGACCAGCTCGGCACTCAGATCGGCAGGCACCGCCTCATCCTGCCTCCCCCGGCTCCGGCCGACCACCTCGGCCCCGTGAGACGCCGGAAGGCCGGGTCCCGCGGTGCGGGACCCGGCCTTCCGGTCGGTGGCGAGCCGAGCTCGGGCTGGCGTCAGACGCCGACCTTGAACCGGGCGAAGCCGGTCACCTCGGCGCCGGCCTCCTCGGCGACCTTGGCGATGGTCTTCTTGGTGTCCTTCGCGAACGGCTGGTCGAGGAGGACGTTCTCCTTGAAGAAGCCGTTGACCCGACCCTCGATGATCTTGGGCAGCGCCTGCTCCGGCTTGCCCTCCTCGCGGGCGGTCTCCTCGGCGATGCGACGCTCGTTGGCGACGGTGTCCGCGTCGATCTCGTCGCGGGTCAGGACCGAGGGCGAGAACGCCGCGACGTGCATCGCGATGTCCCGCGCCACCTGCTCGTCGCCACCGGAGGTGGCGACGAGGACGCCGATCTGCGGGGGCAGGTCGGGCATCGTCTTGTGCAGGTAGGACACGACCTGGTCACCCGCGACGCGGGCGACCCGACGGACCTCGATCTTCTCGCCGATGGTGGCGTTGGCGTCGTCGAGGACCTCCTTGACGGTCTTGCCGTCCATCTCCGAGGCCAGCAGCGCGTCCACGTCGGCGGCCTCCACGGCCACGGCCTGGGCGAGGACCCGGTCGGCGAGCTCGCCGAAGACCGGGCCCTTGGCCACGAAGTCGGTCTCGCAGTTGACCTCGACGAGGGTGCCGACGCCACCGTCGACCTGGGCCCGGACGAGCCCGTTGGTCGCCGAGCGGCCCTCGCGCTTGGTCACGCCCTTGAGCCCCTTGACGCGCAGGATGTCCGTGGCCTTGGCGGTGTCGCCGTCGGCCTCGTCGAGCGCCTTCTTGACGTCCATCATGCCGGCGCCGGTGGACTCGCGCAGCGCCTTGATGTCAGCGGCGGTGTAGTTCGCCATGAGTGCTTGGTTGCTCCTTCGTGAAGGGTGCGGGTCAGGACTGGGTGGTCTCGGCGGTCGCCTCGGCGGTGTCGCCGGCCTCGGCGGTCTCCGTCGCGGCCTCGGTCGCCTCGGCGGTCTCGGCCGCGGTGTCGGCGGCCTGCGTCTCCTCGGCCTGGGCCTGGGCCTCGGCGGTGACCTTGTCCTCCGACGTGGCCTGCTCGGCACCGACGGTGGGCTCGGACTCCTCCGCGCCGGCGAGCAGCTCGCGCTCCCACTCGGCCATCGGCTCGTTGGCGGCCGCCTCCTCGCCCGAGGTGGCGCTGCTGCCACCGGAGCGCGAGATGAGACCGTCGGCGACGGCGTCCGCGACCACGCGGGTCAGCAGGGTGACGGAGCGGATCGCGTCGTCGTTGCCCGGGATCTTGTAGTCGACCTCGTCCGGGTCGCAGTTGGTGTCGAGGATCGCGATGACCGGCAGACCGAGCTTGCGGGCCTCGGTGACGGCCAGGTGCTCCTTCTTGGTGTCGACGACCCAGACGGCCGAGGGGACCTTCTGCATGTCCCGGATGCCGCCCAGCGTCTTGGCGAGCTTCTCGTACTCGCGGCGCATCATGAGGAGCTCCTTCTTCGTGCGGCCGCTGCCGGCCACGTCGTCGAAGTCGATCTCCTCGAGCTCCTTCATGCGCGTGAGGCGCTTGGAGACGGTCTGGAAGTTGGTGAGCATCCCGCCCAGCCAGCGGTGGTTGACGTAGGGCATCCCGACCCGCGTGGCCTGCTCGGCGATGGACTCCTGAGCCTGCTTCTTGGTGCCGACGAACATGATCGACCCGCCGTGCGCGACGGTCTGCTTGACGAAGTCGTAGGCCTCGTTGAGGTACGTCAGCGACTGCTGCAGGTCGATGATGTAGATGCCGTTGCGCTCGGTCATGATGAAGCGCTTCATCTTGGGGTTCCAGCGACGGGTCTGGTGCCCGAAGTGGACGCCGCTCTCCAGGAGCTGGCGCATGGTGACGACGGCCATGCCGTGGTCTCGCTTTCTTCTCGATGGCAGTTGTGTCCTGGCCCGGGGACGCTCCCCACCCACGACCGTGATGGCACGGACGCGGGACCGCGGGGTGCGCCACCGGTGACGAGCCGCCTACCGACGAGGTATGCGGTGTGCTCCGGTCGCGCCCGGGCGCGAATTCGCGCGTCGCACCGGCCCGAGGGCAGGACGAGACGCACGTGGGTCCGAGGATACGGCAGCAGGCGGCCCGCGGACGAATCGCTACCGTGGCCCGATGAGCGATCCCCTCGTGCAGCGACTCCAGCCCTTCGGCACCAGCGTCTTCGCGGAGATGACCCAGCGCGCCCTGCAGTTCGACGCGGTCAACCTGGGGCAGGGCTTCCCGGACACCGACGGGCCGCAGGAGATGCGGGACCTGGCGGCGCGCGGCCTGCAGGACGGGCTCAACCAGTACGCCCCGGCCCGTGGCCTCCCCGTGCTGCGCGAGGCGGTGGCCGAGCACCAGGAGCGGTGGTACGGCATACCCCTGGACCCGCAGACGCAGGTGCTCGTCACGGTCGGCGCGACCGAGGCGATCGCGGCCTCCCTCATCGCGCTCGTCGAACCTGGCGAAGAGGTGCTGGTCATCGAGCCGTCGTACGACTCCTACGGCGCCGCGGTCGCGATGGCCGGCGGGGTGCGGCGCAGCGTGCAGCTGAGCTTCCCCGACCTGCGGCTCGACCTCGACGCGCTGCGCGCCGCCGTCACCGACCGGACGCGCGTCCTCGTGCTCAACACCCCCCACAACCCGACCGGGAAGGTCTTCACCACCACCGAGCTCCAGGGGGTCGCCGCGGTCGCCCGGGAGCACGACCTGGTCGTCGTGTCCGACGAGGTCTACGAGCACCTCGTCTTCGACGGCCACCGGCACACCCCGATCGCGACCCTCCCCGGGATGGCCGAGCGCACGCTGACCATCTCCTCCGTGGGCAAGACCTTCTCGCTCACCGGGTGGAAGACCGGCTGGGTCAGCGGCCCGGCCGAGCTGGTGGACGCGGTCGCGGCGGTCAAGCAGTTCCTCACCTTCGTCGGGGTGACGCACGTGCAGCCGGCGGTCGCCCACGGGCTCGGGATGCCGGACGCGTTCTTCCACGGCTTCGCCCGGCAGCTGCAGGACAAGCGGGACCTGCTGGTCGAGGCGCTCGACGAGGTCGGTGTACCGGTCAGCCCGTGCCAGGGCAGCTACTTCGTCATCGCCGACCTGGCCGGGCACGGGGTGGAGGACGCGGTGGACTTCTGCCGGCGCATGCCCGAGGAGCTGGGCCTGGTCGGCGTGCCGGTCTCCGTCTTCTGCGAGGACCCCGAGCCGGTGCGCAGCCTGGTGCGCTTCGCCTTCTGCAAGCAGGACGACGTGCTGCGGGAGGCGGCGCGCCGCCTGCAGCGCCTCGGCAGCGCCTGACAGGCTCGGTGGTATGCCGCCCGACGCCTCGCCCAGCGCGCCCCCGGACCACGACCGGCCCGGTGAGGCGGACGGCCCTGACGTCCTCGACGACCAGCTGCTGGTGGACTTCGCGCAGCACCTGAGGGTCGAGAAGGGCCGCTCGCCCCACACCGTGCGTGCCTACCTCGCCGACCTGAGGGCTCTGGACGCCTTCCTGTCCGGGCGTGGGGTGCCGGAGGCCGCCGCGGTGCGGCTGGCCGACCTGCGGGCGTGGCTGGCCGGTCTGGGCGGCAGCGGGGCCGCACGCTCCAGCGTGTCCCGCCGCGCGGCGAGTGCCAAGACCTTCTTCCGGTGGGCCCAGCGCACCGGTCGTCTGGCGACCGACCCCTCGCTGCGCCTGCTCGCCCCGGGCAAGGACGCCCACCTGCCCGGGGTGCTGCGCGCCCCCCAGGCCGGTGCCCTCATGGAGCTGGCGGCCGTCGCTGCCGACGACGAGGACCCGGTCCACCTGCGCAACCGGGCCATGCTGGAGCTGCTCTACGCCTCCGGGATGCGGGTCGGCGAGCTGACCGGGCTGGACGTGGACGACGTCGACCTCCGGGAGGGCACCGCCCGGGTGCTCGGCAAGGGCGACAAGGAGCGCATCGTGCCCTTCGGTGACCCCGCGACCGTGGCCACCGCCGCCTGGCTGGACGGTGGTCGACCGTGCCTCGTGACGGCCGAGTCGGGTCCCGCGCTCTTCCTGGGACGGCGCGGACGGCGGGTGGACCAGCGGCAGGTCCGCTCCACCCTGCAGGACCTGCTGACCCACCTGCCCGACACGCCGCCCCTGGGCCCGCACGGGCTGCGGCACAGCGCCGCCACCCATCTGCTGGAGGGTGGTGCAGACCTGCGCACCGTGCAGGAGCTGCTGGGGCACGCGAGCCTGGCGACGACCCAGATCTACACCCACGTCTCGCTGGAGCGGCTGCGCTCCGCCTACCAGCAGGCTCACCCGCGGGCGTGAGGCCGCGGACGTGGTGCGGCGGTCGGGCGAGCAGCACGGGCGTCGTCACCGGACCGGCAGGAGGGACAGCTCCACCCCCAGGAGCAGGGGGGTCGGGTCGACGTAGCCGTCCCGGCCGCGCACCGCGCCCAGGTGGAGGCAGTCGTGGACCGGGCAGTGCCCACCGGCCGCCAGTCGCCCGAGCGGCTGCTCCCGGGCCACCCGCGACCCACGGGGCACCCGGTCCTCGACCGGCTGGTAGGTGCTGCGCAGACCGCTGACATGGGTGATGCTGACGACGCCCACGCCGGCGACCTCCCCGCTGAAGGTCACGACACCGTCGTCCACGGCCAGGACCCGTTCCCCGGCCACGCCGGCGAGGTCGAGGCCCCGGTGGCCCCGGCCCCACCTCTCCTGGGGTGGGTCGAAGCCCTGCACGATCCGCGGGGTGCCCGCCAGGGGCCACCCCCACAGGGCGGTGCGGCGACGGTCCTGCGTGGTGGCCGGCGGGCGCTCGCGCACCCCCAGCCACGCGGACACCCAGGCGCCCGAGCCGTCCGGCACCGGTCCGCGCGGGTCTGCCACGGCCACCGGTGTCCCCGTGCCACCGAGCATCAGGACCACCAGCAGGACGCACGCCGTCGCCACAAGCCGGGCACGCTCCCCCGGTCTCACCACCGGCCCACCGGGCGGGTGCCCCGCCCGCGGTCCCCGCCGCGACGCCGGGCCCGACGGGCCGCCCCCGCGTCTCATCGCGCCCCCGTCGGGCGACGCTGCCACCCGTCGAGCAGCTCCTCCGCCAGGCCCTGGTGCTCCAGCTGGCGCAAGGCGCCGAGGGTCTCGCGCAGGCTGAGGCCCGACCGCGCCATGACCTCGTCCACGACGCTGGAGGAGCGCGGCCGCAGCCACTGCCACACCCGTCGCAGGTCCTCGGGCAGTCCGTCGGCGACCTGCACCGGGCCGTGCTTGGGCGGGGCGAGGTCGTCCCCGATACGGCCCACCAGCTCGGCCACCTCGGCACCGTCCGTGATCAGCTCCGCGCCCATCCGGATCTCCGCGTGCGACCCCTGCGACAGGAGGCTCTCGACCGACCCGGGGACCGCCATGACCGGCCGCCCCAGGTCGCGCGCGTACTTCATCGTCGAGCGCGCCCCCGAGCGCAGGCCGGCCTCCACGACCACCGTGCCGCGGGCCACGCCGGCGATGATGCGGTTGCGGGCGAGGAACCGCATGCGGGCCGGCGCACCACCGGGGGGCGTCTCGCTGACCAGCGCACCGGTCCGGCGGATGCGGTCGATGAGCTCGGTGTTGGCCCGGGGGTAGGGCACGTCCACCCCGCCGGCCAGCACCGCCACCGTCGACCCGTCGGCCGACAGGGTCGCACGGTGGGCGGTCGCGTCGATGCCGAAGGCGGCTCCCGACACGACGGTGAACCCCCGGGCGACCAGGTCGACGCAGAGACCGGCGGTGACGTGGTCGCCGTAGGCCGTGCTGGCGCGCGCCCCGACGACGGCCACGCTGCGCTCGGCCAGGGCGGCGAGGTCCCCGGGGCCGGCCACCCACAGGCACCAGGGCGGGTGCTCGAGCTGGTCCAGGTCGTCGGGCCACTCCGGGTCGCCCGGGACGAGGATGCGGGCGCCCAGACGGCCCGCGATGCGCTCGTCGTCGACCGAGCGCGCCCGCTCGACCCGTGTGGCGAGCCGCGCGAGGTCCACCCCGCCGGGGGCCCGGCCGTCACGCAGGGCGTACCCCACCACCGCCTCGACCCCGTGCTCGGCCACCACCTGCTGCACCCGCTCGTCGTAGGGCTCGGCCAGCCGGGACAGCAGGACGCGGGCGCGACGTTCCTCGTGCCTCATGCCACCTTCACCCCGCTCGGGGTCCGCAGGTCCAGCGCCAGGGTCACGTCGTCGAGGTCGGGACGCGACGCGCCGCGCAGGTCGGCGAGGGTCCAGGCGACCCGCAGCGCGCGGTCCAGCCCGCGCAGCGTCAGGCTTCCCCTGTCCATGGCCCGCTCCAGCGGTCGGCGTTCGGCGGGGCCGAGGCGCCACGGCTGCTCGCGCAGCACGGCACCCGGCACCTCGCTGTTCAGCGTCCAGGGCGCGGACCTCCACCGCTCCCGCTGGCGCTCCCGCGCCTGCAGCACCCGCCCGGCGACGACCGCCGAGGGCTCGCCCGGGGGCAGGGCCAGGTCGCCGCGAGTGACCGCGCTGACGGTGAGCTTGAGGTCGACCCGGTCCAGCAACGGCCCGGAGAGCCGCCCGAGGTAGCCCGTCCTCCGGAACGGGGGGCACACGCAGCGGCTTCCCGCACCCCCGCACGGGCACGGGTTGGCCGCGAGGACGAGCTGGAAACGGGCAGGGAGCCGGACGTGGCGGTCGGCCCGGGCGATGAGCACCTCCCCCGACTCCAGCGGTTGCCGCAGCCCGTCCAGGACGTCCCGCCGGAACTCCGGGGCCTCGTCCAGGAACAGCACCCCCCGGTGGGCCCGCGAGACGGCACCGGGATGGATGAGGCGGGACCCGCCACCGATCACCGCGGCCGTGGACGCCGTGTGGTGGGGAGCCACGAAGGGCGGGCGGGTCACGAGCCGGTCCCCGGAGGGCAGGACACCCAGGACGGAGTGGATGCCGGTCACCGCGAGCGCGTCGTCGGCGTCCAGCTCGGGCAGGATGCCGGGCAGCCTCTCGGCGAGCATGGTCTTGCCGGCACCCGGCGGACCCACGAGGAGCAGGTGGTGACCGCCGGCGGCGGCGATCTCCAGGGCCTGCCGGGCCACCGCCTGCCCGACGACGTCGCCGAGGTCCGGGGCCGGGTCGGGGGGCGCCGGTGCGGTCGGCGGCAGGTCGAGGTGCAGCTCCTCGCCCTGGGCCCGGGCGAGGTAGAAGGCACGGACGTCGACGAGCGAGCGCACCGGGTGCACCCGCACCCCGGCGACGAGCGCGGCCTCCCGCGCCGCGTCGGCGGCCACCAGCACCTCGTCGACGCCGGCGGACGCCGCCGCGAGGGTCATCGGCAGCACGCCCGGCACCGGGCGGACGTCACCGGCCAGCCCCACCTCACCGACGTGCGCGACCCCGCGGACCGCGGCGGGCGTCACGTGCCCCTCGGCGGCCATCATCGCCACCGCGATGGCCAGGTCCAGACCGCTGCCGGCCTTGGGCACGCCCGCCGGCGAGAGGTTGATGGTCCACCGACGGGGCGGGACGGGCATGCCGCAGTTGCGCAGGGCCGGGCGCACCCGGTCCGGTGCCTGCTTGCAGGCGCTGTCCGCGAGCCCCGTCATCACCGTGGCTGGCAGCCCGTCGGCGCCCTGCGCCTCCACGGTCACCAGCCGTCCGTCGACCCCGCTCAGCGTCACCGCGTGGGTCCGCGCGAGCGCCATCAGGCGACCGCCTGCAGGTGGGTGAGCCGGGGCGGACCGTCCGGCGGGCTCAGCAGGCCCACGACGTCGATCCGGAAGGCCGCGCCCCGCTGCCCGTGAGCCTCCAGCCAGGCCCAGGCGAGCCGCCGCAGACGGTGCGCCTTGTCCCGGCCCACCGCCTCCACCGGCTCGCCGAAGCGGGTCGAGCGACGCGTCTTCACCTCGCAGAAGACCAGCTGCTCACCATCCCGCGCCACGACGTCCAGCTCCCCGTCCGGGCAGCGCCAGTTGCGGTCCAGCACCGCCCAGCCGAGCCCCTCGAGGTAGGTGCACACGAGGTCCTCCCCCCGGTCACCCACCGCCCGAGCCGTAGCCCACGGCATACCCCCGTCGTCCATCTCCCCCTCCTCACCGACCACCGTCGTCGGCGGCCACCCCCAGCCAACGCCGGGTGCCGGACCGCCGCAAGGCGCAGGCGGCCGGCTGTGGACGACCGGGCGACCGGTCGGAGGGTGTGGACGGGTGGGTCAGCGACCGTCGGTGAGGCCCTTGACGTCGAGGTCGGACTTGGCGAGCTCCTCGACGTTGACGTCCTTGAAGGTGATGACCCGTGCCTTCTTCACGAAGCGGGCCGGCCGGTAGACGTCCCACACCCAGGCGTCGGTGAGGGTGACCTCGAACCAGGTCTCGCCGTCCCCCGTCCGGACCTGCACGTCGACCTCGTTGGCGAGGTAGAACCGGCGCTCGGTCTCCACCACGTGGGTGAACAGCCCGACGACGTCGCGGTACTCGCGGTAGAGCGCCAGCTCGGCGTCGGTCTCGTACTTCTCCAGGTCCTCCGCGCTCATGGTGTCACTCCTTCCTCGCCCGCGACGACGGTCGCCGCCGCGGCGATGTTCCAGCTGCGCCGGTGCCACTCGCTGGGCCCCAGCCGGCGCAGGGCGTCCTGGTGCTCGGGGGCGGCGTAGCCCTTGTTCTGGTCCCACAGGTACGGGGCGTGCCGTGCCTCGGTCGCCGCCTGCACCATGAGCCCGTCCCGCTCCACCTTGGCCAGGACCGACGCCGCCGCGACGGAGGAGCAGCGCAGGTCGGCCTTGACCATGGTGCGCACCGGGGGACCGGGAGGGCCCTCGAGGAGACCGAGCAGGCCCGTCCGTGCCGGGTCGGTCAGCCAGTCGTGGTTGCCGTCGAGCAGCACCAGGTCCGGCCGGGTGGTGCCGAGCCCGGCCAGCGCCCGCTCCCCCGCCAGGCGCAGCGCGGCCATGATGCCGAGGTCGTCGATCTCCTGCGGCCAGGCGTGCCCCACCGCGTGGGCCACCGCCCAGCGGCGGATGCGCGGCACCAGCCGCTCACGGGCGGCCGCGGTGAGCAGCTTGGAGTCCTTGACCCCCTGGGGCGCGGTCCGGCAGGAGGCGTCGACCGCCACGACCCCCACGCTCACCGGACCCGCCAGGGCACCCCTGCCGACCTCGTCCATGCCCACGAGCACGGCATACCCCTCACGCTGCAGGGTGCGCTCCACCCGCAGGCTGGGTCGCTGCGCGGGGCGACGGGAGGTCGCGGTGCTCACGGCGCGTCCGGGACGTCGGCGAAGGTGTCCGGGACGGTGAACCAGTCGAAGTGGTCGAACGGGTAGAGCAGGACCACGGCCTGCCCGACGACGGCGTCCAGCGGCACCGCCCCCTCCTGACCGGTCCCGTCGTCGTTGGCGCGTGAGTCGCGCGAGTTCGACCGGTGGTCGCCCATGAGCCAGATGTGGTCCTCCGGCACCGTCACCGAGAAGTCCGTGGTGCTGGGCTCGTCGCCGGGGTAGACGTAGTCCTCGTCCAGGGGCTCGCCGTTGACGAGGAGCCGTCCCTGGTCGTCGCAGCACTCGACCGTGTCACCGGGCAGCCCGATGACCCGCTTGATGAGGTGGTTGCCCTGGGAGGACGGGGCGACCCCGACGAACTCCAGCGTGCGCAGCGCGCCGTTGACCACCGGTCCCCGGTCCACCCGCTGCGCCGGCGGCAGCCAGCCGCCCGGGTCCTCGAAGACGACCACGTCACCGCGGTCGACGGCCAGCGGTCCGGCCTTGACCTTGCTGACCATGACGCGGTCGCCGTAGACCAGCGTCTGCTCCATGCTGCCCGACGGGATCCAGAACGCCTGGGCGACGAAGGTCTTGATGAGGAAGGAGATGACCAGGGCGGTGGCGGCGATGGTGACGATCTCCTTGACCGCCGCCCAGAGGCCGCCGGTGCGGGAGGGCCGCGGGTCCGGCTCCGGGGTGCCCTCGTCGGAGGAGCCGCCCCTCTCCCGGGTGGGTTCGCTCACCGGTCGTCGTCCTGTCGTCCGAAGTATGTGGCCGCCCCGACCCTAACCCTGGTCGCTGAGAACAGAACGATCCCCCGCCGGCCGGGGCCGGGCGGGGGATCGTCAGCGGGTGGTGCTCAGGCCTGGCCGCCCGACCGGCCCTTCGCGGCCGGGACGCTGTCGCGGCGCTCGCGGATCTTGGCGGCCTTGCCGCGCAGGTCGCGCAGGTAGTAGAGCTTGGCGCGGCGCACGACGCCGCGGCTCGCGACCTCGATCTTCTCGACGTTCGGGGAGTGCAGCGGGAAGGTGCGCTCGACGCCGACGCCGAAGGACACCTTGCGGACGGTGTAGGTCTCGCCGAGGCCACCACCGTGACGGCGGATGACGACGCCCTTGAAGACCTGGACACGGGAGCGGTTGCCCTCGATGACCTTCACGTGGACGTCGACGGTGTCGCCCGCCCGGAAGTCGGGGATGTCGCTGCGAAGGCTCGCGGCGTCGAGATCGGCAAGCTTGTGCATGGTGCTCTCCTGCTCGTGGGTGCCACAGGTCACCCGCGGCGTGTCGGGCCCGCGCCGGCGCTCAGGCTGGCGTGGCACGGTCGTCGTGGTGTGGTCTCCGGTCGGCACCACCCGCACGCTCCCCCTGTGGCAGGGGCACGGGCTGCTCGGCGCGGACGCCGGGACGCAAGGATCCAGTGTGCCAGAGGGCGTGCGCGCGCTCCAAGTCGGCACCGACGCCCGGTGGCGTCGCGGCCGGGTGTCCGGAGGAGCCGGCTCGCCCGCGCTCCGCGCCGCCTAGCATGGGGCCGTGCCCGTCCTGACGCTGCTGAGCGACCCGAGCGCCCGACACCTCACCGACGCGGTGGTCGAGGAGGTCGCGGGCACGGCGGCCCGCGGCGAGCCCCGGTGGCTGCGCCCGGGGTCGGCCGTCGAGGTGCCCGTCGACGGGCGGCTGCGGGTGGACGACGACCTGTGGGCGACCTGGCAGGGGCGAGGGGTCGACGTGGTGCAACAGCCCGACGGACCCCGACGGCGCAGGGTCCTGCTGGCGGACATGGACTCGACGATGATCCAGCAGGAGTGCATCGACGAGCTGGCGGCCCACGCCGGCGTCGGCGAGCAGGTCGCCGGCATCACCGCGCGCGCCATGAACGGCGAGCTCGACTTCGCCGGGGCGCTCCACGAGCGGGTCGGGCTGCTCGCCGGCCTGCCCGTCGAGGTCGTGGACACGGTCCTCGCCGAGCGCGTGACGCTGACGCCGGGCGGCCCGGAGCTGCTGGCGACGATGGCCGCCGCCGGGGGGTATGCCGCGCTCGTGTCCGGAGGTTTCACCCTGTTCACCCGGGTCGTGGCGCAGCGGCTCGGTTTCGACGAGCACCGCGCCAACACCCTCGAGGTCGACGGCGGCCGGCTGACCGGCCGCGTCGTGCCGCCGGTCGTCGGCCAGCAGGCCAAGCTGGACGCGCTGCGCGAGATCAGCGCCCGCCTGGGGATCGGCGCGGAGGACGTCGTCGCGGTCGGCGACGGCGCCAACGACCTGCCGATGCTGCGGGCGGCGGGGCTGGGTGTCGCGCTGCACGCCAAGCCCGCCGTGGCACGTCAGGCCCCGGTCCGGGTCAACCACGGCGACCTGACGGCGGTGATCTTCCTCCAGGGGTACGCCGACGACGAGATCGTCCGCCCCTGAGCGTTCTGGACATACGTCTCTGGGGGGCGGGCCCCAGAAACGCATGTCCAGAAGCTCAGCGGTCGGCCTCGTAGCGGGCCATGAGGTCCGGGCGGCGCTCGGCGGTGCGCCGCAGCCGCTGCTCGTGGCGCCACGCGGCGATGTGGCCGTGGTGCCCGGACAGGAGCACCTCGGGCACGTCGTGCCCCCGCCAGGTGGCCGGCTTGGTGTAGACGGGGTACTCCAGCAGTCCCCCGGTGTGCGACTCCTCGAGCAGTGAGGCCTCGTTGCCGACCATGCCCGGCAGCAGCCGCGCCACCGCCTCGGTCATCGCGAGCACGGCGACCTCGCCGCCGTTGAGCACGTAGTCGCCGAGGCTGAGCACGCTGAGCGGGTAGCGCGCGGCGAACTCGTCGTAGACCCGCTCGTCGATGCCCTCGTAGCGCCCGCAGACGAAGACCAGCCAGTCCTCCTGCGCCGCCAGCCGGGCCGCGACGTCCTGGGTGAAGACGTCGCCGCCGGGGCCGGGCACGACGAGGTGGGGCGTGCGGCCCGGCAGTGCGGTGCAGACGGCGTCCAGCGCCTCCCCCCACGGCTCGGGCCGCATGACCATGCCCGCCCCGCCGCCGTACGGCGTGTCGTCGACGGTGCGGTGCCGGTCGTGGGTCCAGTCCCGCAGGTCGTGCACGTGCACCTCCAGCAGGCCCTCGCGACGGGCGCGGCCCAGGAGCGACAGCTCCAGGGGGGCGAGGTACTCGGGGAAGATGGTGACGACGTCGAGGCGCAGCGGCATACCCCTCACTCCCCCAGCTCGAGCAGGCCCGGCGGCGGGTCCACGACCACGGTCCGCTCCTCCTCATCGATCCGGGGCACGAGCTCCTCGACGAAGGGGACGAGCACGAGGGTCCCGGACGTCGTCCGCACCTCGAGCAGGTCCTGGACCGGGCGCACGTGCAGCGCCGCGACCTCGCCGACGGGCCGCCCGTCGGTCAGGGTGACCGCGAAGCCGAGGAGGTCCTCCTCGCGCCACCCCTCGTCGTCGTCCTCCTCCGCCTCGTCCTCCACCAGCAACCGGGTGCCGCGCAGCGCCTCAGCCGCCGTGCGGTCGGGGTGTCCCTCGAAACCGAGCAGGTAGGTGCCCTGGTGCTGCCGGACCGAGACGAGGGTCAGGGGGCCGCGCTGGGGCGGGTCGGTGGCGAAGCTGGTGCCGGGCACGAGACGACCCGCAGGGTCGTCCGTGTGCACCTGCACGGTCACCTCGCCCCGGAGGCCGTGCGGCTTGCCGACGCGGGCGACGACGAAGGTCTGGCTCATGGTCTCCTCCGGTCCGGTGGACGAAGCGACCCGCCCGGGCGCTGCGGCGTCCGGGCGGGTCGAGGTGGTGCTGGGGGTCGGGCTCAGCGGGCCCGGTCGGTGTCGACGATGTCCACGCGGACCTTCTCGCCACCGGCCAGGGCACCGACGACGGTGCGCAGGGCGCTCGCGGTGCGCCCGCGGCGACCGATGACGCGACCCAGGTCCTCCGGGTGCACCCGGACCTCGAGGATGTCGCCGTGCCGTGCGTTCTTGGTGCGCACGACCACGTCGCCGTCGTGGTCGACGATGCCCTTGACCAGGTGCTCCAGCGCTTCCTCGAGCATGCTCAGGCCTCGTCGGCCTGCGCGCCGCCCTCGGCCGGCTCGTCGCTGGTGCCGGCGGCCGCCGCCGAGCCCTCGGTGTCGGCCGCGGGGGCGGTCGCGTCCTGCGCGGCGGTGTCGGCCTTGGTCGACTTCTTGCGGCGCTGGGTGGTGGCGCCCGAGGTGTCCTCACCGTCGGAGGCGGCCAGGGCGGCCTCGTAGAGCGCCTTCTTGTCCGCCTTGGGCTCGCGGACCCTCAGCGTGCCCTCGGCACCCGGCTCGCCCTTGAACCGCTGCCAGTCACCGGTGATCTTCAGCAGCGCGGCGACCTGCTCGGTCGGCTGCGCGCCGACGCCGAGCCAGTACTGCGCACGCTCGGAGTCGATGTCGATGAGCGACGGCTCCTCGGTGGGGTGGTACTTGCCGATCTCCTCGATCGCCCGGCCGTCGCGCTTGGCGCGGGAGTCCATGACGACGACGCGGTAGAACGGTGCACGGATCTTGCCCATGCGCTTCAGGCGAATCTTGACAGCCACGTGTGCGGTGTCTCCTCATGAGTTGTCTGTGGTGTGCGCCGGGGACCGCGTGGGGATGAACACGCACGGCACCGCGGCAGCGATGGACACATCAGGGCACGGTGAGAGGGCCGACCGCCGATGGGTACGCCTTCATTGTGCCACATCCGTCGTCGGCGCCGGATCCGCGCCCTCGTCCCGACCGGGCCCGTCCGGTCGGGGCGCGTGCTCGGCCACGAAGCGGAGCACCTCCGTGTCGTCCACGCCGGGGAAGACCCCGGGGGGCATCACCGCGAGCAGGTGGGAGTGGGCCCGCGCGCTGGGCCAGACCTGCCCGTCCCACTCCCGCGCGAGGTCCGCCGGCGGCCGGGTGCAGCACCGCGGGTCGGGGCAGCGGGACACCCGCCGCTCACGGGTGTCCCGTCCCCGCATCCACCGCACCTGGTCGTAGGGCACGCCGACGCTGACCGAGAACAGGCCGGCGGAGGTGGGCTCGGCGACCGCCGTGCACCAGTACGTCCCCCGCCCGGTGTCGGTGTACTGGTGGTAGACCTCCCCGGTGGGCCGGTCGAAGACCACCCGCGCGGTCCAGGAGCGGCACACCCGGGCTCCCTCGATGGCGCCGGAGGCGTCCATCGGGAAGCGCACCCCGTCGTTCTCGTAGGCCTTGTAGATGACGCCGTCGGCGCTGGTCCGCATGAAGTGGACCTGCAGGTCCAGGTGCTCGGTGGCGAGGTTGCAGAACCGGTGGGCCGCGGTCTCGTAGGACACGGCGTAGGCGTCCCGCAGGTCCTCCACCGCGATGTCCCGGTCCACCTTGGCCTGGCGCAGCAGCGGGACGGCGGTGCTCTCGGGGATCAGGGCGGCGGCCGCGAAGTAGTTGATCTCGACCCGCTGGGCGAGGAACTCGGCGTAGTCACGCGGCGGTTCATGGCCCAGCACGACGTGCCCGAGCGCCTGCAGCGCCGCGGCCCGGGGGTCGTGCGCGCCGCTGGCCGGGAGGTAGATGCGGTGGTGCGCGAGGTCGGTGACGGTGCGGGTCGACGCCGGGACGTCCGGCACCGTGACGACCTCGAAGCCCACGTGCCGGGCGACCCGCTCGACGACCTCCCGGGAGACGGGCCCACGGGTATGCCCGGCCCGCCCCACGAGCCCGGCCGCGGCCGCCTCGATCTCGCTGAAGTAGTTGCCGGCCGCACGCATGCGCGCCCGCAGCTCGGCGTTGGCGAGGCGGGCGAACTCCGGGGTCGCGGCCCGCTGCTGCTGCAGCCCCACGACGCTCTCGTAGAGCCCGACCAGAGCCTCCAGGGCGTCGTCGGGCAGGCCCGGACCCACCCGGACCGGCGGGATGCCGAGCGTCTGGAAGCCCTCGGCCCGCTGCGCCCGCTCCCACCGGACCTCCAGCGCGGCGCGCCTGCTCGGCGGCCCGCCGGCCAGCAGCGCCATGAGCTCGACCCCCAGCGCCCCGGCCAGCTGCTCCAGGGTGGACACCCGCGCCTCCCTGCGGCCGTTCTCGATGAGCGACAGGGCCGACGCGGACAGCCCGGTGCGGGCGGCCAGCGTGGCCAGGGTCATCCCGGCCTCGCGCCGCGCGTGCCGCAGACGGCGCCCCACCGCGACCGGGTCGGCGGACCCCGCGGCCCCGGTGTCGGTGCCGTCCAGGCGCTCGGACGGGCGGAACGGCAGCACGCGACCGGCGGAGGACGGCATACCTCCACGATAGCGAAAGATCGGCGGTTCTTGACAGCGCTGCTCCGTTCCGCTGCCTCACCCACGCCGGGACAGTGGTGGGCACACCCGCAGTCGCCGTACCGAGGAGAGGGGTCGACGATGACCATCACCACCCAGCCCACCGAGACCACCCCGGCCGCCGCCCAGGCGCTGGAGATCGAGCAGGACTGGCGGAGCAACCCCCGCTGGTCCGGTGTCGAGCGGCGCTACACCGCGCAGGACGTCGTGCGGCTGCGCGGCTCCGTGGTCGAGGAGCACACCCTGGCCCGCCGCGGGGCCGAGCGGCTGTGGGAGGCCCTGGAGACCAAGCCCTTCACCCGCGCGCTGGGTGCCCTCACCGGCAACCAGGCCGTCCAGATGGTCAAGGGCGGGCTCGAGGCGATCTACCTCTCCGGCTGGCAGGTCGCCGCCGACGCCAACCTGGCCGGCCAGACCTACCCCGACCAGAGCCTCTACCCGGCCAACTCGGTGCCCGCGGTCGTGCGTCGCATCAACAACGCGCTGCAGCGCGCGGACCAGATCGCCTGGATGGACGGCGACACGAGCACCGACTACTTCGTGCCGATCGTGGCCGACGCGGAGGCGGGCTTCGGCGGCCCGCTCAACGTCTTCGAGCTGATGAAGTCGATGATCGCGGCCGGTGCCGCCGGGGTGCACTGGGAGGACCAGCTCGCCTCGGAGAAGAAGTGCGGCCACCTGGGCGGCAAGGTGCTCATCCCGACCGGCCAGCACGTCCGCACCCTGAGCTCGGCCCGTCTCGCGGCCGACGTGCTGGGTGTCCCCTCGGTCGTCATCGCCCGCACCGACGCGCTGGCCGCCGACCTGCTGACCAGCGACGTCGACGAGATCGACCAGGAGTTCACCACCGGGGAGCGCACGTCGGAGGGCTTCTTCCGGGTCCGCAACGGCATCGAACCGGTCCTGGCCCGCGCCAAGGCCTACGCCCCCTACGCCGACCTCATCTGGGTCGAGACCGGTACCCCCGACCTGGGGCTCGCCCGGGAGTTCGCCCAGGAGCTGCACCGCGACTTCCCGGACCAGAAGCTGGCCTACAACTGCAGCCCGTCGTTCAACTGGAGGGCGGCCCTGTCGGACGCCGACATCGCCGCCTTCCAGGACGAGCTGGGCGACCTGGGCTACGCCTTCCAGTTCATCACCCTGGCCGGCTTCCACGCGTTGAACCACTCGATGTTCACCCTGGCCCAGGGGTATGCCCGCAGCGGCATGAGCGCCTACGTCGAGCTGCAGGAGGCGGAGTTCGCGTCCGCGCCCTCCGGCTACACCGCCGTGCGGCACCAGGCCGAGGTCGGCACCGGGTACTTTGACGCGGTGAGCACCGCGGTCAACCCCGAGTCGTCGACGACGGCCCTGTCCGGCTCCACCGAGTCCGAGCAGTTCCACTGATCGACGCTGCCCCGGCGCCCGACGACCCGCACCGATGGCCGTCGGGCGCCCGCGGCCCCTCCCGACGAGACGAGGACGAGATGGACTACCCCGCCGCTCTGCTGGACGAGCCCACCGCCGACCTGCTGCGCCGGCTGGTGACCGAGACCGCGCCGGCCCGCGCCGAGCTGCTGCGCGCCCGCAAGGAGCAGTCGCGCGCGGTCCGGGCCGGCGCGGAGCTGGCGCCCTCGCCGCGGACCGCCCACCTGCGCGCGGACGACTCGTGGCGGGTGGCCCCTCCCCCGGACGACCTGACCTACCGCCTCGTCGAGCTCGCGACCCCGGCCACCACCGAGCACGCGACCGCGGCGCTGGCCTCCCGGGCCGACGTGTGGGTGGCCGACCTCGAGGACATGCTCGTGCCGACGTCGGCCCGGCTGGTTGCGGCGCAGCGCGCCATCGAGGACGTCGCGGCCACCCGCACCGGTGACGCCCAGCCGGGGGTGCCCACCCTCATGGTGCGGCCGCGGGGGCTGCACCTGGGCGAGGCGCACCTGCAGGTCGACGGTGCCGCCGCGAGCGCGTCCACGGTCGACACCTTCACCTTCCTGGCCCGGTGCGGCCGCACGCTGCTCGCCGGGGGCACGGCGCCCTACCTCTACCTGCCCAAGCTGGAGACCGCCGCCGAGGCGGCCTGGTGGGACGACCTGCTCACCCGGGCCGAGTCGCTCCTCGGGCTGCCGCACGGCTGCACCCGGGTGAGCGTGCTCGTGGAGACGGTCCAGGCGACCTACGAGCTCGAGGAGATCGTCCACGCCCTCCGGGAGCGGCTCACCGGGCTCGCCGCGGGCCGCTGGGACTACATCTTCTCCCACCTGCGCACCTACGGGACCCGCAGCGACCACCTGCTGCCCGACCGGGACGCGTTCACCATGAACACCCGCTTCCTGCGCAGCTACACCTCGCTCATCGTGGGGGTGTGCCACCGCCGGGGGGTCCAGGCCATCGGCGGGCCCATCGCCCTGGCGGCGAGCGGGCCGTTCGACGAGTCCATGGCGATGACCCACGCCCGCGTGCACCGGGACAAGGCACGGGAGGCCAAGCAGGGCTTCGACGGCGCCTGGGTGGTGCACCCCGGGATGGTGCCGGTGGCCCGCGCGCCCTTCGAGGAGCGCGACCGGCTGCGCCGGGAGGGGGCCTGGGAGGAGGCCGATCCCGCCCTCGCCGCGACACCGGACCCGGTCGCCCTGCGGGACGTCAGCTCGATCCCGGGCGCCTCGACGCTCACCGGGGTGCGCACCGCGCTGCGCTCCTCCCTGAGCTACCTCACCGGGTGGCTCGCCGGGGAGGGCACGTCGGTCATCGCCGGGCACATCGAGGACTTCGGCACCGTGGAGCTCAACCGGATGCAGCTGTGGCAGTGGCTCAGCCACGGCCAGCGGCTGGCCGAGGGGCCGACCATGTCCGAGCTGCTGCTGGACCGGATGCTCGAGGACGAGGTCGCGCTGCTGCGGCGCCGGGGCGCCCGGGAGGACCTGCTGGAGCAGGCGGTCACCCTGCTGCGCGACTCGGTCGTGGCCGCCGAGCCGCCCGCCTTCCTCTCCCAGCGGGCCTACGAGGTCCTGCTGCAGGTCGGCGAGCAGGACGACGAGTGGCAGACCGCCCCCAGCGGCGCCGCCTGAGCGTGGCGGTCCAGGTCGCCCGGGCGACCCCCAGCCGGTGCGGGACAGGCCCGCCCGAGAGCGCGGGGCGTGCCGGCGGCCGGCCTAGTACGCCCGGCCCCGCAGGATGACGTGGGCGGGGTCGGAGAGCACCCGTACGTCCTCCCGGGGGTCCTCGGCGTAGACGACCAGGTCGGCCGACTCGCCCTCCGCGATGCCCGGCCGCCCCAGCCAGTCCCGGGCCGCCCAGGTGGCGGCGCCGATCGCCTCGAGCGACGTCATACCGGCCCGCGTCAAGGCCTCGACCTCCCGGGCGACCAGGCCGTGCGGCAGCTGCCCTCCGGCGTCGGTGCCGACGTACACGGGGACGCCGGCCTCGTGGGCCTTCGCGACCGTCTGGTGACGGCGGGCGTAGAGGTCCATCATGTGGTCGGCGTAGGTGGGGAACTTGCCGCGCCCGGCGTCCGCGAACCCGGGGAAGTTGTCGATGTTGACCAGCGTCGGCACGATGGCGATGCCCTGCCGGGCGAAGGCGTCGATGGTGTCGTCGACCAGACCGGTCGCGTGCTCGATGCAGTCGGTCCCGGCGGCCGCGAAGTCGACGAGCGACTGCTCCGCGAAGCAGTGGGCCGTCACCCGGGACCCCTCCTCGTGCGCCGCCGCGATGGCCTCGGTGAGCACGTCCACCGGCCAGCAGGTGTTGAGGTCCCCGGTCTCCCGGTCGATCCAGTCCCCCACGAGCTTGACCCACCCGTCGCCGGCCCGCGCCTCCTGCCGGACGTAGGCCACGAGGTCCTCCGGCTCGATCTCCCAGGCGAAGTTGCGGATGTAGCGCCTCGTCCGCGCGATGTGCCGCCCGGCCCGGATGAGCCGGGGCAGGTCCTCCCGGTCCTGCACCCACCGGGTGTCCGCCGGGCTCCCGGCGTCCCGCAGCAGCAGCGCCCCCGCCGCCCTCTCGGTGAGCGCGTGCTCCTCCGCCCGGGCGTCGTCGACCGCTCCCTGCGCCTCCAGGCCCACGTGGCAGTGCGCGTCGACCAGCCCGGGCAGGGCGTACCCGCGGACCGTCTCGGCCTCCCGACCGGCCGGCGCGGTGAGGCTGATCCGGCCGTCGACGACCCAGACCTCCCTCAGCACCTCCTCGGGTCCCACGAGGACCTGGCCCTGGATGTGCAGCACGGGTGCGCTCACGTCGCGTCTCCTTCGTCGCCGGTATGCCGTGCCCACCGTATCCGCAGGTCCGTAGACTCCTCCCTCGTGTCCCGCGCCCCCTCCCCCGCCACCGGTCCCGCCCGCGAGCCGCTGCACGTGCCGCGGGTGGACCTCGGAGCGATGCTGCGCGACGCCGCGGCGGGTCGGTTCCCCGAGCCGGACGGTGGGTTCTCCCGCGCGGCGTCGTGGAAGGACGGCGTCGAGGGGGCCATCGCCTTCACCGGCCACGCGGTGATGGTCGTCGGGGAGGAGGTCAGCGACGGGCACCTGGCCGGCCTGGGTGTGCACGGTTTCGGCGGGGCGCACGAGCCGCGCACGACGCTGGCGCTGGCCGGTGGGGGGCCGATCGGCGTCCTCGACGCGCTCCTCGTCGGCCACGGGACGGGGGCCGGCGGGCCGCTCGTGCCCCGGTCCGACCTCGCGCTGACCGACCGGGCGGCGCACGCCGGGGAGTGGCGCACCGAGGTCGACGTCTACGGCCTGCCCGACCCGGACGTCACCTCCCTGGCCACCCTCTCGCGGGGTATCGGCGGACTGCCGGAGGTCGGCATCCAGGCCGAGGACGGGTACGCCGCCACGCTCCTCGAGGGTGTCCTGGGCCGCCTGCCACGGGGCGAGGTCGTGCTCGCGTCGGTGACGCCGGGCAACGCGCGCTCGCTGCGGTTCTTCCTGCGCCGCGGCTTCCTGCCGGTCGCCAGCGAGCAGCTGTGGAAGCCACGGCGCGAGCACGGCGCCGACCTCGGGCGCTGAGGCCGCCGGCGGACGTCTCGTCCTGCGGGCCCTGGGCCGACCGGTCAGCCGTCGCGGGTGGGGTCCTCTGCAGGCACGTCCGGGCCGTCCTCCCGCCGGGTGACGAGGGGGAGGTCGGGAGGCAGCGGCCAGGCGCCCTCCAGGTCCTCGACGGTCATCCACGCCACCTCCAGCCGCCGACGGTCGTGGCGGGCTCGCTCCAGCTCCTGGAGCGCCGCGGTGATGCGGCGCTGCCGGTCCGTCCTGGCCCGGGCGAGCGCTCCGACGACGGACCGGCCCGACGTGACGAACCGCTCGGCCTCGTCCAGGAGCTCCGCCGGCACCCCCAGCTCCTCCTGCCAGGTGAGATCGTGCACCCTCAGGCGGACGCGTCGTCGGTCGTCCAGCCGGGGGCGCACCCGCCGGTCCGGTGGCTCGCCCTCGGCGCTGGCGTCGACCGTCTGCGCGATCCAGACAGGTGTGCCGGAGATCAGCAGGTCGAAGCGCGTGGTCGGCAGAAGGACCCGCTCCCGCACGTCGGCCCGCAGGGTCTGCCGCCCGAGCCGCCACCCGTCCAATTCCTGCACCAGCGGGTCCTCGCCCGCCCGCGTCAGCCGGTTCTGGGCCGCCCGGACACCCTCCTCGTAGGCCTGCTCGGCCAGCAGGGCCTCGCGACGGGCGGTCGTCAGCGAGACAGCCCGCACCGCGTCACGGTCAACGAGGCGCGGCTGCGCGCCTCCGGGTCCGCCACGGCCCCACCACCGGCGCCGTCCCCCCGCAGGCTTCACGTCGCCCGGCTCACCGCAGGCCGGCCGCCCGGGCGGGCTCGGCGTAGGCCCGGGCCAGGGAGTCGACGGTCTCGTGGGCGTTGAGCCCGCTGGGGTTCGGCACCACCCACAGCTGGGCACCCTCCAGGTCGGTGGGCTGACGGCCCACCGCCGCCCCTCGCGCCCCGAACGCCCCGCGGTATGCCGTGATCCCGGCGACGGCGACCACCGCGGGTCGGGCCCGACGCACCGTCCGCGCCAGCCGCGTCGCCCCCTCGCGCAGCTCCTCCGGGGTGAACTCGTCGGCCCGGGCGCTGGCACGGCGCACGAGGTTGGTGATGCCGATCCCCCGCTGCAGGAGGTGGTCCCGGTCCTCCGCGCTCATCCCCGCGGCGGGGTCGACCGGCCGGCCGATGATGCCCGCCCGCTCCAGGGCGGGGTAGAACCGGTTGCCCGGGTGGGCGAAGTGGGTCTGCGTCGCCGCCGTCCACAGGCCCGGGTTGATGCCCACGAAGAGCAGCCGCAGCGGCGGGCCGTCAGGCCCCGGCAGCAGGTCCGGGACGTGCGCACCGCGGAAAAAGTCGAGCTCGGCCCGCGTGAACCGCGCCGCCATCAGGGCACCTCGAGGCCGACCCCGGCCCACGCCTGCAGGAGCGCGTCGACGACCTCCGGCTCCTCGGCGTACCGCTCCCGCGCCGAGACCAGCGTCGCGGCGGCGAAACCGGCGAAACCGACGTCCCGCGGGAGACGACCCCGGGTGGCGAGCGTGTCGTACCAGACCTGGCCGGCACGCTCCCACGACCGCCCGCCGAGCCCCGTCGCGAAGAGGTGGAACGCCTTGTTGGGGATGCCCGAGTTGATGTGGACGCCCCCGTTGTCGTGGTCGGCGTCGTGCGGCAGGTCGACGTAGTCGTCGAGGTGTGCCGGCTGCGGGTCCCGGCCCAGCACCGGGTCGTCGTAGGCCGTCCCGGGGGCGGCCATCGAGCGCAGCGCCACCCCCTGCACCCGGTCGGTGAACAGGTCGGCGCCGACGAGCCAGTCCGCCTCCGTGGCGACCTGGTCCCGCACCCGCTGGCTGACGAGCGACCCGACGACGTCACACACCGACTCGTTGAGCGCCCCGGACTGGCCGACGTAGGTGAGGCCGGCGGTGTACTGCACGAGCCCGTGCGCCAGCTCGTGGGCGATGACGTCCAGGCTCCGGGTGAACCCGGTGAAGTAGACCCCGTCCCCGTCGCCGAAGACCATCTGGCGGCCGTCCCAGAAGGCGTTGGCGTAGTCGCGTCCGTAGTGGACGGTGGCGCGCAGGAGCAGCCCGTCGCCGTCCAGCGAGTCGCGCCCGTAGGCCCGGGCCAGCAGGTCCCAGGTCGAGCCCAGCCCGTCGTAGGCCTGGCTCACCGCGCCGTCGCCGGTCTGCGGGTCGTCCTCGGTCCGCACGAGGCGGCCGGGCAGGGCGGTGCCGCCCTCGGCGTCGTGGACCCGGCGGTCGGGCGAGGCCTGCTCCGGCAGCACGCCGGACAGGTCGCCGGGGCGCGGGACGGTGCTGGTGGCCGCGCCAGGGGCGGGCATGGTCGGCGGCATGATGCCGCCCTGCAGCGGGGCGTGGCCCCCGGGCCAGCGGGTCGCCTCGATCTCGCGCCGACCCCGCGTGTCCGCGCTGTCGCGCAGCGTGAACTCCATCGCCGACGCCAGCTGCGGCTCGGCCTCGGCGATACGGGCCAGCAGGTAGCCCGGGATGATCGTGCAGCGTGTCCCCGTCATGGCCTCACTGTGCCACGGGGCGCCGACAGACCGGCCGGACCTGCCCGCCCCTCAGCCCTTGCCGCCGTCGAGGTACTTCTCGAAGCCCTGGGGCAGCTTCAGCCCGGACAGGTCCTGTCCCTCCGCGGCGTCGTCGGCCCCGGCCGCCCCCGCCCCGAAGGCGCTCTCGAAGGACTTCTCCCGCGCCGCCTGCTGCCTGGCCTCGGCGTCCCGCTCCTGCTGGGCGCGCTTGGCCGGGTTGCCCGACTTGCCCTTCTTGCGCTGCGGGGCCTTGCCCTTCCTGGCCCCGCCGGCGCCACCCATGCCGGGCATCCCCGGCATACCGGGCATGCCGCCGCCCTTCTTGAGCTGGCGCATCATCTTCTGCGCCTCGCCGAAGCGCTCGATGAGCTGGTTGACCTCGCCGACGCTCACGCCCGAGCCGCGGGCGATCCGGGCTCGCCGCGAGCCGTTGATGATCTTGGGGTGGCCGCGCTCCAGCGGCGTCATGGACCGGACCATGGCCTCGACCCGGTCGAACTCGCGCTCGTCCAGGGAGTCCAGCTGCGCCTTCATGCCCTGCATCCCCGGCATCATGCCGAGCATCTGCTTCAGCGAACCCATCCGCTTGATCGCCGACATCTGCTCGAGGAAGTCGTCGAAGGTGAAGTCCTCGTCGGAGAGGAACTTGCGGGTCATCTCCTTCGCCTGCGCCTGGTCGAAAGCCTGCTCGGCCTGCTCGATGAGGGTCAGGACGTCACCCATGTCGAGGATGCGCGAGGCCATCCGGTCGGGGTGGAACAGCTCGATGTCCTTGACGCCCTCCCCGGTGGAGGCGAAAAGGATGGGCTGCCCGGTCACCGTGGCCACCGAGAGCGCGGCACCACCGCGCGCGTCGCCGTCCAGCTTGGAGAGCACCGACCCGGTGATGCCGACGCCGTCGGCGAAGGCCTTGGCCGTCTCCACGGCCGCCTGCCCGATCATCGCGTCGATGACGAAGAGCACCTCGTCCGCCTGCGTCTCCAGCCGGATGTCGTGCGCCTGCCGCATGAGGTCGACGTCGACCGCGAGTCGGCCCGCCGTGTCGATGATGACGACGTCGTGGCTCTTGCGCCGCGCCTCCTCGACGCCGTCCACCGCCACGTCGACGGGGTCGCCGAAGGAGCGCGTCCCCTCCCCCGAGTCCAGGGCCGCGTCGTGGCCGAAGATGTTGCCGCGCTCGGGCGCGAAGACGGGGACACCGGCGCGCTGACCGACCACCTCGAGCTGGGTGACGGCGTTGGGGCGCTGCAGGTCGGCGGCGACGAGGAGCGGGGTGTGCCCCTGGTCGGCCAGCCACTTGCCGAGCTTGCCCGCGAAGGTCGTCTTGCCCGAGCCCTGCAGACCGGCCAGCATGATGACGGTCGGAGGGTTCTTGGCCAGGTTGAGCCGGCGGGTCTGGCCGCCGAGGATGGCGACGAGCTCCTCGTTGACGATCTTGACGATCTGCTGGGCCGGGTTGAGCGCCTGGTGGACCTCCGCGCCGAGCCCCCGCTCACGGATCCGTCCGGTGAACTCCTTGACCACCGGCAGCGCCACGTCGGCGTCCAGCAGAGCCATCCGGATGTCACGGACGGTGGAGTTGAGGTCGGACTCGGTGACGGTGCCCTTGCGCTTGAGGTTGCGGAAGGTCTGCGTCAGGCGGTCGGAGAGGCTGGTGAACACCCGCCCAAGGATACGTGCCGGTGCGCCGGCGCGGCGTCGCCCCGCTGCGGTGGTGCGTCACCGCAGGGAGCCCCGGTGCCCGACGCGTCGGCGCGGGTCAGCCGACGATCGCCCCGACGAAGGCCTCCGGGTCGAACGGCGCCAGGTCGTCGGGGCCCTCGCCGAGGCCGATGAGCTTGACCGGCACCCCGAGCTTGCGCTGCACGTTGACGACGATGCCGCCCTTGGCGGTGCCGTCCATCTTGGTGAGCACGATGCCGGTGATGGCGACCTCCTTGGCGAACTCCTCGGCCTGACGCATGCCGTTCTGCCCGGTGGTCGCGTCCAGGACGAGCAGCACCTCGCCCACCGGGGCGACCTTCTCCACGACCCGCTTGATCTTGCCGAGCTCGTCCATCAGGCCGCGCTTGGTGTGCAGGCGGCCGGCCGTGTCGACGAGCACGACGTCGACCTCGGCCTCCACCCCGCCCCTGACCGCGTCGTAGGCGACCGAGGCCGGGTCGGCGCCCTCGGTGTGGGAGCGGACCGTGGGCACCCCGACCCGCTCGCCCCAGGTCTGCAGCTGGTCGGCCGCGGCCGCGCGGAAGGTGTCGGCCGCCCCGAAGAGCACGTCCTTGTCCTCGGCCACGAGCACCCGCCCCAGCTTGCCGACCGTCGTCGTCTTCCCGGTGCCGTTGACGCCGACGACGAGGATGACCGCGGGGTGCTCGGCGGAGCGGCTCGCCGCGATGCGGCGGTCCAGGGAGGGGTCCACCAGCCGCAGCAGGTCGTCGTACAGCCACTGCCGCACCTGCTGGACGTCGCTGGTGCCCTCGACCTTGACCCGCGTGCGCAGCGAGTCGACGAGCTCCTGGGTCGCCTCCACCCCGAGGTCGGAGGCGAGGAGGGTGTCCTCGACGTCCTCCCAGGCCTGCTCGTCGAGACCGCCCCGGGACAGCAGCGACAGCAGCGCCTGCCCGATGGCGGTGTTGGACCGGGCCAGCCGGGCCCGCAGCCGCTGGAGCCGGCCGCGCGCCGAGTCGGGCCGCTCCAGGGTGGGGGTGGGCGCCTCCGGCTCCTCGACGGCGACCCCGCCACCACGGTTCTCGACCTCACCGCTCGGGGCGGGAGGCTCCTCGACGAGGACGTCGCCCTCGGAGCCGTCGCCGGCCGTCCGGCCGTCGCGGTCCAGGGTCGCGGTGTCGCCACCACGACCGCGCACCAGCGCGACCAGCAACGCGAGACCCCCGAGCACCACGACGGTGACGAGGGTCAGGATCTCCCAGAGCTCATTGATCGGTCCCACGGGCCCAGTCTCTCAGAACAGGGAGGGCACCCCGACACGACAGCGCCGGGGCCACCGGCTCAGCTGGCGGCGCGGTATCCCTCGTGCTCGTCCTCGCCCGGCTCACGACGCTCGTCCGTCGTACGACGTTCGTCCGTCGCACGGTGCTCGGCCGGCGGGGCGACCCGACCCGCCGGGGTGGACGTGGGCTCCGGCCGGGCCGCGGCGGCCGGGGCCGGCTCGTGCTGCCCGGTCGGTCCGGACGCGGCCGAGGCGGTGGCGGCCTGCCTCCGGTCACGCAGGGCCTGCGTGCGCTGGGCGGCCGACCGGCCGAGCTGCTCGCCGCGGTGGCGGACCTGCTCGCCCCGTCGGCGGGCGCCGGCGATGAGCTCCTCGCCCTCCGGGGTCCAGAACCCACCCCGCCCCTCGCGACGCGCCTCGATCATGACGAACCCCACGACCCCCGCGCCCAGGGCGACACACAGCAGCATGGCCAGGACAAGTGCAAGCATGCGCCCAGTGTGCCGCCCCTGGTCGCGGTGGACCGAACACGTCCCCGGCGTGTCCTGGGCGTGTCGCACGGATCGTGAGCGGCCTCACACCGGACGCACGGTCCGCACCGTCCAGACGCTCGGTCAGCACGCTCCGGACGCACGGTCCGCACCCTCCGGACGCACGGTCCGCACGCTCCGGACGCACGGCCCGGCCGGCTCGGCACGGTCGGCTCAGGCCGGCAGCTCCCGGGCGATCCGGTCCAGGGCCTGCCGCGTCGAGGCGACGAGCCCCGCGTCCCCGGTGCGCTCGCGCAGCTCCAGGGCACGGGCGGCGGCCGCGTGCGCCTCGGCATACCGCCCCTCGTCGAAGAGCGCCTTGGCGCGGTGCTGGTGGACCAGCGCCGTCCGGGCCTCGTCGTCGGCCAGCACCTCCTCGGCGGCGTCCAGCAGCTCGTGCGCGTCGACGAACTCCGCGCGCCAGTGGTGCACGTGGGCCAGGCGGACGGCGGCCGTCGCCCACGCCGGGGTCCCGGGCTCGCGCTCGTGCAGACGGTCCTGACCCGTGACGAGCGCCGCGTCGAGCTCGCCCAGCATCCGCAGCAGCGCGACCGCGTGCGGGTCCTCGGGCGTCTCCTCGACCCACTCCCGGGTCTCCTCCTCGTCGAGCAGCTCCTCACGCAGGGTCTCGGAGTCGATGACGTAGGCGGGGAACGCGGCGCCGCCGAAGACGACGGTCACGCCGGCGCCGGCTCGGGGTCGCGGGTGGGCTGCTCGACGCCGTCGGCCGCGACGTCCTTGATCCGCTGGCTGACGACGGTGGTCACGCCGTCGCCGCGCATGGACACGCCGTAGAGCGCGTCGGCGATCTCCATGGTCCGCTTCTGGTGGGTGATGACGATGAGCTGGCTGGAGTCGCGCAGCTCCTCGAAGAGCGTGATGAGGCGCCCCAGGTTGGTGTCGTCCAGAGCCGCCTCGACCTCGTCCATGATGTAGAACGGGCTCGGCCTGGCCTTGAAGATCGCGACGAGCAGCGCCACGGCGGTGAGCGAGCGCTCGCCGCCGGAGAGCAGCGAGAGCCGCTTGATCTTCTTGCCCGGGGGCCGCGCCTCCACCTCGATGCCGGTGGTGAGCATGTGCTCGGGGTCGGTCAGGGTGATGCGCCCCTCACCGCCGGGGAAGAGCCGCGAGAACACCCGCTCGAACTGCGCCGCGGTGTCGTGGAACGCCTCGGTGAAGACCCGCTCCACCCGTTCGTCCACCGACCGGACGATCTCCAGCAGGTCCTCCTTGGAGCGCCGCAGGTCCTCCACCTGCTCCGTGAGGAAGGTATGCCGTTCCTCCAGCGCCGCGAACTCCTCCAGCGCGAGGGGGTTGACCTTGCCCAGCTGGGCCAGCTGCCGCTCGGCCCGGCGCAGCCGCTTGTCCTGCACCTCGCGGACGAAGGGCTGCGGCTCCGGCGCCTCCGCGTCCGGGTCGTCCGGCGCGGGGTCGTCAGGACCGGGGATGTGCGGCACCGGCAGGTGCGGGCCGTACTCCTCCACCAGCGTCTCCGGCGACACCCCCAGCTCGTCGACCGAGCGCGCCTGCAGCGCCTCGATGCGCAGTCGCTGCTCGGCCCGGGCGATCTCGTCGGCGTGCACCGAGTCGGTGGGGTCGCGCAGGTCGTCGGCGAGCTCGCGGGCCCGCTGGCGGGCCGCGGCCAGCGCCTGGTCGCGCTCGGCCTGCTCGGCGCGCCCCCGCTCGCGCTCCTGCGTGACGGCGGCGAGGACCTGCTCGCAGCGCTCCAGCAGGTATGCCGCCCCCACGCCCACCGCCTGCGCCGTTGCCCGCTCCCGGGCGCGGCGCTCGCGACGCTCGGCGGCGCGGCGTCGCGCGGCCAGCTCGCCGGCCGCCGCGGACTCCAGGCTG
>NZ_SDVA01000023.1 GCF_004153545.1 Serinicoccus sediminis | reverse complement strand
GGTAGGCCCGGACCAGGGCCGTCCGCAGCTCGCGCCACCCGGCGCCCGGGCCGACGGCGGCCAGGGTGCCGGCGGTCAGGCGCGTCGCGCGGTCGGTGTCACCCGTGAGCGTGGCGGCCAGCAGGTGCAGGCGCGCACCCTGCTCGGCGACCAGGTCACCCCGGTCGTCGCCTCCCTCCGGCCTCCCTGCCATCGACCCATCGTGCCAAACCCGCGGGCTGTGCTCTCGGCGGAGCGCTGGGCGGGATCGCTGCGGCAGGGGGGTCAGACCTGCGCGTCCCCGAAGGGGGTGATGCGCGGGCCGCGGACGCCCTCGGTGTCGAAGCGCTCCTTGGCCCGCTCGCGGATGACGCGGGGCACACCCCACTGCTCGCCGGGCCGGCACTTGGCGAAGATGCGCAGCGTCATCGTGCCGCCGGAGACCGACTCCACGCCGGCCACCGTGGGCTCCTCCAGGAGCTTGCCGGACCAGTCGGGGTCGGCATACACCTGGGCGGTGACCTCGCGCAGCAGCGGGATGACCTGCGCCGGGTCCTCGTCGTAGGCCACCGGGATGTCGATCGTCGCGACCGCCCAGCCCTGACTCTTGTTGCCGATGCGGATGATCTCGCCGTTGCGGATGAACCAGACGACCCCGCTGGCGTCGCGCAGCCGGGTGACCCGCAGGCTGACCTCCTCGACGGTGCCGACCGCCTCGCCGGTGTCGATGAAGTCACCGACGCCGTACTGGTCCTCGATGATCATGAAGACGCCGGACAGGAAGTCCTTGACCAGCGACTGGGCGCCGAAGCCGAGCGCGACACCGCCGATCCCGGCGCTGGTCAGCAGGGGTGCCAGCGGCATACCCAGCTCGGCCATGATCGTCAGCAGCGCGACCGTGGCGATGGTGAAGGTGGCGATGCTGCGCAGCAGCGAGCCCATCGTCAGCGCCCGCTGCCGCCGACGCTCGTTCCGCACGCCGGCCGCCGAGTCGAAGACCCGCTCCAGCGAGGACCGCTCGTGGTCGTCGGCGCGCGTCGCGGCGCGCTCGACCACCCCCTTGATCGCGCGGTGCGCCGCCCACCGGGCGATGATCGCGAAGACGAGGATGAGGACGATCCGCAGCGGCGCGCCGAGCAGCCAGTCCACGGTCGACCCCCAGGAGTCGAAGGGCACGTCGAGATTCGGCATACCCCCATTGTCGTCGCCCGGGCAGGTGCCCCTGCACCCCCGCCGGCCGCGGACGACGCCCCGTCGCGGCGCTAGGGCCCGGGGGCCCTCTCCTGAGAGACTGTGCTCGACCGTCCCCTGCGAAAGGTTCGACCCTCGTGACGCAGAGCATCACTGCCCTCGCCCAGCTGGCGGGCGCCTACGGCATCGCGACGGAGTTCTGGGACTGGCAGGGCCGCCACGCGCAGGTCCCCGACGAGACGGTCGTCGCCGTGCTGGAGGCGCTCGGGGTCGACGTCTCCGGCGACTTCGTCGACCGCGAGCTGACCCGGGTGCAGGAGCGCGAGTGGCACCGGCTGCTGCCCGCCGTCGCGGTGGTCGCGCGGGGCGCGTCCCCGGTCGTCCCGGTGCACCTCACCGAGCAGGAGCCGCCGACGGCGACGCTGCGGACCGAGGACGGCCACGAGCGGTCGCTGGGTCTGCGGCCCGGGCAGGAGGACCGCGAGGTCGGCGGCCGCCCGGTGCGGCGGGTGCTGCTGGACGTGCCGACCGACCTGCCGCTGGGGTGGCACGAGGTCGTCGTGCGCGCCGCGGGCGAGCAGGCCCGGATGCCGCTGGTCGTGACCCCGACCCGGCTGGAGCTGCCGGCCGGGCTGGAGGCGGACGGCGCCCGTGCCTGGGGCCTGATGACCCAGCTCTACGCCATGCGCTCGGCCGCGTCGTGGGGCATCGGCGACCTCGCGGACCTCGGCGAGGCGGGGGCCTGGGCGGCCGGGCTCGGTGCGGACTTCGTGCTGGTCAACCCGCTGCACGCGGCCGAGCCGGTCGGCGAGATGGAGCCCTCGCCCTACCTGCCGACGAGTCGCAGGTTCGTCAACCCCGTCTACATCCGGGTCGAGGACGTGCCCGAGGTCGCCTACCTGTCCGCGGCCGAGCGCCAGCTCGTCGAGTGGCACGCCGACGACGCGCAGCGCTACCTCGCCCTCGACAGCATCGAGCGCGACCCGGTGTGGGCGGCCAAGCAGGCGGCGCTACGGCTCGTCTTCCGGCAGCCGCGGTCCCTGCGCCGGTCCCGGGCCTTCGAGGCCTACGTCGAGCGGGAGGGCCAGGGGCTCGTCGACTTCGCGACCTGGTGCGCCATCGCCCAGGAGCACGGGACGTCCTGGCGGCAGTGGCCGCAGGAGCTGCAGGACGCCCGGGGGGAGGCGGTCGAGGCATACCGGCAGGAGCACGCGACCGAGGTCGAGTTCCACTGCTGGCTGCAGTGGGTGCTGGACCAGCAGCTCGCCCGGGTGCAGCGCGACCTGCTCGACACCGGGATGTCGCTCGGCGTCATCTCCGACCTCGCGGTCGGGGTGCACCCGGACGGCGCCGACGCGTGGGGCCTGGGTGACGCGCTGGCCCGGGGAGTCACCGTCGGGGCACCGGCCGACCAGTACAACCAGCTCGGTCAGGACTGGTCGCAGCCGCCGTGGCGCCCGGACAAGCTCGCCGAGCTCGGGTATGCCCCCTACCGCGAGATGGTGCGGGCCGCCCTGCGCGACAGCGGCGGGCTACGGGTCGACCACGTCATCGGGCTGTTCCGGCTGTGGTGGATCCCGCAGGGCGCCGAGCCGTTCCAGGGCACCTACGTGCGCTACGACCACGAGGCGATGATCGGCATCCTGCTGCTGGAGGCGCACCGGGCCGGCGCCGTCGTCGTCGGGGAGGACCTCGGCACCGTCGAGCCGTGGGTGCGGGACTACCTGCGCGACCGCGGCGTGATGGGCACCTCGATCCTGTGGTTCGAGCGGGACTGGGACGGGGACGGCCGGCTGCTGGACCCGGAGGCCTACCGCGAGCTGTGCCTGGCCACGGTCACCACCCACGACCTGCCGCCCACGGCCGGCTACCTCGAGGGGGTCCACATCGACCTGCGCTCCCGGCTGGGCCTGCTCGACCGACCGTTGGAGGTCGAGCAGGAGGAGGAGGAGCGCTCGCGGGACGAGGTGCTGACCGACCTCCGACGGCGAGGTCTGCTGGGGGAACGCGGCGAGGTGTCCGAGCAGGTCGAGGCGCTGCACGCCTTCCTGGCCCGGACGCCGGCCAAGCTGCTCGGGGTCAGCGTCAGCGACCTGGCCGGCGACACGCGGGTCATCAACCAGCCCGGGACGGACGAGGAGTACCCCAACTGGAGGGTGCCGCTCGCCGGGCCGGACGGCCGACCGGTCCTGCTGGACGAGCTCGTCACCTGGCGCAGCGCCCGCCGCATCGCCCGCGCCGTCGCACCGGACGCGCGCTAGGGCCGCACCGGACGCGCGGTCTGGCCGCACCGGACGCGTGGTCAGGACGCACCGGACGCGCGGTCTGGCCGCACCGGACGCGCGGTCTGGCCGCACCGGACGCGCGCTCAGGACGCACCGGACGCGTGGTCTGGCCGCACCGGACGCGCGCTAGGGCCGCACCGGACGCGCGCTCAGGCCGCACCGGACGCGTGGTCGGCAACGGGTGGAGATGAATCGTGGTCAGGAGGTACGGCGTGCCCGCTCACGCATGCGGCGGGTGACGTAGATCTGCTCCAGGTCGACCGCCGGACGGTCCGCGGAGAACGGCAGACGACGGCGCTCGCCGTTCCACACGGCATACCCTCGGACGGGTGCCGGTGGGGGTCCGAGCACCTGCTTCGCGCGGCTCGCCACCGACTCCGGGTCACCGATGATCTCGTCGCTGGTCCAGCGCACCCCGCGCAGACCGATCCCGCAGAGCCAACCGTGCCGGCGCTGCTCGGCCTCCAGGCGGCCACGGACCGACTGCTCGGGTGAGACGGTCTCGGACTGGTCGAGGAAGTACTTGCCACGCCCGTCCGCCTCGTAGAACGACGCGGACTCCGGCTGCAGCCCGTCCGTCCTGCCGAGGAACCTGCCGTCCTCGTCGAAGATGTCGACCTGGGAGAGCGGGATCGGGAGCCCGCGCTCGTGCAACGTGACGAAGGAGAACGACTCCAGCCAGGTCTCGCGCCGCGGATCGGACAACGCGAGCGCGGCGACGGCCTTGGGGCGTCCCCTCCACCGCTTCTGCTGGTCGAGCTGCTTGCGCAGGTCGGACGTGGTCAGCATGCCCCGGCGCAGGACGTCGTCCACCAGTGCCGTCGAGTGCGGGAGCCGGCGGGTGCGCGCGGTGTCGGCGACCGTCCTGAGCAGGTCGGTGGTGCGCAGCCCGTCCACGACGGCGACCTCCGTGCCGGCGGAGTCGCAGTGGTGCAGGATCACGCCGGGCAGCGTCCGGGATCGTTGCGCGCCCTCGAGGACGGTCAGCTCGACCGGGGCGTCGGGGGAGACCGTGACGGCGAGCCCGTGCAGCAGGGCGGCGCTGGTATGGCTGGCCACGTGCCCGGGGAAGCGTTGCAGCTGACACTGCAGGCGGTCGAGGTGCTCGCCCTGCACCCGCTGCCACTCCTCCTGACCGGGCTGCACGCCGGCACGGGGCCGGCGGAACCAGCTCCTCGACTCCCGCGCGAGCTCGCCGAGCAGGAGCAGCTCGGTGAGCTCGCGGGACGACATACCGGAATCGAGGGCGAACCGGCGGCTGAAGACCGAGGGCAGGGCGGCGAGGTCCATGCCACTCAGCCTCTGTCTCGACCACGGGCACGACCAGGCCTCTGGACCATCCTGTGGATGAAGGCCGGCGGCAGACCGGGGTGTGGATCGGCGCACATCAGGACGCCGAACCCGCGTCCGGAGTCGTCGGGCGACGCGTCCGGAGTGGTCGGGCGACGCGTCCTGTGCGGCCCGGGCGCGCGTCCGGAGTGGTCGGACCACGCGTCCTGTGCGGCCTGGGCGCGCGTCCTGTGCGGGGGTATAGGTCTGGGTCTAGCCCTGGGTCGGGGTCGGGGTCGGGGTCTGGGTCTGGGCGTCGGTGGCCTGGGCGCGCAGGGCACGGGCGACGGCGTCGCGGTTCTCCGCCACCGTGCGGCGCAGGCTGTTCGAGGCGTCCGGGTGCGCCTCCAGCCAGGACTCGCTGGCCTGCAGCAGCTCGGGGGAGGCAACCGCGAGGGGGTAGAAGCCCACCGCCAGCGACTCGGCGATGTGGTGCGTGCGCTCGTCCCACACCTGCCCGACCACGTCGTGGTAGCGCTCGACGAAGGGGCGCAGCAGCGTCTCGTCGTGCACCCGCCCGAAGCCGAGGGCCATCGCGGCCAGCACCGAGTTGGACAGGCCGGCGGTCTCCACCGCGTCGACCCACGCGGTCTCCTTCGCCTCCGCGGTCGGCACCGCGGCCCGCGCCCGGGCGGCCTTCTCGTTGCCGGTCGCGGTGTTGTCGCGCTCGCGCTCGGCGGCGATCTCGTCCTCGCCGGCCGCCCCGGCCGTCGCGAGGGCGGTGAGCAGCGTCCAGCGCATGTCCTGGTCGACGGTCAGCCCGGCCAGCTCGCGCTCCCCCGTCAGCAGGCCCCGCACCAGGGCGAGGTCCTCCTCGGACCGGGCGAACGAGGACCACGCCGTCACCAGCTGCAGCTGGGCGTCGCTGCCGGCGTCGGCGCCGAGGGTGCTCTCCCGCAGCCCGGCGGTCAGCTGCGCGACCACGGCCTCGCGGTGCTCGGGCGCGGTGTAGGTGAGCGCGGCGGCGCTCACCTGCTGGATGAGCACGCGCAGCAGGGTCGAGTCGGTCTCGCCCGGGAGCGCGGTGAGCACGAGGCGCACGTAGTCGCTCGCGGCCATCTCGCCGTCCCGCGTCATGTCCCACGCCGCGCCGAGGACGAGCGCCCGCGGCAGCGACTCCTCGAACGCCCGCAGGTGCTCCAGGGCCGTGGCGAGCGAGTGCTCGTCGAGCCGGATCTTGGCGTAGGCGAGGTCGTCGTCGTTGACGAGCAGCAGGTCGGGCATCGGACGCCCCACCAGCTCGGGCACCTCGGTGCGCTCCCCGTCCACGTCGAGCTCGACCCGGTGGCTGCGGCGCAGCGCCCCGTCCACGAGGTCGTAGCAGCCGACCGCGAGCCGGTGCGGGCGCTGGGTGGGGTGCTCTGACGGCGTGGTCTGCACGATCGCCAACGAGGTGATGGTGCCGTCCTGCGCCACCTCGACCTCGGGCGTGAGCGTGTTGACGCCGGCGGTCTCGAGCCAGACCTGGCTCCACGAGCTCAGGTCCCGCCCGCTGGTCGCCTCGAGCTCGACGAGCAGGTCGCGCAGGGTGGTGTTGCCCCACGCGTGCTTGGCGAAGTAGGCGCGCAGCCCGTCGCGGAACGGCTCGCGCCCCACGTAGGCCACGAGCTGCTTGAGCACCGAGGCGCCCTTGGCGTAGGTGATGCCGTCGAAGTTCACCTCGACGGCGGCCAGGTCGACCATGTCCGCGGCCACCGGGTGGGTGGAGGACAGCTGGTCCTGCCGGTAGGCCCACGCCTTCTCGGCGGTGCCGAAGGTGGTCCAGGCGTCGGTCCACCGCGTCGCCTCGGCCTGGGCCGTCGTCGAGGCCCACTCGGCGAAGCTCTCGTTGAGCCACAGGTCGTCCCACCACGTCATGGTCACGAGGTCGCCGAACCACATGTGGGCCAGCTCGTGCAGGATGGTGAGGGCCCGGCGCTCCACGATCGCCTCGGTCACCTTGGACCGGAAGACGTAGTTCTCGACGATGGTCACGCAGCCCGCGTTCTCCATCGCGCCCATGTTGTACTCCGGCGTGAAGATCTGGTCGTACTTCGTGAACGGGTAGGCGCAGTCGAACTCCTCCTCGAAGAAGGCGAACCCCTTCTTGGTGACGTCGAGGATGTTGTCCGCGTCCAGGTGCGGGGTGAGGCTGCGTCGGCAGAAGACGCCCAGCGGCACCTCGCCGGCCCGCGTGCTCACCGAGTCACGGACGACGTCGTACGGCCCGGCGACCAGCGCGGTGATGTAGGACGAGATGCGCGCGGTGGCGGGGAACGCCCAGGTCGCGGTGTCGACGCCGTCGGCGTCATCGGTCCGCCCGGCGGGCGTCGGCTCGGGGGTGGGCTCGTTGGAGATGACCTGCCAGTGCGCGGGTGCCGTCACGGTGAAGGCGAAGGTGGCCTTGAGGTCGGGCTGCTCGAAGACGGGGTACATCCGCCGGCTGTCCGGGACCTCGAACTGGGTGTAGAGGTAGACCTCGCCGTCGGCCGGGTCGACGAACCGGTGCAGGCCCTCGCCGGTGTTCATGTAGGCGCCGGTCGCCTCGACGACCAGCTCGTTGGTCTCCGCGAGGTCCGGCAGGGTGATCCGCCCGTCGGACACCGACCGGGCCGGGTCGAGCTCGGTGCCGTTGAGCACGACGCGCTCGACCGAGGGCCCGACGAAGTCGATCCAGGTGGACCCGCCCGGCCGCGTGCAGGTGAAGCGCACGGTGCTGCTCGTGGCGAAGGTCTCCGGCCCGCGGGCGAGGTCCAGGACCACGTCGTAGGACTCGGTCCGGAGGAGCGTCGAACGCTCGGCGGCCTCGTCACGGGTCAGGTTGGTCCCGGGCATGCAGATGTCTCCTCGTCGAGCGTCAGGTGCGGCTGAAGGTCAGGGTATGCCGTGACACGATGGTCGCATGACGCATCACGAAGCACCTGCCCAGTCCGGTGAGACGACGCACGCCGAGATGTTCTTCGACCCGGCCTGCCCCTGGGCCTGGATGACCTCCCGCTGGCTGCTGGAGGCCGCGGAGGTGCGCAACCTGGAGATCACCTTCTCGGTCATGAGCCTGTCCGTGCTCAACGAGGGGCGCGACCTCGACGAGGGCTACCGCGCCATGCTCGACCGCGCCTGGGGCCCGGTCCGGACCATCGTCGCGGCCACCGCCGACCTGCCCGCGGACGAGGCCAACGACCTGCGCCGGAAGATGTACGACGCCTACGGTCAGCGCATCCACCTCGAGGGACGCGGCAGCGAGGAGCTCGACACCATCACCGCCGAGGTGCTCGACGAGCTGGGTCTGGACCCGGCCCTGACCCAGGCGGGCGGGAGCGAGGCCTACGACGAGACGCTGCGGGCGAGCCACCAGCGGGCCATCGACCTCGTCGGCGACGACGTGGGCACGCCGGTCGTCCGGGTGGAGGACATCGCGTTCTTCGGTCCGGTCGTCACCCCGGCGCCCAAGGGCGAGGCCGCCGGCCGGCTGTGGGACGGCTGCCTGCTCGTCGCGCAGACCCCCGGCTTCTACGAGATGAAGCGGACCCGCACCGTGGGCCCGGACTTCAGCTGAGGAGGCCGGCATGCGGGTGCACATCGGCGGTGACCACGCGGCCTACGAGCTGCAGCGCGACCTGGTCACGTGGCTCACCGAGCAGGGCCACGACGTGGTCGACCACGGACCCCTGGATCTCGACCCCCAGGACGACTACCCCGTCTACGTGCTGCGGGCCGCACGGGCGGTGGCCGAGGAGCAGGGCTCCCTCGGCATCGTGCTCGGCGGGTCCGGCAACGGGGAGCAGATGGCGGCCAACAAGGTCGTCGGCATCCGGGCGGCCCTGGCCTACCGGCCCGAGCTGGCCCGGCTCGCCCGGGAGCACAACGACGCGCAGGTCGTCTCGCTCGGCGCGCGCATGCACAGCACCGACGAGGCGCGGGAGATCGTCGCCACCTTCCTGGCGACCGACTTCTCCGGGGACGCGCGGCACCAGCGGCGCATCGACATGGTGAGCGCCTACGAGGCCGACGGGACGCTGCCCCCGCAGGGCTGACGTCGGGCACGATGAAGCCCCCGCCCGGTGCGTCCGGGCGGGGGCTTGGTCGTGCAGGGGTGTCGTCCTGCCGAGGTCGGCTCAGGACTTCTCGTCGTCGCCCTCGTCCTCGACGCCGCCGAGCTGGTCGGCCCGGTCGTTGGCGAAGACCTGCGCCTTGTCGACCTGCTCGGAGTGCTGGCCCCCGGTCTTGTCGTCGACGTAGTCGCCGCCCTGCTCGACCCCCTGGTCGACCTTCTCGTCGTGCTTCCCGGCCATGTCCTCGGCCTTGTCCATGAACCCCATGACGTGGCTCCTTCCCGTCGGGTCCGGCGCCCCGGTCGGAGCGCCCGTCCAGCCACACAAGCACACGGTCGGCGGGCCTGTCGTCATGGATGGCCGCCCCTGGGGGCGGCCGGGACGGTCGTGCTCCTACTGGTAGCTGATGAAGTCCGGGGTCGGCTCGACCTGCATCGTCGCCTCCGGCGAGAGCGGTCCGGGCAGGTCCTCGTCGTAGAAGTTCTTCCACCCCCAGTAGGGCACCGACGGGGCGTGGTCGTGCAGCGTCCGCCAGGTGCCCTGCTTGTCCGCCTGGGCGCCCTGCCCATCGGCATGGATGAGCACCGCGACCTCGGTGCGGGACTGGTCGACCTCGTCGACCCCGGGGATCATCCGGGTCTGGAACTGGTGCAGGACCAGCATCTTCTGCGGCAGGTCGTGGTCGCGGGTGAGGTCGGCCAGCCAGTCGACGACGGCGTCGACCTCGGCGACGTCGACCTGGCCGATCTGCTCCAGGTGCACCTCGCTGGGGCCGAGCCGCCACTCGGGGTCCAGCGCGAGGCCCACGTGCGGGCGCCGCAGCAGCTCCTCGTACCTCCTGGCCTGGGTGAGGAAGTCGGTCCGCCCGGGCTGGAGGTCCAGCACGACGTACATCCCGTGCTTCTCGGCGAGGTCGACCAGGGGCCGGAGGGTCTCCAGGTCCATCTCGGTGCTGTAGTTGCCGTCAGCGCCGGCCTCCGAGCTGGCCACGGTGGCGATGATCTCCAGCGCAGGCACGACCGGCTCGTCGGTCAGGTCGGCATACGGTGCCGCCACCTGCTCGGCCCGCTCGACCGTGGCCTCGGGGCCCTGCTCCCCGAGCACGCCGAGCGCGGACGTCGTCGGGTTGCCGTAGAGCGCGACGTAGGTCTTGCCCGGGAGCACGAGCTGGCCGCCGCCGGGCAGCTCGACCCCGGTCGCCGCGGTCTGCGCCCGCCAGGTCAGCGTCTGCGCGGCACCGAACTCCTCGCCGATGCCGATCACGGTGCCCGGGTCCGCGTCGGCGAGCGCCTGCACCGTCTCGGAGGTGGCCCGCGGGTCGCCCTCCGGCACGACGAGCACCTGCGCCCCCACGGCGCGGGCGGAGGCGACGGCGGCGGCGTCCTCGTCGGCGCCCGTCGTCATCACCGTCACCCCGTCGACCACCTCCGGTGCGGAGGTCTCCGGCAGCTCCTCGACGTCGGACTCCAGCGGCTCCACCGGGGCGCTCGTCTGCCCGGCCGGGTCGCCCGCGGTCTGCGTCGCGGCGTCGGTGTCGGCGCCGGACGGCGCCCCGTCCCGGTCCACACCCGTCAGCAGCGCTGCCACGCCCGGCTCGAGCCCGACCAGGGCGCGGACCTGCTCGCCCTCGGGCACCGGCTCGCCCGCGGGCTCGGTCCCGAGGGCCTCCGCCAGCGCCTGGTCGTCCGTGACGGCCAGGACGTCGACGCCAGGGTCGTCGACCGGCCCCACGGTGAGGGCTGTCCGCGCCCCGAGCCGCGCCACCTCCTCAGCCACTCCGGGGCCGTCCACGAGGACGGGCACGCCGAGCGCGACGCCGGCGGAGGCGGCGGCCAGCTGCTCGTCCTGCGCCGCGACGACGACCACCGGGGCGCTCTCGAAGAGGGCGCGCGAGGCCTCGACCGACAGCTCGGCCGACGTGCCGCCGGAGAGGACGGCGGGCTCCGGACCGGCCACGGGGACGGCGACGAGGGTGTTGGCGCCCTCCTCCTCGTCCCCGGTCGGGTCGCCGCCGTCCGAGGAACCCTCGGCCCCGGTCGGCGTCCCCGTCCCGTCCGCCGAGCCGGGTGAGTCGGCGCCGGGGGTGCACGCGGCCAGCACCACCGCCGTGGCGGTCAGCGCCGCCCAGCGGCGACGGGTACGGGCGTGGTGGACAGACATACGACTCCCTGCGATCGACCGCGCGCCGACCGTCCCGACGCCACCCCTCACGCTAACCCGGGCTGTCACGGCCCCCGGGGCGCCACGCCCCGTGGCGCCGGCGCACCGGCTCGGCCACCATGGTCGGGTGAGCCGACGCTGGGTGCTGCACGTCGACCTGGACCAGTTCCTCGCCGCCGTGGAGGTCCTGCGTCGCCCGGAGCTGGCCGGTCGGCCCGTCGTGGTCGGCGGCCGGGGCGACCCGAGCGAGCGGGCCGTGGTCTCGACGGCGTCCTACGAGGCGCGCGAGCACGGGATCCGCTCCGGTATGCCGCTGCGCGTCGCCGCCCGCCGGTGTCCCGGTGCGGTGTTCCTGCCGCTCGACCTGCCGGCCTACGAGGACGCCTCGGAGCAGGTCATGGGCGTCCTGCGCGGCTGGCCGGGCGCCGTGGTGCAGGTCCTGGGCTGGGACGAGGCGTTCGTCGGGGTGCGCGCCGAGGACCCGCAGGAGGTGGCGGGCGCCCTGCAGCGTGCCGTGCTGGAGGCGACGGGGCTGCACTGCTCCGTGGGGATCGGCGACACGCTGGTCCGGGCCAAGACGGCCACCGACCTCGGCAAGCCCCGCGGCACCGCCGTCCTCACCCGCGACACCTGGCTGGACGTCATGGGCCCGCGGGCCACGACGGCGCTGTGGGGTGTCGGCCGGCGGATCGCGAGCCGGCTGGCGGCTCTCGGCATCGCCACGGTCTCCGAGCTGGCCCACGCCGACGACGAGGTGCTGCGCGCCGAGTTCGGCCCGGGCAACGGGCCTCGGCTGTCCGCGCTGGCGCGCGGGGAGGGCGCGGACCGTCCCGACGACACGCCCTGGGTGCCGCGCGCCCGGGGGCGGGAGACGACGTACCAGCAGGATCTCCGGACTGCCGACCAGGTCCGTGAGGCGTTGGGGGAGCTCGCGGAGCGGGTCGTCGCCGACGTCGGGGAGGAGGGCCGCCCGGTCCGGCGGGTGCACCTCAAGGTGCGCTTCGCGCCGTTCTCCACCTACCACCGGTCCCACCTGCTGGCGGCGCCCACGACCGACCCGGAGGTGCTGGCAGACGAGGCCTTCGCGCTCTACGAACGGCTCGACGACGACCGGCCGGTGCGCCTGCTCGGCGTCCGGGGGGAGATGGTGCCCCCGGCGGGTGGCTACGGAGACCGACGTGGTCGGATGGAGACATGAAGATCGGCATCATCATCGGCTCCCTCCGTGACGGTCGCAAGGGCGAGAGCGTGGGCCGGTGGGTCCACGAGCGGGCGCTGGCCCGGGGCGGCTCGGCCGAGTACGAGCTCATCGACCTCAAGAGCTTCGGCGTCCCGCTCCTGGAGTGGGAGAAGGTCCCCGGCGGCGCGAAGAAGCAGTACCCGCACGACAGCGTGCTGGCCTGGAGCGCGGCGGTGGACGCGTGCGACGCCTTCGTGCTCGTCACGCCGGAGTACAACCACTCGGTCCCCGGCGGGCTGAAGAACGCCACCGACTGGCTCTACCCGGAGTGGCAGGGCAAGGCAGCGGGGCTCGTCGGCTACGGCTCCGAGGGTGCCGTCCGCGCGGTCGAGCACTGGCGGCTGATCCTGGCGAACTACAGCATGGTCGTCGTGCGGCAGCAGGTGGCGCTGCGCACCATGGAGGAGTTCGACGGGGCCGAGCTCACGCCGCACGACTGGCGCCCGGACGAGCTGGACACGCTGCTGGACCAGGTGGAGGAGGCCGCGGGACGGCAGCCGGCCTGAGCGGCCCGGGCCGCGGACGACGACCGCTGGACAGGGTGGAGCGGGTGACGGGAATCGAACCCGCGTAGCCAGTTTGGAAGACTGGGGCTCTACCATTGAGCTACACCCGCGTGACCAGCGCGACGTCCTCCGTGCCCCGGCCGAGCAGTTAGTCTAAACCCTCCACCGCGGGCGGCCGTGACGCCGCCCCACCACGGGGTATGGCGCAGCTTGGTAGCGCGTCCGCTTTGGGAGCGGAAGGCCGCCGGTTCGAATCCGGCTACCCCGACCACCTAGCATGGTGCTGATCCGCGTGCCCGCCCGTAGCCGACCTGTGCCCGGCGGGCCACGACATACCCCCGACATGACAACGGAGCAACCAGCAGTGAAGAGCGCTGTCGAGACCCTGACCCCGACCCGGGTCAAGCTGACCGTCGAGGTCCCCGCCGCCGACCTCAAGCCCCGGCTGGACGCCGCCTACAAGAGCATCGGCGCCAACGTGCAGATCCCGGGCTTCCGCAAGGGCAAGGTCCCGAACCGGATCATCGACCAGCGCTTCGGGCGCGGTGCCGTGGTGCAGGAGGCCGTCAACGAGGCGCTGCCGGAGTACTACACGCAGGCGATGACCGAGAACGGCCTCACGCCGCTGAGCCAGCCCGAGGTCAACCTCACCTCGCTGCCCATGGAGGACGGCCAGGACCTGGCGTTCGAGGCCGAGGTCGACATCGTGCCGCAGTTCGACCTCCCGGACTTCTCCGGCATCGAGGTCGAGGTCGAGCCGGTCCAGGCGTCCGAGGAGGACGTCCAGACCCGCATCGACAACCTGCGGGAGCGCTTCGGCACCCTCAAGCCGATCAAGCGCAAGGCCAAGACCGGCGACCACCTCACCATCGACCTCTCCGCCGTGATCGGCGACGAGGAGATCGACTCGGTGACCGGTGTCTCCTACGAGATCGGCTCGGGCACCATGCTCGACGGGCTCGACACGGCGCTGCGCGGCACCAAGGCCGGGGAGACGGTGGAGTTCCAGTCCCCGCTCGCCGGCGGCGACCGCAAGGGCGAGAAGGCCGACGTCACCGTCACCGTGCAGGCCGCCAAGGAGCGCGAGCTGCCCGCGCTGGACGACGAGTTCGCCCAGCTCGCGAGCCAGTTCGACACCATGGACGAGCTGCGTGCGGACCTGGCCCAGCAGGCCGAGCAGGGCGCCCGCTTCGAGCAGGGCGTCGCGGCCCGCGACAAGGTCCTCGAGGCCATGCTCGCGATGGTCGAGATCCCCGTGCCGGACAGCCTCGTCGAGGCCGAGGTGCACCGGCACCTGGAGGGCGAGGACCGCCTGGAGGACGACGAGCACCGCGCCGAGGTGACCGAGTCGACCAAGAAGGCCATGCAGACGCAGTTCCTGCTGGACGCGCTGGTCAAGCGCGACGAGGTCGAGGTCGACCAGGGCGAGCTCATCGAGTACATCATGATGACCGCGCAGCAGTACGGCATGAACGCCCAGCAGTTCGCGCAGCAGATCGACCAGCAGAACCAGGTCCCCGCGATGGTGGCCGAGGTCGGACGCCGCAAGGCGCTGGCGAACGTCCTGGAGCAGGCCAAGGTCACCGACACCGAGGGCAACGTCGTCGACCTGGACGCCATCGAGGGTGACGACGAGGACGACGCGGACGAGGAGGTCGCCCCGGGCGACCAGGTCGTCGCCCCGGGCGACCAGGTCGTCGAGGCGGGCGACGAGGTCGTCGAGGCGGGCGACGAGGTCGTCGAGACCGAGGAGGAGTCGGCCGACAAGGCCTGACCCACTCACCACGCACGGTGCGCCGCTGCACCGGGTATGCCGCCCGACAGGGCGATCTCAGGGCATACCCGGTGCCTGCGCTTCTGCGTGCGGAGGGGGTGTGGACAACCGCTGCAGTCGCGCCCTTCCCGGGGTCGGGCGGAGGGACGGTCGGCGCTCGCGGGCCGCGCGAGGGCGTGGGGCGGTCAGCGCAGGGCGTCGGCGTGCGCGGGGGCGCGGACCGAGGGCTGCGGGGCGCGCTGCTCGTGCAGCGACAGCGCGACGACGGTCGCGACGACCAGCACCATCCCCAGCCACTGCGTCGGCTCCGGGCGGCTGCTGAACGCGACGACCCCGATGAGGGCGGCGGTGAGCGGGAAGGTCAGCTCGGCCAGGGTCGCCCGCGCTGCCGGGGTATGCCGCAGCGCCCGGTAGTAGAGCGTCATCGCCAGGAGCCCCGGCAGCAGGGCGAGGGCGAGGATCGAGGGGACGGCCGACAGCGGGACCGCGAGCGGGGTGCCGGTGAACCCGGCGATGACCGCGAGGGTGACCAGGCCGAACGCGAACCGCAGGGCGGCGAGGTCGACGAAGCCCAGCTCGGCGCTCGCCCCCCGGCCGAGCACGGTGCCCGCGGCCCAGAGGGCGGCCGCGCCCAGCGCCAGCAGCGCCGCCTGGGCCGAGCTCACGCTCACCGCGAACGGGTCGGCGAAGGTCATGAGCCAGGCGCCCACCACCGCGGGCAGGAGGAAGAGCAGGTAGGACCGACGCAGGCGCTCGCCCAGCAGCACCGCCGCCAGCGCGAGGGCGATGAAGGGCTGCAGCTTCTGCAGGACCTGCGGCGTGATCGGGTCACCGAGCCGGAAGGCGGCGGTGAACAGGGTCGTCGCCAGGGCCGAGCTGCCGGCCCCGATGACGAGGACGCTCACCTGCGTGCGCGGCGTCGCGGCCCGCCACCGGCGCAGGGCGGGCACGAGCCACGGCAGCAGGGCCAGGGTGAGCAGCACGTGCTCCCAGAAGACGATGGCCAGGGACGGCAGCTCCTGGGCGAGGGGGCCGCGCCAGAGGGCGGAGAGCCCCCAGAGCGAGGCGGCCAGGGCCACCAGCCAGGTGCGGTCGGTGCGGGAGGTGGGGGTCACCGGTCAAGCCTAGAACGGTCGGGGCCGGCCCCACACGCACGGGCGCCCCGGCCCGGGAGCCCGGGCCGGGGCGGGCAGTGCGCTCACGGCGAACACGGCCCCGGTGGGGGAGTGTCGCGACCGGGCCGGGCGTTAGGGTCACTGACAAGCACACGTGCCGCACGGCATACCCCGGACGAAGCGAGGGAAAGCAGCACATGACTGACGAGACCACCATGGCCGAGCGCCCGGCACAGGCCGGCCTGGACGACCAGATCTACAACCGGCTGCTCAAGGAACGCATCATCTTCCTGGGCTCCGACGTCCGCGACGACAACGCCAACGCCATCTGCGCCCAGCTGCTCCTCCTCGCCGCCGAGGACCCGGAGAAGGACATCTGGCTCTACATCAACTCCCCGGGCGGCTCGGTGACCGCGGGCATGGCCATCTTCGACACCATGCAGTGGATCCCCAACGACGTCGCCACCGTCGCGATGGGCCTGGCCGCCTCGATGGGCCAGTTCCTGCTCTCGGCGGGCGCCCCCGGCAAGCGCTACGCCACGCCGCACGCCCGGGTGATGATGCACCAGCCCTCCGGCGGCATCGGCGGCACCGCCTCCGACATCAAGATCCAGGCCGAGCAGATGCTGCACATCAAGCACCAGATGGCCGAGCTCATCGCCGAGCACACCGGGCAGAGCGTCGAGCAGATCACCCGCGACTCCGACCGCGACCGGTGGTTCACCGCGGCCGAGGCCAAGGACTACGGCTTCGTCGACCACGTCTACGAGCGCTCCGGCGACGCCGGACCCACCTCCTGACCGGCCACCCAGACGCGAGAAGAGAGCTGATCTCACCATGACCTACCCCCAGCAGCAGAGCCCGTATGCCGGTGGTGCCTGGATGGGCGCCGCCCCCGCGCAGCCCGGTGGCGGGCTCCCGGCGCCGCTCGCGCCGAGCAGCCGCTACATCCTGCCGCAGTTCGAGGAGCGCACCTCCTACGGCACCAAGCGCCAGGACCCCTACACCAAGCTGTTCGAGGACCGGATCATCTTCCTCGGCGTCCAGGTCGACGACGCCTCGGCCGACGACATCATCGCCCAGCTCATCGTGCTGGAGAGCCAGGACCCGGACCGCGACATCCTCATGTACATCAACAGCCCCGGTGGTTCGTTCACCGCGCTGACCGCGATCTACGACACGATGCAGTACATCAAGCCGGACGTGCAGACCTTCGTCATCGGCCAGGCCGCGTCGGCGGCCGCCGTGCTGCTGGCCGCGGGCGCCCCGGGCAAGCGGTTCGCGCTGCCCAACGCCCGCGTGCTCATCCACCAGCCCGCGCTGGCCGGTGGCGACTACGGGCAGGCCTCCGACATCGAGATCCAGGCCAACGAGGTGCTGCGCATGCGGACCTGGCTGGAGGAGACCTGGGCCAAGCACTCGGGTCGCACGGCCGAGCAGGTCCAGAAGGACATCGAGCGCGACAAGATCCTCACCGCCGCCGAGGCCAAGGAGTACGGCCTCGTCGACGAGGTGCTCGCCTCGCGCAAGGCCTCGCTGGACGACTGAGTCCCGCGGGTATGCCGACGGCCGGGCCCGCGCGGCCCGGCCGTCGGCATACCCGGACGTCGGCGCACGCCGCAGAGGTGTTGCGCTGACAGCGGACAGGGAGCGCCAACACGCGGACGGCGCCCGGAAAACCCTGCCCAAACCCCTCCCGGCAAGGTAGCGTCGGGCGGACAGGGCGAGCCCGGCTCGCCCCACGGACCCCCGGCCCGAGCTCAGGAAGGACGACCACGTGGCACGTATGGGCGAGAGCAGCGAGCTGCTGAAGTGCTCTTTCTGCGGGAAGAGCCAGAAGCAGGTCAAGAAGCTGATCGCCGGGCCCGGGGTGTACATCTGCGACGAGTGCATCGACCTGTGCAACGAGATCATCGAGGAGGAGCTGGCCGAGTCCAGCGACCTCGGGCTGGGCCAGCTGCCCAAGCCGCGCGAGATCTTCGACTTCCTCCAGAACTACGTCGTCGGCCAGGACCCCGCCAAGCGCGCCCTGGCCGTCGCGGTCTACAACCACTACAAGCGGATCCAGGCGGGGGAGGGCAAGAGCGGCGGCGAGGACAACGTCGACATCGCCAAGTCCAACATCCTGCTCATCGGCCCCACCGGGTGCGGCAAGACCTACCTCGCGCAGACGCTGGCGCGGATGCTGAACGTCCCCTTCGCGATCGCCGACGCCACCGCGCTCACCGAGGCCGGCTACGTCGGCGAGGACGTCGAGAACATCCTGCTCAAGCTCATCCAGGCCGCGGACTTCGACGTGAAGAAGGCCGAGACCGGCATCATCTACATCGACGAGATCGACAAGATCGCCCGCAAGAGCGAGAACCCCTCGATCACCCGGGACGTGTCGGGGGAGGGCGTGCAGCAGGCGCTGCTGAAGATCCTCGAGGGGACGGTCGCCAGCGTGCCGCCGCAGGGCGGGCGCAAGCACCCGCACCAGGAGTTCATCCAGATCGACACGGGCAACGTGCTCTTCATCGTCGGTGGTGCCTTCGCCGGCATGGAGAAGATCATCGAGTCCCGGACCGGCAAGCAGGGCCTGGGCTTCGGCGCGGAGCTGAAGTCGGCCAAGGACGTCGGCGAGCACTTCGGCGACGTGCTGCCGGAGGACCTCATGAAGTTCGGGCTCATCCCGGAGTTCATCGGTCGCCTGCCGGTCATCACCACGGTGTCGCCGCTGGACCGGGACGCGCTGGTCAACATCCTCACCGAGCCGCGCAACGCCCTGGTGAAGCAGTACCAGAAGATGTTCGAGATCGACGGCGTGGAGCTGGAGTTCGCCGACGAGGCGCTCGAGGCGATCGCCGACCAGGCGCTGCTGCGCGGCACCGGCGCCCGCGGGCTGCGGGCGATCCTGGAGGAGGTGCTGCTGCCGGTGATGTTCGACGTCCCCTCCGACGACCAGATCGCCAAGGTGGTCATCACCCGCGAGGTCGTCCAGGAGAACGTCAACCCGACGATCGTGCGGCGCGACGTCGCCCCCCGCAAGCGTCAGCAGCGCAAGGAGAGCGCCTGACCTGCACCGGACGCGCGTCCAGGACACACCGGACGCGTGGTCGGAACACACCGGACGCGTGATCGGAGCACACCAGACGCGCGTCCAGGACACACCGGACGCGTGGTCAGACCGCACCGAGCGCGTGATGGGCAGGTCGACCGCCTCTTTCGTGGCGTGACGGCTCAGGCGAGCCTCTGCAGCCCCACCTGCAGCACGTAGACCGCAGCCGCCACGGCCACGAGGCTCAGGGAGGCGCTGGCGACGACGAACGCCAACCCGTCGCCGTCGAGCGTGTCCTCGCGGTGCAGCCACAGATGCATCCGGCGGTAGCGCTGCGTCGCCCGGTGGTAGGCCCACGCCGCGCCCGCGACACCCACCACACCCACGAGTGCGGCGGCGACGAGACCGAGCCGGTCACCGGCATACCTCGCGATCGCGGCCGAGACGACGGCGAGCGCGAGCGCCGTCCGGCGCCAGGCCAGCAGGGTGCGCTCCGGCTGCAACCCGGGGTCGTAGGGCCGGTCCGGTCCGACGGTCACGCGAGCAGCCCCACTGCGACGAGGAGGATGGCCAGCAGCACACCGACCGCGATGACGGCACCGATGGTGAGCGGCGGCAGCGTCCGCCCCTCGCGCATCGCCCGCTCGACCCGGAACCACCCCACCCACGCCTGCACCGAGGCCAGCATCCCGAGCACGACGAAGACGGCAGCGGCGGCCAGCCGGTAGCCCGGGGCGATCGGCACCGCGAGCGCCTCCAGCGCGACCCCCGCGGCGAGGAAGGCGAGCGCCGTGCGGATCCACGCGAGGAAGGTGCGCTCGTTGGCCAGGCTGAAGCGGGGGTCCGGGTCGCTGCCCAGGGCGTACACCGACTGCGGGAAGCGACGCCGCGACCGGCCCCCGCTCATCGCCCGGCGGTCAGGTCGACGAGCGCGTGCATGGGCGCCAGCATAGGCCGGGGCGAGGGGCGCGAGGTATGCGGTGACCCCGGCCCGTGCAGCACGACCGCGGGCCGACGGCGCGTCCGGTGCGGGCTGAGCACGCGTCCGGTGCGGGCTGAGCACGCGTCCGGTGTCGTCCTACGGCGCGTCCGGTGCGGTGTGGTGGCGGCGGAGGCGGACGTAGCCGAGCAGAGCCCCGGCCAGCAGGGCCAGCCCCAGGACGCTGGGCAGCGGGCCGCCGCCGGACCGGGCCCCGACCGCCAGCGCCGCGAGACCCCAGACGAGGGTGACCGCCGCCGCGACGACGCCGACGCGGGCGGCATACCTCACGACGACGGCACGGGGCACGGTCGCCTGGGGCGGGACCGAGGCCGCGAGGGCGGCGCCGGCGTGCACGAGCAGCAGGCCCCAGGCGGCCGGCAGCAGCGCCCAGTGCCAGGGGCCCGGCACGCCCGCCCACCAGGCGGCGATCGCCCACACGAGGAAGAACGCCGGCATGATGCCCCCCGGCTGCAGCACCACCAGGGCGCCCAGCAGCACGGTGCCGCCCCACGCCACGGGGCCGCCACCGCCGGCAGCGGCGAGGCTCAGCGCCACGACGACGGCCCCGGCCAGCGCCACGAGGCGCACCCGGAGGTGGCTGGGGGTGGCGGTCCGCAGGTTGACCCAGTGCTCGCGCAGCTCACCCATCAGGCCCCCACCCTCCGTCGGCGCCGCGCCAGCTCGACCAGCACGACGTCCAGGCTGCCGGCACCCAGCCACGGCACGACCGCGACGCCCTGGGCGCGGATCCTGCGGATCTCGCGGTCCCGCTCGAGCATCCGGATGCGCCAGGCGGTCCGGGCCAGCGGGTCGCGCTCCCCGCTCGGCGCCAGCCGCGCCGCGGCGTCCCCCAGGGCGTCGACCACGACGACCGAGGTGCCGCGGGCGGCCAGCGTCGCCGCCTGCGTCAGCGCGTCGGGCGACACGAGGGAGGAGATCATCACCACCAGCGTCCCGGAGCCGATCCCGAGGTGGACCCGCTGCGGGTCGGTCCGGTCGTCGACGGAGGCCTGGACCCGGCTGAGGGTGTCGAGGATGCGGACCCCGTGCCGCTTCCCCGTCCCGACGGGCACGAGGAGGGGCGTGCGGGCCGAGAGCACCCGCAGGCTCACCCGGTCCCCCTGCTGCAGGAAGTGCTCGGCGACCGCGGCCGCGGCCCGAACCGACCGGTCCAGCGAGCTCACGTCCCCGTCCAGGCCGCCGGAGCGCCCCAGGTCGTAGTGCGCGTCGACGAGCACGGCGACGTGGGTGTCCTGGTCGGCGTAGCTCGAGGTGACGTGCAGCTCCCCGGTCCGGCTCGAGCGCGGCCAGTGGATGCGCCGCAGCCGGTCGCCGACCTGGAACGGGCGGATCGTCGCGAACTCGCTGCCCTCGCCCGGCCGGCTCGACCGGTGCATCCCCACCAGCCCGCGCGGGTGCGGCGCCGGGGCGGAGGTGTCGAAGGCCGCCGGCTGCGGCAGCACCCGCAGGGCCTGCGCGTCCATCGAGAGCGGACCCCATCGCCACGCCCCCCAGGCGCTCGTGGCGGCCACCTGCATCGGCCCGATCCGGCGCACCCCCCACCGGGTCACCCGGACGCCGACCAGCAGCCGCCGGTAGCCCTGCACCTGCGGCCCGGCGGCCTCGACCACGGTCGACGTGCGCTGGACCAGGAGGTCGTCGCTGTCCCGGGCCTGACGCATCCGTTCCCGCAGCACCGCGGTGACGTAGGGCGCCGGCGTCAGGGCGGCGGACAGGACCTCGGCACCCTCGACCGGCTCGACGTCCGCGACGGCCAGCGCCTGGTCGCCCTCCCGGACCTGCGCGTGCGACAGCGCGAAGCGGTGGTCGGGCCGTTCCTGCGGACGGGTGGCCAGGCTCCAGGCCAGCACCAGCGCCAGCGGGCTCACCAGCACCAGGAGGTCGGGCCGCCGGAAGACCAGCGCGACCGGCGCGATCGCGAGGACCGCGACGAGGCAGCGCTGCAGGGCGTGGGTGGGCCGCCACGCGTCGGCCCGCTCGAAGGCCGCCATCAGGCGGAGGCCGAGGACCGCACGTGCTCCTCCTCCTGCTCGTCCACCGTGGAGGCTCCGGTCCGCGCGCCCGGGACCGGCACCTGGCCCAGGGCGGCCGTCACCACGGTGGCGCCGCCGGTGTCGGACATCCACAGCTCGGGCTTGATAGAGATGCGGTGGTCCAGCACGGCGTGCGCCACCGCCTTGACGTCCTCGGGGGTGACGTAGTCGCGGCCGTGGACGACGGCATACGCCCGCGACGTGAGCATGAGGGCGAGCGAGCCGCGGGGGGACGCGCCGACGAGGACGGCGCGGTGCCGGCGGGTCGCCGAGGCCAGCTCGACGCAGTAGCGGGAGATGTCGTCCTCGACCGGGACCCGCTCGACCGCGTCCTGCATGGCCGCCAGCCCGGCGGCGTCGGTGACCGGCTCGAGCCGCTGGTCCTCGGACTGCCGGGCGACCCGCCGGCGCAGCACGTCCCACTCCTCCTCGGGGGAGGGGTAGCCGAAGGACACCCGCGCGAGGAAACGGTCCAGCTGCGCCTCGGGCAGGGGGTAGGTGCCCTCGTACTCCACCGGGTTGGCGGTCGCGAGCACGTGGAACGGCTGCGGCAGGCGATGGGTCTGCCCCTCGACGGTCACCTGGTGCTCCTGCATCGCCTCCAGCAGCGCCGACTGCGTCTTGGGCGGGGTGCGGTTGATCTCGTCGGCCAGCAGCAGCCCGGTGAACAGCGGACCCGGGCGGAAGACGAACTCGGTGCTCTTCTGGTCGAAGACGAAGGACCCGGTGAGGTCGGAGGGCAGCAGGTCGGGCGTGAACTGGGCCCGGGTGAAGTCCAGCCCCAGGGTCTGGGCGAAGGAGCGCGCCGCCAGCGTCTTGCCGAGCCCGGGGAAGTCCTCCAGCAGCACGTGGCCGCGGGAGAGGACCGCGGTGAGCACCAGGGTCAGCGCCTCCCGCTTGCCGACGACCGCCTGCTCGACCCGGTCGAGCACCTGCGCGGCGCGCCGGGACACCTCGGGGACGTCCAGGGCGGGGGTGGGGGTGTCGTTCACAGCTTCTCGACTCCTTCGATGGCGGTATGCAGCGCGCTCCTGCTGCGCCTGCGGGTGTCCGTGGGCGGGTGCTCGAGGTAGGCGGCGAGGTGCGGGTCGAGCAGCGCCCGGGCCTGCTCGGGCTGGGTCTCGAGGTCGACGTCGTGGTGGGCGAGCAGGCGCTCCGCGGCGAGCTCGCGGACGACGGGGTAGATCTCGTCGGCGCGGTCGTCGCGCTCCAGGGCGTCCCGCAGGTCGCGCCGCAGCCGCAGCAGGCGGTAGTCCATCGCGTCCGGGGGCGCCGTCTCCTGGCGCGGCGTCGACACCCAGTAGGCCTGCTCGACGTCGCGGGCGGTCGTGGACACCCCCCAGGTGAGCAACCCGCCCACGACGCCGGCGAGCACCACGACGAGCAGGGCCAGGGGCCAGGCGTAGGGCAGGGCGCCGATGAAGAACAGCAGCCCGCCCAGCAGGACGGCGATGACCAGGGCCGGCACGAGGTGGCGGCGCAGGTCGGTGGCCAGGGCCCGCTGCCGGTGGGGCAAGGGCCTGGTCATCGCTGCTCGCCCTCACCCTCGGACGGGGCGCGGGCTGCCGCGGCGTGGTGCGCCCGCTCCTGCTCGGCGAGGGCCCGGCGGCGCAGGTCCTCGTGGATGCGGTCGAGCGCGGCGACGGCCTGCTCGCGCTGCTCCTCCGACACCGGGTGCCGGGAGAAACGGGCCTCGCGGTAGGCCTCCGACAGGGTGCGGATCGAGGTCTCGTCGACCTCCCAGCGGCCCAGCACCCGACGGGTCAGCTCGCTGGCGGTCTCGGCGGGGTTGTCGGCCAGCCCGGAGCGCCGCACGGCGTCCTCGAGCGCGACCCAGCAGGCGACGACCGCGTTGCGGGGGTCGCCCTCGGCGAGGGCGCGGTAGCGCACGTCGTCACCGCTGGCCTCCAGCAGCGCCGCGAGCTCCTCGTCCTCCTCCATCCGCAACGGCTCGTCCCGGTCGTGCGCGCGGGCCAGCAGCGCCCGGACGACGAGCAGCACCAGCACGACGACGAGGGCGAGCAGCGCCATGAGCAGCCAGTCGAGCTGCAGACCCTCCTGCGTGGGCTCGGGCGACCCGGTCGGGACCGCCGTCTGCGGGGCTTCGTCGGCGAGCGGCGGGGCCGGCGGCAGGGCGAGGTCGGGCTCCCAGGAGCCGGTCGGCGGGCCGAGCAGGGGGGTGCCGCTGCTCGACCCCCACAGGAGCAGGGTGAGCGCGGCCACCGCCGCGAGGACCGCGAGGACGACACCACTGGTCGACCTCGTGCCCCTGCGCATACCTCACCCTAAGCCGGGGCCTCCACCAGGGCGACGTCGCGCACGCCGAACTGCTCGGCCTCGGCGAAGGCCAGCTCGCCGGTCACCTTGCCCGCGGCACCCAGGTCGCCGAGGGCGGCGCGGACCCGCTCCAGCTCGGCGGCCGGGCCGGCCACCGTCGCCGCCGAGATCGGGGTGCGCATCTTGACCTTGGCCTCCGACTTGGCCCGGCGCAGGCCGGCCAGCGCCTGCCCGACCGTGCCGAGCAGCGCGGCGTCGGCTCCCTGCGCCACGGCCAGCTCCTCGACGACGGGCCACGGCTGGGTGTGCACGGAGCTGCCCTCCTCGTGCCACCACGACCACACCTCCTCGGTCGCGAACGAGATCACCGGTGCCAGCAGGCGCAGCTGCACCGACAGGGCCAGCCGCAGCGCCGCGCGGGCGGACAGCGTGGCGGGCGCGGGGTCCGCGGTCGGGCCGTCGGCGGAGAACTCCCCGCCGTAGGCGCGCTCCTTGACCAGCTCGAGGTAGTCGTCGCAGAAGGTCCAGAAGAACGACTCGGTGACGTCGAGGGCGGTGGAGTAGTCCCAGGCCTCGTAGGCCTGGGTGGCCCGGCGCACGACCTCGGCCAGCCCGGCCAGCATCGCCAGGTCCAGCGGCTCGGTGACGAGCTCGGCCTCGGAGGCGCCCTGCGGCAGCTCGCCGAAGCCGAGGACGAAGGAGCTGGCGTTGAGCAGCTTGATCGCCAGGCGACGCCCGACCTTGATCTGGTTGGGGTCGTCGACCGTGTCGACGCCGGGCCGCGCCGCGGCCGCCCAGTAGCGCACCGCGTCGGTGCCGCTGGCCTGCAGCATGTCCAGCGGGGTGACGGCGTTGCCCTTGGACTTGGACATCTTCTTGCGGTCCGGGTCGAGGATCCAGCCGTTGAGGTAGGCATCGGTCCACGGCACGGTGCCGTGCTCGTGGTGCGCGCGGACCATGGTCGCGAACAGCCAGGTGCGGATGATGTCGTGCCCCTGCGGCCGCATGTCGAAGGGGAAGATCGCCTCGAAGAGCTCGGCGTCCGAACCCTCGCCGTCGCCGCCCCGCGTCGGCCACCCGGCCGCGATCTGCGGGGACAGCGAGGAGGTGGCCCAGGTGTCCATGACGTCGGTGTCGGCGGTGAAGCCGCCGGGCTGGTCGCGCTGGTCCTCGGTGTAGCCCTCCGGCACGTCGCTCACCGGGTCGATCGGCAACCGGCCCTCGTCCGGCACGAGGACGGTGTCGTGGTCGACCTCGCCGGCCGCGTCCAGGGCGTACCAGACGGGGAACGGCACGCCGAAGAAGCGCTGCCGGCTGATGAGCCAGTCGCCGTTGAGACCCTCGACCCAGTTGCGGTAGCGGCTGCGCATGAACCCGGGGTGGAAGTCGACCTCCTCGCCGCGGGCGATGAGCGCCTCGCGCAGCCCGGGGGCGCCGTCCTCGCGGCCGCCGTTGCGGATGAACCACTGGCGGCTGGTGACGATCTCCAGCGGTTTCTCGCCGCGCTCGTAGAAGTTGGCCTTGCGCTGGGTCCTCGTCGGCTCGCCGTCCAGGTCCCCGGACTCCCGCAGCGCCTCGACCACGGCCTCGCGCGCGGCGTGCACGGTCCGGCCGGCGAGCCGCTCGGTCCAGAGCTGCTCGCCGGGGCCGCCGGCGACCCAGTCCGGGCTCTGCTCCCGCAGCCGTCCGGAACGCGTGATGACCGACCGGGTGGGGAGCTGCAGCTCGCGCCACCACTGCACGTCGGTCATGTCGCCGAAGGTGCAGCACATCGCGATGCCGGCGCCCTTGTCCATCTCCGCGAGCGGGTGCGCGAGCACGGGCACCTCGACGCCGAACAGCGGCGAGGTGACCGTCGAGCCGAAGAGGTCGGCATACCGCTCGTCGTCGGGGTGGGCGACGAGCGCGACCACGGCGGGGATGAGCTCCGGGCGGGTCGTCTCGATGTGCACCGGGTCGCCGTCGGCGCGGTGGTAGGCGACGCGGTGGTAGGCGCCGGGGTAGTCGCGGGCCTCCAGCTCGGCCTGCGCGACCGCGGTCTGGAAGGTGATGTCCCAGAGCCCGGGCGCCTCCGCCTGGTATGCCTCGCCACGAGCCAGGTTGCGCAGGAACGCCTGCTGCGCGACGGCGCGGGAGCGGTCGCCGATGGTGCGGTACTGCACGTTCCAGTCGATGGCCAGGCCGAGACGGCGGAAGACGTCCTCGAAGGCCTGCTCGTCGATGACCGTGAGCTCCTCGCAGAGCTCGATGAAGGTGGAGCGGCCCACGGGCACCTGGTCGGCGGCCTTGAGGCTCTTGCCGTCACCGCCGCGCTGCGGCGGGGTGAAGTCGGGGTCGTAGGGCAGGGTCGCGTCGCCGCGCACCCCGTAGTAGTTCTGCACCCGCTTCTCGGTCGGCAGCCCGTTGTCGTCCCAGCCGATGGGGTAGAACACGTGCTTGCCGGTCATCCGGTGGTAGCGCGCCAGGCAGTCGGCCTGGGTGTAGCCGAAGACGTGACCGAGGTGCAGCGTGCCCGACGCGGTCGGCGGCGGGGTGTCCACGGCGAAGACCTGCTCGCGCGGGCCGGCCAGCGCGGCGTCCCGGTCGAAGGCGTAGACGTCGGTGTCCTTCCATACCGCGACCCACTTCTCCTCGAGGCCGTCGACGGACGGACGCTCGGGCAGCTGCGCCGGGCGCGGGGGAGCGATCTGGTGGGGGTGCGTCATACCCGTCATTGTCACAGACCGCGGCGTCGCGACCGACGGGGCAGGAGAGGCCTCAACGAGAAGCGTGTGCCTGGTGTTCCGGGCCTGCATCACGTTTTGGTCACGATCAGGGTATGTCGTTGACCAATCACCTGATCTGGCAAACAGTGTGACGCATGTTGCGAACAATTCCCCTGTCCATGGCCGAGGCGGTCGACGACCCGCAATGGGTCCAGAACCTCGAGTCCACCGTCGACTCCAGCTTCGAGACGGTCACCCGGATCTCCGGTGACATCATCTTCTTCGAGATTCCCGGCATCCCGATGCCCTTCGTCGTGATGTGGCTGCTCGCCGCGGCCATCATCATCTCGATCTACTTCGGGTTCATCCAGTTCCGCGGCATCAAGGTGGCGTGGGACACGCTGCGGGGCAAGTACTCCTCGCCGGACGACCCGGGTGAGATCCCGCACTACCAGGCGCTGACCTCCGCCGTCTCGGGCACCGTGGGCCTGGGCAACATCGCCGGCGTCGGCGTCGCCGTCACCCTGGGTGGCCCGGGGGCGACCTTCTGGATGATCCTGGCCGGCCTCTTCGGCATGGCGACCAAGTTCGCCGAGTGCACGCTCGGTGTGAAGTACCGCGAGATCCGCGCCGACGGCACCGTGTCCGGCGGCCCGTTCAAGTACCTCCCCGTGGCGTTCAGCAAGTTCCCCAAGTTCCTCTCCGTGGGCCTCACCGGCCTCTTCGCCCTCGCGATCCTGTTCTTCGGCGTCGGCGGCGGCAACATGTTCCAGGCCAACCAGACCTACTCGCAGGCCGTCGAGGTCACCGGTGGCGAGAACAGCTTCCTGGCCTCCACCTCCGCCGGGCTCATCTTCGGTCTCGTCCTCGCGGGCCTCATCGGCGCGGTCATCATCGGCGGGATGAAGTCCATCGGCCGGGTGACCTCGACCCTGGTCCCGCTCATGGGCGGCATCTACGTGCTCGCCTGCATCGTCGTCATCCTGACGAACATCCCGCACATCCCCGGTGCCATCGGTGACATCCTCACCGGCGCGTTCACCGCCGAGGGCGTCACCGGTGGGTTCATCGGTGCCCTCGTCGTCGGCCTGACCCGCTCGGCCTTCTCCAACGAGGCCGGGCTGGGCTCGGCGCCGATCGCGCACTCGACCGTCAAGACCCGCCGCCCGGTGTCCGAGGGCTTCGTCGCGATGTTCGAGCCGTTCATCGACACCGTCGTCGTCTGCACCATGACCGCGCTGACCATCGTCATCGCCGACACAACCTTCTACAACGAGACCCGTGAGCAGGTCTTCGCGGACGACAGTTACGACTACGGCGGCGGTGTGGTCGTCACCTCCGACGCCTTCGCCGAGAACATCTCGTGGTTCCCGACGGTCCTGGCGGTCGCTGTCGCGCTGTTCGCGATCTCCACCCTCATCACCTGGTCGTACTACGGCCAGCGGGCGTGGAACTACCTGTTCGGGGACACCCGGACCTCGACGCTCATCTACCGGGTCGTCTTCCTCGTCTTCACGGTGGCGGGCTGCATCCTCAACTTCGGCCAGGTGCTGGCGTTCGCGGACAACTTCCTGTTCGTCTGCGCGTTCGTCAACCTGCTCGGCGTCTACTTCCTGCTGCCGGTCATCAAGAAGGAGATGAACGAGTACCTCGCCGACCGCAAGAGCGGCAAGCTCGCCGAGCTCGGCAAGCTGGACGCCGACAAGGAGATGTCCGTGCGCGACCTCGCCGAGGCCAACCAGGTGCGCGAGGAGTCCGGCGCGAACCGTCTGGCCGACCCCGACGACGACGGGTTCGGCGCGGGCGGGGCCACCACCCCGCGCGACCGCCACTGACGGCATACCGCAGCATCACCGAGGGCCGGGAGCACACGCTCCCGGCCCTCGGCCGTGCCCAGCGCCGGCTGCAGCGTTCACGTGAACGCTGCAGCCGGTGAAACACCGGACGGGAGCGGCCCTGGCGTTCACGTGAACGCCAGGGCCGCTGATGGGGGCGATGGCGGGTTCACGGACGGGCCGCGCGCCACGGCTGCTCCGGGAAGTGGCCGGCGAAGGTGGCCGGTGGGTGCGCGGGCAGGCCCGTGACGAGACCACGCGCAGCGAGCACCCCGGCGACACGGAGCGCGGTCGCCCAGGGAGTGCCGTAGACGTCGCCCGAGCGGAGCACGACCAACCGCCATCCTCGACCGTCCAACCACTCCCGCCGGCCCAGGTCGTGGCCCCACTGCCGAGCGTCCTCCGCGTGCTGACGACCGTCGTACTCGACGGCTACCCTGTGCTCGGGGTAGGCGAGGTCCAGGCGGAATCGATGCCGGAGGTCCCCGACCTCGTGCTGGAGCACAGGCTCCGGCAGGCCGGCCAGGACGAGCAGGAGCCGGGCCCGGGTCTCCATCGGCGACTCCGCCCCCGGTCGGACGAGGGTCCGCGCGGCGGACGCGACCCGTGGGAGCCCGCCCTGGCAGGCGTCCAGCCGCTGCTCGAGCTCGGCCGACGTCAGGACCCGCCGATGCAGGAGGGAGTCAGCCAGCACCGTGAGGTCGACCAGCTGCAGCTCGCGGGACAGGTCCAACACGGTCTGGGCGGGCGTGGTCAGCCGCAGCCCAGCCCGAGTGCGGACGACGGCGGAGGGGTTGACGTGGCACCGGAGGCCCACCCTGGCCCGCCGGTCCTCGGCGCGGGCGACACTGACGTGGGTCCATCCCGTCGGGGGCACCGCCCCTCCCCACACCTCAGCGGCGGTATGGTGGCTGGCAGCACACCGCGGCACCAGGAGCGAGGCGCACCGGCCGAGGACCTCCGGGGTGAGCGGGATGTCAGAGGCGAGCCGGACGCTCCCGAAGACGGTGTGGAACCGCGGCCCGTCCAGCTCGTGCTTCGTGAGGCCCGCTCGCAAGCCGTCCTGGCGGAGGAACGGTCGGGTGAGGTCCAGCGACATGCCGCCAGGCTGGCGGAGATCGCCCGCCGGCCGCAGAAGTTGTCCACAGGGTTGGCCGAACGCTGCGCCGCGACCGGCCCCGGCGGCTCCAACGTTCACGTGAACGCCACGGCCGGTCGTCGTGGTCGTGACGTCGGCTCCGACGTTCACGTGAACGCTGCAGCCGGTCAGCGGGCCAGGCGGCGCCGTCGCCCGCACCGCGGCGCAAGGGGGCCTCGCCCGTGCGCCGAGGCGCTAGCATGGTGGGCACAGGCGACCGAGCCGTCATCAGCGGCGAGCCTGCGGAAGAACGGCCACCGTACGCCGACGGTGAGCCCACTAGACCCGCACGGGGCAGGCCCGTCACAGCCGGAACGAAGCGGCACGCCGCGCCAGCAGGCCCGACCGGGGCCGGGGGTGAGCGGCGGGCAAGCGAGGTGGTACCGCGGTGCCGACCGGGCGTCATACCCCGGCAGCGTCGTCCTCGTGGCACAGCCCGAGCACGACACGAGACGACCGCACGCGAGACCGCCCGCCACACCCCAGGAGCCGCCCACCCATGGCCTACCCCCAGTCCAGCACCTCCGCCGACGCGCTCACCCCCTCCCCGCGCTTCCCGGAGATCGAGCAGGCCGTGCTGGCCTACTGGCGCGAGCACGGCACCTTCGCCCGGAGCGTCGAGCAGCGTGACGCCGGCGAGAGCGGCGCCAACGAGTACGTCTTCTACGACGGACCGCCCTTCGCCAACGGCCTGCCGCACTACGGGCACCTGCTCACCGGCTACGTCAAGGACGTCGTGCCGCGCTACCAGACCATGCGCGGCAAGCGGGTCGAGCGGCGCTTCGGCTGGGACACCCACGGGCTCCCCGCCGAGCTCGAGGCGATGGACCAGCTCGGCATCAAGACCAAGGACGAGATCCTCGGCATCGGCATCGAGGCGTTCAACGCCAAGTGCCGCGAGTCGGTGCTGAAGTACACCGACGAGTGGCAGGACTACGTCACCCGCCAGGCCCGCTGGGTCGACTTCGAGGGCGACTACAAGACGCTCAACGTCGACTACATGGAGTCGGTGCTGTGGGCGTTCAAGCGGCTCTACGACAAGGGCCTGGTCTACGAGGGCTTCCGCGTGCTGCCCTACTGCTGGAACGACCAGACCCCGCTGTCCAACCATGAGCTGCGGATGGACGACGAGGTCTACCAGGTGCGCCAGGACCCGGCGGTCACCGTCGGGGCGCGGCTGCTGCCCGGCGCGACCCCCGACGAGGTCCTGGACGGCGCGCTCGCGCTGGTGTGGACCACCACGCCGTGGACCCTCCCGGCCAACCTCGCGATCATGGTCGGCGAGGACATCGAGTATGTCGTGGTGCGGGCCTCGCTGCCCGGCGCCACCGGCGAGGACGCCCAGGTCGGCGGCGGTGAGCGCTACCTCGTCGCGAAGGAGAGGCTCTCGGCCTACGCCCACGAGCTCGGCGAGGACCCGGAGGTGCTCGGCACCTACACCGGCGCCCAGCTGACCGGGCGCTCCTACGTGCCGCCGTTCTCCTACTACCAGGGCTGGGAGCGCGCCCACCGGCTGGTCGTCGCGGAGTTCGTCACGACCACCGACGGCACCGGCCTGGTCCACACCGCGGGCGCCTTCGGTGAGGACGACAAGGTGGTCACCGACCGCGAGGGCATCGAGCCGGTCATGCCGGTCGGCCCGGACGGCGCCTTCACCGCCCCGGTGGAGGAGTACGCCGGGATGCTCGTCTTCGACGCCAACGCGCCGATCATGGACCACCTCAAGGCCGCCACCCGCAACCAGCTCGGCGGGGAGCAGCACGACACCGGCTCGGTCACCGCCGGCACGGTCCTGCTGCGCCGCGAGTCCTACGCCCACTCCTACCCGCACTGCTGGCGCTGCAAGCAGCCGCTCATCTACAAGGCGGTCTCCTCCTGGTTCGTCGAGGTCACGGCGTTCAAGGACGACATGCTGCGCACCAACGAGGACATCACCTGGGTGCCCGAGCACATCAAGCACGGGCAGTTCGGCCGCTGGCTGGAGAACGCCCGCGACTGGTCGATCTCCCGCAACCGCTTCTGGGGCAGCCCGATCCCGGTGTGGCGCAGTGACGACCCGGCCTACCCCCGCATCGACGTCTACGGCAGCCTCGAGGAGATCGAGGCCGACTTCGGCACGCTCCCGCGCGACCGCGACGGCCACGTCGACCTGCACCGGCCGTTCGTCGACGAGCTGACCCGGCCCAACCCCGACGACCCGACCGGGGCGAGCACCATGCGCCGGGTCGAGGACGTCCTCGACGTGTGGTTCGACTCCGGGTCGATGAGCTACGCCCAAGTGCACTACCCGTTCGAGAACGAGCAGTGGTTCGAGGAGCACTTCCCGGCCGACTTCATCGTCGAGTACATCGGGCAGACCCGCGGCTGGTTCTACACCCTGCACATCCTGGCCACCGCGCTCTTCGACCGGCCGGCGTTCTCGACGTGCCTCTCGCACGGCATCGTGCTCGGCAGCGACGGGCAGAAGATGTCCAAGTCGCTCAAGAACTACCCCGACGTCCGCGAGGTCTTCGACCGCGACGGCGCCGACGCGATGCGCTGGTTCCTCATGTCTTCGCCGATCCTGCGCGGCGGCAACCTCGTCGTCACCGAGCAGGGGATCCGCGACGGCGTGCGGCAGACGATGATCCCGCTGTGGAACGCGTGGTACTTCTTCGGGCTCTACGCCAATGCCGCGGGCTACGAGGCGCGCTGGTCGACCGGCTCGGAGCACCAGCTCGACCGCTACGTGCTGGCCAAGACCCGGGAGTTCGTCGAGGCGGCCCAGGGCGCCTACGACGGCAACGAGATCGCGGTCGCCGCCGAGGTCATCCGCGACTTCGTCGACGTCCTCACCAACTGGTACATCCGGCGCTCCCGGGACCGCTTCTGGGCCGAGGACCAGGAGGCCTTCGACACGCTCTACACCGTGCTCGAGATCACCTGCCGCGTCGCCGCCCCGCTGCTCCCGCTCCTCACCGAGGAGGTATGGCGTGGGCTGACCGGCGGCGAGTCGGTGCACCTCACCGACTGGCCGGAGGCCGGCGACCTGCCGGAGGACCCGGAGCTGGTCGCCGCCATGGACACCGTGCGGGAGGTCTGCTCGACCGCCCTGGGCCTGCGCAAGGCGCAGGGCCTGCGCGTGCGGCTGCCGCTGCCCCGGCTCACCGTGGTCCTCAAGGACGGGGAGACCCTGATGCCCCCGGGCAACCGGGCCAGGGCGCAGATGGTCACCGACGTGATCATGGAGGAGGTCAACGTCCGGCAGCTGACCGTGCTGGACGCCGACGACCCGGACGCGCTGGCTGACCTGCAGGTCGAGCGGCGGCTCACCGTCAACGCCCGGGCCGCCGGGCCCCGGCTCGGCAAGCAGGTGCAGGCCGCGATCAAGGGGTCCAAGAGCGGCGACTGGTCGGTCGCCGACGACGGCACGGTGACCAGCGGCGGGATCGTCTTGGTCGAGGGGGAGTTCACCCTGGAGACGGTCGTGGGCGGGTCCGCCGACGACGCGGCGTCGGCGGCGACGGCGACGCTCGGCGGACGGGGTGGCGGCTTCGTCGTGCTGGACACCGACGTGACCCCGGAGCTGGCCCAGGAGGGCCTGGCGCGTGACCTGGTACGCGCCGTCCAAGGCGCCCGCAAGGACGCCGGTCTCGACATCAGCGACCGGATCAGCCTCACCGTCGTGGGCGACGACGAGGTCTGGGACGCCGCCATGGCCCACCAGCAGCTCGTCATGGGTGAGACGCTGGCCGTCCAGTTCGGTGCCGCCGGTGCCGGGCAGTCCCTGCCCCCGGCCCGGAACGGCGCCCACGCCAGCACCGCCGACCTGGGTGGCGGGCATACCGTGCAGCTCCTGATCAGCCGACGTGAGGAGGCCGGACGATGAGCGACAACTTCTTCGAGGGCGAGGACGGCAGCACCGAGCTGCCGCTCGACCCGGGTGGTGCCGTCCCGAGCGACGAGGCGCCCGCCCTGCGCGGCGGGGACGGGGCCGCGGCGACCGACCCGGCCGACCTCGCGCGCTACGCCCAGGTGACCGAGGACATCCTGGCCCGCACGCCGGAGCACATGCCCGAGCCCAGCCTGCACCGGGTGGCGCGGGTCATGGAGCTCATGGGCGACCCCCAGCGCACCTTCCGGATGATCCACCTCACCGGCACCAACGGCAAGACCTCGACCGCCCGGATGGTCGAGCGGGTCTTGCGGGAGATGGGCCTGCGGACCGGCAGGTTCACCAGCCCGCACCTGCACGACATGCGCGAGCGGATCAGCACCGACGGCGAGCCGGTCTCCGTCGAGGCCTTCCTCGCCGCCTACGACGAGGTGCTGCCGTTCGTCGAGATGGTGGACGTGGAGTCCGCCGCCGACGACGACCCGGCCCGCCAGGTGCGGATGACCTACTTCGAGGTGCTCGTCTGCGTGGCGTATGCCGCGTTCGCCGACACCCCGGTCGACGTCGCCGTGGTGGAGGTCGGGCTCGGCGGGGTGTGGGACGCCACCTCCGTCGCCGACGGCGACGTGGCCGTGCTCACCCCGGTGGCGCTGGACCACACCCGCCTGCTCGGGAACACCCTCGAGGAGATCGCGACGGAGAAGGCCGGGATCATCAAGCCCGGAGCCATCGCCGTCGTGGGGGTCCAGGAGCCGGAGGTCATGGACGTCCTCACCGAGCGCGCCGAGGAGGTCGGGGCCGAGCTCAAGGCCGAGGGGGTGAACTTCGGGGTGCTGGCCCGGGAGATCGCCGTCGGTGGCCAGCAGGTGTCGGTGCGCGGCCTGGCCGGCGACTACGACGGCCTCTTCCTGCCGCTCTTCGGCGGGCACCAGGCGCACAACGCCGCCCTCGCGGTCGCCGCGGTCGAGGCCTTCGTCGGGGGAGGCGAGCAGCCGCTCACCGACGAGGTCCTGCGCGGCGGTCTGGCCGACGTCTCCTCGCCCGGGCGGCTGGAGATCGTCCGCCGCTCGCCGACCGTCCTCGTCGACGCCGCGCACAACCCGGCCGGGGTGCAGGCCCTGGTCGAGGCGCTGCGCGAGTCCTTCACCTTCACCCGGCTCGTCGGGCTGCTCGCGGTCCTGGAGGACAAGGACGCCGAGCCGATGATCCAGGCGCTGGAACCGGTGCTCGACCACGTCGTGGTCTCGCGGACCACCTCGCCGCGGGCGATCCGGCCGCACCGCCTCGGCGAGCTCGTGGCCGAGTTCTTCGGCGAGGACCGGGTCACGGTGGTCAACGACCTGCCCGACGCCCTCGACGTGGCCGCCGGCCTGGCCGACGACGGCGGGGTCGGCGGTGCCGTGATCGCCACCGGCTCGGTGACGACGGCCGCCGAGGTGCGCGAGCTGCTGGGGCTGCGGACCGGCTAGGGTCGACGCCCGACCGCGTCGCCGGTTGCCGTCTCGGTCCAGTCGACGACCTCCGGCACCCGGACCGAGCCGGCCTGCGCCGCGCGGCAGGTGAGCCGCTGGGCGGGGGCCAGGCGCTCGACCCCCGTCGCCCACCAGACGCCGTGGCCGCGCACCTCCACCCGGGTGCGCCACCGCGCCACGACGTCGCCCGCACCGCCTGCCAGGGGCAGCTGCTCGGGTGCGCCGACCGGGCGCACCGCCTCCCAGGGCACCGGCCAGCGCCCCAGCGCGGCGACCACGGCGGCCTGGACCAGCCGGTCCTGGCCGATGCGGCCGCGCAGGTGGGCCACGGCGGGTGCCCCCTCCCGGTGCTCCCTCACGACCCGGTGCGCCGTGGTCTCGTCGAGCCCGCCGTAGCAGGCGCCGTCCGGCAGCACGAGGAGGTTGGCGGCGAACCGGTCGCCGCCGGTGTGCGAGCACTCCCACACCTCGTCGGGCCAGGCCGTGCCCAGTGCGGCAGCGACCGGCCGACCGCGGACGGCGCAGCACACGTCCTTGCGGCCGTGGGTGCACACGAGCAGCAGCTGCTCGTCGTCCGCGGCGGGGTGGGCCTGCGCCTCGACGGGGTCGTGGTGCGGGTCGACGGCGCGGGCACCGGCGCCCAGGGCCGTGGCCGGGGCAGCGTCCTCGTCAGCCACGCCGCCCAGGCCCCGAGCGGCCGCGGCGAGCAGCTCCTCGCCGGAGGCCCAGGCCCCGCCCACGACGCGGTGGCCGCGCCGCGCGGCGGGGTCCACCGCATACCAGGCCCACGGGCCCTCCGGGCGGTGCTGACCACCTGGCCGCTTGACGAGCAGCAACCGGGCGGAGGCGGCGGTCATCACCCGCACGAGGTCGTCGCGGACGCCCCGCGGCAGCGCGGCCACGGCGTCCGGCGGCCAGCCTCCCGGCACCTCGACGAGCAGCAGCCGGGCCTGCGGCGGGGCGGTGCCCAGCACCGGGTCACCGCGCTCACGCGCGGCGTCCGAGCAGCGGAAGGTCTCGGTCATCCGGGCCCGGGGGACTGCTCGGGCAGGCAGGCCACACCGCGGCGCAGCAGCCCGCGCGCGAGGTCGACGGCACCGGCCTCGTCCAGGCCGGCGAGTCCGCCGAGGTCCCGGACCACGACCGGGTCGGCCTGCAGCAGGCGCTCGAGGGCGGGGCGGTAGCTCGCCGGCAGGGTGAACTCGGCGACCCGGGACACCACGCCGACCCGGTCACCGTGCTCCCGCAGGGTGGCGGCGAGGTGCCCGCGCAGCACGACGGCGTCATCCGCGCCCAGCTGCTCGGCCGCGGCGGCCTGGGCGAGGGGGCGGACCGGCGCCGGCCGGGCGCTGCGTCGCTGGTCCTCGTGCAGCACGGCCGCGAGCTCCTCGGCGGGCAGGTCGCGCAACCGCCTCAGCAGCGTGGACCTGACCTGCTCGACGTCCGCGCCCCAGCCGTCGGGGGAGGAGAGGTCGACCCCTAGAGGCAGGCTCTGCCGCACGTCGGACTCGTCGCCGAGACCGGCGCCCACGAGGTCGAGGGCGGCCCGCGCGACGTGGTGGCGCGTCCAGGCGTGCACCCCGATCGTCAGGTGCGTGCTCACCTCGCCCATCGCCCGCGCGGAGTGGATCCAGCCGCGGGGGAGGTAGAGGCAGTCGCCGGGGCGCAGCGTGGTCTCGAGGTAGGCGGGCTCCCGGGCCGCGGCCGCGACCTCCTCGCGGCGGTCGGTCCACGGCTGGGAGCGCAGCGGCTGCGGCAGCACCGGCTGGCGCAGCGCCCACCGCTTGGTGCCGGAGACCTGCAGCACGAAGACGTCGTGCACGTCGTAGTGGTCGTCGAAGCCCTGGTTGGCGGCCGGAGTCACGTAGGCGTTGACCTGCACCGGGCTGCCCAGGTCGTCGGCCAGGTCCGCGGCGAAGGCGCGGATCGGCGACCACGTGCGGTGCAGGCCCTGCAGGACGATGGTCGACCCGTCGGCGAAGAGCCGCAGCAGCCTGCTGTCGTCGGCCTGGTCGGGCATGCCCGCACCGGTGCCGCCGGAGGAGGTGAAGGTGCTCTCCGGCAGGGTCGAGCCGTCCTTGGCCACCCGGAGGAACGGCGTGCGCAGGGCGCGGTCGGAGACCAGCTCGTCGACGGCGTCGAGGGAGAAGAGGTCGGTGAACTCGTCGCCGCCGCGGTCCTCGACGTCGGCGAGGTGGAGGGTATGCCCCCAGTGGTCACGGGCGAAGGCGTCCGGGGCCAGCGTGCCCAGGAGCCGGGTGAGGGCCGGTCGCCCGGCCCTCACCACCTGCGGTCGTGCGTCCGTCACTCGGCGGGACCGTCGGCTCCGCCGTCACCGCCCGGGCCGGCGTGCCCGTCGGCGGTAGCGGGGCGGTGCGCGGGGAGCGGGAGGGCGACGGGGTGGCCGGCTGGGACGGGCTGCTGGCCGGCGGGGGGGGGGAGCGGCCCCCGGGGCGCCCACGGCCACCGGGCCGGAGGGCAGCTCGCGGCCGCGGCGCAGGCGGGTCGCCTGCGGCACGCCGAGCTGCTTGGCGAGCGGGTTGGTCGTCAGCAGCTGCATCAGGTCGGCCATGTCAGCA
>NZ_SDVA01000022.1 GCF_004153545.1 Serinicoccus sediminis | reverse complement strand
CCGCGGCGGGAGGGCGGCGGTGAGCGCGCCGGACCGCAGCGGGGTGCGCGTGGTGCTGGCCGGCGGCGGGACCGCCGGCCACGTCATCCCGTTGCTCGCCACGGCGGACGCGCTGCGTCGACGCGTGCCCGACGCCGACCTGCGGGTGCTCGGCACGTCGGAGGGCCTGGAGGCCCGGCTCGTGCCCGAGCGGGGCTACCCGCTCGTCGTCGTGCCCAAGGTCCCCTTCCCCCGCCGGCCCGACGCCCGGGCGCTGCGCTTCCCCGGCGCACTGCGCCGCGCCGTCGGAGCGGCGGCGGGAGCCATCCGGGAGATCGACGCCCAGGTCGTCGTGGGCTTCGGCGGCTACGTCGCCACCCCGGCCTACCTCGCCGCGCGCCGGGCCGGGGTGCCGATCGTCATCCACGAGCAGAACGCCAGGGCGGGGCTGGCGAACCGGCTGGGCGCCCGCTTCACCGAACGGGTGGCCACCACCTTCGCCTCGACCGAGCTGCCGCACGCCACCCGCGTCGGCCTGCCGCTGCGCGAGGAGATCCGCACCCTGGACCGTGCCGCGCTCGCCGAGGAGGGTCGCGTGCACTTCGGCCTGGACGAGGGGCGACCCACGCTGCTCGTCTTCGGCGGCTCGCTCGGCGCGCAGCGCATCAACGAGGCGGTCGCCGCGGCGGGGGCCGACCTGCTCGCCGCGGGCGTGCAGGTGCTGCACCTCACCGGCGCCGGGAAGGACGTGCCCGCCCCGGACCAGGACCCGCGGACCGGCGCGTGCTACCGCGCCCTGCCCTACACCGACCGGATGGACCTCGCGTACGCCGTCGCCGACCTCGCCCTGTGCCGGGCCGGTGCCGGGACGGTCTGCGAGCTGGCCGCGGTGGGGCTGCCGGCGGTCTACGTCCCGCTGCCGATCGGCAACGGGGAGCAACGGCTCAACGCGCGCGAGGTCGTCGAGGCCGGCGGTGGCCTGCTCGTCGAGGACGCCCAGGTCGACCCGGGGTGGGTGCGGGGCGTGGTGCTGCCGCTGCTGCAGGACGGCCCGCGGCTGGAGGTCATGGCGACGGCCGCCGCCGAGCACGGCGACCGCGACGCGGCCGACCGGCTGGTCGACCTCGTCCTCGACGCCGCAGGTGCAGACCGGTGAGCGGGCGCTTCGACTTCACCGCCGACGTCCCGAGGGCCGAGGAGCTCGGCCAGGTGCACGTCATCGCCATCGGCGGCTCCGGGGTGTCCGGGGTGGCCCTGATGTTCCTCTCCCGCGGTGTCGAGGTGTCCGGCTCCGACCAGCGCGACAGCCCGACGCTGCGCGCGCTGGAGCGGGCCGGGGCCCGCGTCCATGTCGGCCACGACCCGGCCCACCTGGGCGCCGCCCGCACCGTGGTCGTCTCCGGCGCGGTCCATGAGGACAACCCCGAGCTGGCCGCGGCCCGGGCCGCCGGGCTCACCGTCCTGCACCGCGCCCAGGGGATCGCCGCCTTCCTGCACGGCCGGGCTGCGGTGGCGGTCGCCGGGGCCAATGGCAAGACCACCACGAGCGCCCTGACGACGGCGGCCCTGCAGGCGGCGGGCGCCGACCCCGGCTACGTCCTGGGCGCCCCGCTGGCCAGCAGCGGCGTCAGCGCCGCGCCGGGCGCCCCGGAGGGCCCCGTCGTGGTGGAGGCGGACGAGAGCGACGGCAGCTTCCTCACCTACCGGCCGCAGGTCGCCGTGGTGACCAACGTCCAGCCCGACCACCTCGACTTCTACGGCGACGTGGAGGCGGTGGAGGCGGCATACCGCGACTTCGTCGGCACGATCGCCCCGGGCGGACTGCTGGTGACCACGGTCGACGACCCGGGGGCGGCACGGCTCGCCAGGCACGCCCGTGAGGCGGGCGTGCGGGTCCTCACCTGGGGCACGGAGGGCGCCGACGTCCTCCTGCGCGACGTGCGCTCGGAGGGGATGACCGCCTCGGGCACGCTCGTCGTCGGCCAGGGTGTCCCGTCGCTGCCCGAGGGCACGACGGTGGACCTGCGGCTGCCGGCGCCGGGCGAGCACACCGTCCACAACGCCACGGCCGCACTGCTGGCCGCGACCGCTGGCCTGGGGCTGCCCCTGGACGCGACGGTGGACGGCCTGGAGCGCTTCGCCGGGGTCCACCGCCGCTTCGAGCGGGTCGGTGCGGTCGACGGTGTCGAGGTCGTCGACGACTACGCGCACAACGCGCCCAAGGTGACGGCGCTGGTGCGGGCCGCCCGGAGCGCCGCCGCGGGCCGCCGACTGGTCGTCGCCTTCCAGCCCCACCTGTTCTCCCGGACGCGTGACTTCGCCCCCGGTTTCGTCGAGGGCCTCGCGCAGGCCGACGTCGTGGTGCTGCTGCCGGTGTATGCCGCGCGCGAGCGTCAGGAGGACCACCCCGGGGTGACCTCGGCGCTGCTCGCCGCCGGTCTGCGCGGCCACGCCGCGGCACCTCGGGTGGTGGAAGTCGACTCGCTGGACGCGGCGGCGCCCGCGCTCGCCGCGGTGCTCGCGGACGGCGTGGAGTCGTTGGTCGTCACCGTCGGGGCCGGTGACGTCACCGGCGTCGGCCCTGCGCTGCTGGAGCGCCTGCGCGGCCAGGACCCCGCGACGGGGGAGAGCAGGCAGCACGCACCGGAAGGGATGTCATGAGTGTGGGGCGGCGCAGCCGGTCGCGACGAGCAGGCGGGACGAAGCGGCGGGGACGCCGCGTCGGCCTCGGACGGCGGGCGCTGCTCCTGTGGACCGGCGGGGTCCTGGCCGCGGCGGCCGCGATGGTCTTCCTCTTCTACTTCTCGATCGCCTTCGTCGTCGAGGACGTCCAGGTCACCGGGGGACGGGAGGAGGTCCAGGCCAGCGCGCTGGAGAGGGCACAGATCCCGCACGGCCGACCGCTGGCCCGCGTGTCGGAGGGCCGGGTCAGCGACCGGGTGCTGGCCGACCCCCGGATCGCCTCGGTCGAGGTCGAGCGCGACTGGCCCTCGTCGATCACCCTCGTGGTGACCGAGCGGGACCCGGCGCTGGCGCTGCGCGGCGGCGGCACCACCTGGCTCGCGGACGCCTCCGGCGTCCTCTACGAGCAGGTCGAGCGGCCCAGCAAGAAGCTGCCGCTCATCTCGCTGCGCACGGACCCGACCGAGCTGGACCGGGAGACCGTCACCGGCCTGGCCGAGATGTGGCGGACCCGCCCCGACCCGGACACCCTCGAGGGCGAGCTCGGGGCCCCCTCGGTGGACCGGGACGGGGCCGTCGAGATGGACCTCGGGCAGGTCACGCTGCTGTGGGGGACACCCACCGACAACGAGAAGAAGTGGCACGTCGTCACCGCCCTGGTGGGCCAGGAGACCATCGACCCCCAGGGCGCCCTGGCCATGACCATCGACGTGCGGATCCCCGGCACGCCGGTCGTCACCGGGCTTCCCGAGGCCACGGGCTGATCCACCCCAGACCTTCGACCTGAGGTCGAGGTTCATGCTGAGGGACCCGTCTGCGCCGCGCGCGTATGCTCGCGTGACGCACCGCAATCGATGCATCGCACCCGCACCCGTTCCGAAAGGTCCATCGTGTCCGCAGCGCAGAACTACCTGGCCGTCATCAAGGTCGTCGGCATCGGCGGAGGTGGCGTCAACGCCATCAACCGGATGATCGAGGTCGGCCTGAAGGGTGTCGAGTTCATCGCCATCAACACCGACGCCCAGGCCCTGCTCATGAGCGACGCCGACGTCAAGCTCGACGTCGGCCGGGAGCTCACCCGCGGGCTCGGCGCGGGCGCGGACCCCGAGGTGGGTCGCCGGGCCGCGGAGGACCACACCGAGGAGATCGAGGAGGCCCTGCGCGGGGCCGACATGGTCTTCGTCACCGCCGGGGAGGGCGGTGGCACGGGCACCGGTGGTGCGCCGGTGGTGGCCAAGATCGCCAAGAGCCTGGGTGCCCTGACCATCGGTGTGGTGACCCGGCCGTTCACCTTCGAGGGCCGTCGGCGCGCCAACCAGGCCGAGTCCGGCATCGCCACGCTGCGCGACGAGGTCGACACCCTCATCGTCATCCCCAACGACCGGCTGCTGTCGATCTCGGACCGCACGGTGTCGATGCTCGACGCCTTCCGCAGCGCCGACCAGGTGCTGCTCTCGGGTGTGCAGGGCATCACCGACCTCATCACCACGCCGGGTCTCATCAACCTCGACTTCGCGGACGTGAAGTCGGTCATGCAGGGGGCGGGCTCCGCGCTCATGGGCATCGGGTCGGCGAGAGGGGAGGACCGGGCGGTGCAGGCCGCCGAGCTGGCGATCTCCTCGCCGCTGCTGGAGGCCAGCATCGAGGGCGCCCACGGTGTGCTGCTGTCGGTGCAGGGCGGCTCGGACCTCGGTCTCTTCGAGATCAACGAGGCGGCACGCCTCGTGCAGGAGGCCGCGCACCCCGAGGCCAACATCATCTTCGGTGCGGTCATCGACGACTCCCTGGGCGACGAGGTGCGGGTCACGGTCATCGCGGCCGGCTTCGACGGCGGCGCCCCCCAGGCGCGGGGAGAGGGCAACGACCGGGCGCTCGGCCAGGTGCAGGCCGGTGGCACCAACCGCCAGCAGCCCCAGCAGCGCCCGTCGGTGGGCCAGCAGCAGCCGCAGCAGCAGCGACCGGTCCCGGACCACTCCGCCCAGCGGAGTGCAGGGCAGGCGGCCCCCGGGGGCGGCGGCGCCCCCACCCAGGGTGGCGGCCAGCAGCAGCCGCAGCCGACCGGTCAGGGCGCGACGCGCACCGCGGACGAGCAGCAGCGCGACGGCGACGCCGGCTCCGCTCAGCAGCCGCAGCGACCGGTGCAGCAGCCGCCGCGCCAGGTGACCTTCGAGGACTCCGACGACCTGGATGTGCCAGACTTCCTCAAGTGACCTCGCGGAGGCCCCGACGGGCCCTCTGAACTGCCCTCGCCGCACCGCGGCGAGGGCAGTTCTGCGAGGTGGTTGAAGGTATGACGAACCTTTAGATCTGGTCTAGACCAGGTCTGGCAGAGGTATAGCGAAGGTAAAGAACCCCAGGTCAGCAGGCCGTTATCAAACCGTTACCTTGGTTCTTCAACGAGAGACTTGCGCAGAAGAATCCGGGGTGTCACTCTTCTTCTGCCGGGGTTACCCGGCGGTACGGAACCGGGGTCGTCCCGGACGTGCCTCCGTCACAGGAATCCGGCGTCATCATTCAGCTCCCCCATGGGGGGTGGTGCGACGTCCCTACCCCTCCCAAGGAGAGTCCGTCATGTCCAGCATCTTCTTCGCCCTCGCCACCCTGAAGTCCCGCCTCGAGGAGGCCGACAAGGAGCGCGGCGCCACCGCCGTCGAGTACGGCCTGATGGTCGCCCTCATCGCCGCGGTCATCATCACCGCTGTCGCCCTGATCGGCACCAACCTCGACACTCTCTTCGACGGCGTCGCGACCTCGCTCTGACGCTGTGCCACCGACGCGCGTCCGGCCCGACGAAGTGTCGTGCCGGACGCGCGCTGGTCTCGGAACGATGGATCGCCCATCACCGACAAAGCTCTCGTCGGGACCTCCATTCTTGATGACAGAGCACATTGGCCGGCAGGCCGGCGAGTCTTGTTGATTGACGGCCCGGCTACCTCTTCGTCGCATTCTTGGAAGGTTCGTGTCATGAGCGCACAGCGCGAGCGAGGAGCGGCGGCCGTCGAGTTCGCCCTCGTCGCCCTGATGCTCATCACGCTCGTCTTCGGGGCCGCGGAGTTCGGCCGGCTGTGGTTCCTCCAGTCCACCCTCGCCGCGGCGGCGCGGGACGGGGCCCGCGAGATGGCGGTCAAGAACGACCAGGCCGACGCGCAGGCGGCTGCCCAGCAGATCTTCCCCGGGGCGGCCGTGGCCGTCACCCCCGCCACCGGCGCCTGCGACAGCGGCGGCCAGGCCCGGGTGGTCGCGACCTACGACGCCGACTGGCTGACCGGGCTCTTCGGCAGCGGCACCATCACCCTCACCGGGGAAGGAGTCATGCGATGCGGCGGTTGACCCAGCGCCTCGCCGGCTCCGACCGGGAGCGCGGGGCCACCGCGGTGCTCGTGGCCCTGCTCCTGACCGTCATGGTCGGCTTCACCGGGCTCGCCGTCGACGGCAGCGCCACGATGGCCAAACGCCAGGAGCTCCAGAACGGTGCGGACGCCGCCGCCCTCGCCGCCGCGCAGGAGTGCGGTGAGAACGGGTGCGCAGGCATCGACGCGGTGGCCGGTCCCTACGGCGTCGCCAACGTGCGGGCGGAGACCGCCAGTGTCGACACCGAGCTGGACGCCGACGAGTCGGCTCGTGAGGTGACTGCGACGGTCACCGGCACCAAGACCCACTGGTTCCTCCCCGTGCTCGGCATCGACAGCACCGAACTGACGACGACGGCGACCGCCGCGTGGGGGGCGCCGCAGAAGGGGCCGTCGATGCTGCCGCTCGCCGTGTCGCAGTGCAACTTCGAGAACGCCGCCGGCCCGGTGCTGGGGGTGCAGATCAGCGTCTACATGCCCAAGAACGGCTCGCAGGCCAACGGCGGCGTCTGCAACTGGGGCTCGGACTACCCGCCCGGTTCCTTCGGGTGGCTGGACCACGCCGTCGAGTGCCAGGTCGAGATCGTCGTGGGGGCCTACGTCGACACCAAGACCGGCACCTCGACCGTCTCCGGCTGCGACTTCGCCTCCCTCCTCGGGGAGACCGTGCTCATCCCGATCTTCGACGACGACATCGGCACCGGCGCGAGCGGCAAGGTCCGCGTCACGAGGTTCGCCGCGCTCGAGCTGACGGGGATCAAGCCGAGCAACGGTGGCTCGACCCTCGGCCAGGCGTGCGGCCCCAAGCCGAAACCGACCGCCGACTACCACAACACCTGCCTCACCGGCGTCTTCAAGGAGTACGTCGCCTCGCCCGACGACTACCTCGTCAGTGATGACGACACCGAGGTCACCGTCGTCACTCTCATCGACTAGCTGCACCTGCTCCACCACTCCGCTTCTGCTGTTCATCCGTTCGTTCACGTCCACTCCGGTCACAGGGAGAGTCGTTTCATGCGTCGAGTTATTGCTGCCGTGCTCGCGATCGTCCTCGCGGCGCTCGGCATCGTCCTGGTGCTGCGCTACGCGCAGAACGCCGACCAGCGCGCTCTGGAAGGGATGGAGACCCGTCGGGTCTTCGTCGCCACCGGGCCCATCGCGGAAGGGACGCCCGCGGCCGAGCTCGACGGGCTGACCGAGGCCCGGCAGATCCCCGAGGCCTACCTCGTCGACGGCGTCGTCACCGACCTCGACGACCTGGAGGGTGAGGTCGCCCTCGCGGACGTCCCCGAGGGGGAGCAGCTGTCCACGGCCCGTTTCGCCACCCCGGACGAGATCCGCGGGCGCGACGACTTCGAGCTGCCCGAGGAGGCGCAGGACCTCCACCAGATCACCGTCCCGTTGGGCACCGCTCGCTCGCTCGGTGGCGACATCGCCGCCGGCGACCGGGTGGGCGTGTTCATGTCCTTCGAGGCCGAGTTCCAGCAGGGGCTCTACGTCGACGCCAACGGGGAGGTGCGCTGGCTCGAGGACCTCCCGGAGGAGGCAGGGTCCGACACCTCTGAGGACGGCGGCACCGACAGCCTGCGCCTCGACCTCACGCAGCTCGCTATCGAGAAGGTGCTCGTCACCCGGGTCCAGGGCGGTTACGTGCCCGCGCCGCCCGCGGCGCCTGCCGGCGGCGAGGGTGACGACGAGGCGGCGGCCGTGGAGGAGGAGGACGCCGGTCCGGAGGACGAGCTCCTCGTGACCCTCGCGCTCTCCGGCAGCGATGCCGAGCGCCTCGTCTACGCCATGGAGTTCGGGACCGTCTGGCTGAGCTACGAGCCGGAGACGGCGCAGGAGGACGGCCCGGACGTCAAGGTCGTCCAGCTGCCGGAGCTCGTCGGAGACGTGCTCCAGTGAGCGCCGCGATCCTGGTCACGACCTCCACCGAGACGGCCCGCAAGGTCCGCTTGGCTGGCGGCGACGACCTCACCGTGCTGCAGCCCCAGCAGCTGCCGGCGACCGCCCCCCAGCTGGTGGCCATGGCCCCCGAACCCGACGCGGTCCGCGCGGTCATCCTGGACGTGCGGGACGGGGGCGTCGCCGAGGCGCACGCCCTGGACGTGGCGGGCCGGGTGGGGGGCCAGTACCCGGCCGTCTCCCTCCTGCTGCTCACCGACGAGGCCGACCGGCTCGCCCTGCCGGCGCTGCGCAGCGGCGTGCGCGACCTCATCGACCCCGAGGTCTCGGTCGAGGAGCTGCGCCTGGTGCTGCGCCGGGCCGGGGAGGCCGCGGGTGGCGCCGCGGCCGAGGTGGACGGCTTCACCGGTCGCGTCATCACCGTCGCCTCGCCGAAGGGCGGCGTGGGCAAGACCACCCTGGCGACGAATGTCGCAGCCGCGCTGGCGCAGCAGGCCCCGCAGGGCACCGTGCTCGTCGACCTCGACGTGCAGTTCGGCGATGTCGCCTCGGCGCTCGACCTGCAGCCGACCTACACCCTGGGAGACATCGTGGTGGGCCCCGGGCTCTCCGACGCCATGACCCTGAAGTCGCTGCTGACCCGCCACCCGTCCGGGCTCCAGGTGGTCTGCGGCGTGCACAACCCGGCCGAGGCCGACGTCGTCACCCCGGCCGCCGTCGACACCCTGCTGCGCCTGCTCAAGCAGGAGTTCCGCTACGTCGTGCTCGACACGGCACCCGGTATGAGCGAGCAGACGCTGGCCGCGATCGACCACACCACGGACCTCGTGCTCATCACCAGCCTGGACGTGCCCGGCGTGCGCGGGCTCAAGAAGGAGCTCGAGGTGCTCGACGAGCTCGAGCTGTCGCCGTCCACGCGCCACGTGGTGGTGAACTTCGCCGACGGTGACGCGGGCCTCACCGTGAAGGACGTCACGGCGGCGATCGGCCGGGAGGTCGACCTCGCCCTGCCGCGCTCGCCCAAGGTGCCGAGGAGCACCAACCAGGGGCGTCCCATGGTGAGCGCCATGCCGAAGGACAAGGTGAGCCGGGCCATCACCGGCTTCGTCGGTCGCTTCGCCCACCTCTCCAGCGGGAACCGCTGGAACGGTCGACACCGAGGAGCAGTGCGATGAAGCTGTCCGACCGGCTGCGCTCCGCGCAGCAGCCACGCCCTTTGCAGGCGGCGCCCCCCGCGACGAGGCCGGCCGGTATGCCGGCCGCTCCCGCGGCCGCTGCCGGCCCGGCCGTCGAGCCGTCGGCCGTGGACGCGCCGACCGACCCGTCCCCCGAGCCCGTGCAGACGCCACCGCCGGCCGTCACCCCGGCGCCGGTCAGCTCGGCGCTGCAGACCTTCAAGGAGCAGGCGCGTGAGCAGCTGTTCCAGAAGATGGGGGGCCGCCTCACGGACTCCTCCCTGCAGGAGGCCGAGCTGCAGGCACTGGTGCGCAAGGAGCTGGCCGCGCTGGTCCAGTCCGCGGACATCTCGCTCAAGCCGGACGAGCGCCGACGGCTCATCGACGACCTCACCGACGACGTCCTGGGCTACGGCCCCCTGCAGAAGCTGCTCGACGACGACGACGTCACCGAGGTCATGGTCAACGGGCCCGACCACGTCTACGTCGAGCGGGCGGGCCGGCTCACCAACTCCGGGGTCGTCTTCACGTCCGAGGAGCAGCTGCGCCGGGTGATCGAGCGCATCGTCTCCCGGGTGGGACGTCGGATCGACGAGTCGTCGCCGCTGGTGGACGCTCGGCTCGAGGACGGCTCGCGGGTCAATGCGGTCATCCCACCGTTGGCGGTCAACGGCTCGTCGCTCACCATCCGCAAGTTCGGCAAGGTCCCCCTCATGGCGGCCGACCTGGTGCGGCGCGACTCGTTGACCCCGGAGATGGTCACCCTGCTGGACGCGTGCGTCAAGGCCCGGCTCAACATCCTGGTGACCGGCGGCACCGGCACCGGCAAGACGACGTTGCTCAACGTGCTCTCCTCGTTCATCCCCACGGACGAGCGCATCGTCACCATCGAGGACGCCGTGGAGCTGCAGCTGCAGCAGGAGCACGTCGTGCGACTGGAGAGCCGGCCGCCCAACATCGAGGGTCGGGGCGCGATCACCATCCGCGACCTCGTCCGCAACTCGCTGCGGATGCGTCCCGACCGCATCGTGGTCGGTGAGGTCCGCGGAGCAGAGAGCCTCGACATGCTCCAGGCGATGAACACCGGCCACGAGGGGTCGCTGTCCACCGTGCACGCCAACACCCCGCGCGACGCCATCGCCCGGCTGGAGACCCTCGTGCTCATGGCCGGGATGGACCTGCCGCTGCGGGCCATCCGCGAGCAGATCTCCTCGGCGGTCGACCTCATCGTCCACCTCTCGCGCCTCCGGGACGGCACGCGCCGGGTCACCCACGTCACCGAGGTGCAGGGGATGGAGGGCGACATCATCACCCTGCAGGACGCCTTCGTCTTCGACTTCAGCGCCGGCGTGGACGAGCATGGCAAGTTCCTCGGGCGCCCGAGGGCCACCGGGGTGCGACCGGGCTTCACCGAGCGCTTCGAGGACCTGGGCATCCACCTGCCGCCCGGGGTCTTCGACCACGAGCTCAAGGCGAGGAACGCGTGGTGAGCCTCCTCGTCAGCCCCTGGGCCGCAGCCCTGCTGATCCTCACCGGCCTGAGCCTGGCTCTAGCCGTGATCCTCGTGCCCTCCACCCGCGCTGCCGCACGGCGGCGGGTCGGGGCGGTCGAGCAGGAGTCGGCCCTCTCCCGTCTCTCGCAGACCGCCACCGAGGCCATCGGCAGGAGCGTAGCTCGCGGCCGCCGCGGCCTGGCCTGGGAGCGGGCCCTCGACCGGGCCGGTTTCACCCAGACCCTGCCGGAGTACCTGCTCCTCGTCGGAGCCGCAGTTCTGGTGGGCCTGGCCGTCGGGGTCGTGCTGGGCTCGGTCGTCATCGCCGTGCTGCTCGGCGGCTTCGCGGTGGCCGGGGGGGTCCTGCTCGTCAGCATCAAGGCCGAGCGGCGACGTAGTGCGTTCGCCGAGCAGCTCGACGACATCCTGACGCTCCTGGCCAGCAACCTGCGGGCCGGGCACAGCCTGCAGCAGTCGCTGGACTCGTTGACCACCGACACCGAGGACCCGGCGGCAGGGGAGATCAGCCGCGCCGTGACCCAGATCCGGGTCGGACGGGACACCACCGAGGCGCTCGCGGACGTCGCGGAGCGGATGGACAGCGACGACTTCCGCTGGGTCGTCCAGGCCATCGCCATCCACCGCATGGTCGGAGGCAACCTCTCCGAGGTGCTCGACACCGTCGCGGAGACCATCCGGTCGCGTGGACAGCTGCGCCGCCAGGTCGAGGCGCTCAGCGCGGAGGGCAAGCTCTCCGGCCGCGTGCTCATGGCCCTGCCGTTCTTCGTCGTCCTCGTGCTGTCCTTCCTCAACCCCGGCTACCTGTCGGTGTTCACGACCACCACCCTCGGGTTCCTCATGATCGGGGTGGCCGTGCTGCTGCTGGTGGTCGGATTCTTCTGGATGCGGGCGACGGTCAAGGTGGAGTTCTGATGGCGACGCCGTTCGTCGTGGTCGTCGTGGCCGTCGTCGCGGTCGCCGCCGCAGCCCTGCTGCTGACCTACTCCCTGACCTCCGACACGGGAGCGCAGCGATCCCGGGCGATGGCGAACCTGCACCGGGGCGGTGCGCGCGCGGGTGAGATGGCCAGGGACGAGACGGTTGGGTCCGGCCTGGTGGGGCTCGCTCGCCGGCTCACCCCGACAGCCTGGGTCCGTCAGATCGATCGGCTGCTCTCGCGAGCCGGCCGTCCGGCTGCCTGGCCGCTCGAGCGGGTCCTGGTCACCAAGCTGCTGGCAGCCAGCGGCGCCCTCGCCGTCATGCTGCTCATGGTCTCCCGCAACCCCGGCAGCCGCCTCGTCGTCTTCGCGGTCGCCGTCGTCGCCCTCGCCTGGTTCCTGCCCGACCTGCTGCTGTACAACACGGGCATCAAGCGGCGGACAGCGATCCAGCGGGCGCTGCCCGACACCCTCGACCAGATGACCATCGCGGTCGAGGCGGGGCTCGGCTTCGAGGCGGCCATGGCCCACGTCGCGCGCAACAGCTCCGGGCCCCTGGCCGAGGAGCTCATCCGCACCCTGCAGGACATCCAGGTCGGCCAGCCTCGACGACAGGCCTACCAGGCGCTGGCCGAGCGCAGTCCGGAGCCGGACCTGCGCCGCTTCCTCCGTGCGGTCATCCAGGCGGAGCGGCACGGCGTGTCGATCGCCAGGGTGCTCTCGACCCAGGCCGACGAGATGCGCCTCAAGCGCCGCCAGCGCGCCGAGGAGAAGGCGATGAAGATCCCGGTCAAGGTCGTCTTCCCCCTCATCCTCACCATCCTGCCCGTGCTCTTCATCATCGTCATGGGGCCGGGCGTCATCAACATCATCGAGTCCTTCTCCGGCCGGTAGGCCGGGCCAGTGAAAGAGGAGCGCACCGTGCCGCTGCACCCGGACGACGTCATCCGCAAGACGTTCAAGACCACCCAGCTCCGCCGTGGGTATGACGAGTCGCAGGTCGACGCCTTCCTCGAGGAGGTCGTCACCGAGCTCCGGCGGCAGCAGTCGCGGGTGGAGGAGCTCGAGGGCGAGGTCGCCGGCCATACCTCCCGCAGTGCCGACGACGAGGTCTCCGAGCGGGTGCAGCGCGAGCAGCACCAGGTCGACCTCATCCGCGCCGAGCGCCGCGAGCTCGTCACCGAGCTCGCGGAGGTCCAGGCCCGGCTCGACCGGTCCACGGCCGCCGCCGACGAGGCCGACCAGCGCGCCGAGGCCGCCGAGTCCGCCGCACGCGAGGCCGAGCGGCGGCAGCAGGAGGCCGAGGCCGGCCTGGCCGCCAAGGAGGACGCGCTGCGCCGTGTCCAGGCCGAGCTGGACCAGACCATCGCCGCCCACGACCGTGCCGCCACCGAGCTGCGCACTCTCCGGGTGGCCGCCGAGACCCGCGGCACCGAGACCTTCGGCGACGACCTGCACCTCCCCGAGGGTGACGACCCGCAGCAGACCGACCTGGACGTCATCCTCACCGTGGCCCGTCGGCTGCACGAGGACTACGTGGAGCAGGGGAGGGCCGAGGGCGACCGGCTGCGCGAGCAGGGTCGGGGCGAGGGCGAGGCGGCGCTCACCCAGGCCCGGGCGGAGGCGGAGGGCGCGCTCACCCAGGCCCGCGAGCAGAGCGTCGGCCTGCTCGACCAGGCCCGCGCGGAGCACGACCGGCTGGTCGGCGAGGCCCAGGCCGAGCAGGAGCGTCTGCTCACCCAGGCTCGCGACGAGCACGACCGCCTCCTCGCGGAAGGCCAGGCCGAGCACGGCCGGCTGCTCACGGCGGGCCAGGCCGAGCACGACCGCCTCCTGACCGAGGGCCAGGACCGGCACGACCACCTGGTCGCCGAGGCGGAGGAGGAGCGTGCGGGCATCCTGGCCGACCTGCAGACCCGCCGGACGATGCTCGAGCAGCGCATCACCGGGCTGGACGAGGCGCAGAGCAGCTACCGCCAGCGGCTGCGCGAGCTCGTCCAGGCGCAGCTGTCGACCCTGGACGACGAGGCCTGGCGCCGCTGACCCGGTCGAGGGCCCGGCCCGCTACCCTGCTAGCCGTGTTCACCTGGCGCGAGCGGCTCGACCCGACCGGCGACGGCTACGGGGTGGAGTGGGCCGTCACCGACCGCCACGGCGGGGCCAGCCAGGACCCGTACTCCTCGTTCAACCTCGGCAACCACGTCGGCGACCTCCCGGAGGCGGTCGAGACCAACCGGCACCGGCTGGCCCACGAGCTGGGCCTGCGCGGCGCCGACCTGCGGCTCATGGACCAGCAGCACGGGTGCACGGTCGCGATGACCCCCGGGACCGGTGACGCCGCCGTCGCCAGCCCGGCCCCCGCCCCGCCGGCCGACGCCCTCGTCACCGACCGGACCGACGAGGCCCTCGTCGTGCTCGTCGCCGACTGCGTGCCGCTCCTGCTCGTCGACCGCACCGAGGGCCTGGCCGCAGCGGTCCACGCCGGGCGTCCCGGGCTGCTCGCCGGGGTCGTCCCCGCCGCGCTGCAGACCCTCGGCGAGCTCGGCGCCCGGCGCCTCGAGGCGGTGGTGGGGCCCTCGGTCTGCCCGCGCTGCTACGAGGTGCCGGAGCACCTGCGTGACGAGGCGGCAGCACTCACGCCGGCGGCGGCCGCGGTCTCCTGGACGGGCACGCCCGCCATCGACGTCGCCTCCGGGGTCGTCCAGCAGCTCGCCGACAGCGACCTCGAGGTGTCCCTCCGCTGGCTGCCGGGGTGCACGCGCGAGCGCGACGACCTCTACTCCTACCGCCGTGACGGCACGACCGGCCGTCTCGCCGGCGTCGTGCGGCTGCTGCCCCCGGAGCGCGTGGCGTGAGCGGGCGTCGGGACGAGCTCGCCGCCCGGCTCGCCGAGGTGCGGGAGCGGGTCGACGCCGCCTGCGCGGCCGCCGGCCGGGCCGACGCACCCCCGACCCTGGTCGCGGTGACCAAGTTCTTCCCCGGGAGCGACGTCGAGCTGCTGGCCGGGATGGGCGTGACCGACATCGGGGAGAGCCGCGACCAGGAGGCCGGGGACAAGGTGGCCGGGCTGTCCGAGCAGGTGCGGGCAGACCTGCGGGTCCACTTCGTCGGCCAGCTCCAGACCAACAAGGCGCGGCGGGTCGCGCGGTATGCCGACGTCGTCCAGTCGGTCGACCGGTCCCGCCTGGTCCGCGCCCTCGACAGCGGCCGCGAGACCGCCGTCGAGGAGGAGGACGCGACCGAGCCCCTGGACGTGCTCCTGCAGGTCGACCTGGGGGAGGGCGACGAGGCGGGCCGCGGCGGCGCGGCGCCCGGCACGCTGGGCGCGCTGGCCGACGAGGTCGCCGCCGCGCGCTGGCTCCGGCTGCGCGGTGTCATGGCGATCGCGCCGCGCGACCTCACCCCCGACGACACCCGGCGGGCCTTCGACCGGCTCGTCGCGCTGGGGGAGGAGCTGCGGCATACCCACCCCGACGCGACCTGGGTGTCCGCGGGCATGAGCGGCGACCTCGAGACCGCCGTGGCGGCCGGGGCGACACACCTGCGTGTCGGGAGTGCAATCCTGGGTTCGCGACCGCCGCACCGGTAGCGTCGTCACCGACCGATCCACCCACGGGAGCAACCGCCCGTCACGCACCTAGGAGCTCGCACACATGGCCGGGGCACTGCGCAAGACCATGGAGTACCTCGGACTCGCCGAGTCCGACGAGCGCTTCGACGACTACGACACCTACGCCGACGAGGCGCCCGAGCAGCGCTCCTCCGGGGCCAGCGTGCGTCAGCTGCGGGAGGACGACCACGGGACCGGTCAGCACGCCACCGTCGCGACCCTGCCGTCGAGCACCCCCGTGTCCCAGGTCGTCCGCGAGCCGGAGGTCGGCGAGTTGAACCGCATCACCACGATCCACCCGCGCACCTACAACGAGGCCAAGACCATCGGGGAGGCGTTCCGCGGCGGGGTGCCGGTCATCATGAACCTCTCCGACATGGACGACTCCGACGCCAAGCGCCTCGTGGACTTCGCCGCCGGCCTGGCCTTCGGCCTGCACGGATCCATCGAGCGGGTCACGAGCAAGGTCTTCCTGCTCAGCCCGTCCTTCGTCGAGGTCGACGGTGGCGCCAACGCCGAGCAGACGCGCGGCGCCCAGGGGCCGTTCAACCAGAGCTGAGCACCACCGCTCGAGGGCGGGCGCGACAGCAGACGCACAGGTCCCCCACGTAGGCTGCGGACATGATCGGTCAGATCCTCGCGCTGCTGCTCAACCTGTACTTCTTCGTGCTCATCGCCCGTCTCGTCTTCGACTGGGTGCAGATCTTCGCCCGGGAGTGGCGACCGAAGGGGCCGGTCCTCGTGCTCGCCAACGGGGTGTATGCCGCCACCGACCCGCCGCTGCGCGCGCTGCGGCGGGTCATCCCGCCCGTGCGGCTCGGCAGCGTCTCGCTGGACCTCGGCTTCCTGGTGCTCATCATCGCCGTCGGCATCGGCCGGTCGCTGGCGCTCTCCCTGCCGTTCTGACCGGCACCTCCGGCAGGCGCCGCCGCCGGCTGGAACCGGCCGTGGCGCAGCCCACGGGGAGTCCCTCGGCAGCCCATGACCGCGCGCGGTGGGTGCGTTAGAGTGCTCGCTGTCCTGCATACCCGCACGTCATCACCACCGCCGACGTGACCTCGGCGCCCATGGTGATGACCCCCTGGACCACGAGGTGAACCATGGCGCTGTCCCCCGAGGACGTCATCAAGAAGAGCTTCAGCGCGACCCATCTGCGCCGCGGCTACGACGAGACCCAGGTCGACGACTTCCTGGACGAGGTCGTGGTCGAGCTGCGTCGGCTGGTCTCCGAGAACGACGGCCTGCGGACCGATCTCGAGGACTGCCGGGCCAGCCGCGGCGGCGTGCCCGCCGCCCCCAGGCCCACCGCCGAGGACGGCGCTCAGCACGATGGGGCCGGCGCCGAGGAGCTCGACGACCTGCGCCGCCAGCTCGCCGAGTGCCAGGAGGCCCGGGCCGGCGCCGAGCGTCGCGCCCAGGAGGCCGAGGAGCGTGCCGGCGCCGCGGAGCGCGAGCGTGACGAGGCCCGGTCGGCGGTCCCGACCGCGTCGGTCGCCGAGGGCGACGCCGCGGCTGCCGCCGGGGACGGCAGCGACCCGAGCTCGATCATCTCGCTGGCCCAGCGCGTGCACGACCAGCACGTGGCCGAGGGCGAGAGCACCCGGGCGAGGTTGATCGAGGAGGGCGACACCTACCGGGCGACGGTGGTGGCCGAGGCCGACGAGCGCAGCGCCCACCTGCAGCGCACCGGCCAGGAGACCCACGACCGGCTGCTGGCCGAGGGCCAGGCCACCCACGACGAGCTGGTGCAGACCGGCCAGGCCCGCCACGACGAGCTGGTGCAGACCGGCCAGGCCCGCCACGACGAGCTGGTGCAGACCGGCCAGGCCCGCCACGACGAGCTGGTCAGCTCCGGTGAGCAGCGCCGCGACGAGCTGGTGGCCGAGGGGCAGTCGAGCCACGACCACATGGTGGCCGAGGCCGAGCAGAGGCGGGCCGCCGTGCTGGAGGACCTCCACGGTCAGGAGAGCGCGCTGTCTTCGACCATCGGTGGGCTGCAGTCGCAGGAGCGCGACCTGCGCGAGCGGCTGAGGGCCTTCCTGAGCGACCAGATGGAGCGGTTGGACGGCGGCCGCTCCGGCTCCTGAGACCGGGTCGACGACCCATAGCGTCACGCCCCGGCCGGGACCGGCCGGGGCGTCGCCGTGCCGGTGGGGGGTGCTGCGACGTTTCCCGTTGTCAACCCCAGGTTGCTGATCTATTCTCCCAGCACCATCGCTCGCCTGCAGGGGAGCGCAGCCCACGAACGAAGGACACACGTGGCGACGACCGTGAAGAAGGGGGGCTCGAGCCGCACCACGCGCTCGGGCCACGGTGACGAGACGCAGGGACAGCACCCGGCGCTGAGCGTGCGCGAGGACGAGAGCCCGTGGACCGTCGCCGAGGTGGAGGAGCTGCGGGCCGAGCTGCAGGCCGAGATCGAACGCCTGCGCAGGGAGGTCGAGGAGGCCGAGCACGACCTGCACGACCGGGGCCGCCTCTTCGGTGACGGCGCCGGGGACGACCAGGCGGACGCCGGGTCCGCGACGTGGGAGCGCGAGCACGAGCTCTCGGTGACCAACAACGCCCGGGACCTCATCGACCAGAACACCCACGCGCTCGACCGGGTGGAGGCGGGCACCTACGGGGACTGCGAGTCCTGCGGGACCCCCATCGGCAAGATGCGGCTGCAGGCGTTCCCTCGTGCGACGCTATGCATGACATGCAAGCAGAAGCAGGAACGCCGCTGACCGACCGTCCCCCGAGGCGCACCGCCGTGGTGCTGCTCGTCGCCCTGCTGTGGGCGGGGCTGGACCAGGCCACCAAGGTGTGGGCCGAGTCCGCCCTCACGCGGGGCGAGCCGGTGCCGGTGATCGGCGACCTGCTGCAGCTGCACCTCACCTACAACTCCGGCGCGGCCTTCTCCCTCGGCACCGGCTGGACCGGTGTGGTGACGACGATCGCGACCCTGGTCTCCATCGCGATCATCTGGCAGGCGTTCCGCACCCGCAGCCTGGCCTGGGCCCTCACCCTCGGTCTGCTGCTCGGCGGGGCCGTCGGCAACCTGGTCGACCGCTACTTCCGCCCGCCCTCGGTCGGGCTGGGCCACGTCGTCGACTTCCTGGCCCTGCCCAACTTCCCGGTCTTCAACATCGCCGACATGGGGGTGACGACGGCCGCCGTGCTCATCGTCGTGCTGTCGCTGCGGGGCTACCACCCCGACGGCACCCGCGAGGGCGACGAGCGGGCCGACCTCGAGGAGGCGCGGTGAGCGACTTCCGGCTGTTCACCGTGCCCGAGGGCCTCGAGGGCGAGCGGGTCGACGCGGCCCTCCCGCGGCTGCTCGGGCTGTCCCGGTCGAGGGCGGCCGCCCTCGCCGGCGACGGGCACGTCGTCGTGGACGGACGCCCGGTCGGCAAGTCCGAGCGGCTGACCGCCGGCGCCTCGCTGGAGGTGCGGATGCCCCCGGCCGGCGAGCCCCCGGCGCTCGCCGTGGTGGCCGAGCCGGTCGAGGGCATGAGCATCGTGCACGACGACCCGGAGATCGTGGTCGTCGACAAGCCCGCCTACGTCGCGGCGCACCCCAGCGTCGGGTGGTCCGGCCCCACGGTCGTGGGCGGTCTCGCCGCGGCCGGCTACCGCATCTCCACCTCCGGGGCCCCGGAGCGGCAGGGCATCGTCCAGCGGCTCGACGTCGGCACCAGCGGCCTCATGGTCGTGGCCAAGTCCGAGCGGGCCTACACCGTGCTCAAGCAGGCGTTCCGCGACCGGGTGGTCGACAAGACCTACCACGCGCTGGTCCAGGGCCTGCCGGACCCGCACGAGGGCACCATCGACGCCCCCATCGGCCGCCATCCCGGGCACGACTACCGCTTCGCGGTCAGGACCAGCGGCCGGCCCAGCATCACCCACTACGAGCTGCTCGAGGCGCACCGCCGGGCGAGCCTGCTGCAGATCCACCTCGAGACCGGGCGCACCCATCAGATCCGGGTGCACTTCTCCGCCCTGCGGCACCCCTGCTGCGGTGACCTGACCTACGGCGCCGACCCCACCCTGGCGCGTGACCTGGGCCTGGACCGCCAGTGGCTGCACGCCACCGAGCTCGCCTTCGACCACCCCGGTAGCGGGGAGCGGGTGAGCTTCGCCTCGGCATACCCGCAGGACCTGGCGCGGGCGCTGGAGCGCATCCGCGGGTGACCCGGGACGGGCCGCCGGGGGTGTCAGCGGGGCGAACTAGGATCTCCTCCTGATGTCAGCACCAGCCAGCAGCAGCGTCCCGCGCGAGCAGAACTTCGTCCACCTGCACAACCACACCGAGTACTCCATGCTCGACGGTGCGGCGCGGATCACCGACATGTTCGACAAGGCCGCCGAGCTGGGGATGCCGGCGATCGCGACGACCGACCACGGGTTCATCTTCGGCGCCTACGAGTTCTGGAAGACCGCGCAGCGCTACGACGTCAAGCCGATCATCGGGCTGGAGGCCTACGTCACGCCGGGCACCCACCGCACCGACAAGACCCGGGTGAAGTACGGCGACGGGGGACGCGACGACGTGTCCGGTGGCGGCGCCTACACCCACATGACGCTGCTGGCGCGCAACAACAACGGCATGCACAACCTCTTCCGGATGGCCTCGCTGGCGTCCATGGAGGGCTACTACTTCAAGCCGCGCATGGACCGCGAGCTGCTGGAGACCTATGGCCAGGGCCTCATCGCCACCACCGGCTGCCCGTCCGGGGAGATCCAGACCCGGCTGCGGCTGGGGCAGTGGGACCAGGCGGTCCAGTACGCCTCGGACATGAAGGACATCTTCGGCGCGGACAACTACTTCCTCGAGCTCATGGACCACGGCATCCAGATCGAGCGGGTGGTGCGCCAGGACCTGCTGCGCCTCGCCAAGGAGCTGTCGCTGCCGCTGCTGGCGACCAACGACCTGCACTACACGCACCAGGAGGACGCCAAGGCGCACTCGGCGCTGCTGTGCGTGCAGTCCGGCTCGACGATGCAGGACCCGAACCGCTTCCAGTTCAACGGGGACGGCTACTACCTCAAGACCGCCGCCGAGATGCGCGACGTCTGGCGCGAGCTGCCCGAGGCGTGCGACAACACCCTGCTGGTGGCCGACCGGTGCGACATCTCCTTCACCGAGGGCGAGGGGCGCTACATGCCGCGCTTCCCGGTGCCCGAGGGGGAGGACGAGACCAGCTGGTTCATCAAGGAGGTCGAGACCGGCCTGCAGCGCCGCTACCCCGAGGGTGTGCCCGACTACGCCCGCAAGCAGGCGGAGTACGAGGCCGAGGTCATCATCGGCAAAGGCTACCCGGGCTACTTCCTCGTCGTCGCCGACTTCATCAACTGGGCCAAGAAGAACGGCATCAAGGTGGGCCCGGGCCGCGGCTCGGGTGCCGGGTCGATGTGCGCCTACGCCATGGGCATCACCGATCTCGACCCGATCCCCCACGGCCTGATCTTCGAGCGGTTCCTCAACCCCGAGCGCAAGTCGATGCCCGACTTCGACGTGGACTTCGACGACCGGCGCCGCTCGGAGGTCATCCGCTACGTCACCGAGAAGTACGGCGACGAGCGGGTCGCGATGATCGTCACCTACGGCACGATCAAGGCCAAGCAGGCGCTCAAGGACTCCTCCCGGGTGATGGGCTACCCGTTCGCGATGGGGGAGAAGCTCACCAAGGCGATGCCGCCGAGCGTCATGGGCAAGGACATCTCGCTGGCCGGGATCCAGGACCCGCAGGACAAGAGGTATGGCGAGGCCGGCGAGTTCCGCGAGCTGCTCGCCGAGGACCAGCACGCCGCCGAGGTCTTCGACACCGCGACCGGGCTGGAGGGGCTGAAGCGCCAGTGGGGCGTGCACGCCGCCGGCGTCATCATGTCCAGCGAGCCGCTGCTCGACGTCATCCCGATCATGCGCCGCGACCAGGACGGCCAGATCATCACCCAGTTCGACTACCCGACCTGCGAGGCGCTCGGCCTGGTCAAGATGGACTTCCTGGGGCTGCGCAACCTCACGGTGCTCGACGACGCGATCCACAACATCCGCGACAACCGCGGCGAGGACATCGACCTCGACGCGCTGTCCAAGGACATGACCGACCGGGCGACCTACGACCTGCTGAGCCGTGGCGACACGCTCGGGGTCTTCCAGCTCGACGGCAACGGCATGCGCCAGCTGCTGCGGCTCATGCAGCCGGACACCTTCGAGGACATCTCCGCGGCGCTCGCGCTCTACCGCCCCGGCCCGATGGGCGTCAACGCCCACACCAACTTCGCGCTCCGCAAGAACGGCAAGCAGGAGAACACCCCGCTCGACCCCGAGCTCAAGGGCAAGCTGCAGCCGGAGATGGAGTCGGCCCTGCAGCCCATCCTCGAGAACACCTACGGTTTGTGCATCTACCAGGAGCAGGTCATGGAGATCGCCCAGAAGCTGGCGGGCTACACCCTGGGCAACGCCGACCTGCTCCGTCGCGCCATGGGCAAGAAGAAGAAGGAGGTGCTCGACGCCGAGTACATCCCCTTCTCGGACGGGATGAAGGCCAACGGCTACAACGAGGCCTCGGTCGCCGCGCTGTGGGGCGTCCTCGTGCCGTTCTCCGACTACGCCTTCAACAAGGCGCACACCGCGGCCTACGGCGTCATCTCCTACTGGACCGGCTTCCTCAAGGCCAACTACCCGGCCGAGTACATGGCGGCCCTGCTCACCAGTGTCGGCGACGACAAGGACAAGACGGCGCTGTACCTCGCCGAGTGCCGCCGGCTGCGGATCCCCGTGCTGCCACCGGACGTCAACGAGTCGATCGGCACGTTCGCCGCGGTCGGTGACGACATCCGGTTCGGCCTGCAGGCGATCCGCAACGTCGGCGCCAACGTCGTGCAGGCCATCGTCGACACCCGGGAGCAGAAGGGGGCCTTCACCTCCTTCGAGGACTTCCTGCGCAAGTGCCCGGCCGTCGTGTGCAACAAGCGCACCATCGAGTCGCTGTGCAAGGCCGGCGCGTTCGACGGGCTGGGACACACCCGCCAGGGTCTGGTCACCGTCCACGAGCGGTATGTCGAGGCGCTCGCCGACGAGAAGAAGCAGGAGGCCATCGGCCAGGACAGCCTCTTCTCCGGGCTGTCCTTCGGCGGCGGTGGGGACGAGGACGGCGACGGCGAGCCGTTGCAGATCGTGACGCTGCCGGCGATCCCGGCCATCGAGTGGGACAAGACCGCACGCCTCGCCTTCGAACGGGAGATGCTGGGCCTCTACGTCTCCGACCACCCGCTCAACGGCATCGAGCACATCCTGTCCCAGCACGCCAGCGCCTCGATCCTCCAGCTCATCGGCGAGGACGGCGCCAAGGACGGCGACTTCGTCACGGTGGCCGGCCTCATCACCAACCTGCAGCTCAAGCGGACCAAGAACGGCGACCCCTACGCCCGGGCCACCGTCGAGGACATGGCCGGCTCGCTCGACGTCGTCTTCTGGCCGAAGACCTACATGACCATCTCGACGATGCTCGCCGAGGACACCGTCGTCGTGGTCAAGGGGCGCCTCAAGAAGGACGACTCCACCGAGCTCATGGCCAACGAGATGACCCTGCCGGACATCAAGGCCGGGCCCCGGGGCCCGGTGGTGCTGAACCTGCCGCTCACCCGGGTCACCGACGGCCTGGCGCACCGGCTCAAAGGGGTGCTGGCCGACCACCCGGGGGCGACCGACGTGCACGTCAAGCTCACCCAGCCGGGCCGCACCGTGCTCCTCAAGCTGGACGAGAGCCTGCGGGTCACGGCGACCCCCGAGCTGTTCGGCGACCTCAAGGCCCTGCTCGGGCCGGCCAGCGTCGGCGGCTGAGGACCCTCCCTACCGCCGCCGACCTCAGGAGAGCGCGACGACGAACCCGCCCTCGTTGAGGTCCTGCCGGGCTCTCGCGGTGGTGGCGGTGGTGCCGTCCGCCTCCAGGTGGGCGGCGACAGCGGCCTCCGCCACCTGGAAGGCCGTCATGGAGGGGTACCAGTAGACCTTCTGCTCGCTCGTGCGGCCGTCCGGGCCGCTCACGCGGAAGCCGAAGTCGATGCCCGCACCCTGGCTCTGCTGGACCACCCGGTACTCCCCGGTGACCGTGCTGGTCGACGTGCTGTGAACGGTCATCATGGTCCCCTTCGGTCGTGGTTACTGATGAGGAACTTTACTCACTCTTTACTCTTTCATGGGGAAATCTTGACCATCCGGCCGGTGTGACGTGCATCACGTCTAGCGGCTCGGGCGGCGGCTGGAGGGCGTCGCCGCGGTGGGACGTGAGATCACAGCGGCATCGCGGTGCCCACGCGTCACGCGGCGCAGGGAAAGTCGCGTCTGCGGGGGTGATATCCCTGCCTGCCGCCATCGTCGCCGCGCCCTGCGGCGCGAGGGGCTGATGTGATCCGCGGCGATGCCCTTCGGCCCCAGGCCGCCTCAACCGGTCTCCGGCCCCGGGCCGCCTCAACCGGTCTCGGGCACGACCACCTGCGGCGAGGACGCCCGGAGCACGATCTGCGGGTGGTCCAGCCGGCGGGCCGCCAGCTGCAGCCGCCACCGTCCCGGACCCACGGCTGCGTCGAAGACCACGCGAGCGGCCCGGGTCGTCACCTCCTCGACCGGGTCTGCGCCGAGGGTCAGCGTGAACGTGTGCTCCAGCGGCCAGCCGGCCCGCTCCGCACCGACCCGCCGCGCCACGAAGGCCCCGTCCTCGACCCGCAGGTCCCCGTAGACCCCGGGCTCGGTGCGGGGGTCGACCCCGAAGGTCTCCAGGCCGGCGGTGGGGGCGTTCTCGGCATACCCCTGCAGGGTGCGGACCGACCCCGGGCCGCCGGTGCGCTCCGGCACCTCGATGCGCTCCCGGCGCCGCCACGGCAGCGAGGACCCCGGGCGCACCCGCACCTCGAGCGTGGCGGGGAGGTCGGCGGCCGGTTCCTCCAGCGCCCGCAGCATCGAGGCCACCCGCACGACGGTGGTCGCCGGGTTGAGCGCCGACGTCCCCACGAGGTCGGCGAGGGAGGAGACGTGGTCGCCGGTGGCCTGGTCGGGCGCCAGCTCGTGCAGGCGCCACAGGTCGTGGACGGCGCGGGTCTGCGCGGCGGTGCGGATGTCGAAGCGCAGCGGCCCGCTGGTCCAGCCGCGCCGGAAGTGGTTGAGGTTCTCGACGGCGAAGTAGCCCGGTACCCGCTCGCGCCCGAACGGTCCGCGCGGCGCCCTCGGCATCGGAGCGGGCGGACCGCCGCGCCGCCGCCAGACCGCCTCCGGCCAGGTGCCCGAGGCGAACCGGTGCCGGTTGAGGTCGGGGCGCAGCCGCTCGACCACGTCGAAGGCGGCCAGCCCGAGGTCCCGCTCCGCGAACGGCAGCAGCTGGGCGGCCCGCAGGAACTCCGGGGTCGCCAGCGGGTGCAGCGCCAGGCTCCGTCGGTGCGCCGAGTGCAGGACGTGGCCGAAGTGGGCACGGTTGCGGTGCAGCCGGTAGTGCGCGTCGACCTGCTGGCCCACGGGGGCCTCGGGGAGCAACGAGAAGGCCTCGGCGACCGCGACCTCTCCCGCCTCCCGGGCCCCCGGTGGCAGCCGGGCCCCGCGGTGCACCACGAGGGTGTGCAGGCGCCGCAGGTCGGCGTCCAGCGCCGGGACGGTCTGCTCCATGACCGAGAACGGCTCCCCGGTCCGGATGGCCCGGAAGGCGGTCCGCATCAGCTCGCCGGCGCCGCCGCGGACCGCGACGTAGGGCACGGTCGGCCACCGCAGCTGGCGCTCGGCCGAGGCCGCCCACTGGCTCCCTGCGGAGAAGCTCTGGTGGTGCGCGATGCTCTCGACGAAGGAGAGCATGCGGTCCTCGTAGTCAGGCTCGACGTACCACGGCCGCCCCGCCGCCTGGCGCAGCTCGTCGGACACGACGAGGTCGCGCCACAGCTCCCTGCGGCCCGCGGCGTCGGGCCACCGGCTCGGGTCCGCGGCCACGAAGCTGGTCCGGTCCAGGACCCCCGCGTGGCCCAGCAGCGAGAGCACGACCCGGCTGTCCTTGCCGCCCGAGGCGAAGACCCGCACGTCCGGCACCGCCGCCGCGACCTGCGCGAGCAGCCCCCCGGCCCGCTCGACCCCGGCGTCGAGCAGCTCGTCGTAGTCCCGGCCCTGCGGGTCGGTGGTCATCGGCCGCGGCACGGTTGCGACGCCGTGGCCGTCCATGACCAGGATCTCGTCCGGCCGCAGACAGCGCACCCCCTCCACGAGGGTGCGCCGGGACCACTGGTTGCGCAGCAGCACGTGGTTGGAGGCGAGCGTCGGGTGCGCCACCCCCCAGTCGACCTCGAGCCGGTGGCCGTCGGCCCGCAGCCGGTCGACGACGGCGTCCAGGGTGGTCCCGAGATACACGTCCTGACCGTCGGCACCGGGCCGTGCCGACCAGAAGAGGTGGCCGAAGCCGTGGAAGTCGCTCATCGCCACCCAGGTCCGCCCCGCCGCGTCGGCCAGCAGCCCGACCCACTCCCCGGTGACGTCGAGCAGCTGGTCGAGGGGGTGCGCCCGCGGCGCGGGCCCGTAGACCTCGAGCACCTCGGCCGGCCCCAGGAGCAGGCCCTCGGCCTCGCGCAGCCGCACCCCGGCATACCGCGACGGGCGCAGCGCAGGGCGGTTGCCGCGCCCTGCCCCCCGCACGACCCAGCAGGCCTGACGGTGTCGGACGGGGCGGGGGATCATGGTGTGCCGATGGTATGCCGACCCTGTCACGCCCCCGGGTCACGCCCACCGTCCGCGCTCTCGTCCCGGGGGTAGCGTGGGGCGGGTGACTGACCACCCCACCCCGCCCCGCGCCGCCCGCGTCGACGTCGTCCGCTCCCACCACGGTGAGGACGTCGTCGACCCCTACGAGTGGCTGCGCGACAAGACCGACCCGGACGTCATCGCGCACCTGGAGGCGGAGAACGCCTACACCGACGCGCGGACGGCCCACCTCGACGACCTGCGGGAGCGGGTGTTCACCGAGATCAAGAGCCGGGTGCAGCAGACCGACCTGTCGGTCCCGGTCCGACACCGCGACTGGTGGTACTTCACCCGCACCATCGAGGGCGAGCAGTACGCCGTCCACGGCCGGATCGCCGTCGGCGAGTCGCCCGAGCGGCCCGAGCTGGACCCCGGCGTGGCACCCGAGGGCGAGCAGGTGCTGCTCGACGGCAACGCCGAGGCGCGGGGCGAGGAGTTCTTCAGCCTCGGCGCCTTCGACGTGACCCCGGCGGGCGACCGCCTCGCCTACGCCGTCGACACCACCGGGGACGAGCGGTTCGACCTGCGGGTCAAGGACCTGGCCACCGGCGAGGTCATCGACGACGCGGTGCGGGGCATCGGCTACGGCACCGCCTGGAGCGCCGACGGGGGACACCTCTTCTACGTGCGCGTCGACGACGCGTGGCGCCCGTACCAGGTGTGGCGCCACGAGGTCGGCGCCCCGGCCGAGCAGGACGTGCTGGTCCACCAGGAGGACGACGAGCGCTTCTGGATGGGGGTCGGCACCTCGCGCGACGACCGGCACGTCCTCATCTGGCTGGGCAGCAAGAACACCTCCGAGGTGCGGCTGCTCGACGCGGAGGACCCCACCGGCCGGTTCCGGGTCGTGGCGACCCGGGAGGAGGGCGTGGAGTACGACGTCGAACCGGCGGGCGAGCGGCTGTGGATCGTGCACAACCGCGAGCACCGGGACTTCGAGCTGGCGGTCGCGCCGGCCACCGCGACCTCGTCGCAGGAGTGGGTGACGGTGGTCCCGGGGGAGGACGGCGTCCGGCTGGCCGGTGTCGAGGCCTTCGCCGGCCACCTCGTGCTGTCCCTGCGGCGGGACGGGCTGACCCAGCTGCAGGTGCTCCCGCTGTCGGGGCAGGGCCGCCCGGTCGGGGAGGGCTACCAGGTCCCGGTCGAGGAGGCGGTCTACACCATCGAGACCGGCACCAACCCGACCTACGAGACCGACACCCTGCAGGTGCTCGTGGAGTCGCTGGTCACCCCGCGCAGCGTCCTCGACCTCGACCTCGGCAGCGGCGAGCTGACCCTGGTCAAGCAGCAGCCGGTGCTGGGAGGCTACGACCCGCAGGACTACCAGCAGCACCGGCTCTGGGCGACGGCCGAGGACGGCACCCGGGTCCCGATCTCCCTGGTCGCCCGGCGCGACGCCGAGCCGGACGGCACCCACCCCGGGCTGCTCTACGGCTACGGCTCCTACGAGATCTCCGTGGACCCGCACTTCTCGGTGTCGCGCCTGTCCTACCTCGACCGCGGGGTCGTGCACGCCGTGGCCCACGTCCGCGGCGGCGGTGAGATGGGCCGCGGGTGGTACGAGGACGGCCGGATGGAGCACAAGACCAACACCTTCACCGACTTCGTGGCCTGCGCCGACCACCTCGTGCAGACCGGCTGGGTGGCCCCCGACCGGCTGGCCGCGGAGGGGCGCTCGGCCGGCGGGCTGCTCATGGGCGCCGTGCTGAACCTCGCGCCCGAGCGCTTCCGCGTCGTCCACGCCGGCGTGGCCTTCGTCGACGCGCTGACCACCATCCTCGACCCGTCGCTGCCGCTGACCGTGAGCGAGTGGGAGGAGTGGGGCAACCCGGTCGACTCCGCGCAGATCTACCAGCTCATGCGCTCCTACACCCCGTACGAGAACATCCGCCGCGTCGACTACCCCGCCATCCTGGCCACCACCGGGCTCAACGACACCCGGGTGTTCTACGTCGAGCCGGCCAAGTGGGTCGCCAAGCTGCGCGAGACCGTCACCAGCGACCCGCAGGAGCGCCCCATCCTGCTCAAGACCGAGATGGTCGCCGGGCACGGCGGCAAGACCGGGAGGTATGACGCGTGGCGCGAGACCGCGTTCGAGATCGCCTTCGTCCTCGACCAGCTCGGCGCCACGGAGACGGTGACCCGCTGACCCGCGGCACGCGGAGAATTTCCGGTCAATCGCGCAGATGACCGTCAATCGTCCTGCAGATCTGGCAGAATGGCGGATGAACTCGGCAATCTGCGAGATGTGAGGAGACGACGGTGTCCGAGCCCTACAAGGTGACCTACGCGACCCTGACCGCCGACAACGAGGACCTGCACGCGGCCTACGAGGCCGGCGTGGAGGTGGCGCGTGGCTGGCTGGGGGCGCAGATCAGCGCACCCGGTGACCCCCACCCCGGTGACCCGGTCGACGTCACCAGCCCCGCCGACCCGTCCGTGCTCGTCGCGCGCGTGCAGGCGGCCTCGCCGGGCGCCGTGGACGCGGCCGTGGAGGCCGCGCGGCAGGCGGGCCGGGCCTGGGCGGCGACGCCCTGGCAGGAGCGGCTGCCGGTGCTGCGGGAGGTCGCCGACCTCATCAGCGCGCGGGCCAACGAGCTGGCCGCGCTGATGACGATGGAGGTCGGCAAGAACCGCCTCGAGGCGCTGGGCGACGTGGAGGAGTCGGCCGTCTTCTTCCGCTACTACTGCGACCAGGTGGAGAAGAACGGCGGCTTCGAGGCGGCCATGGAGCAGCTGTCGCCCACCGAGACCACCCGCTCGGTCCTGCGCCCGCACGGCGTGTGGGGGGTCATCAGCCCCTTCAACTTCCCGATGGCGCTGGCGGCCGGCCCGGCCGCCGCCGCGCTCGTCGCCGGCAACGCCGTCGTGCTCAAGCCCTCGGTCCAGGGCACCCACGTCGCGTGGAAGCTCTACGAGACGATGCTCGAGGCGGGCCTGCCCGCGGGGCTCATGCAGTTCCTCCCCGGCGGCGACGACGTCGGCAAGGCGGTCGTGGCGCACCCGGGCATCGACGGCCTGACCTTCACCGGGTCCTACACGGGCGGCATGGCCGTCATAGAAGCCTTCCGCGGCGACTACCCGCGCCCGGTCATCACCGAGATGGGTGGCAAGAACCCGACGATCGTCACCGCCAGCGCCGACCTGGAGGCCGCGGCCAAGGGCATCACCCGCTCCGTGGCGGGAGCCTCGGGGCAGAAGTGCTCGGCCTGCTCCCGCGTCTACGTCGACGCCGCGGTCCACGACGAGCTCGTCCAGACCCTGGGCAAGGCGCTCGGCGCGGTCGTCGTCGGCGACCCGCTGGAGCGCGACACCTTCTGCGGGCCGGTCATCGACGCCGAGGCCGTCGAGCGCTTCCGCGGCGCCGTCGAGCACGCCCGCGAGGCCGGCGGCACCGTCGTCGCCGGCGGCGAGGTGCTGCAGGGCACCGACGGGCACCCCGGCTACTACGTGCAGCCGACGCTCATCTCCGGCCTGGCCGCGGACGACGAGCTGTTCACCAGCGAGCTCTTCGTGCCGCTGGCCGTCGTGGCGCCGGTCGACGGGCTCGACGAGGCGCTGGAGCGGGCCAACGACACCGTGTTCGGGCTGACGGCCGGGCTGTTCGCCGGCGAGCAGGACGAGATCGACCGCTTCCTGGCCGGCATCGAGGCGGGCGTGGTCTACGTCAACCGTCCCGCCGGTGCCACCACGGGTGCCTGGCCGGGCGTCCAGCCGTTCGGCGGCTGGAAGGGCTCGGGCAGCTCGGGCAAGGCCGGCGGCGGCCTGCACTACGTGCAGCTGTTCATGCGCGAGCAGTCCCAGACCGTCGTCACCGGCTGAGGCCTCGACGCCGGCCGGCCCTCCCACCGGCCGGCCCTCCCACCGGCCGGCCCCCCCGCCGCGCCGGCGCGGCACGGCGGCCGGCGCGGCACGGCATACCCCCATCTCACCCACGACCCCCCAGGAGACCCCATGACCGACACCACCCTGGCCGAGCCGACCACCGACTGGGCCGACCCCGCACGCCCCGTCCCGGACCTGCGCACCGAGCTGCCCGGCCCGCTCACCCGTGAGGTCGTCGCCGGCGACCAGGCCATCACCAGCCCGTCGCTGCCCCGCGCCTACCCCTTCGCCCCGCGCCGCGCCCGCGGCTGCCGCATCGAGGACGTCGACGGCAACCTCTTCCTCGACTTCAACGCCGGCATCGCGGTGAACTCGACCGGCCACGCCCACCCCGAGGTGGTCCGGGCCGTCCAGGACCAGGCCGCCGACCTGCTGCACTACTCGGCCAGCGACTTCTTCCTGCCGGTCTACTCGCAGATGTGCCACGCGCTGGCGCGGACCGCGCCGATGAGCGAGCCGGTGCGGGTCTTCCTCACCAACTCCGGCGCCGAGGCGGTCGAGGGCGCGCTCAAGCTCGCCCGCTACGCGACGAAGCGGCCCTACGTCATCAGCTTCTTCGGCGCCTTCCACGGCCGCACCATGGGCGCCGTCACGCTGACGAGCTCCAAGCCGAAGTACCACCAGGGCTTCGGCCCGCTGCTGCCCGGCGTGCTGCACGTCCCCTACGCCGACCCGGCCAAGGTCGCCGCGGGTGAGGACGCCTCCGACACGGCCACCTTCGACGCCCTGGAGACGATCTTCCGCCACGACGTGGCCCCGAGCGAGGTCGCCGCGATCTTCGTCGAGCCGATCCAGGGCGAGGGTGGCTACATCGTCCCCGGCGAGGGCTGGATGCGGCGGCTGCGCGAGCTCTGCGACGAGCACGGCATCCTGCTCGTCGCCGACGAGGTGCAGTGCGGGATGGGGCGCACCGGCACCATGTGGGCCATCGAGCAGACCGGCGTCGAGCCGGACGTCCTGCTGTCCGCCAAGGGCATCGCCTCGGGGCTTCCGCTGGGGGCGTTCATCGCGAAGGCCTCGCTCATGGAGAGCTGGGGGACGGGCACGCACGGGTCGACCTACGGCGGGAGCCCGGTGCCGTGCGCGGCCGGGCTGGCCACGCTGCGGGTCATCGAGTCCGAGGGGCTGCTCGAGCACGCCCGCACGGTGGGGGAGGACATCCTCGCCGGCCTCCGGGCGATCCAGCAGGACCACCCCGACGTGGTCGTGGACGTGCGCGGCGTCGGCCTCATGATCGGCGTCGAGTTCGCCGACTCCGCGCTCTCGGCCGCCGTGCAGCAGGCCGCCTTCGAGCGCGGGCTGCTGGTGCTCGAGGCGGGGGAGAGCGTCGTCCGCATGTCGCCGCCGCTCGTCGTGACGCCCGAGGAGGCCCGGACCGGGGTGCACCTCTTCGGCGAGGCCGTCGCGGCCGCCGCGGCGTCGCACGGCGGCTGACCGGATGGGTTCGCGGCACGTCTTCTCCCGCGGCGGCGGCGAGCGCGTCCGCATCGACCGGGGCGAGGGGGCGGTCCTCGTCGACGTCGAGGGCCGCCGCTACCTCGACGCGGCCGGCGGCGCGGTCGTCGTCGGCGTCGGCCACGGGGTCGAGGAGGTCGTGCGGGCGACGGCCGAGCAGGCGTCGCGGGTCGCCTACGTGCACGGCTCGGCCTTCTCCAGCGAGGTGCTGGAGGAGTATGCCGACGCCCTCGCTCCGCTGCTGCCGTTGGACGACCCGCGCATCTACCCCGTCTCCGGGGGCAGCGAGGCGGTGGAGTCGGCCCTGAAGATGGTCCGCGCCTACCACCTCGCCCGGGGCGAGGACCGCGACGTCGTCATCGGCCGGCGCGGCTCCTACCACGGCAACAGCAGGGGCGCCCTGAGCGTCTCCGGACGCGCCGGGCTGCGCGCCCCCTACCTGCCCTGGCTCACCGGCGCCGAGCACACCAGCACCCCGTACGAGTACCGCTGCGCCTTCCCGGACACCCACCCGCACGGCTGCGGGGCACGGCACGCGCAGGTGCTCGAGGAGACCATCGAGCGGGTCGGTCCCGGGCGGGTCGCCGCGTTCGTGGCGGAGCCGGTGTCCGGGGCCGGGCTCGGGGCCTGCGTCCCGCCGGACGACTACTGGCCCGCCGTGACCGAGGTATGCCGTCGGCACGGCGTGCTCGTCGTCGCCGACGAGGTGATGACCGGGTTCGGCCGCACCGGGCGGTGGTTCGCCAGCGAGCACTTCGGGCTGCGCCCGGACGTGCTCACGGCGGGCAAGGGCACCGCCTCCGGCTACTGGCCGCTCGGGCTCGCGGTGGTCAGCGGGCCGGTGCACGAGGTGCTGGCCCGGGCCGGCTTCGTGCACGGCTTCACCTACTCCCACCACGTCGTCGGGGCGGCCGCAGGGCTGGCCGTGCTGCGCATCCTCCAGCGCGACGGCCTCGTCGAGGCCTCGGCGCGGCAGGGTGCCCGGCTGCACGGGGCGCTGCGCCGCGAGCTCGCCGGGGTGGCCGGCATCGGTGACGTCCGCGGCCGCGGGCTGCTGCAGGCCGTCGAGCTGGTGGCCGACGTGGCCACGGCCGAGCCGTTGCCCCGTGCCGAGCGGGTGGTCGAGCAGGTCACCGAGGCCTGCCGCGAGCGCGGGGTGCTCGTCTACCCGAGCACCGGGTGCGCGGACGGCACGAACGGCGACCTGCTGCTGCTCGGTCCGCCCCTCGTGGTGAGCGACGACGAGGTCGACGCGATCGCGACGGGCGTGGCGGGCGGCATACGCCAGGTGCTGGGGGCTGCCGGCGGATAGCGTGAGCGGCATGAGCTGCCTCTTCTGCCGCATCGTCACCGGTGAGGAGCCGGCCCACCTGGTGCTGGAGCGGGAGGACGTCGTCGGCTTCCTCGACACGCGACCGGTGTTCAAGGGCCACGTGCTGCTCGTGCCCCGGCGGCACGTCGACACCCTCACCGAGCTGCCCGACGACCTCGTCGTGCCGCTCTTCGGCGCCGCCCGCGAGGTCGCGGCCGCGGTGCGCACGGCGCTGGGTGCCCAGGGCAGCTTCGTGGCGATGAACAACGTCGTCAGCCAGTCGGTGCCGCACCTGCACGTGCACGTGGTGCCGAGGACCAAGGGCGACGGTCTGCGCGGCTTCTTCTGGCCCAGGACCAGGTATGCCGACGACGGCGAGGCCGCCGACCACGCCGCCCGGCTGCGCGAGGCCCTGGAGGCGACCGCCTAGGCCTGGTCGGTCCCGCGCAGCCCCGCGAGCTCGGCCCGCAGCTCGCGGACCTGCTCGGTGAGCTCGGCGAGGTCGGCCGCGGTGGCCGGCTGCCGGGTGGGGTCGGGCTCGGCGATCCGCTCGAGCAGCCACGACGCTAAGCTGGCCGTGACGATGCCGAGCAGCGCGATGCCGCACAGCATGAGACCGACCGCGAAGAGACGCCCCTCGCCGGTGACCGGGGCGTAGTCGCCGTAGCCCACCGTGGTGATGGTCACGAAGGACCACCACAGCGACTCCTGCCACGTCTGGATGCTCGCGTCCGGGTGGCCCCGCTCGGCGTTGAGGACCGCCAGGGAGGAGATGGTGACGACCAGGAGGGTGGCGGTCGTGACGTAGAGCGCCACGTGGCCGCGCAGCTTCTCCCCGGCCACCTGGTGCACGAAGGACAGCGCCGCGACCAGGCGCAGCGGCCGCAGGGCGGGCAGCGCCACCGCGGCGAGGTCGAGCGGGTGCCTGCGGACGAAGGCCCACCGGCGGGGCGCCACCGCGAGACGGTAGGCGTAGTCGACGACGAACACCCCCCAGATGACGTCCTGGACCACCATGGAGGTCCGCCGCACGCCCGACGGCAGGCCCGGGTCGACGATGGGGATCGCGAAGGCCACGAGGAAGACGAGGGCGGCGATCATCAGGGGGGTCTGGGTGCGCGACTCCCAACGCTCCAGGCGGTTCATGCCCGCCATGATCCCAGGCCGCGCGGGTCACGCCCGGGAGCGCGGCCGCGGGCAGGACTGTCGGTGCGGTGTGCGAGGCTGGGCCGCGCCGGAGGAGGTGGAGCGGATGCTGGTGCTGGGGCCGCAACAGGTGGTGTGGAGCCCGTCGGACCTGCGCGCGGCGCTGGGCTGCGAGTACGCCTTCCTGCGCCACGTCGACGGTGTGCTCGGCCGCCGTCCGCCCGCCGAGCCGGCGCGGGACCCGATGCGCGAGCTGCTGTCCCGGCTGGGGGACCGGCACGAGGCCGAGCTGCTCACGGCATACCGGGACCGGGGCGGGCTCCTCGAGCTGGCGCGGCCGGCGCCGCCGCTGTCGGCGGGGTCGCTGCGCGAGGCCGCCGACGCGACCCGCGCCGCGCTCACCGGCGGGGCCCGGGCGGTCTCCCAGGCCTGCTTCTTCGACGGCCGCATGCTGGGCTACGCCGACGTCCTCGAGCGCACGGACGACGGCTGGCGGGTGTGTGACGCCAAGCTCGCCCGCTCGGAGTCGGCGCTGGCGCTGGTGCAGCTCGGCGCCTACGCCGAGCAGCTGGGGCGCACGGGGGTGCCCGTGTCGGCCACCGCCAGCCTGCTGCTCGGCTCCGGCGAGCGCCGGGACCTGCCGACGAGCGACCTCGTCTCGGTGTTCGCGGAGGTGCGCGGTCGGTTCGAGCCGTTCCTGCGCGCCCACCTGGAGGGCGGCTCGGCGGTGCGCTGGGGCGACGACCGGTATGCCGTGTGCGGGCGCTGCGAGGAGTGCGTGGCCGCGGCGGCCGCCGCGGACGACGTGCTGCTGGTCGCCGGGGTGGACTCGCGCAGACGGGGGCAGCTGCGGGCAGCCGGCCTCACCACGGTGCGCGACCTGGCCGACGCGCCGGCCCTGCCGGAGGACATGGCGCCGGCGACCTTCGAGCGGCTCCGCGACCAGGCGGTGCTGCAGGCCGGTGCCGCCGCCGGTGGCACCGGCCACCGCCTGACCGGTGCGGCGGCACAGACCCTCGCCCTGCTGCCCGCGCCCAGCGAGGGCGACCTCTTCTTCGACTTCGAGGGCGACCCGCACTACGACGAGGGGGACCGCGGCCGGGCCGGGCTGCAGTACCTCTGGGGCGCGGTCGATGCGGCCGGTCGCTACACCCCGACCTGGGCCCACTCCTTCGCCGCCGAGCGCGCGGCGTTCGCCGCCTTCGTCGACGACCTGGCGCGACGTCGCGAGCGGTGGCCGGACCTGCACGTCTACCACTACGCCCCCTACGAGACCAACGCCCTCAAGGCCATGGCCATGCGCTACCGGGTGCGCGAGGAGGAGCTGGACGACCTGCTGCGGGCGGAGGTCTTCGTCGACCTCTACGCCGTCGTGCGCGGCTCGGTCCTCGTCGCCGCGCCGTCCTACAGCATCAAGAAGCTCGAGCCGCTCTACATGGGTGCCGACCTGCGGTCCGAGGACGGCGTGAGCACCGGTGACGCCTCGATCCTGGCCTACCACGAGTTCCGCTCCCTGCAGGACGTCGACCCGCAGCTGGCGACCCGCCGCCTGGACGAGCTGGCCGACTACAACCGCTACGACTGCCTCTCCACCCTGCGGCTGCGCGACTGGCTGCTGGAGCGGGCCGAGGAGGCCGGGGTGCGCGACCGCGTCGTCCCCCGGGTGCTCACCCCGCCGGCGCGCGAGAGCGCCGTGTCGCAGGGTGAGCTCGAGGACGCCCTGCAGGCGCGGGCGGGGGACGGGCCGGCGGAGGACCGGTCGCCCGAGCAGCAGGCGTGGGCCATGCTGGCCACGGCCATCGGCTACCACCGGCGGGAGGACAAGCAGTTCTGGTGGGGCCACTTCGACCGGCTGCAGCACCCGCTGGAGAGCTGGGCGCGCACCCGGGACGTCTTCGCGGTCGAGTCCGCCGAGGTGGTGGCCGACTGGGCTCCGCCGGGAGGCAAGGCCCGCAGCTGGCGGCGCACCCTGCGGCTGGTGGGCGACTGGGGGCCGGGGAGCACGGCGCGGAAGGCCCAGGTGGTCTACGCCGCACCCGGGCCGGTCCGGGCGGAGGGCCCGGACGGGGCGCCCTACGCCGCGGCCCGCTGCGACAGGATCGAGGTCGACCCCGACGACCCGCGCGTGGTGCACCTCGTCGAGGCGCGCCCGCCCGACGACGTCTTCGCCGACCTCCCGGTCGCCCTCGCCCCGGACTCCCCGCCCCGGCCCGACCCCATCCCGCAGGCCATCGCCGGGGTGGCCACCGAGGCCCTCGCGCGTGGGGCGCTGCCCGCCGGCGCAGCCTTCGACCTGCTCGCCCGCCGTCTGCCACGGCTGCGCGACGGCGGCCGGCTCCCGCACGGCGCGGCGTCCGGGCCGGGCGAGGACCTCGTCGCGGCACTGCTGGCGATGGACGACTCCTACGTCGCCGTCCAGGGCCCGCCGGGGACCGGCAAGACCTGGACCGGCTCGCGGGTCATCCGGCGGCTGGTGGAGGAGCACGGCTGGCGGGTCGGCGTGGTCGCGCAGTCGCACCACGTCGTCGAGAACGTCCTGGGTGCGGTCGTCCGGGCGGGGCTCGACACCGGGCTGGTCGGGAAGTCCGAGGCCAGGACCGCAGACCCGCCATGGACCGAGCTCAAGGACAGCCCGGCCGCGCGCGCCGCCTACCTCGATGAGCACCGGGGGACCGGGTGCGTCCTGGGCGGCACCGCCTGGACCTTCTCCCACCCCGACCTCGTCGAGCCCGGTGGCCTGGACCTGCTCGTCGTCGACGAGGCGGGGCAGTTCGCCCTCGCGCCGACGGTCGGCGCCGCCCGGTCCGCGCGCCGGCTGCTCCTGCTGGGCGACCCGCAGCAGCTGCCGCAGGTCAGCCAGGGCACGCACGCCGAGCCCGTGGACGAGTCGGCCCTGGGCTGGGTCATGGGCGGGGAGCCGACGCTGCCCCCGGAGCGGGGCTACTTCCTCGAGCGCACCTACCGCATGCACCCGGCAGTCACCGCCGCCGTGTCCGAGCTGGCCTACGCCGGTCAGCTGGGCGCCGCGGAGCCGCCTGCGCGGCGCGACCTGGACGGCGTCGCCCCCGGGCTGGACGTGGTGCGGCTCGAGCACCGGGGCAACCGCACCGAGTCCCCCGAGGAGGCCGACGAGGTGGTCCGGCAGGTGCAGGCCCACCTGGGCCTGACGTGGACCGACCCCGAGGACCCGGCCGGGCCGCGGAGGACCGGCCAGCGCGACGTCCTCGTCGTCGCGCCCTTCAACGCCCAGGTCGCGCTCGTCCGGCGATCTCTGGCCCAGGCCGGGCTGGACGAGGTGCGGGTGGGCACGGTCGACGCGTTCCAGGGGCAGGAGGCCGTCGTCGCGATCCTGTCGATGACCGCGTCGTCGGCTGCCGACGTGCCCCGCGGCATGGGTTTCCTGCTGAGCCGCAACCGTCTCAACGTCGCGATCTCGCGAGCCCAGTGGAAGGCGGTGCTCATCCGGTCCGCGGCGCTCACCGCGCACCTGCCGTCCAGCCCGGGCGCCGTGCTCCAGCTGGGCGCCTTCATCAGCCTGTGCGGCACGCCGTTGGGTGCTGGCGCCGTGCCCGAGCCCGTGGGCTGAGGGTGGACCGCTACGGCGCGCTCACCGCCCGCACCTACGACCTGCTGTCCGGTGAGCCGGTGTATGCCGTGGGCCGGCACCTCGGCATCCGGGCCCTGGGGCTGTCGCCCGGGCAGCGGGTCCTCGACGTCGGGTGCGGGACGGGCCTCAACCTGCCGCTCCTGCTGCGCGAGGTCGGCCCGAGCGGTCACGTCGTGGGTGTAGACCGCAGCGCCGCGATGCTGGACGCGGCCCGGCGCAAGGCGGCCCCACCGGGCCCGGCCGACGGCTCCGGCGGCGGGACGGTGCGGCTGGTGCAGGGCGACATGGCCGACGAGGGCGTGCTCCGCGCGGCGGCCGGGGGGCAGCCCTTCGACGCCGTGGTGGCCACCTACGCCCTCTCGCTCGCCCCGGACCCCTCCCGGGTGTGGCGGGCCCTCACCACGGTGCTGGCGCCGGGTGCGGGCGTCGCGGTCGTCGACATGGCCCGCCCCACCGGGATCGCGGCCTGGGCGGCACCGCTGGCCCGGCTCGCGTGCTGGCTCGGCGGCGCCGACATCGACGCCCATGCCTGGACCGTCGTCCAGCCAGAGCTGGAGGCCGCCCGCTCGTGGAGCCGTCGAGGCGGTCACGTCCGGGTCGTGGTCGGCACGTGGCGCTGAGCCGCGGGCGCACCGTGGTCACGTCGGCCTGGTGGCGCGGAGCCGTCCGGATGAGCCGCCCCGACCAGGTGCTGCTCATCCTCGTCGTCCTCGCCGTGGGCCGGGCCGCGGGTGCGTCCGGCTCCCTCGGGGCGGCGGCGGCGCTCCCGGTGGCCGGCACGGTCCTCACCGCCGTGGTGGTCGCCGCGGTCGCGACCAGCGTGCACGTGGTCAACGAGTTCGCCGACGTGGTGACGGACTCCCGCACCGTGCGCACCCGGTTCTCCGGCGGCAGCGGCGCGCTGGCCGAGCTCGGGCTGCCGGCGGTGTTCGCGTGGCGGGTCGCCGTCGGGGCGGCCGTCGTCGCGGCGACGCTGACGGCCCTCGGCCTGATCTCCGGCCACCTGACGGGGCGGGTGGCCGGGCTGCTCCTGCTCGGCCTGGTGGGGGGCTGGGCCTACTCCGTCGGTCCGTGGCCGTTCTCACGGCACGGGTGGGGCGAGGTGGCCAACGCGCTGCTCGGCGGCCTGCTGCTGCCGGCCACCGGGGCCGTGACCGCCGGGGCCGCCCTCGGGCCCGCGGCGCTCGCCTTCGTGCCCTTCGCCCTCATCACCCTCGTCAACCTGCTCGAGACGCAGTGGGCCGACCGGGAGGCCGACCGGTCGGCGGGCAAGCACACTCTCGCCTCCCGGCTGGCTCCGAGCTCGCTGCGGCGCCTCGGGGGAGCGGCGGCGCTCACGGCATACGCCCTCAGCATGGCGGTCCACCCGTGGCCGGTCGCGGTGGCCGGGCTCCTCGCGGTCCCGCTGTCGGTGCTCGGCGTCCGGCGGCTGGGGGGCGGGCCCCCCGGCCCGTCCGTCGCCGCCATGGTCGCCGTCCTGCTCCTGCAGGGGGCGGCGTGGTGGTTCCTCCGGTGAGCCGACGCCGCCGTGCCGGCCCGCAGGCCGTCTGACAGCCGCCACGTCAGCTGTGAGCCCCTGAGGTCGACTGACAGCCTGTTCGAGGAGGCTGTCAGATGACGAACCGGCGCAAGGACGACATACCGGCTGGCGGACAGGACCCACCGGACACGCCGGAGGGCAGACAGCTCGTTCCTCGCTGCCTGCCCTCCGCTGACGCGCTTCGTCAGATGTCGAAGTACATCTCGAACTCGTGCGGGTGCGGCCGTAGCCGGGTCGGCTGGATCTCGTTGGCGCGCTTGTAGTCCACCCAGGCGCCGAGCAGGTCCTCGGTGAAGACCTCGCCCTCGGTGAGGAAGGCGTGGTCGTCCTCGAGCGCGTTGAGCACGTCCGGCAGGTTGGTCGGGAGCTGGTCGATGTCGGCCATCTCCTCCGGCGGGAGCTCGTAGAGGTCCTTGTCCACCGGCTCCGGCGGCTCGATCCGGTTCTTGATGCCGTCCAGGCCGGCCATGAGCTGGGCCGAGAAGGCCAGGTAGGGGTTGGCCGAGGGGTCCGGCACGCGGTACTCCACGCGCTTGGCCTTGGCCGACGCCCCGGTGATCGGGATCCGGACGCAGGCCGAGCGGTTGCGGGCCGAGTAGACCAGGTTGATCGGCGCCTCGAAGCCCGGCACCAGACGGTGGTAGGAGTTCAGCGAGGGGTTGGTGAAGGCCAGCAGCGCGGGGCCGTGCGCCAGCAGGCCACCGATGTACCACCGGGCGATGTCGGACAGGCCGCCGTAGCCGTTCTCGTCGTAGAACAGCGGCTCGCCGTCCTTCCACAGGCTCTGGTGGGTGTGCATGCCCGAGCCGTTGTCCCCGAAGACCGGCTTCGGCATGAAGGTCGCCGTCTTGCCCGCCGCCCACGCGGTGTTCTTGATGACGTACTTGAACTTCATCAGGTCGTCGCCGGAGTGCAGCAGGGTGTTGAACCGGTAGTTGATCTCCTGCTGGCCCGCGGTGCCGACCTCGTGGTGGGCGCGCTCGACGTCGAGGCCGACCGTGTCGAGGTTGAGCACCATGCGGTCCCGGATGTCGGCGAAGTGGTCCACCGGCGGGACCGGGAAGTAGCCACCCTTGAAGCGCGGCTTGTAGCCGCGGTTGCCGCCGTCCTCGGCGCGACCGGTGTTCCAGGCCGCCTCGACCGAGTCGATGTGGTAGTACCCACCGCTGGGGCCGGTGGCGAAGCGCACGTCGTCGAAGACGTAGAACTCGGCCTCAGCACCGAAGTATGCGGTGTCGGCGATCCCCGTCGAGCGCAGGTGCTCCTCGGCCCGGCGGGCGATCTGCCGCGGGTCGCGCTCGTAGGGCTCGTCGGTGAACGGGTCGACGATCGAGAAGTTCATGATGAGCGTCTTCTCGACGCGGAACGGGTCGACGTAGGCCGTCTGCGGGTCCGGGATGAGCTTCATGTCCGACTCGTGGATGGACTTGAAGCCGCGGATCGACGAGCCGTCGAACATCTGGCCGGTGTCGAACGCGTCCTGGTCGAAGGTCGCGGCCGGCACGTTGAAGTGCTGCATGACGCCGGGCAGGTCGCAGAACCTGATGTCGATGAACTTGACGTCCTCGTCCTTGATGTAGGCGAGCACTTCGTCGGCATTGCTGAACATGGAGTTCCTCCTGTCGCGGACCGGGCGACGACTCGGGGTTTCGGGTCCGGTGACCCTTAACCTACGGGGAGGTGGTTTCCGCTGGGTCACTCGGGTGTTACGCCGGTGTTACGCACGGCCTCACGAGCCCTCGTCCGGCTCACCGCGCCCGGTCCGTCGGCCGGAATACCGACCGACGGGGTTCAGCGCCCGCGGAGCGCGCGGCGGCTCGCCCGCGGCGGCCGGGTCGGGTCCATGCCCGCCGGGATGGCCGGTTTGTTGCGGCTGCCCAGGGCCTTCATGCGCTGCTGGACGACGAGGGCCTCGTCGTTGCTCAGCTGCTTGGGGTACTTCTTGATGGTCTTGACGACCTCGCGCAGGGGCGTCTGGCCCTCCCCCTTGCCCACGGAGATGGTGTGCACCGGCACCTCCTGGCCCACGACCCGGGACACCTTGCGCTCCTCGGCCTTGACCAGGCGCTGCGCCGAGCCGCGCGGACCCTCGGAGATGAGCACGACGCCGGGGCGACCGACGGCACGGAAGACCATCGCTGCGTTGTTGAGATCACGCATACCCCGGACCTGGCCACCGGCCTCGGCGGCCACCGGCTCCTGGTCGTAGTACCAGCCGCGGCGCAGCTGCTGGAGCACCGCGGAGGCGGCCCCGGGCTGGCCCTCGATCTGGGCGAAGGCGGCCCGCTCGGCCTTGCGGCCCAGCACGATGACGGCGGCCAGCAGCGCCATGGGCACGCCCAGGATGAGGACGTAGACCACCTGGTCGAGCCACAGCCCGACGAGCAGGGCGACGACGAGCACCGCCAGTGCCGCCAGCGCCATCCACCAGACGGCCGCCGGGTCCGCCTTGCGGGTCATCGCGAAGACCTGACGGACCTGGGCGATGCGACCCGGGTTGTTCGGGTCCTTGGGCTTGCGCCTGCGCCCGAAACGGCGCTTCTTCGGCTCGGGCTCGGTGGTGGCGGAGGACGAGGACATGAGGATCAGGATACGTGTGCGCGGGACAGCTCCCGACGCTCCTGCGCCGCCACCAGCGAGGCGGCCTCCTGACGCGCGGGGATGTCCGCCTCGGCCTGCTGGGCGAGGTGCGACAGGTGGCCGGGCACCTCGCGTCCCCACCGGCGCATGGCCTGGGCGTAGAGCTTGCCGGCCCGGTAGGAGCTGCGCACCAGCGGCCCGGCCATGACCCCCTTGAAGCCGATCTCCTCGGCGCGCTCGGACCAGTGGACGAACTCCTGCGGCTTGACCCACCGGTCGATGGGGTGGTGCAGCTTGGAGGGCCGGAGGTACTGCGTGATCGTGAGGATGTCGCACCCGGCGTCGTGCAGGTCCTGCATCGCCTGGTCGATCTCCTCCTCCGTCTCGCCCATCCCGAGGATGAGGTTGGACTTGGTCACCAGCTCGTTGTCCCGGGCCATCGACAGCACCCGCAACGACTTGTCGTAGGTGAACGCGGGGCGGATCTTCTTGAAGATCCGCGGCACCGTCTCGAGGTTGTGTGCGAAGACCTCGGGTCGGGCGTCGAACACCTGCTGGACCAGCTCGGGCACCGCGCCGAAGTCGGGAGGGAGGATCTCCACGCCGGTGCTCGGGTTGAGCTCGTGCACCTTGCGGATGACCTCGGCGTAGAGCCACGCCGCGCCGTCCTTCTGGTCGTCCCGCGCGACCCCGGTGATGGTGGCGTAGCGCAGCTCCATCGTCCGGATGGACTCGGCGACCTTGCGCGGCTCCTCCCGGTCCAGCGGCAGCGGCCGCCCGGTCGAGATGTCGCAGAAGTCGCAGCGGCGGGTGCAGATGTCACCGCCGATGAGGAAGGTCGCCTCGCGGTCCTCCCAGCACTCGAAGATGTTGGGGCACCCCGCCTCCTGGCAGACGGTGTGCAGTCCACCGCTCTTCACCATGGAGTGCAGCTCCTGGTACTCCGGGCCCATCTTGGCGGTGGTCCGGATCCAGTCGGGCTTGCGCTCGATCGGCGTCTCGGCGTTGCGCGCCTCGACGCGCAGCAGTCGACGGCCCTCCGGTGCGACGGTCACAGGTGCTCCCTCTGGTTCGGTTCGTTGTCACAGGTGACAACGCGTGCACCCCTCCAGGGTATGCCCCGTCCGCGCGGCCGCACCCGGCGCCCGGGTCAGTCGACGTCGCTGCGCACGAACCTCCACAGGGCGAGCCCGAGGACGACCAGCACGACCACCACGAGGGTGGTGGCGGACTGGGCGAAGCTGAGCCGCTCCACGACCTCCCGGCACTCCCCGGTCGGCCCCCAGCAGTCCTCGACCACCCTCCACTCGGTGCCGTTCTCGATGAAGCCCCGGACGTTGTTGCTGAGCAGGAAGCGCGAGGCGCGGCTCACCGTGCTCCCGAGGATGGCCTCGACCACAGCCAGGTAGCCCACCAGCACGCCCACGACCACCGCGCTGTGCCGCACGAGGAAGCCGGCGCCCGCACCGAGGGCACCGGCCAGCAGCCCGGCCCCCAGGATCCGCACCACCGCCCAGGCGAGGGCGACCCAGACCTCGCTGCTGCCGCCCCCGTCGATCCCGTGCCAGCGGAAGACGGCGGGCACCCCGAGCAGGACCAGGCCGACGCCGACGCCCACCACGGGCACGGAGACCAGGGCGGCGGCCAGCACCTTGGAGGTGAAGACGAGACCGCGACGGGGCACGAAGGTCAGCCACGAACCCATGGTGCGGTGGGTGAACTCGGCGGCGACGTGCGTGGAGCCGACCAGCAGCGCCAGCAGGAGGAAGGGGTAGGCGAGGGTCACCAGCAGCTCGTCGTACTGCGCGGCGAGCGAGGGCATCGCGCCGTACATGCTCTCGGGGGTGGGGGGGCGCAGCTGCTCGCACCCGAAGTCGACCGAGCCGTCGCCGCTGAGCCGCCGCTCCTCCTCCTGCTGCTGCAGACAGGTGGCCCGCTCCTGCTCGCCGTTCTCCTCCCACCACTCCAGCTGCTGCTGGAACATGACGTCGGCGCCGCTGCGGGCCCGCTCCAGCTGGACCGCGTGCTGGTAGACGGTGAACAGGGCGAACCCGGCGACGAGGACGCTGGCCACGAGCGCCAGCAGGACGATGCGGCGAGCGCGCAGCCGCTGCAGCTCGACGGCCACCAGGCGGGTCATGCCGCGCCTTCCTCGGGGGCGGCGGGGGTCACGCGTGCCGCGTCGTCCTCGGTGAGCTCGAGGAAGATCTGCTCCAGGCCCCTCCGGCTCGGCACGAGGCGCTCCACCCACAGCCCCTGCCCGGCGAGCAGCCGGGTGATCTCGGCCGGGTGCGCCCCGGTGACCGTCAGCAGGCCGGCGACGTCGTCGTCCTCGCGCCGGGCCAGCGCGTCGGCCGCGTCCTGTCCCCGTGGCCGGGCGAGCCAGTCCGCCGCGAACCCCGCCTCGCGCAGGACCCGGACGGCGGCCCCGGGGTGGCGCACCCCGACCTCGACGGTCTCGCCCCCGGCGCCGATGAGCCCGGCCACCGATCCCTGGGCCAGCACGCGTCCGCGCCCGATGATCGAGACCGTGTCGGCGATCTGCTCGACCTCGGAGAGGATGTGGCTGCTGACCAGCACGGTGCGGCCCTGGTCGGCGAGCCGTCGCATGGTCGTGCGGATGTCGTGGATGCCCGCCGGGTCGAGCCCGTTGGTCGGCTCGTCGAAGATGAGCAGGTCCGGCGCCTTGAGCAGGGTGGCGGCGATCGCCAGGCGCTGCTTCATCCCCAGCGAGTAGCTGCGGAACGTGTCGTCCCCCCGGCCGCCCAGGCCGACCTCCTCCAGCACCTCGCCCACCCGGGTCGTCGGAGTGCCGATGGCCTCGGCCAGCAGGGTCAGGCTGCGGCGGGCGGTGAAGCCGGGGAAGAACTTCGGCGACTCGACGATGGCCCCGACCCGGTCGACCACCGCGGGCAGCTGCCGGGGCACCGGGGTGCCGAAGATGCGCATCTCCCCGGCGTCCGGGCGCACGAGGCCCAGCAGCATGCGGATCGTCGTCGTCTTGCCCGAGCCGTTGGGGCCGAGGAAGCCGTGCACGCCCCCCGTGGGGACGTCCATGTCGAGGCCGTGGACCGCGACCCGGCGACCCCGCACGGTGCGGTAGGTCTTGCGCAGCCCACGGATCGTCAGGGCCGGCCCCTCCTCGGTCAGCTGCGCCACGCTCACACGCCCTCCTCGCCTCCGTGGGCGCCCCCGCACCGGGGCACCCGCACGGGGACAGTCAACCGTGGCTGTGTCGCGCGGGCCGCGTCTGTTGCACGCGTGTCCGCGACTTCTTCCCGACGGTCAGCGACCGGGGGTGCCGGCCGCGCCCACCGGCGCCGACGCGGCCACGGGGGAGAGCACCCGGGCCAGGTGCTCCTCGACGAGCGGCAGCACCTCGGCCACCCCGACCGGCCGACCCACCTCGGCGGACAGCGAGGTCACCCCGGCGTCGGCGATGCCGCACGGGATGATGGTGTCGGCCCAGCCGAGGTCGCAGTCGCAGTTGAGGGCGAAGCCGTGCATCGTCACGTCCTGGCTCACCCGGATGCCGATGGCCCCGATCTTGCGCTCCGGGCGGTCGGCGTCGGCGCGCAGCCAGACGCCCGAGCGGCCCTCGACCCGGGTCGCCTCGACGCCGAGCGCGGCGCAGACCCCGATCATCATGTCCTCCAGGCGACGCACGTGCGCGACCACGTCGACGGGGGAGGGCAGCCGCACGATGGGGTAGCCCACCAGCTGTCCCGGTCCGTGCCAGGTGATCTTGCCGCCTCGGTCGACGTCCACCACCGGGGTGCCGTCCAGCGGCCGCTCGTGCGCCTCGGTGCGCTTGCCCGCCGTGTAGACCGCGGCGTGCTCCAGCAGCAGGACCGTGTCGGGCAGCTCACCGCTCACCACCCGTCGGTGGACCTCCCGCTGGTGCTCCCACGCCTGGACGTAGTCCACGAGGTCAGGGGCCAGACCGAGGTGCTCGAACCGCATACCTGCACTGTAGACCCCGCTCCTGCGGGGGCTGTGGACAACTCCTGCGCGGCTGCGGCCCGGCCGGGCACGCTGTCGGTATGACGATCCCCACCGTCCCCGGCTACGACCTGCTCGACCGGCTGGGGTCCGGGGGGAGCGGGCAGGTGTGGCGGGCGCGCCGCCGGGTGGACGGCCTCCCGGTCGCGGTCAAGCTGGTGCGGCCGGGCGCCGGGGACGCGGACGCGCTGACCGGGGTGCTCGCGGAGGCCGGGCTGCTGGCCGGTCTGCGGCACGAGCACGTGCTGCACCTCTACGACGTGCTCCCGCTCGGTGACCCCGGCGACCCGGTGGTGGCGGTCGTCACCCAGCTGGCGGCCGGGGGCTCGCTGGCCCAGGTCCTCCACCGTCGGCGGCTGCTGTCGCCCGGTGAGCTGGTGACGGTGCTGCACCCGATCTCCCGGGCCCTCGGCGACCTGCACCGGGCCGGGGTGGTCCACGGGGACGTCTCGCCGGGCAACCTGCTCTTCCGCAGCGACGGTATGCCGCTGCTCGGCGACCTGGGCACGGCGCGGGTGGCGGGGGAGCAGGGGCTGGCGGGCTGGGGCACCGACGCGCACGACGGGATGGTGGCGCCGGAGGTGCTCGAGGGTTTCCCGGCCGCCGCGGAGTCGGACGTCTACCAGCTCGGGGCGGTGGCCTGGCTGTGCCTCGTGGGCGAGCGTCCCGGGCCCGGCTTCGACCGGCCGACCCTGACCGAGGTCTCCCCGGCCCTGCCTCCCGCGCTGGTCGAGCTCGTGCAGGGCTGCATGGCGCCGCAGCCGGAGGACCGGCCCGCGGCCGACGACCTGCCGGCCGCCCTCCTGGCGCTCGTCGACCCGGTGCCGGTGAGGACCAGGGTGCGCAGCACCGACCAGTCGCCCAGACGCCCGCCGAGCCACGTCCCGACGATCGACACGACGCCGTACACGAGCAGGAAGACGGGCACCCACCGCTCGTCG
>NZ_SDVA01000021.1 GCF_004153545.1 Serinicoccus sediminis | reverse complement strand
GGGGGGGGGGGGGGGGGGGGGGGGGGGGGGGGGGGGGGGGGGGGGGGGGGGGGGGGGGGGGGTGGGGGGGGGGGGGGGTGGGGGGGGGGGGGGGGGGGGGCGGCCTGGTCGGCGGTTCAGGTGCGGGCGGCCAGCAGGTGACGAGAGATCACCAGGCGCTGGATCTGGTTGGTGCCCTCGAAGATCTGGGTCACCTTGGCCTCGCGCATGAGGCGCTCGACCGGGAAGTCCGTGGTGTAGCCGTAGCCCCCGAGCACCTGGACGGCGTCGGTGGTCACCCTCATGGCGGCGTCGGTGGCGACGAGCTTGGCGACCGAGGCCTCCTGCCCGTGCGGCTGCCCGGCGTCCTTGAGCCGCGCGGCGTGCAGGTAGGTCGCTCGTGCCGAGCCGACCGCTGCCGCCATGTCGGCCAGCAGGAAGGCGAGCCCCTGGTTGCCGGCGATGGGCCGGCCGAACTGCTCGCGCTCGGCGGCGTAGGCGGTGGCGACCTCGAGGGCCCGCTGCGCGAGGCCCACGGCGCAGGCGGCGATGCCGAGGCGCCCGGCGTCCAGGGCGGCGAGCGCGATCGGCATACCCTCACCCTCGGCGCCGATGCGGTGGCGGGCCGGCAGCCGGACGCCGTCGAAGACGACCTCGGCGACCGTGTCGCAGTGCAGGCCCATCTTGCGCTCCGGCTCGGCGACGACGAGGCCCTCGGCGTCGGCGGGCACGTGGAAGCAGGACAGCCCGCGGCCGCCGTCGTCGGAGGTGCGCGCGAAGAGGGTGTAGTAGTCCGCGTGCCCGGCGTGGCTGATCCAGGACTTGGTCCCGGTGATGACGTAGTCGTCGCCGTCGCGCACCGCCCGGGTGCGGAGGGAGGCGACGTCGGAGCCGGCGTGCGGCTCGGAGAGGCAGTAGGCCCCGAGCTGGTCGCCCGAGAGCATCCCGTGCAGCCACTCCTGCTGCTGCTCGGGGGTGCCGAAAGTGGTCAGGGGGGAGGCGGTGAGGGAGTGGACGGAGACACCGACCGCGACCGACATCCACCCGCGGGCGATCTCCTCGACGGCCTGGAGGTAGACCTCGTAGGGCTGGGCGCCGCCGCCGAAGGCCTCGGGGAAGGGCAGCGACATCAGACCGGTCTGGCCGAGCATGGCGAAGACCTCGCGGGGGAACCGGGCGGCCGCCTCGGCCTCGTCGACGTGGGGGAGCAGCTGCTCGTCGGCGATCTCGCGGACCAGCGCCAGGAGGTCGCGGGCCTCCTCGGTGGGGAGCACGCGCGTCACTGGCACCATGCGCAGGACGATAGTTCTGGACGTCGCGTCACCTGCTAACCGGACGACCGGGCCACGTGGTCGCAGCCTCGGTTGCCGTCCCCGCCGGGTGTCCGGTGGGTGCTGACCACGCGTCCGGTGTCCTCTGACGGCGCGTCCGGTGGGTGCTGACCACGCGTCCGGTCGGTGCTGACCACGCGTCCTGTGCGGCCTGAGCACGCGTCCGGTCGGTGCCGACCACGCGTCCTGTGCGGCCTGAGCACGCGTCCGGTGCGGTCAGGCGGGGTAGGCATGGATCTCGGTGGCCTTGACCGCGGCCCACAGCTCGCGGCCGCGCTGGACGTCGAGGGCGGCGACGGCGCCGAGGGTGACCTCGGCGACGAGGTCGACGTCACCGGTGAGGTGCACCCGGGCCCGCTGCCCGGTGACGGTCACCGACTCGACGCGCAGCAGCCACAGGTTGCGGGCCGAGGTCTGCGGCCGCTCCGAGAAGAGCGCGACGGCCGCGGGGTTGACGCTGGCCCAGACCTGCTCTCCGGCAGCGGCACCCTGCGGCGCCTCGGCGAGCACGAGGTGGCCCGCCGGCCGCTGGCTGTCGCCGCCCAGCGCCACCGACCACCCGTCCTCGTGGACCAGCGTGCCGGTGAGGAGGTTGAGACCGACCAGCGAGGCGACGTATGCCGTACGCGGCCGGGCGACGACCTCGGCCGGGGTGCCGGTCTGGGTGATCCGGCCGGCCTCGAGGAAGAGCAGCCGGTCGGCCAGGGTCAGCGCGTCGAGCGGGTCGTGCGTGGTGAGCAGGGTGACACCGGGGTAGTCCCGCAGCCGGGTGGCGAGGTCGGCCCGGGTGCGGGACCGGGTCTGCGGGTCCAGCGCCGACAGCGGCTCGTCCAGGAGCAGCAGGTCCGGGTCGGTGGCCAGGGCCCGGGCCAGGGCAGCCCGCTGGGCCTGGCCGCTGGAGACCTGGGCGGGCCGTCGCCGCAGGAGGTCGCCGAGCCCCACCCGCTCCAGCTCCTCGCGGGCGCGGTCGCGGGCGGCGCGCCGCGGCACACCCCTCGAACGGGGACCGAAGGCCACGTTGTCGAGCAGGCTGAGGTGCCCGAACAGGACCGGGTCGGCCAGCACCAGCCCGACGCTGCGGCGCTCGGGGGTGAGGTCGACGCCGTCGCCGGCCCAGGTCCGCCCGTCGACCTCGACGATCGCCCGCTCGGCCCGCAGCAGCCCCGCGAGCGCCAGCAGCAGGGTGGTCTTGCCCGAGCCGTTCGGGCCCAGCAGGGCCGTCACCCCGGGCGGGGCGTCGATCCGGGCCTCGACGACGACCTCGCCCCGGTCCACCCGCAGGTCGGCCCGCAGCCCGCTCACCGCAGCCACCTGCTGCGCAGCGCGCCGAGCACGACCACGCTCACCGCGAGCATGACCACGGACAGTGCGAGGGCGGCGTCCGGGTCCTGCTCGAGCGCGGCATACACCCCCAGCGGTGCGGTCTGGGTGCGGCCCGGGAAGCTGCCGGCGAAGGTGATCGTCGCCCCGAACTCTCCGAGGGCGCGCGCCCAGGCGAGCGCCGACCCGGCGGCGATGCCCGGCAGCACCAGCGGCACCACCACGTGCACGAAGGTGCGGACGGGGCCGGCCCCGAGCGTCGCGGCGACCTGGTCGACGCGGCGGTCGAGCCCGCGCATCGCGCCCTCCACGGAGACGACGTAGAACGGGAGCGCCACGAAGAGCTCGGCCATGACCACCGCCACGGTGGTGAAGGGCACGGTGATGCCGAACCACGCCTCCAGCGGGCCGCCGACCACCCCGCGCCGGCCCCAGGCCATGAGGAGCGCGACGCCGCCGACGACCGGCGGCAGCACGAGCGGGACGGTGATGACGGCGCGCGCCCAGGCGGTGAGCGGGTGGTCGGAGCGGGCCAGCAGCCACGCCAACGGGGTGCCGAGCAGCCACACCAGCACCATCGTCACCCCGGTCGTCAGGGCCGAGAGCCGCAGCGACTGACCGACGACGGGGGAGGAGAGGTGGGTGCCGAGCTGCGGCCAGTCGGTCCGGGCGAGCAGGGCCAGCAGGGGCACGACGACGAACGCCACCCCGATGAGGGCCGGCACCCGCAGCGACCACGAGCGCGAGGTGTGCCGTTCCCGGGTCGGTGCCGGTCTCACTGCTCGGGCGCCGGGCCGAAGCCGGCGTCGACCAGGCGCGCCTGCACCCGATCGGACAGCAGGTGGTCGACGAAGGACTGGGCCAGCTCCCGGTCGGACACGGCCAGGGCCGGGTAGCGGTTGACGACGTTGCGCTCCTCCGGGATCTCGACGCCGGCCACCCGGTCGCCGGCAGCGGCGACGTCGGTGCGGTAGACGAGGCCGGCGTCGGCCTCGCCCAGCTCGACCTTGGTGAGGGTGGCCCGGACGTCGCTCTCGTAGGACGCGACGTCGGGCTGCAGGCCCTCCTGCGCGAAGAGGCGCTCGGTGGCCTGCCCGCACGGCACCTGCTCGGCGCACACGACGAGGGTGAGCCCGTCGGCTCGCAGGTCGTCGAGACCCTCGATGCCGGCGGGGTTGTCCACCGGCACCGCGATCTGGAGCTGGTTGGTGGCGAAGAGGCTCACCGGGCCGTGCCGGCGGTCCTGCTCCAGCGGCTCGAGCGAGCTCTCCCCGGCCAGCGCGACGACGTCGGCGGGCGCCCCCTCGTTGACCTGCTGGACCACCGTCGAGCTGGCGGCGAAGCTGGTGCGCACGGACAGGCCGGGGTGGTCGCCCTCGAAGCTGTCGACGACCGGCTCGAGCACGTCGGTGAGCGAGCTCGCGGCGAGGACGGTCAGCGTGAGCGCGTCCTGGGGCTCGTCGGCGTTGTCCGGCTGCGCGGCGTCGCGGGTGCACGCCGCCAGGGTGAGGGACGCGGCCGCCAGCAGGGCGACGAGCCCCAGCGCCGGGGTATGCCGTCGCGCCCTCACGCGGGGAGGTGGGGGCTGCGCCCCTGAGGCGGTGCGGCACCCCCTCACGCGGGCACCCCGAGGCCGACGTTGGTCGCCTTGACGGTGGCGATGGCGACCGACCCGACCTCGAGGCCCATCTCTTCGACCGCCTCGGTGGACAGCAGCGACACCAGCCGGAACGGCCCGGCCTGGATGTCCACCTGCGACATGACGGTGTCGCTGACGATCCGGGTGACGATGCCGCGCAGCTGGTTGCGGGCCGAGGAGGTGCCGACCACCCCGACCTCGGGCGGGTGCGCCTGCTCCTGGGCCAGCGCGGCGACCTCCGACCCCTCGACGACGGTGCGGCCGGCGTCGTCGCGGTGGCTCGTCAGCCGTCCGCCGTCGATGGCCCGGCGGACCGTGTCGGAGGAGACACCCAACAGCGCCGCCGCCTCAGAGACCCGCATCTGCGTCATGATCAGCAGCGTAGTGCCGCATCTGCGCCGGTGCCACCGTGAGGTGGTCGACCGCGGTCGCCGCCCGAGGCGGGCTACCGGCCCCCCGCGTCGCCGAGCAGGGCCTCGAGCCCGCGGCGCAGGACGGTCACGTCGGTGTCGAGCGCGAGCAGGTCCAGGCCCGTGGGGAGCACCGGGTCGAGGTCGCGGTCGCCGGAGAAGACGCCCGACAGCAGCCCGGCCTGCGCGCAGGCCTGCTGCACCCGCCCGATCGCCGCGACGACCTGCGCGTCGGTCACCCCGGGCCGGCCCAGGGAGAGGGACAGGTCGTAGGGCCCGACGAAGAGGCCGTCCACCCCCGGCAGCGCCGCGATCGCCTCGACGTCGGCGAGGGCGCCGGCCGTCTCGACCATTGGGAGCAGCAGCGGGCGCTCCGGCCCGCCGGTCATGACCGCCCGGGTCAGCCCGCTGCTCCGCACCCCCTCGGGCGGGAAGCGCACGGCCTGCACCAGCGCGGCAGCCCCTTCTGCCGAGGTCACCGACGGCACGATGACGCCGGACACACCGGTGTCCAGCACCTGGCCCAGGTGCGCCGGGTCGCCCGAGGCCGCGCGTGCCAGCACCGGCACCCGGGCGACCCGCAGCAGCCCGGGGAGGTCGGCGACGGCATACCTGCCGTGCTGGAGGTCGACGCCGAGCCAGCCGAGGCCGTCGGTCGGCAGCGCCTCGAGCTGGTCGGGGGCCAGCACGGTGAGCCAGAGCCCGTGGGGCGACGTGAGGTCGGTCATCGTCCCCTCCTCACGGCTCACGGGTGTCCGCGACCGGCGGCAGGGTCGTGCCCGGCACGACCACAGGGTCGAGCTGCGGGCGCTTGGCGACCACCCGGTCCCCGGAGGAGCGGCCGGTGAGGCGGCGGTGGGCCCAGGGCGCGGCATACTCGCGGGCCCACCGGGCGTGCCCGCGGACCGTTTCCGCGGCGCTCGCCGGTGCCTGCGGCGGCAGCGGCGAGCGCCAGTCGGCCTCGTCGGCGCTGTGCCCGAGCGCGACGTAGGCGGTGAGCGCGACGCGGTGGTGCCCCTCGGGGGTCATGTGGATGCGGTCCTGCGCCCACATGCGCCAGTCCTTGAGGAAGTCGCACGCCCACTGGTTGAGGACGTAGCAGCCGTGCCGCTGCGCGATCGACCAGATGTGCGCGATGTAGGCCGCGGCGCGGCCGCGCGTCCGGCCGATGATGGGGGCGCCGGCCGGGTCGGTGGGCGTGGCCATGAGCACGTCGGCGCCGGTCGCGCGGATGCGCGCCACCGCGGTGTCGAGCCGCGCGGCGAGGTCGTCGATGTCGGCGCGTGGGCGCAGGATGTCGTTGCCGCCACCGACGATGCTCACCAGGTCGGGGCCCAGCGCGAGCGCGGCGTCGAGCTGGGGGCCGACGACGTCGGTGAGCGTGCGGCCGCGGACGGCGAGGTTGGCGTAGGAGAACCCGTCGGCGTGCGGCGCGAGCAGCCCCGCGAGCCGGTCGGCCCACCCGACGTAGGCGTCCGGGGTCGCCGGGTCGGGGTCGCTCATGCCCTCGGTGAAGGAGTCGCCGATGGCGACGTAGCGGGACCAGGCGCGGGGGACCGGCCGGATGCTCCCGGCCTGCCCGTGCACGGTGGGGCCGGCCTCGCCGTGGACGAGCCGCAGCGGGTGGGCGTGCTGGTCGCGTCCCTCGGCCAGGCGGTGCTGCGGCGGGGTCGCGGTGGTGGGGTCGGTGCTCAGGGCAGCCTCCAGTCGATCGGACCGCCGCCCTGCTGGCGCAGCAGCTCGTCGGCCCGGCTGAAGGGCCGGCTGCCGAAGAAGCCGTTGCGGGCGGACAGCGGTGAGGGGTGGGCGCTCTCGACGCGGGGGACGTCGCCGAGCCGCGGGCCCAGGTTGCGGGCGTCGCGGCCCCACAGGATCGCGACGAGCGGTCCGCCGCGGCGGACGAGGGCGTCGATGGCGAGCTCGGTGACCTGCTCCCAGCCCTGGCCGCGATGGCTGGCCGGGGCGCCCGGTCGGACGGTCAGGACGCGGTTGAGCAGCATGACGCCGGCGTCGGCCCAGGGGGACAGGTCGCCGGTGCTGGGCCGCGGCACGCCGAGGTCGTCCACGAGCTCGGTGTAGATGTTGTGCAGGCTCCGGGGGACCGGCCGCACGTCGGGGGCGACGGAGAAGCTGAGACCGACCGCGTGGCCGGGTGTCGGGTAGGGGTCCTGCCCCACGACGAGCACCCGCACGTCCTCCATCGGGCGGGTGAACACGCGCAGCACGTGCGGTCCGCCCGGCAGGTAACCCCGGCCCGCCTCGACCTCGCCCCGCAGGAACTCCCCGATCCTCGCGACGGTCTCCTCGGCGGGCGCCAGCGCCTCGGCCCAGCTCGGGTGCACGAGGTCGCGCAGGGGTGTGGGGGTCACGCCGTCAGGGTATGCCGTCCCTCAGCTCTGCATACCGAGGCGTCGCATCGAGCGCGCCCGCTGGCGGCGGGAGCGGTCGCGCCGCAGCCGCTTGATGAGCAGCGGCTTGTACGCCAGGGCGGCCTCGCTGTCGATGAGCTGGTTGAGCAGCTGGTAGTAGCGCGTGGAGCTCAGGTCGAAGAGGTCCTTGATGCCCTGCTCCTTGGAGCCGGCGTAGGTCCAGTGGCGGTTCTCGAAGTCGAGGATCTCCTGGTCGCGCGCAGAGAGCCCGACGGGAGGCTCGACCTGCTGCACGTGACTGGCAGCACCCATGGATGCGTCCTTCCCTCCTGGCGGTCTGGCCCGATCTGCCCAGGAGTCTACGGCACGGGACTTACACCCGTGTGATTTGCCGCAGCGTGCCTGCCCGGCCGGACGTCCGACGCGCGCCGGGAGCGGGCTGGTGACTGTGACCCACGCCACTCCGGTGCCATCTTGCCGGGCCACGGGAGGAGCCTTGTAGTTTGTGCTGACGATCACCGTAGGCCGTGCTGACGATCACCGGCCCGCCCGTGGTCACCGGCTGCAAGGAGGCAGGCAGGGATGTTGACCGACGTCGAGATCGCGCAGGGGGCCACGCTGGAGCGGATCGGCCGGGTGGCCGAGAAGCTGGGGCTGCGCGAGGAGGAGTACGAGCCGTACGGCCACCACAAGGCCAAGATCTCCCTCGACGTCCTCGACCGGCTCCGGGACGAGCCGGACGGCAAGCTCGTGCTGGTCACCGCGATCAACCCCACCGCGGCGGGGGAGGGCAAGACGACCACCAACGTCGGGCTGTCCATGGCGCTCAACCGGATCGGCGCCCGCACCATCACCACGCTGCGCGAGCCCTCGCTCGGCCCCTGCTTCGGCATGAAGGGCGGCGCCGCCGGCGGCGGCTGGTCCCAGGTCGTCCCCATGGACGACATCAACCTGCACTTCACCGGCGACTTCCACGCCATCACCTCGGCGCACAACCTGCTCGCCGCGCTGCTCGACAACTCGCTGCACCAGGGCAACCCGCTGCGCCTGGACCCCAAGCGCATCACCTGGAAGCGCGTGCTCGACATGAACGACCGCGCCCTGCGCAACATCGTCGTCGGCATGGGCAAGAAGGGCGACGGCGTCGTCCGGGAGTCCGGCTTCGAGATCACCGTCGCCAGCGAGATCATGGCCGCGCTCTGCCTGGCCACCGGGCTGGAGGACCTCAAGGAGCGCTTCGGCCGCATCGTCGTCGGCTACACCTACGACAAGGAGCCGGTGACCGCGGGCCAGCTCGAGGCGGCCGGGGCCATGGCGATGCTCATGAAGGACGCGGTCAAGCCCAACCTCGTCCAGACGCTGGAGAACACCCCGGCGATCATCCACGGCGGGCCGTTCGCCAACATCGCGCACGGCAACAACTCGGTGCTCGCCACCCGCACCGCGCTCAAGCTGGCCGACTACGTCGTCACCGAGGCCGGCTTCGGCGCCGACCTGGGGGCGGAGAAGTTCTTCGACATCGTCTGCCCGGCCGGTGGGCTGCGACCCGACGCCGCGGTCATCGTCGCCACCGTGCGCGCCCTCAAGCTCAACGGTGGCGCGGCCAAGACCGACCTCGGCACCGAGGACCTCGACGCCCTGCGCGACGGCACCGCCAACCTCGAGCAGCACCTGGAGAACCTGCAGAGGTTCGGTATGCCGGTGGTCGTCGCGCTCAACCGTTTCCCGAGCGACACCGACGCCGAGCTCGACCTCGTCCGCGAGCGCTGCGGGCAGCTCGGTGTCGAGGTCGCGCTCTCCGAGGTCTTCACCCGCGGCGGCGAGGGCGGCGAGGAGCTCGCCCGCAAGGTCGTCGAGCTGTGCGAGCGGGGCAGCGACTACGCCCCGCTGTATGCCGCGGACGCCGGGCTGCAGGACAAGATCGAGACGATCGCCACGCAGGTCTACCGGGCCGACGGGGTGGACTTCGCGCCCGCGGCCCGGGCCCAGCTGGCCGAGCTCACCGAGGGCGGGTTCGGTGGCCTGCCGGTGTGCATGGCCAAGACGCAGTACTCCTTCTCCGACGACCCCACCCTGCTGGGCGCGCCGCGCGGCTTCACCATCACCGTCCGTGAGCTGGTCGTCAACGCCGGTGCCGGCTTCGTCGTCGCGCTCACCGGCGACATCATGCGGATGCCCGGGCTGCCCAAGGTCCCCGCCGCGCTCGGGATGGACATCGCCGAGGACGGCACCATCACCGGTCTCAGCTGACAGGGGGGTGCCGTCGCCCCGCCGGGCGGCCCTGCGGGGCCCGGCGGGGCGGCATACCCCGGTGTGCCGGTCAGGCCCAGATGACGACGATGACGGCCGTCAGGGCCAGCAGGACGACCGAGATCACCCGGTAGTTCGCCCACACCGCGGTGCCCTGCAGCGCCTGCGACTCCTCGGTCCAGTACTCCGACTTCCAGGTCAGCTCGGCCGTCTTCGACTCGTCCGGGGACGGTCCGAGCAGGCTGATGACCACGAGGAGCAGCACCGAGAGCGCGGTGCTGATGCCAGCGGCATACAGGAACTGGATCGTGGGCTCCTCGGGCAGCACCTGGGTGAGGACGAAGGTGATGAGTCCCACCGGCTGCATGATGATCAGCGTGAGGAAGGCGGCGGTGCCGCTGATCCGCTTCCACGCGATGCCGGCCAGGAAGACCGCGACGACCGGCGGCACCAAGAACGACAGCACCGACTGCAGGTAGTTGTAGAGCGTGTCGAACTGGGCGATGAACGGCGCCCAGAGGATCGCCACGACCAGCGCCACCACGGTCGCCACCCGGCCGGTGAAGACGAGCGCCCGCTGCGAGGTGTCGGGGCGCAGCGTCTTGACGAAGTCCATCGTCACGATGGTCGAGGCCGAGTTGAGGATGGAGTCGACGGTCGAGGTGATGGCTGCGATGACGGCCGCCAGGATGAGCCCGCGCAGACCGACCGGGAGCAGGTCGAAGACCAGGGTCGGGAAGACCGTGTCGGGGTTGTCCAGGTTGGGGTAGAGCGAGATGGCCATGACCCCGGGGAAGATGAACAGGAAGAGGAAGGCCAGCTTGATGAAGCCGGCCAGCAGCGAGCCCCACCGGCCGTGGTCGAGGGACTTCGCGCCGAGCGTGCGCTGCACGACGAGCTGGTTGGTCGTCCAGTAGTAGAGCCCCACGACGAGCACGCCGGTGATGAGGCCGGGCCAGGGCAGGTCGGCGTTGTCGGCCGGCAGGATGAGGCTCATCTTCTCGTCGCCCGCCGCCTGGGCCATCGAGTCCCAGGACTCGATGGCGTTGAAGGTCGCGATGAGGACGATGACGCCGCCGAGCAGGGTCACCGTGGCCTGGATCGAGTCGCTGATCATGACCGCGCCGAGCCCGCCGATGACGGTGTAGATCGCCGCGAGGATCGCGAGCACCGCCACCGAGACGATCATGGGGATGTCGGGGTAGAGCACCTTGACGACGACCGCCCCGGCGAAGAGCGCCGCGGCCATGTCGATGAACATGTTGGCGAAGAGGTTGAACCCCGCGAAGGCCATCCGGGAGCGGCGGTCGTAGCGCTGCTCGAGGTACTCCGGCAGCGTGAAGACCTTGGAGCGCAGGTAGAACGGCAGGATGAAGAAGATGAAGACGACGAGGATGACCGCCGACATCCACTCGTAGGCGAAGATCGAGATGCCCTGCTCGTAGGCGCCGCCCGCGAGCCCGACGAAGGTCGCCCCCGACATGTTGGTGGCGACGAGCGAGAGGCCGACGAAGGGCCAGATGAAGTTGCGGCCGCCGAGGAAGTAGTCCTCCGAGGCGTCGCTCTCCTTGCCGCTCGCCTCGGCCTCGGCGTGGGCCTTGCGCTTCATCCGGGCGCCGGCGACCAGCGGGATGATCCGGCTGAGGACGAGGTAGCCGATGATCACCGACAGGTCCAGGGCGCGGACGGTGAAGTCGGGCATCCCCCCGCCGGAGGAGCCGGACAGCGGCAGCAGCACGTCGGTGGTCATCGGGTCTCCCCCTCGCTGCGGACGACGAGGACGGCGCACGGCGCGTGCCGGACGACCCCCTCGGCGTCGTTGCCCAGGAGCACCCGGACGAAGGCGTTCTGCCCCCGGCTGCCGATGACGATGAGGTCGGCGTCGATCTCGTCACGCAGCCGCAGGATCTCGTCGGTGGCACGGCCGGAGCGCAGGTAGGTCCCGGTGACCGCGACCCCCTCGGCCTCCAGGGCGGCGACGCCGGCGTCGAGCACCGGCCTCGCCTCGTGCTGGAGGCGTTCGCGCTGGCCGGGGCTCAGCGGTGTCGGGTTGGTCCACGGGGACACCAGCGCGACGTGCACGACGTGCACCTCCGCGTCGGTGTGCCGGACGAGGTCGACCACCCGGGCGCGCGCGAGAGCGGCGCTCGGGGATCCGTCGGTGGCGTAGAGGATGCGGGTCGGGAACGTCATTGAACCCCTCCGGGCGCAGCGGTGAGCGGATGGCCGGGCCCACCATGCCGTGCCTGACCCGGGTCCGCCACTCGAGGGTGACCCAGCGGTAACCAGGGTCGGTGACCTGCCGTGTCCTGGCGGGCGCCCGGCGGGGCGGCGGGCGGCCCGACCGTGAGCACCTAGACTCGTGCGGCATGACTGAGGTGACCTGGAGAGAGGTGGCTCCCGGGGTCCACGTCCGCCGGCACGAGGAGCTCAAGCTCAACTGCGGCCTGGTGGTGGGCAGCGAACGCTCCCTCGTCGTCGACACCCGCAGCTACCGCTCCCTGGGGCAGGAGCTCCTGGAGTCGGTGCGGGACATCACCGACACCGAGCTCGTCGTCGTCAACACGCACGCGCACTACGACCACTGCTTCGGCAACGTCGCGTTCCGCGACTCGCAGATCTACGCCCACAGCGGTGCCGCCGACGACCTGCGGCGCACCGGGGAGCACCAGCGACGCCAGGTCGTCGAGCACCTGCGCGCCACCGAGCGGGAAGGCCTGGCGCGGGAGGTGCAGGAGACCGAGATCGTCCTGCCCTTCTACCTCGTCGAGGACGACACGACGATCGAGCTGGGCGACCGCACCGTCGAGCTGCTCTTCGCCGGCCGGGGGCACACCGACCACGACCTGTCGGTGGCGGTGCCCGACGCGGGCGTCGTCTTCGCGGGGGACCTGGTCGAGGAGGGGGCGGACCCGGCCATGGAGGACGCCTACCCGCTGGAGTGGGCGCCCACGCTGAGCGCCCTGCTCGACAAGCCCGCCTCCGAGCTGGCCGACACCTGGGTCCCCGGCCACGGGCGCGTCGTCGACCGGTCCTTCGTCGAGACCCAGGCCCAGCAGCTGGCCGCGATGGCGGAGCGCTTCACCGAGGTGCTGGGCACCGGCATCGCCGGCGTCGACTCGCTGGCCAACGCCGGGAGGGGGCTGGGTCTGGGCGAGGACACGCTGCGCCTGGCGGCCGTGCGGACCCTCGAGCTGCGCCACTGACGCAGCGCGGACCGGCGACCGGGCGACGGCGGGTCGTGCCGACCGGCGCCCGCGACCGTCGCGGGCACGGCATACCGGCCGTGTCATTTGCACTCGGAGGCCCCGAGTGCTCATCATGGACCTAGCACTCTCAGCATGAGAGTGATAATCCGACCGGCCTGTCGAGGGTCGGGAGCCGGGGAGACCAGATCCCCGCGCCTCCTGGCTCGTCCGTCGCGGGCGGCACCCGGTCACCCGTCCATCCACATGTGGAGGAAGCAACTCAGATGGCCAAGACCATTGCTTTCGACGAGGAGGCTCGCCGCGGTCTCGAGCGGGGTATGAACACCCTCGCCGACGCCGTCAAGGTGACCCTCGGCCCCAAGGGCCGCAACGTCGTGCTCGAGAAGAAGTGGGGTGCGCCCACCATCACCAACGACGGTGTGAGCATCGCCAAGGAGATCGAGCTCGAGGACCCCTACGAGAAGATCGGCGCCGAGCTGGTCAAGGAGGTCGCCAAGAAGACCGACGACGTCGCGGGAGACGGCACCACCACCGCGACCGTGCTGGCCCAGGCCATGGTCAAGGAGGGCCTGCGCAACGTCGCCGCCGGCGCCAACCCGATGGCCCTCAAGCGGGGCATCGAGGTCGCCGTCAAGGCGGTCAACGACGACCTGCTCGCCATGGCGAAGCCGGTCGAGACCAAGGAGCAGATCGCGCAGTCCGCGAGCATCTCCGCGGCCGACACCGAGATCGGCGGCATGATCGCCGAGGCCATGGACAAGGTCGGCAACGAGGGTGTCATCACCGTCGAGGAGTCGAACACCTTCGGCCTGGAGCTCGAGCTCACCGAGGGCATGCGCTTCGACAAGGGCTACATCAGCCCCTACTTCGTCACCGACACCGAGCGCATGGAGGCCGTCCTGGAGGACGCCTACGTGCTGGTGGTCAACTCCAAGATCTCCTCGGTCAAGGACCTGCTGCCGCTCCTGGAGAAGGTCATGCAGTCCGGCAAGCCGCTGATGATCATCGCCGAGGACGTCGAGGGCGAGGGTCTGGCGACCCTGGTCGTCAACAAGATCCGCGGCAACTTCAAGTCCGTAGCCGTCAAGGCCCCGGGCTTCGGTGACCGGCGCAAGGCCATGCTGGCCGACATCGCCATCCTCACCGGTGGCCAGGTCATCTCCGAGGAGGTCGGTCTCAAGCTGGAGACCGCCGAGCTCGACCTGCTGGGCACCGCCCGCAAGGTCGTCGTGACCAAGGACGAGACCACCATCGTCGAGGGCGGCGGCGACGCCGACCAGATCGCCGGCCGGGTCTCCCAGATCCGCACCGAGATCGACAACTCCGACTCCGACTACGACCGCGAGAAGCTGCAGGAGCGGCTGGCCAAGCTGGCCGGCGGCGTGGCCGTCATCAAGGCGGGCGCGGCGACCGAGGTCGAGCTCAAGGAGCGCAAGCACCGCATCGAGGACGCCGTCCGCAACGCGAAGGCCGCCGTCGAGGAGGGCATCGTCGCCGGTGGTGGCGTCGCCCTCATCCAGGCGTCCCGCGCGTTCGACGGGCTGTCGGTCACCGGTGACGAGGCCACCGGCGCCAACATCGTCAAGGTGGCCATCGAGGCTCCGCTCAAGCAGATCGCGATCAACGCCGGTCTCGAGGGCGGCGTCGTGGCGGAGAAGGTCCGCAACCTCACCCCGGGCGAGGGCCTCAACGCCGCGACCGGTGAGTACGGCGACATGCTGGGCTTCGGCGTCGCCGACCCGGTGAAGGTGACCCGTTCTGCGCTGCAGAACGCCGCCTCCATCGCCGCGCTCTTCCTCACCACCGAGGCCGTCATCGCCGACAAGCCGGAGAAGGCCCCGGCCATGCCGGCCGGCGCCGACGGTGGCATGGGCGGCATGGACTTCTGATCCCACGGGGTCAGAGCTGACGCGCTCGCGTTCCTCGCGAGCGACCAACGACCGACGGGCGGTCCCTCCTCGCGGAGGGGCCGCCCGTCGGCGTGTGCCCGGGGAGCCGGGTGACGGGCGGGGCGGGAGCCCCGCGCCGGCCGCTTCGACGGGGGTGCGGCACAACGCGGCGACGCGCCTCGGTCCGGCGTGCGGACCTCGCGGCGGTCGCCCCCGGCACCTGCAGGGATCGCGCTCGACCCGGGACACCGTGCGCCTCGTCCACCCTCCTGCGCCGGACGAGGCGGCGGGCCTCACTGCGGCGTGAAGCGGGTGCGGTTGGTCTGCTCGACGAGCTCGTAGTCCTGGCCGGCCGTCCGCAGCGTCGTCGAGATCTGCTGCAGCGACGTGCGGACCTTCTCCTGGGTGGCGCTCCAGTCCTGCGTCACGCTGTGGAAGCTGCCGGCGGCGGACCCGCGCCAGCAGTCCTGCAGCGCGTTGAGCTTGGCCATCATCGACCGCACCTCCCCCTCGATGCTGGCCGCGATGCGCTCGATGTCGCCGGAGGCGGCGGCGATCCGCGCCGTGTCGACGGCGAAGGTGTTGCTCATGGTTCCCTCCCTCTGCGGCGGCCGGTCGGCCACCTCGTGGTCACGACGCTAGCCCTCCTCGCCGTGGTCGCGCAGGAGTTGTCCACAGGTAGGGTCCAGGGCATGACCGTCCTCGTCGACCCGCCCCGCTGGCAGGCGCACGGACGGCTCTGGTCGCACGTCGCGAGCGACACCTCGCTGGAGGAGCTGCACGCCTTCGCGGCGCGCGCCGGCATTCCGCAGCGCTCGTTCGAGGGCGACCACTACGACATACCCCAGGAGCGGTATGCCGAGGTCGTCGCCGCGGGCGCGTCCGAGGTGAGCGGCACCGAGCTGGCCCGGCGGCTGCGGGACAGCGGCCTGCGCTTCCGCAAGCGCAAGGGGGAGTGGCCGTTGGCGCGGGTCGAGGACGGCCTCGCCGGGGCCGCGCCGACCCCGCACGTGCTGGAGGTCGTCGCCTCCCCGCTGGAGCGGCTCGGCGCCGGGGCGTCGGTGGTGCTGGCCCGGGCGCTGGGGGTGCCCGAGCGCATGGCCCTCGTGCGCAACTCGACCCGGGAGGGCTGGGGGGCGCCCGGCGGCAAGCGCGAGGTCACCGACGGGTCCGCGCGGGCGGCTGCCGTGCGCGAGGTCGCCGAGGAGATCGCGGTGGAGATCGAGCAGGAGCGTCTGGTCGCCGTGGGCTACCAGCGGATCACCCTGCCGCCCGGGCACGGCGTGCGCAGCTGGGACGAGGGGGACAACTACGTCCAGGTGTATGCCGTCACGCTGCCGTCCCCGGTGCCGCTGCGGCCGGACGGCGTCGAGGTCCTCGAGGCGCGCTGGCTGAGCCTGGCCGAGGCGCGGGACGTCGCGGGGTCGGCCGCCTGGTGGCCGCTCGCCGAGTGGTGGTGGGCCCGGGGGTAGGCGCCGTCCGTGCCGTGGGCTGTGACCGGACGGCAGGTGCGCCACACAGGCCTCGCTGACCCCCTGCGCATCCGGCTGCGGGGAAAGTCACGTGAGCCGGGGTGATATCCCCGGCGTCGGGCAATGTCTCCGCAGCGTGGTGCGCGTGTGGGACGTGATGCGGGTGGTGTGCGGCGCGGCCCTCGACCCGCTCTCAGGCCCGCCGGAGCTCTGCCAGCTCGGCCTGCAGGTTGGCCTGGGCCCGGTCGCCCCAGTGCTCGTGGGCGTGCGCTGTCCGGTAGAGCCGCTCCCGCGCGGCCAGCGGCCCCATGACGGCGAGCCGTCCGACACGGAACGCCTCGTCGGGCACGTGGGCGTACTCCTCACGGACCTGGGCGCGGTAGGCGGCATACCGCGGGGGTGGTGCCGACAGGATCCAGAGGTCCGCGTCGTGCACCGCGTCCCCGGTCGGGCCCCCCTCGCCGGTGGCCTCGTGGTCGAGCGTCATGAGCACGCCGGCCTCGACCGCGTCGACCGTGCCGTCGTCGACCCCGAGCTGGTGCAGGTGGTCGCGGGCCAGCGTCGCGCTGCGGTGCTCGTTGCTGCCGGGCGCGGCCCGGGGGTCGTAGGCGAGGTCGTGGTACCACCCCACGGCCCGCGCCACGAGCGCCTCGTCCGCGGCGACCGCTCCGACCGCCTGCAGCTCGTCGAGGGCGGCCAGGACCTCGGTGAGGTGCTCGGTCGTGTGGTAGCGCCGCTGCGGCTCCGACCACCCACGCAGCAGCAGCGAGCCCTCCGTGAGCCACAGGTCCCGGCCGGCGGCGGGTGCGAGCAGGGCGGCGTCCTCGAGCCAGCGGTCGAGCAGGGCCTCGGCGGGGTGGGTCACCCGACCACTCTGGCACGGGCCAGGGCGACGCCCGCGTGCGGACCGTCCGACGAGACGCACGGTTGAGGCCCCACCCACCTTCGACGTCCGAGGGCGGCACGCGCCACCGGGGCCGGGGTGGCGACCCACGGACGGGACGGCGCGCCGTGCGACGATCGGGCGGTGCTGCCGACCCAGCTGGACGCCGAGGGGGTCGCCGACCTCGTCGACGCCCACCCCGGGTGGTGGGCGACCGCAGGGTATGCCGTGCCGCCGGGCCGTCCGCAGGTGCGCCTCCTGGGGCGCGGGGAGTCGTGCGTGGTGTGGTCGGTCGAGCCCGGTCTGGCCGTGCGGGTGCCGCACCGGCCGGTGCACGAGCTGCCGCTGAGCCTCGAGGCCGAGCTCGACCTGCTCGCCCGGGTGCCCGACGGGCTGGCCGCCCGACCCGTGGCGGCGCGGACACCGACCGAGGACGACCCCACGGCATACCTCGTCAGCAGCCTGGTCCCCGGTGAGGTGCTGGCCCCGGCGGCCTGGACCGATGCGCTGCTCGCGGCGCTCGCGCGGACCCTCGCCCGGCTGCACGTGGGCGGTCGCACCGACGGCCTGCCCGCCCCGGGCACCCCTGACCCGGTGGCCGCCGCGCACGCCGCCCGCGACTGGTGGCGCGAGCACGAGCCCGGCGCGGCGACCGTGCTGGAGCCGCTGTGGCCGGCGGTGCTGCGGCGGATGGAGCAGGCCCTGCCGGCCTTCGCCTCGGCCGAGCCGGCCCTGGTCCACGGGGACGCCTGCCTGAGCAACGTCGTCGTGGACGGCGGTGTCCCGCGGCTCATCGACTGGGAGTGGGGGCACGTGGGCGACCCCGCGCGCGACCTCGCCTTCGGTGGCGGGCCGCTGCACGCCGACCCGTGGTACGCCGCCCTCACCGGGCGGCAGGTTCGCGCCCAGGCGCGCGCCTACGCGGACGAGCGTGAGCGGCTCGGGGCACCGGTCGACCTGGGCCCGTTGCTGGTGCGCCGCGAGGTGCACCTGCTGCACGAGACCTACTTCATCCGGCCCCACCTGCACCGCGTCGCGGCCGCTGCCACCGACCCCGGACGGCGCGCGACATACCTCGAGGCCGCCGCGCAGCTGCGCGACGGCCTCGAGAGGTGGCTGGGCTGAGTCAGCGCTTGCCGAGCAGCGACTCCGCGAGGTCGGACAGCGCCTCGGAGAGGTCCTCCCGGGCGTCGTGGGCGCCCTTGGACAGACCCTTCAGGGTGCCCTTGGCCTTGCCCTTGCCCTTGCCGCCGACGCCGACCGCGTCGACCAGGCCGTGGCCGACCGAGCTCGCGGCGCCGGTGACCCCGGCGGCCGCGGCGCCGGCCGCACCGGTGACGCCCCCGGCCACGGCGCCCGCCGCGTTGCCGACACCGTCGGCGACCGACTGCGCGGCGTGCCTGGTGCCGGAGAGGAAGGACTGGGTCGCGAGCGTGAGGCCGGCGCCGACCAGCCAGGTGTCCTTGGCCAGGCCGATGCCGTCCGGGGTCGGCCGGATGCCGTCCTCCTGGGTCATGCCCGGCGTCTTGAGGTAGAGGCCGGTGAGACCGACACCGAAGGCGGCCAGGCCTGCCCCGGCGACGGCGGAGGGCACGGTCGGCAGCAGCAGCGCGGCGCCGAGGCCGATCTCGGCGTAGGCCAGGGCCTTGGTGAAGTCACCGGCCTTCATGTCCTTGAACACGGGGTAGACGCTGGAGGCCCAGCCGTGCATCTGCTCGGCCTCCTCCTCACCGGCCTTGAGCTTGCCGAGCCCGGAGTTCAGGACGAAGGCGCCGGTGGCGATCCTCAGCGGTGCGTGGGTGGGGTGCATGCTCTCTCCTCGAATGACGCGGGAATGCTCCGCCCTACGGTATGCCGTCGGCCGGGGCGAGGCGAGGCGGGTCTCGCCCCCAGGCGCGTGGCGTCGACAGGGTCTGTCGTCGGCGGTGCTTATGGTGGCGGGCATGGTGGTGGGGGGAGGCGAGGCACGGGCAGGCGCACCGGTGGGGCGTGTCCTACACGTGACTCTCGGGGTGGGTCTGCTGGCTGCCGTCGTCGTGGCCCTCGTGGCTCCGCTGAACAGCTGGATGGCCTTCCCACGAGCGGCGGTCTGGGCGACGACCGCCGCGGCGTCGGGGCTGCTGGTGTGGTGGCTGTGTCGGGCGGGGCGCCCCGGCGGAGGCGGCACAGAGAGGCGCACGGTGTGGCTGGGTGTCGTCGTCGGCACGGCGGTCACCGCGGTCCACGCGGCACTCGCGCTCGTCCCGTTCGGCTGGGACGCGCGCCGGATCTTTGAGAGTGCCGGCACCCTGGCCGGTGGGGGCGCGTTGCCGGAGGAGGCGCTGGTCTACTTCGCGCGCTACCCGCACAACGTGCGGCTGCTGGCGCTGGAGCAGGGGGCGATCGAGGCAGGAGGCGTGGTGGGTCTGCCCGCGCTGGCGTCGGTGCTGGTGCCGCATGTGCTCTGCGTGGCCGTGGTCCTGTGGGCGCTGGGGCGGGCCTGCGTCGAGCTGGGGCGACCACGCGCGTCACCGCTGGTCCAGGCGCTGGCCACGGTGCTCGTCGGGCTCTCCCCGAACGTGGCGGTGCCCTACACCGACCTGCCGGCGGCGGCAGCGGTGGCGGTAGCGGCGGCCGCCATGGCGCGCTGCGTCAGGTCGTGGCACTGGGGCTGGGCGGTGCTCGGCGCGGTGGCCATGGGGCTGGGGGTCGCGCTCAAGCCGTATGCCGTCGTGCTCGTCGTCGCCGCCGTCCTCGTCGTCCTGGGCACCCGGCGGCTCAGACCGGTCCTGGTCGCCGGGATGCTCGGTCTCGTGGTCGCGGGCACGGTGGCCGCCGTGTCGACGGCGAGCGGCGCGGTCACCGGGTTGTCCCAGGAGCGGCTGGCCGAGGTGGGGCAGCCCTTCCCGGCCGAGCACTTCCTCGCCATGGGCACCTGGGACTCGCAGGAGGAGTCCGTCGTCAGGCGGTGGGGCGCCTATCGGCAGGAGCAGGTCGACGCGACGGCGGCCATGGAGCCCGCGACGAGGGCCGCCCGGCTGCGCGAGCAGGCCTGGGAACAGGTCGCCGAGCGGGGGCTCTCGGGCAACGCCCGGTTCTTCGGGGCCAAGGCGGTGTGGGTGTGGGGTGACGGCACCTTCTGGGCGCACGGCGAGGGCGCCGACGGTGTCGCGCCGAGCAGCCTGCCGCAGCCGTGGTCGTCACTTGCGGACGCCAGCCGCGGCGCCGGTCTGCTCTACCCGTGGCGGGCTGGCCTCGTGCAGGGCGTCTGGCTCGGTGTCGTCCTCTCGACCGCGGTGGCGCTGCTGCGGGCCCGCCCCGACCCGCTGCTCACCACCTGGGTGCTCGCGCTCGGGGGTCTGACGGCATACCTGATGATCTTCGAGGCGCGGCCGCGGTACGTCCTGGCCTTCGTCCCGCTGCTGCTGCTCGTGCTCGTGCGGGCCGGGCTAGGATCGGCCGACCACCGACCGGCGACCCGCGAGGCACGATGAGCACTGGAGGGCAGGGCGCGACCGCGCTGAGCGTCGTCGTGCCGGTGTTCGACGAGGAGGACGTGCTGCCGCTGTTCGTGCAGCGGCTGCGCCCGGTGCTCGACGGCCTGGGGCTCGACTACGAGGTGCTCGTCGTCGACGACGGCAGCACCGACGCGACCCCCGTGCTGCTGCAGCGCGAACGGCATACCTGGCCGCAGCTGCGGGTGGTCCGGCTGCGCGCCAACGCCGGGCACCAGGCCGCGATCTCGGCCGGGCTCGAGCGGGCCCGCGGGGGGCTCGTCGTCACCATCGACGCCGACCTGCAGGACCCGCCCGAGCTCATCGCCGACATGGTGCGGCTGGCCCGGGACGAGTCGCTGGACGTCGTGTACGCCGTGCGTGACGACCGCAGCAGCGACACCCGGTTCAAGCGGGTCACCGCCCACGGCTACTACGACACGATGCGGCGCCTCGGCGCCGACCACGGGCCGACGCAGGCCGGCGACTTCCGGTTGATGTCGCGGGCGACCGTCGAGGCGGTCACCGCGCTGCCGGAGCACCACCGGGTGCTGCGGCTCGTCGTGCCGTCGCTGGGCTTCCCCTCCGGGGTGCTCGCCTACCGCCGCGACGAGCGGGCGGCCGGCACCTCGAAGTACCCGCTCTCGCGCATGCTCCGGCTGGCCGTCGACTCGATCACGGGCGCGAGCCTCGCCCCGCTGCGGCTGGCGACGTGGCTGGGCTTCGTCGGCGCGGCGGTCGCGCTGGGCCTGCTGGTCTACGCCCTGGTGGGGTATGCCGTCGGCCTCACCGTCCCCGGGTGGACCTCGACCTTCATGGTCGTCACGGCCGTCGGCGGGGTGCAGCTGCTGTGCCTCGGCATCCTGGGGGAGTACGTCGGCCGCACCTACACCATGCAGCTCGGGCGCCCCACCTACTACGTGGCCCACGACAGCCTCACCGGCGAGGAGCCTCGGGACTGACGGGCACGCGGGACCGCTGTGGTGGCCTGCGGAGCCCGGTGGTCCCTGAGGAGTCTGCTCACCCGGGGCGGGATCGGCCTGGGGCCGACGCCTACCCGGCGAGTGGGCCGGGCAACGGCTCGGCGTGCACGACGGTGAGGCCGCTGACCGCACGGGTGAGGACGACGTAGAGCCGGCGGAGGCCCGTGCGGTCGTCCGGCTCGGCGGCGGCGATCGCGGCCGGCTCGACGACGACCACCTGGTCGAACTCCAGGCCCTTGGCCACCGTCGCCGGCACGAGGAAGAGCGGGACCCGGGCCAGGGCCTCCGAGGCGTGCTGCCCGTCGAGCACCTCGTGCACCAGCCCCGCTGAGGTCAGCGCCACGGCGACCCGCCCCAGCCAGGCGTCGGGCACGATCACCCCCACCGAGCCCTCCTGCGCGGCCACCCCGCTGACGGCCTCCGCCGCACCCGTCACGGCGTCCTCGACCGCCACGACGTCGAGCCGGCCGGGGTTGGAGCGCACCGACTCCGGCGGGGCCAGGTCGGGAGCCATCGAGGGCAGCAGCCGGGCCGCGAACTCGATGACCGACGAGGGCACCCGGAAGCCGCGGACCAGCTCGACCAGGTGGGTCGAGCCGGCCGCCAGCTCCTTGCCGAGGTGGTGCAGCGACTCCTCCCACGACGTGGTCGACCACGGGGTGGTGCCCTGCGCCAGGTCGCCCAGCACGGTGAGCGACCCGGTCGAGGCCCGCCGCCCGACCGCCCGCAGCTGCATGGGCGAGAGGTCCTGCGCCTCGTCCAGCACGACGTGCCCCAGGCTCGGCGTGCGGTCGACGAGGTCGGCGAGCTCGTCGAGGAGCACGAGGTCGGCCTCGCTCCACCGCGCCGAACCCGGCGAGCGAGGGGGCTTGTCCCACACCACGGCCCGCTGGTCGTCGGCCAGGTGCTCGCCCGTGGTCAGCACGTGCGCCAGCACCGCGGCGGGTCTGGCCTCGGGCCACACCGCCTTGACGTAGGCCTTGACCGGCGCCGACCTCGCCACGGCGTCCTGCACCCGGTCGTCCGGGGAGTCGCCGGAGCGCTCCATCGAGACCATGACCGCGTGCGCCAGCCGCTGGTGCAGCATGGCGCGGGCGGCGGCATACCCCACCCCGCGGGTGCGCAGCTCGTCGAGCATGTCCTGGACCTCGTACGCCGGCACCCGCCACCGGCGAGACCCCCGCGGCACCACGAGAGGCTCGGTCGCCGGCCCGACCTGCGCCCAGAGCGCGGCGCGCAGCACGTCGGCCATCCGCGCCTCGCCCTTGAGCCGGGCGACCTCGGTCGTGTCGGTGGCCCGGGCCCGGCCGTGGCCGCCGACGAGCTCCTCGACGGTGGTGTGGCGGACGCTGATCTCGCCGAGCGAGGGCAGGACCGCGCCCACGTGCTCGAGGAAGGCGCGGTTGGGGCCGACGACGAGGACGCCGGTGCGCGCGAGCCGCTCGCGGAAGGCGTAGAGCAACCAGGCCGCGCGGTGCAGCCCCACGGCGGTCTTGCCGGTGCCGGGGGCGCCCTGCACGCACAGCGTCGTGCCCACGTCGGCCCGCACGATCTCGTCCTGCTCGGGCTGGATCGTCGCGACGATGTCGCGCATGGGGCCGATGCGCGGGCGCTCGATCTCCCGGGCCAGCAGCTCGCTCGCGCCGGCCTGGCCGGCGGCGGGGGTCGACGCGCTCTCGCCGAGCAGCTCGTCCTCCAGCGCGGTGATCCGGCCGTCCTCGATGCCGAACCTCCGTCGCCGCCGCACCCCCATCGGCTCGGCGCTGCTCGCGCGGTAGAACGGCGTCGACACCCCGGCGCGCCAGTCGACGACCACCGGGTCGCCGTCGGCGTCCGAGACGTGGCGCCGGCCGATGTAGAGGCGCTCGCCGGCGTCGTCACCGGCCTCCAGGTCGAGGCGGCCGAAGAAGAGGGTGGTGCCGGGGTCGTCCTGCAGGGCCTTGGCCCGCAGCCAGAGGGTGTGCGCGAGCGCCTCGCCGGCGATCGCGTCGCCGCCGTCGGCGGTGAGGGAGAGCGTGTGGTCGCGCATCCGGCCCAGCTCGGTCCGGGCGCGCGCGAGGTGCGCCTGCTCGGCGGCGAGCTCGGCGCGCGGGTCGGTCGGGGGAGCGGGCATCGCGGCATACCTCGCAGGGCGGTGGTGAGGAGGGGAAAGGAGCACGATACCCCCACCGGGCGTCGCGCATGGTTGCCCTGACTCCCACCGGGCGTCGCCAATGGTTGCCCTGACACCCACCGGGCGTCGCCAATGGTTGCCCTGACACCCACCGGGCGTCCCCACTGGTTGCCGGTCGGGCCGGTCTGCCGCCCGAGGGCTAGCGTGGTGGCATGCTCTTCGCCTTCTCCGTCGCCCCCACCCAGTCCGCCGACGAGTCCGGCTCGGTCAGCGCGGCCGTCGCCGACGCGATCCGGGTGGTCCGCGACTCGGGGCTGCCCTACGAGCTCACCTCGATGTTCACCACCATCGAGGGGGAGTGGGACGACGTGATGCCGGTCATCAAGGCGGCGTGCGACGCGGTGGCGCAGCACTCCCCACGCGTCTCGCTCGTGGTCAAGGCCGACCTGCGCCCCGGGTATGCCGGTCAGCTCACCGAGAAGGTGGACCGGGTCAACGCCCACCTCTCCGACGGCTGAGCCGGCCACCGGTGCTGCGCGACTGCAGCGGACATGTCGCCCGCCGGGGGTCTCACGACATACCCGGTGCAGTCCCGCCCTTCCGGGCCGGAAGCGACGGTCCAGCTCCTGATCAGGCCAGCAGGCCGGTCTGCGAGGCCAGGAAGAGCAGGGTGAAGCCGACGAGGAACACCAGCCCGGCGTAGGACAGCACCCGCATGCTCGTCGACAGCTGGCGCTCGCTGCGGATGATCGAGAAGTTCAGCCACGCGAAGACAGGGGCGGTGAGGAAGGCGCTGACCATCGCGAAGCGCAGCATGTCGGCGAGGGAGGCGCTCATCCAGACGACGATGGCCAGCGCGACGACCGAGATGCCGGTGATCCACACGTCCTTGGAGCGGCGGCTCATCTGGTCCTGGCCTCGGATGAGGCGCAGCGACTCGGCGGCCGCGCGCCCATACCCGTCGACGACCGAGATGACCGTCCCGAACATGCAGGCGAAGGCGATGAGCGCCATGAGCGGCACCGCCCACTGCCCGATCGCGGCGCCGTACATGCTCATGAGCTGGGGGATGTAGGCGCCGCCGGCCATCTCCATCTCCTGGCCGCTGCCGTACTGCACGAAGACGCCGAGCCCGATGAAGAAGACGGCGAGCACCGTGGAGACGACGTAGCCGAGGTTGAAGTCGAAGAGCACGTCGCGCACAGCGAGCCGCCGGTCGGTGCCCTTGGCCTTGACCCACAGCGAGTTCAGCGCACTGATCTCGATGGGCGCGGGCATCCAGCCGATGACCGCGACGAGGAAGGGCAGGGTGGCCAGCGTCCACGGCGAGGGGTCCACGAAGTCGGGCTGACGCACCGGCCCCTGGGAGGCGGCCATGACCACGGCGACGACGGTCGAGAGCGCCAGGAGCACCATGATGATCTTGGTGACGCCGTCCAGGGCCTTGTAGTGGCCGCCGACGAGCAGCAGCCAGGTCACCGCGAGCAGCCCGGCCGCGAGCACGGGGACGCCGAGGCCCCACGACGCCGGCAGCAGGTAGGCCAGGATGACCGTGCACAGCAGCGCGACGCCGGCCGTGGAGATGACCGAGGACACCGCGGCGAGGACGAAGAACACCCAGAGGTATGCCTTCCCGCGCCGCGCGTAGCCCTCGACCAGGCTGCGGCCGGTCTCGGCGGCGTACTGCGGGCCGAACCGGAAGAACGGGTACTTCAGCACGTTGGCGAGGACGATGAGCCAGACCAGCTGCCAGCCGAAGAGCGCCCCCGCCTGGGTGGAGGAGATGAGGTGCGAGGCGCCGATCGCCGCGGACGCCGCCAGGAGCCCCGGACCCAACGCCCCCCACCGGCTGCGCCACGTCGAGCGCTCGGCCGTGGTCCTGGTCTCGCCGTCGATCACCATGGGCGGCACGCTAGCACCGGCATACCGACCCCGCCGGCAGCCACGACGGGGCGACCATTGGCGGCGCTCGGTGGGTCGGGGGGCCAACCATTGGCGGCGCTCGGTGGGTCGGGGGGCAACCATTCGCGGCGCCCGGTGGTGCGTGGGGCAACCATTCGCGGCGCTCGGTGGGGCGGGGGTGGGTCAGGGGCCGGGCGGGGGGAGGTCGCGGTGCTGGCGGGCCCGCAGCGGCTTGAGCACCGGGCGGCGGCCGACGTGCCGCTCGACCGCGAGCTCGTAGGAGTCGACGAGCGACTCGGTCGAGGCCCGCCAGGAGTGGGTCTGTGCGTCCGCCCGGGCGGCTGCGCCCATGCGGTCCTTGAGCCCGGGCTCGAGCAGGAGCCGGCGCAGGCGGTCGGCATACCCCGCCGTGTCGCCCGGCTCGACGAGGAAGCCGGTGACACCGTCGTCGATGACGAAGGGGATGCCTCCGGCGCGGGCGCCGACGACCGGCACCCCGCTGGCCATCGACTCCAGCGCGACCAGCCCGAGGGTCTCGGTCGTCGACGGGAAGGCGAAGGCGTCGGCGCTGGCGTAGGCCGCCGCGAGCTCCTCGCCGGCGAGGTAGCCGGTGAAGACGGTGGGGGTGCCGGCGAACAGCTCCTCGAGCTCGCGCCGGGCCGGTCCGGACCCGACGAAGGCGAGCCGCACACCCTCACCGGCGAGCGCCCGGACGGGCTCCAGCAGCTGGTCGAGGTCCTTCTCCCGGGAGAGCCGCCCGACGTAGAGGACCAGCGGCGCCTCGGGGTGCCCGCCGGTCAGCCGCTCGCGCATCTCCCTGCTGCGGCGCGAGGGGTGGTAGCCCTCGGTGTCGACGGCCTTGGGCCACAGGTCGACCTCGCGGATCCCCACCTCCCGGGCCCGCTGCACCATCTGCGCGGACGTGCACAGGTTGACCTCGGCGAGGTTGTGCATCCCGGTGATCCACGCCTGGCTCGGGGCCCGCAGCAGGTGCAGCCCGTTGCCGAGACGCGTCGTGTAGGACGGCACGTCGGTGTGGAAGCTCGCGAGCAGCGGCAGGTTGCGCCGCCGGGCCGAGATGACGCCGTACGCCGCGAGCCACACCGGGTTGACGGCGTGCACGATGTCGGGGTGGAAGGCCTGCATCTCCCGGGCGATCCGGGCGGTCGGCAGCCCGACCATGATCTCCGGGTACCACGGCTGGAACGACACCGAGCGGACCTTGACCACCCGGTGCGGCCCGTAGCGGCTGGGTGGCTCACCTGGCGCGAAGACGAGGGCCTCGTGGCCGAGGTCGGCGAGCTGGTCCAGGGTGCGGGTGACGCGGGTGACGACCCCGTCGACCTTGGGCAGGAAGACCTCGGTGAACAGCGCGATGCGCATCCGGTATGCCGTCGCCCGGCTCAGGCGGTGCGTTCCACGGCGGCGGCGCGCGAGGCCGGCACGCCCGCCTGCTGCTGCCGGGTCCACACCGAGGTGCACGGGATCTTGTCGAGGTCGGCCCGGTCGGCGTAGCGCCGGGCGACGTCCTCCACCTCCATGAGCAGGCCCTCCTCGAGCAGGGTCGGCTCCAGGCCGAGATCGAGGAAGGTCTCGTTGTGCACGTGCAGCTCGTTCTCGGGCGCCTCGTGACGCGGGTTGGGGACCAGCTCGACCTCGGCGTCGCTGATCCGGGCGACCAGCTCGGCCAGGTCGCGCACCCGGTGGGTCTGGGTCATCTGGTTGAAGATCTTGACCCGGTCACCGGCCGCGGGCGGGTTCTCCAGGGCGATCTGCACGCACCGCACCATGTCGCGGATGTGGATGAAGGCCCGGGTCTGGCCGCCGGTGCCGTGCACGGTCAGCGGGTAGCCGACGGCCGCCTGCATGAGGAAGCGGTTGAGCACCGTGCCGTAGTCGCCGTCGTAGTCGAAGCGGTTGATGAGCCGCTCGTCGCGCAGCGTCTGCTCGGTGTGCGTGCCCCAGATGATGCCCTGGTGCAGGTCGGTGATGCGCAGCGCGTCGTTCTTGGCGTAGTAGGCGAAGAGCTGCTGGTCCAGGCACTTGGTCATGTGGTAGACCGAGCCCGGGTTGGTGGGGTAGAGGATCTGCTGGTCCACCCGCGTGCCGTCCTCGCCGGCGATCTGGACGTCGAGGTAGCCCTCGGGGATCGCCATACCGGCCGTGCCGTAGCCGTAGACCCCCATGGTCCCCAGGTGGACCAGGTGGGCGTCCACGCCCGTCTCGACCAGGGCGCAGAGCAGGTTGTGGGTGGCGTTGGTGTTGTTGTCGACGGTGTAGCGCTTGTGCCGCGGCGACTTCATCGAGTACGGGGCCGAGCGCTGCTCGGCGAAGTGCACGACCGCGTCCGGGCGCTGCGCCCGCAGGAAGGAGACGAGGTCGTCGTAGTCCTGGGCCAGGTCGAGCTCGACCAGCTCCATGGGGCGGCCACCGACCTCCTCCCACGCCGCCAGGCGCTCCTGCGGGCTCGCGATCGGGGTGAGCGAGGAGGCCCCCAGCTCCTCGTCGATCCGTCGGCGGACGAGGTTGTCGACGATGACCACGTCGTGGCCGAGGTCGGACAGGTGCAGCGCCGCGGGCCAGCCGCAGAAGCCGTCACCGCCGAGGACAGCGATCTTCACGGGTGACTCCTTGGGTCGGGGGCGCGTCCGCGGGGGCGGGCGCACGCACGGGTCAAGGTATCAATGCTGCCGGGGAGCGGTGCGTCGCCGATCCGGTGGGAGCCCGGAAAATGGGGTGGGGCTGACGGGGTGGTGACGGCAGGATGGCCCCATGGGTCATGTCGAGGTCTCCGGCGTCGGCTTCACCCTGCCCGACGGCCGCCCGCTGCTGCGCGACGTGGGCCTGCGCGTCGGCGACGGCGCACGGGTCGCCCTGGTCGGGCCCAACGGCAGCGGCAAGACCACGCTGCTGCGGATCGTGGCCGACGAGCTGCGCCCGCACGAGGGCTCGGTGTCGCGGGGTGGCGGGCTCGGCGTGATGCCGCAGCTCATCGGCACCCTGGGCCGCGACGTGGCCGCCGACGCCTCCCCGCCGACCGTGCGCGACCTGCTGGTGTCGGTGGCCCCGCCGCGCGTCCGGGCGGCCGCCCGTGCGCTCGACGACGCCGAGCTGGCGGTCATGACCGTCGACGACGAGCCGGCCCAGCTCGCCTACGCGCAGGCGCTGGCCGACTGGGCCGACATCGGCGGCTACGAGCAGGAGACCCGGTGGGACGTCTGCACGGTCGCGGCCCTCGGCATACCGTTCGAGCAGGCGCAGTGGCGGGGGACGGACACGCTGTCCGGCGGGGAGCAGAAGCGGCTGGCGCTCGAGGCGCTGCTGCGCGGGCCCGACGAGGTGCTGCTGCTGGACGAGCCGGACAACTACCTCGACGTGCCGGGCAAGCGGTGGCTGGAGGAACAGCTGCGGGCCAGCGCCAAGACGGTCCTGCTCGTCAGCCACGACCGCGAGCTGCTGGCCCGGGCCGCGACCCGGGTGGCCACCCTCGAGCCCGGCGCCGCCGGCAGCACGCTGTGGGTGCACCCGGGGAGCTTCGCCACCTGGCACGAGGCCCGCGCCGAGCGCAACGAGCGGCTGGAGGAGGCCCGCCGCCGGTGGGACGAGGAGCACGCCAAGTTGCGCGAGCTGATGCTGCGCTACAAGGCCAAGGCCGCTTACAACGCCGACATGGCCAGCCAGTACCAGTCGGCGCAGACGCGGCTGCGCCGCTTCGAGGAGGCCGGGCCGCCGGAGGCGGTGGCGCACGAGCAGCGGGTCCGGATGCGGCTGCGCGGCGGGCGGACCGCCAAACGGGCCGTCGTCTGCGAGGGTCTGGAGCTGACCGGGCTGATGCGCCCCTTCGACCTCGAGGTCTGGTACGGCGACCGGGTCGCCGTCCTCGGCTCCAACGGGTCCGGCAAGTCGCACCTGCTGCGGCTGCTCGCGGCCGGCGGCAGCGACCCCGAACCCGGCCAGCGGCCGGTGGGCGACGTCGTCCCCGCGCCGGTGGAGCACACGGGGGTGGCCCGCCTGGGCGCCCGGGTGCGCCCGGGCTGGTTCGCCCAGACGCACGACCACCCGAGCCTGCGCGGGCGGACCCTGCTGGAGATCCTGCACCGCGGTGACGACCACCGGCGGGGTATGCCGCGCGAGGAGGCCGCGCGGGTCCTCGACCGCTACGAGCTGGCCCGGGCCGGCGAGCAGCGCTTCGAGTCGCTCTCCGGGGGCCAGCAGGCGCGCCTGCAGATCCTGCTGCTCGAGCTGTCCGGCGCGACCCTGCTGCTGCTCGACGAGCCCACCGACAACCTCGACCTGCACTCCGCGGAGGCGTTGCAGGAGGGCCTGGAGGCGTTCGAGGGCACGGTGCTCGCCGTCACCCACGACCGGTGGTTCGCCGCGTCCTTCGACCGCTTCCTCGTCCTGGGTGCCGACGGCCGGGTCCGGGAGACCGACGGCCCGGTCTGGGACGAGGGCCGGGTGGCGCGGGCCCGCTGAACTCGGTGCCCGACTGTCGGCCGGGCCGTCATCCGGCAGCCGGTTGGTCAGCCGTCAGCCTGTTCGAGGGGGCTGTCAGATGACCAACCGGCTGGGAGACGCCCCGCGGGCGACGGAGGCCGCTGTGCCGGTGGCTCAGCGCTGCTCGTCCGGCCGGGCGGCGAGGGTGACCGTGACCTCGGCCTGCTCGCCGTCGCGGATGTAGGACACCCGCACCTGGTCGCCGGTGCCGCGCTCGCGGACCTGGCCGACGAGGGCGGTGGCGCTGGTGACCGGGTCGTCGTCGATGCCGACGATGAGGTCACCGGACCGCATACCGGCACCCTCGGCGGGGGAGCCGGGCTCCACCTGGGTGACCGCGGCGCCGGTGAGCGTGGCGCCGTCCACCTCGGCCTGGGCGTTGTCCAGCCCCACCCCGAGGAAGGCGTGGGTCGCCGTGCCGGTGTCGATGAGCTGCTCGACGATGAGCTGCACCTTCCCGGACGGGATGGCGAAGCCGATGCCGATCGAGCCGCTCTGCCCGGCGCCACCGGTCGGGAGCGAGGCGATGGAGGAGTTGATGCCCACGAGCTCGCCGGCCGCGTTGACCAGCGCGCCGCCGGAGTTACCGGGGTTGATCGCCGCGGAGGTCTGGATGGCGTTGGTGACCACGGCAGCCCCCGGGTCGGCGGGGTCGCCGGAGGCGCCCTGGGTGGTCACCGGGCGGTCCAGGGCGCTGACGATGCCGGTGGTGACGGTGCCGGACAGCCCCAGGGGGTTGCCGACGGCCATGACCGGGTCGCCGACCCCCAGCGCGCCGTCGTCGCCCAGGGCGATGGGCTGCAGGTCGTCCGGCACGGTGCCCAGCTGCAGCGTCGCGAGGTCGCTGGAGGGGTCGCTGCCGATGACCTCGGCGGGGTAGGACCGGCCGCCGGGCAGGGTCACCTGCACCTCCTGCGCCCCGGCCACGACGTGGGCGTTGGTGACGATGTGCCCCTCGGTGTCCCACACGACACCCGACCCGGAGCCCTCGCCGGCCGCACCGGCGACCGCGATGGAGACGGTGCTGGGAGTGACGGCCTCCGCGACGGAGGCCCAGTCCTGCTCCCCGGTGAGGGAGACGGTGGTGCCGCGGGCGGCGCCGTCGGCCGTCTCCGCGGCGGCGGTGTCGCCGGACGAGCTGCTCTGGGTGGCGGGGGAGTCCCCGGCCAGCTCCACCGCCGCGAACGTGCCGCCGGAGGCGAGCAGCGCGGCGAGCACGCTGGCGACCGCGATGTCGCCGTAGCGACGGCGCTCCCGCGGACGGCGGGTGGCGGTGGTCGTGGTGGGGCCCTGGTGCGCGGAGGCCGGGACCGGCTGTGTGGCGGTCCCCTGCTGCGGGGTCGTCGGGACGGGTGCGGTGACGTCGTCCGAGCGCTGCCCGTACGCCGGGCCCTGCGGGTCGTGCTCTGGGGTGGTCATGGGACCCATGACACCACCCGCAGGTCGGTGCTGCCTGGGTGTCGACTAGGAATCCGCTGGACGTCGGTCCGCGGGCAGCTCGACCCGGAAGGTCGCGCCGCCTCCCGGCGTCGGGTGGTGCCGGACCGTCCCCTGGTGGCGGCCCACGATGGCGGCCACGATGGCCAGGCCCAGCCCGGTCCCGCCCGAGGCCCGGCTGCGGGACTTGTCGGCGCGGTAGAAGCGCTCGAAGACCCGCTCGGCGGTGTCCTCGTCCAGGCCGGTGCCGTGGTCGCGCACCTCGACCACGACGGTGTCGTGCACCCGGCCGAGCGCCACCTCGACGGCCGTCCCCGCCGGGGTGTGGGCCAGGGCGTTGGCCACCAGGTTGGTGAGGACCTGCCGCAACGCGCCGTCCTCACCCACGACCTCGGGCGTGACGTCGGGCGGCGCGCCGTCGAGGGGCACGAGGTGCACCGTCCGGTCCGGGGCCCGGACCCGCGCGTCCTGCACGACGTCCGAGGCCAGCACGGTCAGGTCCACCCGGGTCGGCACCATCTGGGGCTCCGAGTCCCACCGGGTCAGCGTCAGGAGGTCTTCCACGAGCCGGGTCATCCGGGTCGCCTCGTCCTCGATGCGGCGCATCGCCCCGGCGACGTCCTCGGGGTCGGACATCGCCCCGAAGCGGTGCAGCTCGGCATACCCCTTGACCGTGGCGAGCGGGGTGCGCAGCTCGTGCGACGCGTCGGCGACGAAGTCGCGCATCCGCTGCTCGGAGGCCTCGCGGACGGCGAAGGAGTGCTCGATCCGCGCGAGCATGCGGTTGAGCGAGTCCGACAGCGAGCCGACCTCGTCCTGGGCGCCGTGCGCGGGGATGCGGCGGGCGAGGTCGCCGCCGGCGATCGCGGCGGCGGTGTCCTCCATGCGGGTGAGAGGGCGGAAGGCGCGGCGTACCGCGAACCAGCCCAGCACCCCGACGACCACCATCGTGGTGAGCCCGATGACGATGGTGAGGAAGGCCAGCTGCCGGGTCGTGCTGTCGACCTCGTCGAGGGGGAGGGCGACCGCGATCGTCCCCGAGACCAGCCCCTGCTCGTTGTCCAGCGGGAGGGCGAGAACCCGCCAGGTCCCGACGCCCTGGTCGCTGCCGACGGTGAACGGCTCGCCGAGGCGGTCGTCGTCGATGCCGACGCGCCTGAGGGCCGGCGTGTCGTCCATGCCGCGGGAGGCGAGGGAGACCGGAGGGGCGGACTCGTCCAGAGGGGTGAGCAGGATGTAGTAGCTGTTCGGGGGCAGCCACAGCTCCGCGCTGGTGTCCTGCCGCCCGGTGGCGTCCTCGAGCAGCTGGGCCGAGACCCGCTCGGCCAGGGGCCTGATGTAGGTCTCGAGGTCGGTGTCCACCCGGTCGACGAGGTAGCCGCGCAGCATGGTGATCGTCACCGACGTCGTGAGCAGGTACGCGGCGAGGACGAGGAGCACCAGCACCGTCACCAGGCGGCGGGTGAGGGAGAGGCGGTGGAGCTTGGTGTAGGCGGCGCGGCGCAGGTGCTGCAGCACGGAGGGGTATGCCGCCTCAGCGCGGCTCGCGCAGCACGTAGCCGACGCCGCGCTTGGTGTGGATGAGGGGTTCGCCCACGACGTCGATCTTGCGGCGCAGGTAGGAGATGTAGGACTCGACGATGTTCATCTCGCCGCGGAAGTCGTAGTCCCACACGTGGTCCAGGATCTGGCTCTTGGACAGCACCCGGCCCGGGTTGAGCATGAGGTAGCGCAGCAGCTTGAACTCGGTGGGGGAGACCTCGATGACCTTGCCGGCCCGGCGCACCTCGTGGCTGTCCTCGTCGAGCTCCAGGTCGGCCACCCGCAGCGCGTGGTCGTCGCCCTCGTCGGCGACCCGGGTGCGGCGCAGCACGGCCCGGATGCGGGCCACGACCTCCTCCAGGCTGAACGGCTTGGTGACGTAGTCGTCGCCGCCGACGGTCAGCCCCTTGATCTTGTCGTCCAGGGAGTCCTTCGCGGTGAGGAAGACGATCGGCAGGTCGAGCCCGCGCTCGCGCAGCGTGCGGGTGACGGTGAAGCCGTCCATGTCGGGGAGCATGATGTCGAGGACGGCGAGGTCGAAGTCGTGCTCGCCGGACAGCTGCAGGGCGCTGCGTCCGTCGGGCGCGGCGTGGACGGCGAAACCGGCGAAGCGCAGGCTGGTCGTGAGCAGCTCGCGGATGTTGGTCTCGTCCTCGACGACGAGGAGCGTGGCCTCCGGCTCGGTCTGGCTCGCGGTCATACACCCATGGTGCGCGCGCACCCTGGAGGTTTCCTGGGAATCCCCTGCGCGCGCCCTCTCGCACCGGACGCGGGCTCAGGCTCCACCGGACGTCTGTTCCGACTCCACCGGACGCGTGGTTGGTGCGCTCCGGACTCGCGATGGGTGCGTCAGAGACCCGACCGTGCGCTCGGTGTATGCCGACCACGCGTCCGGTGCGTGCTGGCCACGCGTCCGGTGCGTGCTGGCCACGCGTCCGGTGCGTGCTGGCCACGCGTCCGGTGCGTGCTGGCGACGCGTCCGGTGCGGGAGGGAGGGGGCGGTCAGGCGGGGTCCGGGGTGGCGGCGTCGAGGTCGTCGGCGTCGACGATGCGGTAGGCGTAGCCCTGCTCGGCGAGGAAGCGCTGGCGGTGGGCGGCGAACTCGGCGTCCACCGTGTCCCGCGCGACCAGGGTGTAGAAGTGCGCCGTGCGGCCGTCGCCCTTGGGCCGCAGCACCCGGCCCAGCCGCTGCGCCTCCTCCTGCCGGGACCCGAACGTGCCCGACACCTGGATCGCGACGCTCGCCTCCGGCAGGTCGATGGAGAAGTTGGCGACCTTGCTCACGACCAGCAGGCTGATCTCGCCCTCGCGGAACTGCCGGAACAGCTCCTGGCGCTGCGCCACGGTCGTCTCCCCGGTGATGAGCGGGGCGTCCAGGCGTCCGGCGAGCTGCTCGAGCTGGTCGAGGTACTGCCCGATGACCAGCGTGGGCTGGCCCGCGTGCCGCGCCACCAGCTGCTGCACCACCGCGTCCTTGGCGGGCGCGCAGGCGGCGAAGCGGTAACGCTCGTCCGGCTCGGCGACGGCATACGCCATCCGCATGGAGTCGGACAGGCTGACCCGGACCTCGACGCAGTCGGCGGGAGCGATGTAGCCCTGCGCCTCGATGTCCTTCCACGGCGCGTCAAAGCGCTTGGGCCCGATGAGGGAGAACACGTCGGACTCCCGGCCGTCCTCGCGCACCAGCGTGGCCGTCAGGCCGAGCCGGCGCCGCGCCTGCAGGTCGGCGGTCATCCGGAAGATCGGCGCGGGCAGCAGGTGCACCTCGTCGTAGAGGATGAGGCCCCAGTCACGGGCGTCCAGCAGGTCGAGGTGCGGGTAGACGCCCTTCCGCTTGAGCGTCAGCACCTGGTAGGTCGCGATGGTGACGGGGCGGATCTCCTTGCGGGACCCGGAGTACTCGCCGATCTCGTCCTCGGTCAGCGTCGTCCGCCGCAGCAGCTCCTCGCGCCACTGCCGGGCGCTCACCGTGTTGGTGACGAGGATCAGGGTGGTCGTCGACGAGCGCGCCATGGCCCCGGCACCGACGAGCGTCTTGCCCGCGCCGCAGGGCAGCACGACCACGCCGGAGCCGCCGTCCCAGAAGCCGTCGACGGCCTGCTGCTGGTAGGGCCGCAGCGACCAGTCGGCCTGGTCCAGCCCGATCGGGTGCGCCTCGCCGTCGACGTAGCCGGCGAGGTCCTCGGCGGGCCAGCCGACCTTGAGCAGCTCCTGCTTGAGGTGGCCGCGCTCGGAGGCGTGGACCCGCACCGTGTCGTCGTCGACGCGGTCGCCGACGAGCGGCTGGATCTTCTTGTGCCGCAGCACCTCCGCCAGCACGGCACGGTCGGTGGTCCGCAGGAGCAGGACGGGCTCGTCCTCGCCTGCCACGGTCTCCTTGGTGAGCGTCAGCCGGCCGTACCGCGCCATCGTCTCGGCGACGTCCACCAGCAGCGACTGCGGCACCGGGTAGCGGCTGTGCTCGATGAGGGAGTGCACGACCTGTTCGGCGTCGTGCCCAGCGGCGCGCGCGTTCCACAGGCCGAGAGGGGTCACCCGGTAGGTGTGCACGTGCTCCGGAGCGCGCTCGAGCTCGGCGAAGGGCGCGATGTCGCGCCGCGCCGCCTCGGCGCTCTCGTGGTCGACCTCGAGGAGGAGGGTCTTGTCGGACTGGACGATCAGGGGGCCGTTCATCGTGCGCTCAACGGTATGCCGCCCCTCCCGCATTCCGCGCGTCGCCGACGGCACGGCGCGGACGGGCGGTGATGACCATCTGCGGCGCCCGGTAGGGACGGTGGCCACCACAGAGGGCGCCCGGTAGGGACGGTGGCCACCATCTGCGGCGCTCGGTGGGAGCAGTCCGGGCGCGGGGCTAGACTGGTGGCGAACGACATACGCGCTCCGGGGTCGGTGCAACTCCGAGCCGGCGGTGACAGTCCGCGACCCGACCGCAGCCAGCGGCCGGTTGACCTGGTGGAACTCCAGGACCGACGGTGAAAGTCCGGAAGGGAGGCAGCGCGGGTCGACGGGTCCTCCCGTCGCCACCCCGTCGGGCCGTCGGCCCGACCTCGGCGACGGCCCCGTCCCGACCTCGTCCTCCCTCACGCCCCCCGGGCACCGACCGGGAAGGACGTGAGGTGACCGCCACCCAGCAGTCGACGATCGCCGACGCCGCCCTCCGACGCGCCCTGGACCGTGGCGTCGACCTGGCCCGCCTGGGCCCCGCCCGCGACCCGAACCCCCGCGTCGGGTGCGTCCTGCTCGCCCCCGACGGCTCCGTCGTCGCCGAGGGTGCGCACGGGGGCGCCGGGACTCCTCATGCCGAGACCGCCGCCCTGGCCGCCGCCGGACAGGCTGCCCGCGGGACGACCGCCGTCGTGACCCTCGAGCCCTGCGCGCACCACGGCCGCACCCCGCCGTGCGCCGCTGCGCTGGTCGAGGCGGGCGTCGCCGCGGTGGTGTATGCCGTGCCGGACGTCACCACCGCGGGTGGCGGTGCGCAGGTGCTCGCCGCCGGCGGGGTGGAGGTGCGTCAGCAGCCGCACCCCGGGGCCGAGGACCTGGTCGCCGACTGGGCCCGCGCCGCGCGCCTGGGCCGCCCGCACGTGACCTGGAAGATCGCCAGCACCCTGGACGGCCGGGTGGCCGCCGCCGACGGCACCAGCCGGTGGATCACCTCGCCGCAGGCCCGCCGGGCCGCGCATGCCGTGCGCGAGCAGGTCGGTGCCGTGCTCGTGGGCACCGGCACCGCCCTCGCGGACGACCCCTCTCTCACCGCCCGGGACGACACGGGGGCGCTGCTGCCCGAGCAGCCGCTGCGCGTCGTCGTGGGCACCCGCGACCTGCCCGCAGGGTCCCAGCTCTCCCGGGGCCTCGCGGGCGCCGCCCCGACAGCCGACCGCACGAGCCCTGCCGACACACCGCACCCCGGCGAGGTCGTCCACCTGCGGACCCACGACCCGACGGAGGTGCTCGCCGACGTGCGCGCCCGGGGCGTCCACAGCGTGCTGCTGGAGGGTGGGCCGACCCTCGGCGGTGCCTTCTGGCGGGCCGGGCTGGTCGACGAGCTGCTGGTCCACCTCGCCCCCGCCCTGCTCGGCGCCGGCCCTCACGCCATACCCGACCTCGGCATCGGCACCATGGCCGACGCCGCCCGTCTCGAGCTGGTCGAGGTGACCCGGCTCGGCCCCGACCTGCAGCTGCGGCTGCGCCCCACCCGCCCCGCCCAGGAGGAATGATGTTCACCGGCATCGTCGAGGAGCTCGGCACGCTCGTCACCCGGACCGACGGCCGTGACGCCAGCGTCGTCGAGATCCACGGCCCACAGGTGGTCGCCGACGCCACCCACGGCGCCTCGATCAGCGTCAACGGCGTCTGCCTGACCGTGACCCGGCACACCGACGAGGGGTTCGAGGCCGACGTCATGGCCGAGACCCTCGCGGTCACCACGCTCGGCGCGCTCACCCCGGGCGACCCGGTCAACCTGGAGCGCTCGCTGCCCGTCCCCGGCCGGCTCGGTGGCCACATCGTGCAGGGCCACGTCGACGGCACGACGACCGTGCTGTCTCGCACCCCGGGGGAGAAGTGGGAGGTGGTGAGGCTGGCGCTGCCGCCGCACCTCGCGCGCTACGTCGCCCACAAGGGCTCGGTCGCCCTCGACGGGGTGTCGCTCACCGTGTCGGCGGTGGGGCCGGACTGGTTCGAGGTCTCGCTCATCCCAACCACGCTGGAGCTCACGACGCTCGGCCGCCGGCGACCCGGCGACGCGCTCAACGTCGAGGTCGACGTGCTGGCCAAGTATGCCGAGCGCCTGCTCGACCCGGAGCTGGCCCGGTGAGCGCGGCGAACGTCCCGCTGGCCCTCGCGGCGCTGCGGGAGGGACGCCCGGTCCTGGTGCTCGACGACGAGGACCGGGAGAACGAGGGCGACGTCGTGCTCGCCGCGCAGACCCTGACCCCGGCGTGGACCGGCTGGGCGGTGCGGCACAGCTCGGGCTTCCTGTGCGCGCCGATGCCCGCGGAGGTCGCCAACCGCCTCGACCTGCCGGTCATGGTGCGCGACAACGAGGACGAGCTGCGCACGGCATACACCATCACCGTGGACGCGGCCCAGGGCGTCACGACCGGCATCAGCGCCGGCGACCGGTGCCGCACCGCGCGGGTGCTCGCCGACCCCGAGAGCGGGCCGGCCGACCTGCGGCGCCCCGGTCACCTCATCCCGCTGCGCGCCCGCGCCGGCGGCGTGCTGACCCGGCCCGGGCACACCGAGGCGACCGTCGACCTGTGCCGACTGGCCGGCCTCGCGCCGGTCGGCGTCATCGGCGAGCTCGTCGACGACGAGGGCGAGATGCTGCGCGGGCCGCAGGTGCACGCGCTGGCCGCCGACCACGACCTGCCGGTCCTCACCATCGCCGAGCTGGTGGCCTACCGGCAGCGGCACGACCGGGTGGAGCGGGTGGCCAGCTCCACCCTGCCCACCGAGCACGGCGAGCTGGTCGTCCACGGCTACCGCGACCTCGTCACCGGGACCGAGCACCTGGCGCTGCTGGGCCGCCCCGACCCGGGCCCGAGCCCGCTGGTGCGCGTGCACTCGGAGTGCCTGACCGGCGAGGCGCTGGGGTCGCGCCGCTGCGACTGCGGGCCGCAGCTGCAGGACGCCCTGGCCCGGGTCGCCCGCGAGGGCGGCGTGGTCGTCTACCTGCGCGGCCACGAGGGGCGGGGCGTCGGCATCATCGACAAGCTGCGCGCGTATGCCGTGCAGGACGAGGGCCTCGACACGGTCGCCGCGCAGGAGGCCCTGGGGTTGCCGGTCGACGCGCGGGACTACACGGCCGCCGCGGCGATCATCGAGGACCTGGGCCTGGCCGGGCGCCCCCTGCGCCTGCTCACCCACAACCCGGACAAGGTCGCGGCCCTCACCGCCCACGGGCTGACCGTCGCCGAGACGGTGCCCTCCGGGCGTCCCGCGCCCGCCGAGGCCGCGGCATACCTGCGCACCAAGGTCGAGCGGCTGGGGCACCTGCCCCACCTGTCGGCCGAGGCGGCGCATCCCCCGACCGGTCCTTCTGGACATCGGTTCCTGGGCGACGGGTCCCAGGAACCGGTGTCCCGGAGTCACGAGCCCCGCACGACCCACGAGAGCAGGAGCACAGCATGAGCGGCCACGGAGCACCCACCATCAGCGTCGACGGGCGCGGCCTGCGGGTCGCCGTCGTCGCCGCCTCGTGGCACACCACGGTCATGGACGGCCTGCTGGACGGGTCCCGACGGGCGCTCGCCGAGGCCGGCGTCGAGGACGTGCGTGAGGTGCGGGTGCCGGGCAGCTTCGAGCTGCCCGTCGCGGCCGCCCGCCTGGCCCGGGACGGGTATGACGCGGTCGTCGCCCTCGGCGTCGTCGTCCGGGGCGGGACCCCGCACTTCGACTACGTGTGCCAGGCCGCGACCTCCGGGCTCACCCAGGTCAGCGTGGACACCGGGGTGCCGGTCGGCTTCGGTGTCCTGACCTGCGACGACGAGGCCCAGGCGCTGGACCGCGCGGGCCTGCCCGGCTCGAGCGAGGACAAGGGGCACGAGGCGGCCACCGCCGCCGTGGCCACCGCCCTCGCGCTGCGCTGAGACACGCGGCGACGGCCGCACCCGACACGCCCGGCCCGACCGGCTCAGGCGCGCACGTGAACGCCGGGGCCGACGACACGCCCCTACCGATCGGCTCAGGCGCGCACGTGAACGCCGGGGCCGATCCGACGGGTCGTCCGGATGCCGGCCTGCCCTGGCGGCATCTGACAGGCTGACGACATGACGCGCACGCTGCCGATGACCGAGCCGACGACGGGGATGCCGGAGCGCGTCACGATCTACGAGGTCGGGCCGCGGGACGGCCTGCAGAACGAGAAGTCCGTCGTGTCCACGCAGGTCAAGGCCGAGTTCGTGCGGCGCCTGCTGGCCGCCGGGCTGACTACGGTCGAGCTCACCAGCTTCGTCCCGCAGCGGTGGGTGCCCCAGCTGGGCGACGCCGAGGAGCTGCTCGATCTGCTGGGTGAGGACGGGCTGGGTCAACAGCGACCCGTGCTGGTGCCTAACGAGCGCGGGCTGGACCGCGCGCTGGAGCAGGGCGTCACCTCCGTCGCGATCTTCGGCAGCGCGACCGAGACCTTCGCGCTGAAGAACCTCAACCGCTCGGTGGCCGAGTCGGTCGAGATGTTCGCGCCCGTCGTGAAGCGCTCCCTCGACGCCGGCGCCTGGGTGCGCGCCTACGTCTCGATGTGCTTCGGCGACCCGTGGGAGGGGCCGGTGCCGGTCGAGCAGGTGGTGGACGCCTGCTCCCGCCTCATGGACCTGGGCTGCGACCAGCTGTCGATCGGCGACACCATCGGCGTGGGGACGACCGGCCACGTGCTGCGGCTGCTCGACGCCCTGGACGACGCCGGCATCGGTATGGAGCAGGTCGCCGTCCACTTCCACGACACCTACGGCCAGGCGCTCGCCAACACCATGGCCGCGGTCCGACGGGGCGTGCGGGTGGTCGACGCCTCGACCGGGGGGCTCGGTGGGTGCCCCTACGCGAAGTCGGCCACCGGCAACCTCGCGACCGAGGACCTGGTGTGGGCGCTGGACGGGCTCGGCATCGAGCACGGCGCCGACCTGGACGCCCTCGTCACGACCAGCACCTGGATGGCCGAGCAGCTCGGCCGCCCCGCCCCCTCGCGGGTCGTCAAGGCGCTCGCTGGCGACTGAGCCGTCACGGCGGCGCTCGGTGGGGCGGAGGGCAACCATGTGCGGCGCCCGGTGGGGCGGGGGGCAACCATGCGCGGCGCCCGGTGGGTCCGGGGGCAACCATGTGCGGCGCCCGGTGGGGCGGGGGGCAACCATGTGCGGCGCCCGGTGGGGCGGGGGCAACCACGCGCGGCGCCCGGTGGGGTGGGGGAGGTCAGGTGCCGGTGATGTCGCGGCGGCGGTAGCCGACCGCCCCGAGGGCGACCAGCGCGGCGGCCAGGCCGGTCATCCCCAGGACGACGGGCCAGTCCATGTCCTCCACCGGCAGCTGCGGCAGCGGCGCCCACGGGGTCAGCTCGGTGAGCCACTCCGGCAGGTCGAGCGCGGCACCGACCCACACCATGACGAGGCTCCACCCGACGACCACCCAGGTCACCCACGCCAGCCTCGGCGCCCACCCGTGCGCGAGGACGGCGATCCCGAGCACCACGAGCCCGCCCGGCGCCAGGGCTGCCCCTGCGCCGGCCACCTCCCCGACGACGCCCCAGGAGCCGCTGGTCCGCGCCTGGTTGAGCGCCATGACCGCCCCGACCGCGACGAGGAGCAGCACCGGGACCAGCGCCGCGACGACGAGGTATGCCGTGAGCAGCCGCCCGCGGGTGGCGCCGGTCGAGAGCACCAGCTCGGCGTGCCCGCGCTCCTCCTCGGCCGCGAGCCGGGAGAACAGCTGCACCGCCACCACCGCCACGAGCACCGCGACGATCGAGAGCATCGCCACGAAGAACGCGTCCACCAGCTGCTCGGCGCCGGCCCCCATGCGCTCGAACATCACGCCGAGCTGGGGCACCTGCTCGAGCAGGTCGCCGAAGGTCGTCGACAACGACCCCATGGCCAGCGCGAAGAGCAGCAACCCCACGGTCCACCCGATCACCTGACCCCGCTGCAGCCGCACCGCCAGGGCACCCGGGCTGGCCAGGGACCCGGCAGCCTCGGCGCGGCCCCGCCGCGCCGCCCACAACCCCGCACCGTGGTCCCGCCGCCGCTCCAGGACCACGGCCAGCGCCACCAGGACGAGCGCTGCCAGCAGCGGGAGCAGCAGCACCCACCAGCGCTCGTCGGCATACGGCCGGGTCAGCGCCATCCACTGCACCGGCGACGCCCAGGCCAGCTCGCGCACCCCCTCGTCGGTCGAGCCGTCGGCCACCGCGCGCAGGGTGTAGGCCGCAGCCAGGGTCCACAGGCCCAGCGCCGTCGCGGTGCGCGCCGAGGCGGTGAGCTGGGCGGCGACCGCACCGACGCCGACGAAGGTGGCGCCGACCAGCGCCAACCCCGCACCGAAGGCCACGGAGCCGACGACCGGCTCCCCGACCAGGGTCATGGACACGGCCACCGCGAGCCCCAGCGCGGCGCAGGCGAGGAGCGCGACGAGCACCCCGGCCGCCAGCGGCGCGTGCCGACCGGTCGCGCCCGAGCGCAGCAGCTCGGTGCGCCCGTCCTCCTCCTCGGCGCGGGTGGACCGGACCACGCCGAGCACCGCCATGATCCCGGCCATCGCGGCGACGAAGGTGCCGACGCGCCATACCGTGAAGCCACCGGCGGTGGTGAGGTCGACCGGCGGCCCGAGCATCGCGCGCATCGTCGGGTTGTTCTCCATCGTCGCGATGAGGAGGTCGGCGTTGCGGGGGTCGACGATCTGCTCGTAGGCCGCCGCGGTGAGCGGCACGACGACGGTGAGCGCGAGCACCCAGGCCAGGTAGAACCACCGGCTGCGCCGCAGCGCCAGCCGCACCAGGGTGCCCAGCCCGGTCATCGGCCCGACTCGTCGTAGTGCCGCAGGAAGAGCTCCTCCAGGGTCGGGGGCGTCGAGGTGATCGAGCGGATGCCCAGCGCGGAGAGCCGCGACATCACCGCGCCCAGCTCGGTGTCGTCCACCTGGCAGGTGAGGCGGTGGCCGTCGAGCTCGGCGTCGTGCACGCCCGGCGCCGTGGCGAGGCCCTCCGGCACCGGCACCGCCAGCTCGGCCACGACGAGGGTGCGGGTGAGGTGCCGCAGCTCGGCGAGGGTGCCGGACTCGACGATCTGGCCGGACCGGATGATCGAGACGCGGTCGCAGAGGTGCTCGACCTCGGACAGGATGTGGCTCGACAGCAGCACCGTGCGGCCCCGTCCCCGCTCGTCCTCGACGACGGCGCGGAACTGCGCCTCCATGAGCGGGTCGAGCCCGCTGGTCGGCTCGTCGAGCAGCAGCAGCTCGACGTCGGAGGCCAGCGCCGCGACGAGCGCGACCTTCTGCCGGTTGCCCTTGGAGTAGGTCGTGCCCTTCTTGGTCGGGTCGAGGTCGAAGCGCTCGAGCAGCGCGGAGCGCCGGGCCGGGTCGAGGCCGCCACGCAGCCGCCCCAGCAGGTCGATGACCTCGCCACCGGTGAGGTTGGGCCACAGTGCGACGTCGCCGGGCACGTAGGCGAGGCGGCGGTGCAGGGTGGGCGCGTCCTGCCAGGGGTCGCCGCCCAGCAGCCGGGCGGTGCCGGAGTCGGCGCGCAGCAGCCCCAGCAGCACCCGGATCGTCGTCGACTTGCCGGAGCCGTTCGGGCCGAGGAAGCCGTGCACCTCGCCGGTCGCCACCTCCATCGTCAACCCGTCGAGGGCGGTGGTGCTCCCGAACCGCTTGGTCACCTCCCGCAGCTCGATGGCGCTCATGGTGCGGACGCTACTCCTGCAGCGTGGTCCGTGGGGAGGATCGCGCAGCCGGTGTCCGGACAGGAGGAGCACCCCCTGCACGGAGGGAGGCGCGACCGTGCCGACCGGTCCTACAGTGGTGACGTGGACATCGTCACCGAGGGCGGTCCCAGCGCGAGCGAGTACCTCCCGCCTGCGCACATCCGGGTGCTCGCGCTCGCGCTGATCCGGCACCCGTCGTCGGGGGCCATCTTCGTCACCGAGTACCTCGACCCCGCGCGCGGCGAGAGCCTGCACCGCCCCGCGGGCGGGGGCATCGAGTTCGGGGAGACCGCCCAGCAGGCGTTGCGGCGCGAGTTCCGCGAGGAGTTCGCCACCGAGATCGAGGTCGGGGGGCGGGTGGCGGTCCTGGAGAACATCTTCGTCTTCAACGGCCGCCCCGGGCACGAGTGGGTCGTGCTGCACGAGGCGCGCTTCCTCGACGACGCGTTGCTCGGGCCGGGTCCGCACCCGGTGCTCGACGCGCCCACCGACCTGGGGGTATGGCGCCCGCTCACCGGCACCGACCTGCCCCGCCTCGTCCCGGACTCGCTCGCCGACGTCCTGTGAGGCACACCCGCCCGGGCACCTCTTCTTGACGCGGCGGCAAGTGTCGTGGGTGGGCCGACCCCAGGCTCACGACATACCGTGAGGCCATGAAGTCAGGCATCGACCGTGAAGAGATGAGCACCGACGTGCGGCCGCAGGACGACCTCTTCGGCCACGTCAACGGCGGGTGGCTCGCCACCGCCACCATCCCCGAGGACCGCTCCCGCTACGGGTCCTTCGACATCCTGCGGGAGAACGCCGAGACCGCCGTGCGCGACCTCATCGAGCAGGCCGCGCAGACGCAGCCCGCGCTGGACACGCCGGCCGGCAAGGTGGGGGCGCTCTACGCGAGCTTCATGGACACCGAGCAGGTCGAGCGGACCGGGCTGACCCCGCTCACCGACCCGCTGCGGCAGATCGCCGGGGTCGAGGACGTCAGCGGCTTCGTGCGGCTCTCCGCCCGGCTGCAGCGTGAGGGCGTCGACGGGCTCACGCACATCTGGGTGACCGCCGACGCCGGCGCCCCGGAGAGCTACATCGCCTACCTCCACCAGGGCGGCATCGGCCTGCCCGACGAGGCCTACTACACCGCCGACGAGCACGCGGCCGTGCGCGAGGCCTACCGCAGCTACCTCACCCGGCTGCTCGAGCTCGCCGCGCCGGTCCTCGCCGAGGCCGGCCTGGAGGGGGTCCTCGGGGACGACGCGGTGGACCGGGTCTACGCGCTGGAGGAGCGGCTGGCCGCGGCTCACTGGGACCGGGTCGCCGCCCGGGACGCGGTGAAGAGCTACACCCGCCTCACCCGCGCCGAGCTCGCCGAGCGGACGCCGGGGATGGACTGGGACGCCTTCGCCGAGGGTCTCGGCGCGCCGGAGGGCTCGCTGAACGCCCTGGTCGCGCGGCAGCCCGACGTCCTCGCCGCGCTGGGCGAGGCGCTGGCGCAGGCGCCCCTGGCCGACTGGCAGGCGTGGCTCGTGGTGCGGCTGCTCGACTCGCTGGCGCCCTACCTCACCGAGGACATGGTGGCCGCGCACTTCGACTTCCACGGTCGCGCCCTCTCCGGCACCCCCGCCAACAAGGAGCGGTGGAAGCGCGGTGTGGGCCTCGTCGAGGCGCTGCTGGGCGAGGCCGCCGGGCAGCTCTACGTCGAGGCGCACTTCCCGCCGGCCGCCCGCGAGCGGATGAGCGAGCTCGTGGCCAACGTCACCGAGGCCTTCCGCCGCCGCATCGGCGAGCTGGAGTGGATGGGCCCGGAGACCCGTGCCCGCGCCGAGGAGAAGCTCGCGAGCTTCCGCCCCAAGATCGGCCACCCGGCCACCTTCCGCGACTACACGGCCTACGAGCTGGACCCCGCCGACCTGGTCGGCAACGTGCGTCGGGGCGCCGCCTTCGAGACCGACCGCGAGCTCGCCAAGGTCGGCGGGTCGATCGACCACGACGAGTGGCTCATGACCCCGCAGACGGTCAACGCGTACTACCACCCGATGCTCAACGAGATCGTCTTCCCGGCCGCCATCCTGCAGCCGCCCTTCTTCGACGTCGACGCCGACGACGCCACCAACTACGGCGGCATCGGGGCGGTCATCGCCCACGAGATCGGGCACGGCTTCGACGACCAGGGTAGCCGGTACGCCGGTGACGGCTCGCTCACCGAGTGGTGGACCGAGGCCGACCGGGAGGCCTTCGACGCCCGCAGCCGTCGGCTCGTCGAGCAGTTCGACACCCTCTCCCCGCGGGACATCCCGGGCGGGACCGCGACGGTCAACGGCGGGCTCACCGTCGGTGAGAACATCGGCGACCTGTGCGGGCTCGAGCTGGCCCACCTGGCCTACACCATCGCCACCGACGGCGCCGCGCCCGAGGTCGACGGGTGGACCGGTGACCAGCGCTTCTTCCTCGGGTGGGCCTCGGTATGGCGCACCGTCGCCCGCGAGGAGGAGGCGCGCCGGCTGCTCTCGATCGACCCGCACGCCCCGGCCGACCTGCGGGCCAACACGGTGCGCAACGTCGACGCGTTCCACACGGCGTTCGGCACCCAGGAGGGCGACGCGCTCTGGCTCGAGCCGGAGGACCGGGTGCGCATCTTCTAGCCGCCGCCCGGCACCGGCTCAGCGGTACAGCTGTGGCGCGGCCTCGCGCAGCTGCGCGTCCAGGGCCGGCGCGAGGCTGCGCATGTAGGTCGCGGTGACGTGGCTGTGGTCGCTGTAGACGACGACGTCCCCGGCCACGGCCGGGCACGTCGTCGCCGTGCAGATCTGGTCGACGACGTCGACGAAGGTCACGTTGGTCGGCAGGTCGTCCCGGCCGACGTAGGGCGGGGTGTCGCGGTAGCCGGCGTCCCGCGGCATGGCGCAGGCCTGCGGCTCACCGGGGTGCTCGGCCAGGCAGTCGGGGACGTCCTGCGGCATGCGGGCGGTGTCCCGCAGGCCCACGACGTCGATCCCCCGCTCGCCCAGCTCGCGCCATACCTCGACGAACCCGCGCGAGACCTGCTCCGACCCCGGCTGCGTGGTCGACCCCAGGGTCACCACCACGTCCGGGTCGAGCTCGGCGACGGCGTCCAGGAAGCCGTCGTTCCAGGCCACGCAGCTGTCGGTCGGGGCGGCGTCGGTCCGCTCGGGGTAGGCACCGGTGTTGGTCGTCAGGTGGCAGCCGGACCGGCTGGCCACGACGAGGTCCCAGCCCTGCTGGTCGGCCACGACCTCCAGGGCGGGCACGAACTGCACGACGTGCGACCCGCCGGTGACGACCACCGTGTGCTCGGCACCCGGCGCGGTGCCCGGGCAGACCAGGACCTCCGAGGCGGCCTCGGTGTCCTCGAAGCCCTGGATGCACCCCTGGCCGTAGACGTCGGCGTTGTCCTGCGGCGCCGCGGCCAGCGCGGGGACGGGCGTCGCACCGGTGTTGCCGAACCCGGGCTCGTCGAGCGCCGCTGCACCGGGGTGGGCGGGGGAGTCCTGGGCCGCCTGCGCCAGGGCGGCCTCCCGTTCCCGCACCAGGGCCGCCGTCCAGGTGCCCACCAGGCCCGCTGCGAGCGCGACCACCAGGGCACCGACGGCGACGACGCGCCACGGCCGTCGCATCGGCGAGGCGGTGACCGGGCGCTCCACGAGGGAGTGCGTCAGCTGCGCCAGCAGCACCGAGGCGGCGATGACCAGCGCCCCGCCGGCGAGGCCGAGGCGCTCCTGGCCGGTGACCACGAGGGTGTAGACGACGATCGGCCAGTGCCACAGGAAGAGCGGGTAGGCGATGTCGCCGACCCAGCCCAGCAGCCTCCCGGACAGCCAGTGGTCGGCCCCCCACCGGCTGCCCGTGGTCCCCGCCGCCATGACGAGGGCGAAGCCGCCCACCGGCCACAGCGCCCACGGGCCCGGGAAGAGCGCCCCGCCGTCGAGGACCAGTCCCGAGCTGGCGACCAGGCCGACCCCGGCCCAGCCCAGCAGCAGCCGCAGGGCGCGCGGCAGCCGGGCGTCGAGCGCCAGCAGCGCCACCACCCCGCCCAGCGCCGGCTCCCACAGGCGGGCGCCGGTGTGCAGGTAGGCCACCTGCTGGTCCGCGTGGTGCAGCCACGCGGCATACCCGAAGGACGCCACGGCGACCGCGCCGACGGCCCCCAGCAGCACCCACCGGACCCCGCCCCGCACCGCCCGCGCGCCGAGGACGGCGAGCACCACGACCACCGGCCACAGGAGGTAGAACTGCCCCTGCACCGACATCGACCAGAAGTGCTGCAGCGGGCTCGTCGAGGCGCCGGCCGCGCCGTAGCCGAGCTGGGAGGCGATGAGCTCCCAGTTCTCGGTGTAGGTCAGGCTTGCGCGCACCTCCCGGCCCAGCTGCACCCAGCGGGTCTCCGGGAGCAGGAGCCGGCCGGCGACCCACGTCGCCGCGAGCACGAGCACGGCCGCGGGCAGCAGCCGCCGGGCGATCCGCCCGAGGTAGCGGCCGAGGTCGACCCGGCCGCCGGTGCGCACCGCCTCGCGGGCCAGCATGCCGGTGAAGAGGAAGCCGGAGATGGCGAGGAAGACGTCGATGCCGCCGGAGACCCGGCCGTCGCCGAAGACGTGGAAGAGCACGACCAGCGCGATGGCCAGGCCGCGCAGCCCGTGCAGCTCGGGGCGGTGCCGCGCCGCCAGGGACGGGTGGTCGGCCGGGCCGACGCCCTGGTGGCCCGTCCCGGCGCCACCGTCGCGCGCCTGCGACCCGGAGCCGTCCGGTGCCCGGTCCGCGGACGCGCGGGTCGCGCCGTCCTCGGCGCGGGGGCGGCCCGTCCGGTCGGCGGTGCGGCTGGGGCTCACTGCGCCGGGCTCACCCTCGTGATCCGGTGCAGCAGGAAGGTGCGGGTGACGTCGGCGTCGCCCACGCTCGCGCGGACCCGGCCGCCCTCGACCGCCAACGGCCGCACCAGGTGGGTGGCGACGCCGCCGGCGTCGTCGGCATACCCGATCCACAGCGCCTGGCCGTCGACGGCGGCCTCGCGCACCGTGGCGCTGACGACGACGGGGTCGGTGCTGCCGTCGCCCGCGCCGCCCTCGGCGCTCGCGTCGCCGCGCCGCATCACCCCGACGACCTGCCGCGCGACCGTCTCGTCGACCCCGCTGACCCGCACCGCCGGCGCCGTGGTGCGCGGGGCGCGGTGCCGCTGCGCCGACAGCGCGAGGCCGCCGTCGGCGCCGTCCGCGACCGGGCCGTACTGCTCCTCGCGCAGCAGGTCCATCACGGTCGGCGCGGCGACGGGGGAGACGAGCACGGTCGGCGCGACCCGCCGCCACTGCAGCATCCCCAGCGCGCGGTCGTGCTCGATGCGGTCCAGCAGCGCCGCGTCGTCGCAGCGGAGGTAGGCCGCGCACGCCCCCACCCGGGCCACCCCGTGGCGCCGGGCGACGTCGCGCACGAGGTAGTCCAGCGGCTGGGGCACGCCCGTCCGCGACACCGCGGCCAGCTCCTCCAGCACCCGGTCGGCGGTCCAGCCCAGGTCGAGGGCTCGGCGCACGCTCTGCTCGCCGAAGCGGTGCACCGTCGCCCCGCCGCGGGACTCGACATCGCTCACCAGCCGCAGCAGGGTGCGCGCCGGGCCGTCGAGGCGCCCCGGCGCGATCGCGGTGAGGTCGGCCTGCAGCAGCACGTGGTCCACCGCGGGCGGCACCAGCGGCTCCATGAGGGCGGCGGCCGGGTCCCCGGCGACGACCGCGCGGCCGGGCGTCGACAGGGCGCCGCGGCCGGTGACGCCCGCCCACTCGGCCTCGCGCAGCACGGTGGCGGGCCCGACGCCGTGGTCACCGGTGGACCGGGCCGAGCGCAGCGGGTGCCGCCACCGCAGCAGCTCGGTCAGCGGCTCCTGCCCGCCGACCGCGCCGGGCGGCAGGCTCGCCAGGGCGCGCAGGGTGTCGTGTCGGCGCTGCCGCGCCAGGGGGTATGACGTGGCGGTCGACAGCGCGTTGACGCGCCCTCCCTCGGTGGTCCCGACGAGGCTGGGCGCGGCGGAGGTGGTCCACCACGCCTCGGCCAGGGTGGCCCACCGGGCCCCGGCGTCGTCGGTCAGCCAGTCGTCGGCGAGCGCGGTCGGCGCCCAGACGGCGAAGCCCTCCTCCCGGGTCTGCTGCCGGCCGTCGTCGACGGCGAGCAGCCCGGCGGCGTGCGACGTCTCCAGCAGCCAGGCGACCTCGTCGGTGCCGGTCTCGAGGTGGGCGGCCAGCCGGGTGAGGTCGCGCACCGCCAGACCCCCCGAGCGCAGCACCCGCGGCGGGCGGGCCCCCCACTCCTCGACGACCTCGGTGACGAGCACGAGGAGCTCGGCCGCCCTACCGCCGGACGCGGCGTCCACGACCTCCTGGTCCAGCGTGGTGTGCTCCACGGCCGGGGGGTCGACCGCCGGGTGCCGGTGCAGCCGGCCGCCCCGCAGCGCCAGCGCCACCTGGCGGGGGAGCAGCACGTGCGCGTCGTCCTCCCGCTCGAGCAGACCGGCCTCGACGAGCTCCTGCGCGGCGACCGACACCGGCGAGGCCTCGCCCTGCTCGGGCACCGCCGCCACCGCCCCGCGGGCCGGGCCCCAGGTCAGGGCCTCGAGCAGGCTGCGGTGGCGGGGCTGCAGCCCGCTGAGCGCGGCCTCCAGCTCTGCCCCCGTCGGCACCCCGGACCCCACCGGGCCCAGCCCCCCGGGCACCCCGACGACGTCCCCCACGGCCCGCGCCGGCCGCATACCCTCCGGGGAGCGCCAGCACAGGGCCAGCCCGTGCAGCTCGGCGACCAGCGCCGCGGCCCGCTCCTCGTCGGTGCCGAGCAGGTCGGCGACGGCGGCCGTCGACGCGGGGGCCGCCACGATCATCGCCTCCAGCGCCTGCAGGTGCGCCAGGTCCAGGGCTTCCAGCGCCCGCTGCACGCTGGCGCGGGTGGTGGCGCGCCCGGTGAGGGCGGTGACGTCGGCCGGCGCCGGACGCGCCAGGTCGGGCCGGGCCTGCAGCAGCCGGGTCAGCTCCTCGTCGGTCCGGGCCCGCAGGTCGTCGGCGAGCGAGCGGACGGGCGGCTCAGTCAAAGAGGGCCTCGTAGACCTGCTGGAACCGCCGGAACCGGTCGGTGTAGTAGGGCCGACGGGCGTAGTCGGGGGTCAGCGTCGCACCGCGCACGGGCCGGGCCCGGCGCACGTCCGGGGCCAGGCTCTCCAGGGCGAGCAGCGCCGTGCCGTGCAGCGTCGAGCGCTTGATCGTCACCGGCGTCACCGGGGTGCGCATCGCGTCGGCCATGATCTGCATGAGCTCGGGGCGGTCCGAGGCGACCGAGCCGCCGGCGTAGAGCTTCTCCGGCTGCGGGGCGACCTCGCGCAGCTGGCTGGCGATCCGGGCGTAGGACAGGGCGATCCCCTCGACCACCCCGCGGTAGACCTCCGCGGGGGCGGACGCCGCCGTCACCCCGGTCACGACGGCCCGGGCGTCCGAGGCCCACCCGGTGCTGCGCTCGCCGGTGAAGAACGGCAGCACGAGCGGCGTCGTGCTGTGCGGCTCAGCGGTCAGCGCCCCGGAGAGCGCCTCCGGCCCGACCTGGTCCACGGCGAGGGTGACGTCGGCCCAGGCCAGGGCCCGGCCCACGTCGTTGAGCGCGCCGCCGAGCAGGGCCCGGTCGTGGGAGACGCGGTAGCACCACAGCCCCGGCGGCAGCGTCTCGGGCATCTCCCGGACCAGCACGCGCAGCGCGCCGGAGGTCGCGCACGAGGCGGCGATGGCCGTCTCGTCGTGCGCGCCCAGGCCGACGTTGGCGGCGAGACCGTCGGTGATGGGGGCGTACCAGCGGGCGCCGACCAGCGCCGGCCAGTCCTGGGCGATCCGCTCCACGTGGGTGTCGGCGACCTCGACCGGCTCGTCCAGGTGGTGGATCGGGGGGAGCCGGTCGGTGTCGATGCCGCAGATCTCGACGAGCTCGGGGTACCACTGCGCGGTGTGCCGGTCCACCAGGCCGGTCCACGACGCCGTCGAGGTGCCGGTGGCCGTGGTGCCCGTCAGGGCGAGCAGCAGGTAGTCGCCGAGGGAGAGGAAGGTGGCCGCCTTCTTCATCACCTTGGGGCGCTCGGCGGCCAGCCAGCGCAGCCGCGCGGGCCAGTAGCTGGAGTGCACCCGGGTGCCGGTGCGCTGCTGCAGGTTCTCCTCGGACAGCTCCTCGCGCAGCTCGCGCACCTGGTCCGCGCAGCGGCCGTCGGCATACGTGAAGCACGGGGTGAGCGGCGCCCCGTCCGCGTCCACGACGACCAGGGAGGAGGCGAAGGTGTCGATCGCGACACCGGCCACCTGCTCGTCGCCGAGCGCGCCGAGCAGGTCGTCGATGATGGTGCGGACCTCGTCGACGAGCTGGTCGGGGTCGATCTCCGAGGTGCCGTCGGCGGCGACGGTGAAGGCGTGCGAGACCTTGGCCCGCTTGCCCACCGGGCGACCCTGCGCGTCGTAGACCATGCCCCGGCTGGCGGTGGACCCGACGTCGACCGCCAGGACCAGCGGCGGGACGGCGTCCTTCAGCTCGATGTCGAAGTTCGAGGCCATGAGCCCTCACTCTAGGCGGAACGGCGCGGATCACCGGCATCGGTCGGCCCGCCCGGGCCTCCGTGCGACCATCGGGGCGTGCACCCCTCGACCGCGCTGGCCACCGTCCTCGTCGACGAGCTGGTACGCGCAGGGGTGCGGGAGGCGGTGCTGTCGCCGGGGTCGCGCTCCGCGCCGCTCGCCTACGCCCTGGAGGAGGCGGACCGCACGGGACGGTTGCGGCTGCACGTCCGCATCGACGAGCGGAGCGCCGGTTTCCTCGCGCTGGGGCTCGCGCGCGGCGGCGGCGCGCCCGTCCCGGTCGTGACGACGTCGGGGACCGCGGTCGCCAACCTGCACCCCGCGGTCCTGGAGGCGCACCACAGCGGGGTCCCCATCATCGTGCTCTCCGCCGACCGTCCGGCCGAGCTGCGCGGCACCGGGGCCAACCAGACGACGGTGCAGCCGGGCATCTTCGCCGGCGCGGTGCGGTGGGAGGTCGACCTGCCGGCACCCGAGGCGGTCACCGCGGGCGCGGGCGCCCACTGGCGCTCGACGGTATGCCGCGCGCTCGCCGCCGCGGTGTCCACCGGTGGTCCCGGGCGGGGGCCGGTGCACCTCAACGTGTCGTTCCGGGACCCGCTGGCGCCCGGGCTCGCGCCGGCCGGGGCCGGTGGTGGTTCGGCCGACGCCGACGCCGACGCCGACGCCGAGCCCGGCGCCGACGGGCTGACCGGCCGGCCCGGCGGCGCCCCCTGGGTGACGGTGTCACCGCCCGCGGCACCGGGAGCGGCCCCGGTCGACCC
>NZ_SDVA01000020.1 GCF_004153545.1 Serinicoccus sediminis | reverse complement strand
GTCGCCGCCCGGGCCCGCGTGTCCGTCGGCGCCACCGTCGGCTCCGCCGTCGCCACCGGGGCCCGCGTGTCCGTCGGCGCCACCGTCGGCTCCGCCGTCGCCACCGGGGCCCGCGTGTCCGTCGGCGCCACCGTCGGCTCCGCCGTCGCCACCGGGGCCGGCGTGCCCGTCCGCGTCACCGGTGCTCGCCGGGCCCGCCTCGGGGACGTCCTCGAACGGGTCGTTGTCCTGCGTGCTCATCGCATCCACCCTCCAGTCGTGGTGGGGGCTGCGGGTCCGCAGCCCCGGGTCGAGCATCGTCCGTGGTCGGGCGCCCCGCAACCGCAACCGGATGACGCGCGGAGGTCAGTGGTCGTGCCCGCCGGTGCCTGGCGCAGGCGCGGGGGCGTCATCGGCCTGCGCCTCCTCCTGGGCCGCGAGCCAGGCCTCGACGTCCTCGCGGGGCTCGGCGTCGCGCTCGGCGAGCATGTCGCGCATGAGGATGATCTCGCCCTCCTGCGCGTCCACCATCTTCTGCGCCGCGAGCAGCACCTCGGGCTGCGTGGCCTGCGCGACGGCGGCCTCGGCCATCTCCACGCCAGAGATGTGGTGGGTCGTCATGAGCTGGAGGAAGAGCACCTCGGCCTCCTGGCCGGAGGCGTCGGTGAGCTCCTGGATCTCGGTGGGCGAGGCCATACCGGGCATCGGCACGCCCTCGGGCAGGTCCTCCATGTCCGCGTGGTCGTGACCGGCCATGTCCTCCATGGACATCCAGGCCATCCGCTCCTCGCCCCGCGCCCGGGGCAGCCCCCAGTCGTCGAGCCAGGTCCCCATCATCCCGCGCTCGTAGCCCTGGTTGTTGCTGATGTCGACCGCCAGCCGGCGCACGTCCTCGTCCTCGGTGCGCTGCATGACCAGCTGCGACATCTGCACCGCCTGGGCATGGTGCTCGCTCATGTCGCGGGCGAAGCCGGCGTCCGCGCCGTCGTCCGGCGGGGTCCGCTCACCGAAGGCCAGCCACCCGACCAGCGCCCCCAGGCACAGCGCGAGGACCGTCACCGCCGCCAGGGCGGGGGCGCCGAAGCTGCGCCACCGGTCCCGGGGCCGGCCGCCGGCGACCGGGGCGGGCTCCTGCTCGACGGCGGGGTCGCTCACTGACGCGCCACCAGGTCGGTCACCGTCCCGCCCGTGCACGCCGCGCCGAGCTCGGGCGTGTCCGGCGCCTGCTTGTACTCCCGGATGAAGGCCTGCAGGATCTTCTCGTCCGCGCTGTCCAGCTCGAGCTGGTGGTTCCAGGAGGTCGCCATGACCGGCGACTCCTGCTCGGCGACCGGGCTGACGAGCATGTAGTCGGCGTCGCCCAGCGAGGTGAGCACCTCGACCTGCTCGGCGGGCAGGTCCGGCTGGTAGGTCAGCCAGACGGCGCCGTGCTCCAGCGAGTGCACCGCGTGCTCGGTCGGCAGCTGCTCCTCGTAGACCCCGCAGTCCCACCACGCGGGGTGGTGCGGGCCGCCCGGGGGCACGGCCGAGTCGTAGTCGATCTGCTCGTTGCGATGGTCCGCGGCGGTGTTGTCGAAGTCCTCCACGGCCGACAGGTCGGCCAGGGCGGGGGAGTCCCGGACGACGGCGAAGACCACCGCGCCGATGATGAGGACCACGACGGCGACCGCCGAGCCCCAGATCAGCGCGCCGCGGCGCCGCTCGGCGGCGGCGCCCGCCTTCTGGATCTTGGCCGCCTTGGCGGCACGGTCGGAGGCCGCGGGGGTGCGGTCGGGTCGGGGCATCAGGGCGCTCCTGGTCTGCGACGGGCCATGGTGTCGACCTCAGGGTATGCGGTGGTGCTGGCGGGTTGCTGGGAGGTCACCCAGGCGTGGTCTGGGAGGATGACCGGCGTGACTCCCGGCACCCTCACCCGACGTCTGTGCGCCACGACGCTGATCGCCCAGGCCCTGTCGGTCGCCCTCGGCGCGCTTGTCGCGTGGCGGCTGGCGCAGACCACCGACGACCCCCGGGCGGGCGCCTTCCTGTGGGGCGGGCTGGCCCTGGCCGGCCTGTGCGTCGTGGCAGCGGGGGCCCTGCGCAGCCGCCGGGGGATCCTCCTGGGCTGGGTCGTCCAGTTCCTCACCCTCGCCGCGGGGGTCGTGCTCCCGGCCATGTTCGTCGTCGCCGGGCTCTTCGGCTTCCTCTGGTGGCTCTGCCTCACCCAGGGCATCCGGATGGACCGGCTGACCGCCCAGCGGGCGGCCGCGGAGCGCGACCAGGAGGGGAGCTGACCGATGGACCTCCTGAGCGCCGTCGTCCTGGGGATCGTCCAGGGCCTCACCGAGTTCCTGCCCATCTCCTCCAGCGCCCACGTCTCGATCGTCGGCCGGCTGCTCGGGCAGGAGGACCCGGGCGCCGCGTTCACCGCGATCACCCAGCTCGGCACCGAGGCCGCGGTCCTGCTCTACTTCTGGCGCGACATCGTGCGGATCATCCGCTCCTGGTTCGCCTCCCTGGCCGGCCGCATCCCGCGCGACGACCCCGACGCCGTCCTGGGGTGGTGGGTCATCCTCGGCACCCTGCCCATCGGCATCCTCGGGCTGCTGCTGCAGGACTGGATCGAGACCGACCTGCGCAGCCTGTGGCTGACCGCCACGATGCTGCTCGTCTTCGCCCTGGTCATCCTGGCCGCCGAGCGCGTCGGGCGGCAGGAGCGCCAGCTCTCCGAGCTGACGTGGCGCCAGGGCCTCGGCTTCGGGCTCTGGCAGGCGCTCGCCCTCGTCCCGGGGGTCTCGCGCAGCGGCGGCACCATCGCCGGTGGTCTGTTCATGGGCTTCACCCGGGAGGCGGCGGCGCGCTACTCCTTCCTGCTCGCCATTCCGGCGGTGCTCGCCTCGGGCGGGCTGCAGCTGGTCAAGGTCGTCACCGGCGACGCGATCGGCTCCGGCACCGGCTGGGGCGCGATTGGCGTGGCCACGGTGCTCGCGTTCGCGGTGGGGTATGCCGTGATCGCCTGGTTCATGCGCTACATCACGACCCACACCTTCACCCCGTTCATGGTCTACCGGATCGTCCTGGCGCTCGTGCTCTTCGGGCTGCTGGGCGCCGGGGTCCTGCAGCCCTGACCCGGGGGGCACCGGGCACGGCATACCCTGGTCCCCGTGACCGACACGACCCCGCCCCAGACCGAACGCTCCCTCGTCCTCGTCAAGCCGGACGGCTACCGTCGCGGCCTGTCGGGGGAGGTGCTGCGCCGCATCGAGGCCAAGGGCTACACCCTCGCCGCCCTCGCCGTCGTGAGCCCCTCGCGCGAGCAGCTCGAGGCGCACTACGCCGAGCACGAGGGCAAGCCGTTCTACGAGCCGCTGCTGGAGTTCATGTCCTCGGGCCCGGTCACCGCGGCCATCATCGAGGGCCACGGCTGCATCCCCGGCTTCCGGTCCCTCGCGGGGGCGACCGACCCGACCGCGGCCGCGCCGGGCACCATCCGCGGCGACCACGGCCGCGACTGGGGCCTGAAGGTCCAGCAGAACATCGTGCACGGGTCGGACAGCCCCGAGTCCGCCGAGCGCGAGATCGCCATCTGGTTCCCGGGGCAGGGCTGACGGGCCGGAGCCGGGGCACGGGCTGCGGCTGACTCCTCCCGGGGTCGGCCGTCAGCCCCCCGGGACGGGCGCGCCGAACAGCCCGGGGGAGGGCAGCCCCAGCTCGGGGTGCGCCAGCCGGGCCAGGACGAGCGCCGTCCCGCTGAGCCCCTGGAACAGGCCGTAGCCGCCGCGGGTGCGCTGGCCGGTCGGCCACAGGTGCGGGTCGTCGCCCAGCAGTGCGGCCACGGGCACCAGCGCCGCGCGGGCGGCGTCGAGGTGCGCGGTGTCACCCTGGGCCGCCGCCGAGGCCAGGACGTCGAGCGGACCACCCAGGCCGTGGCAGAGGGTCAGCCCGGCGTCCTGCGGGTCGACCCGGACCGAGGTCGGCCCGGAGTCCGCGAGCTGCCGTCGCGCCGCCTCCCCGGCCTGCTCCACCGCCTCGCGGCACAGCAGCAGTCCGGTGCCGGCCTGGCTGCGCAGCGCCGGCGCGGGCACGCCCAGGTCGACGCCCGTGTCGGCGAGCCGGCCGAGCTCGAGACGGGTGGCGGTGACCCCGGCGGCGCCGTGGCACCACAGGACCGGGTAGGCCGGCGGCGCGTCCCGCAGGTCCGGCCAGCCCAGCACCCGGTCGGCCCAGGCGCTCTCCCACAACCAGGTCCGGTAGAGGCGCTCCCGGGCCTCGTCGGCCAGCGGCCCTGCCGGGTCGGTGGCCAGCCAGTGGGCCAGGGCCAGCAGCACCCCGCTGCTGCCGTGCGCGAGGCCGGTGAGCGGTCGGGCCGGCTCCCCGTGCTCGTCCACCGGCCCGGGGTGGGCCCAGCCCTCCCCGTCGGCGCGGCCGCAGGCGAGGAGCGCCCTGACGACATCGGCCTGCTCCGCCGGGGAAGCCCCCAGGGACACGGCGGCCAGCAGCAGGCCGGACAGCCCGTCGAGGTGGTCGCTCGAGCCGGCGAGGACGTCGGGCGGCGGGAGCGCGCCGGGCGAACCGGTGACCGTGGCGCGCGCCACGGCCACACCCGTCGCGCCGTCCAGGAGACCGGCCGCGGCAGGCGTCCGGGCCGGGAGGGCCGCACGGGCCAGTGCGCTCAGCTCCTCGGGCCGGTCGTGCAGCGGGGCCAGCAGCGTGAGCGCCCAGGCGACACCCGCCGCGCCGTCGTAGACCTCGGGTCCGGCGGCCTCCAGGGACGGCGGGTCGGCCTCGGTCCGGGACCAGGTGACCCACCCGACGCGCCCGCCGTCGCGCAGCGCCGCCTCGACCACCGCCCCCGTCGCGGCCCGGGCCAGCTGGTCCACCGCGGCCCCCGCCTCCGTCGGTGCCGTGCTCATCCCGCCACCCCTACCCGGCGCAGGTGCGGTCGACGGTCGTCGAGGCCGGCCTCGCGCAGGCCGCGCCGGGCCGCGTGCTCCCCGTCCGCGCGCTGACCGGAGCTGTGCCAGGCCGCGAGCGCCGGGGCCAGGGCGGCGCAGCGGTTCTCCCCGAAGCTCGCGCCGTCCCCGTCGTCCTGCGCCCAGGCCAGGCCGGGCACCGGCGCCTCGGTCAGCGGCGGCGTACGGGGTTCGAGCCACCCCCGGGTGGCTCCGGCCAGCGCGGAGACCGCGGCGGGGGCGTCCCGGTCTGGGAGGTAGGCCACGACCCGGTCCGGCCGGACGAGGGCGCCGGCGTCGACGGCGCACTTGAGCAGCCACGGTCCGCCGAGCCCGACGAGCACCTCGACCACGCGACCGACGACGTGCACCAGGGCGTCCCGCCGGACGCACAGGTAGACCCGGGTGAGCGGCTCCGCCGGGGCGGGGTGCACCCAGCCCGGGGACCAGGTCCGCCACCACGACTCGGCGACGACCGGCCCACCGACCGGTGGCACCAGGACCTGCTGCCCGTCGCGCGGCGGCAGGGACGTCCCGCCCCCCGCCCCACCCGACGGCCGGGCCCACCGGCCGGGGAGCACGGCGTGGTGGCGGCCCTGGGGGTCCCGCACGACGAGGCCGCCGGCCGCGTCGACCCGGCGGACCGTGGCGGAGGTCCAGCCGTCGAGGGTGAGGGTGCGCGCGTCCAGCAGGCCGGCCAGGGGCGGGCCCGGGGCCTCGGCGACGGCGGGGGTGACGGGTGCGGCATACCACTGGGCGTAGAGCCGGTCCGCGAGCTCGCGGGGGTCCTCGCCGGCCGGTCCGGCGGCGGCGACCCGGGCGGCGTCCTGCAGCGCCGCGGCGACCCCGCTCACGAGGCGAGCACCCGGTGGAGGTGACCCCACGACGCGAGGTCGCTCAGGGCGGTGCGGGTGTCGGCCATGACGTCGTGCGCGAGGCGCAGCGCCGGGTCCTCGGCCCCCGGTCCGGAACCGGCCGCGTAGGCCTCCAGCAGGGCCCGCCGTGCGTGCTCGACCTGGGCCACGGCGAGACACTCGTCGAGGACTCGCAGGGCGCACACCAGGTCCCAGGAGGGCTCCCCGAGGCCACCGTCCTCGAGGTCGACGAGGTGGGCCTCCGGGCCGCCGCGGCCCTCGCCCCACCTCACCAGCACGTTGTCGGCCGACAGGTCGCCGTGGACCCAGCGTCGCCGGCGCCACGCCCGCCCTGCCCTGCGCAGGGTGCGCGCCTCCTCGCCCTCCCCGTCCAGCACCTGCCCCGCCAGCTGCGCGGCCCAGGACCCCTCGGGCGCGCTGCGGACGCTGGCCGGAGCCTGTCCGGTGAGCGGCCACGGGCGGGTGGCGCGGGGCACGTCGGTCGTCGGCGGCACCGGGTGCCGGTGCAGCTCGGCCAGCATCCCGCCCAGCGCGCGGGCGACGGGCACGGGCTCGTGGGGCAGCGTCTCGTGCAGCGGCGCCCCGGGCACCGCGGCGGTCCACACCGACTCCTCGTCCGCGTGCAGCAGCTCCGGCACCGGCGCCCCGCGCAGGCCGGCGAGGACGGCCGCCTCCCGGGCCACCGTCGCCAGCCCGTCGGTGGCCGTGGCCTCGCCCTGCTGCTTGACGAACGCCACCGGGACGCCGCCGACGTCGAGCCGGTGCACCAGGTTGCTGCGCGAGCACGCGACCAGCCTCACCTCGCCGTCGAGCACGCCGACGCAGGCGACCACCCCCTGCGTGATCGCCTGCGCCAGCAGGGCCGGGGCGCTCCTCATGCCGGTGGACCGTCCTGCTCCAGCTCGTCGAGCTCCTGGGCGACCTGGTCCAGCGCGGCGTGGTAGCCCGCCCACCAGGAGGCGTCGTCGGGCCCGGCGTCGCCACCGCCGTCCCACCCCTGCTCGTACGGGTTCTGCCACCCGCCGCACACCCGGCTCACCGGGGGCGGGCACAGGCGGCTGTCCGGGGGCAGGCAGTCCGGGATCCGGGTGAGCCGCACCGGGGGGCAGTCGACGAAGGGCCGGGTCCGCAGCACCGGCGGGCAGGTCACGTAGGGCCGGGTGCGTGCGCCCGGGCACCACGGCTCGGTGCGGGTCGGGCACAGCACGGTGATCCGCGACCGCAGCGGGGGCGGGAGCACCACGCGGGGCGGGTTGAGGGTCACCTCGAGCTCGGAGAGCACCGAGGCGACCGGGTTGGCGAAGGTGAGGCTGCCGTCCCGGGCACCGGCGAAGAGCAGCCCGACGACCTGGCGGCCGCCGTTCATGACGACCGAGCCCGAGTCGCCCCGGTCGGAGAACCGCGGCCCCCCGGCGGCGGGGCGGATGGAGACCTGGTGCCGCAGCGTCCGCATCCCGACGCCGTCGCCGTAGTCGAGCGTCACGGTCGCGTCGACCGACACCACCTCGCCGTGCGTGTGCTCCGTGGTGCGCCCGCGCTTCTGGACCGCCATGCCGACCACCGCGGCCGTGCTGCCGTTGACGGCGCCGATGTCGACGACCTCGTCGGCCCACGCCTCGTCCGGGTCCAGGCGGACCACCGCCCCGTCGACCTGCTCGGAGATGACGCCGCGGGTCAGCGTGCCGACCCGGTCGGTCGCCGGGTCGCCGCTGTCGAAGCGGCCCGGCTGCAGCACGTCCTCGCCGGCCGTCCAGGAGGTGTCCACGCAGGCGACGTGGTAGTTGGTGAGCAGGGCGAGCGCCCCGGTGGTGGTGTCCCGCACCAGGGCCCCGCCGGTCCCGGCGTTCTGGTGCCGGGCGGGACCGATGCTGATCCCGCCCCTGATGGTCGTGTGCTTGCTCGTGTCGCTCAGCGGGTCGCCGGCGTAGAGGCCGGGGCCCCCCTGCAGCTCGATGACGAGCTCCTGCACGTCGGTGGGGACGCCCGCCACCTCCGCCGGCACCTGCTGGCCCTTGGGGACGCGCGAGGGCGCCTTCTTGGCCTCGACGTAGACGACGATGCTCAGCTCGCCGGTGGGTCTGCCGTCGCTGATCTTCTCGCCGATGTCGACGCCCACGACCCCGTCCAGGGCGAGCAGCTCGTCCTCGACCTGCTCCTTGGTGGGGCGGATGCGTGCCGCGGCGACCGCGTCGTGCTCCATGACTACCTCCTGCTGTCCAGCGGTGCCGGGCGGCACCTCCGCGGACCCAGAGCGGGTGCCCTCCACCGCAGATACGTCACGATCCGGTGTATCTGTGCCTCAGCGGGGTTCTCTGGACGACACCTGACCCCTAGGCTGGTCCCGCAGGGACCGAGCCGGCACAAGGAGGCCTCATGCCCCACGTCGAGCCCGTCGACCTGCACCTGCCCTCGTCCCTCCTGCGGCGCCACGACGCCCGGGTGCTGGACCCGGCCACCGCCCCCCGCGAGGAGGACCCGCGCAGCGGCACGCGGCTGCCCGCGCCCTCGGCGACGGCATACCTCAACACCCGGCTGCTCGTGGCCGGGCTGCTGGGCGTCTCGGCCGCCGACCGGGTCGGCGAGCTGCAGCGGGTCCTGCGGGAGGCGGGGTATGCCGTGTCCCTGCGCACCGACACCGCCGACGAGGCGTTCGGGCGCTGGCTCCTGCAGGCCGTCGAGTCCGGTGCGGAGCCCGGGGCGGGGAAGGACGTCGAGCAGGTGGTCAGCGGGCCGATGGACCCCGACGACGAGGTGACCCGCCTCGACCCCGGGCTGCAGGTCGGCGCGGTGACCGTGGCGGAGCTGGACGAGGGCTACGCCTCGCGCGTCTACGTCGTGCCGGACGCGCGGGTCGAGGAGCCCGACCCGTGGTCGCTGCTCCTCGCCGCGCGGGCCGCTGGTCTGGAGGGGGTCGACCTCGAGCACCTCGTGCTGCCCGGGGGCGGCGGGTTCTACTGGGGCGGCCAGGGCGGCGGCCTGTACTGGGGCGGCCAGGGCGGCGGCCTCTACTGGGGCGGCCAGACCGGGGTGCCCGGCGTCGCCCCGGACCGGGCCCCGGTGCAGCTGGCCCTGCCGGACCCGACCCGCCGCGCGCCCGGCCGCCGGCCTCCCGTGGTCGTGGTGCCGGACACCGGCCTCGGCGAGCACCCGTGGTTCACCGGGTCCGACCTCGCCCTGCAGCGGCGCTCGCTGCTCGGGTGGCCGATCCTGCCCGGCGGCCGCCCGACCCCGTGGCCGGAGGGCACCGGCGTCGACGACGAGCTCACCGGGGCCCTGGACGTGCTCTCCGGGCACGGCACCTTCGTGGCCGGGGTCGTCCGGCAGGCCGCCCCCGGGGCCCGCATCGTGGCCCTGCCGGTGCTGGACTCGGCCGGGCTGGCCGCCGAGCAGGACGTGACCCGCACGCTGTCCGTGCTGCTGGTGCTGCACCTCATCCACCAGGACCGGGGGCGGGCGGAGTTCGACGAGGCCGGAGGGGTCGTCGACGTGCTCAACCTCTCGCTCGGGTTCTACCACCAGGACGGGGAGGTGGCGCAGCACCCGGTGCGCCGGCTGCTGGAGCTCTACGGACAGGTGGGTGTGGCCGTGGTCGCCGCGGCCGGCAACCAGGCGACCACCACCCCCATGTACCCCGGGGGCTGGGCGGCCGGCCCCGGCACCGTGCCGGACCCCGGGCAGCCGGTGCCCATGGTCTGCGTGGGCGCCCTCAACCCCGACCGGCGCACCGTGGCGATGTTCAGCAACGCCGGGCCGTGGGTGACCACCCACCGCCCGGGCGTCAACGTGGTGAGCACCTTCCCGGTGACCTTCGACGCCTCGGCGCAGGCCGACCGCCGGACCCCCGGTCCGCACGGCGGCGCGGACCGCGCCACTCCCGACCCGGACGACCTGCGCGGCGGGTTCGGCGTCTGGAGCGGCACCAGCTTCGCCGCGCCGTGGCTGTCCGGCGAGCTCGCCGCGGCCCTGTCGGGGAAGCGGTCCCCCGACGACGCGAAGGACGCGGCGCCGGACCTGCGCCGCCGGGCCGCCGCAGCCCTGCGGCGGCTGCTGAAGGAGGAATGATGCTGACCGACGACGACCCGGACCTGCGGACCCACCAGGACCCGCCGTCCCTCGGCGAGCAGGCCGGTGCCTGCTTCCGCCGCTACCGGGAGGGGCAGGCGCAGGCCCTCGGCGAGCTCGTCGAGCTGGTCACCCCCCTGCTGTGGCAGGTGGCCCGGGCCCACGGCTGCGCCCGCGACGGCGCGGAGGACGTCGTGCAGGACGTCTGGATGCGGCTGGTGGAGCACGCCCAGGACATCCGGGAGGACGAGGCGGTGCTGGGCTGGCTCGTCGTGTCGGTGAAGCGGGAGAGCTGGCGCACGGCCAAGGTGGCCCGACGGACCCAGCACGACCCCACCGGCACCGTCGACCCCGGGGAGGCCGACCCCGGCCCGGAGGCCCTCGCGGTGCTCACCGAGCGCCAGCAGACCCTGTGGTCGGCCGTGCAGCGGCTCTCCGAGCGGTGCCGGCGGCTGCTGCGCATCGTCGCCTTCTGCGACCGGCCCGACTACGACGAGATCTCGGCGGCACTCGACATGCCCCGGGGGAGCATCGGTCCCACGCGGGGCCGTTGCCTGGACAAGCTGCGGCGCTCGCTCGCCGCCGACGAGAGGTGGGCGGGACCGTGATGGACGACGACCGCGACCAGCGTCCCGACCACGACGGCGGGGGGCTGCCGATGGATCAGGGCGACGTCGCCCTGCTGACCGAGCTCCGGGAGACCGTCACCCGGCTGGACCCGTGCCCGGCGGGGCTGACCGAGCGCATCGCCTTCGCACTCACCGTGCAGGCCCTGCAGGCCGAGGTGGCCGAGCTCACCCGGGCACCCCTGGTTCTCACCCGGGCCGACGACGACGAGCCGGACCAGGCCATGACGGTGACCTTCAGCACCGACAGCGTCAGCGTCATGGTCACGGTGAGCGGCGAGACCGACGGGACGGCCAGGGTCGACGGGTGGATCACCTGCGACGTCGAGGAGATCGAGCTGGCCCGCCCGGACGGCCGCTCGGAGGTGGTCCCGGTGCGCGACGGGCGGTTCGTCCTGGGGTCCGTCGAGCGCGGACCGGCCTACCTCGTCGTGCGCCCGCCCGGCGGCCGGCCCGTCCTCACCCCGACCTTCGCCCTCTGAGGTCGGTATGCCGCGAGCCACGGCCACCCCGGCCACCGTCGGGGAGCTGTTCGTCCAGGGCCGGGCGGCCAACGTGGAGGGTCGGCCTGCGGAGGGGGAGCGACTGCTCCGCCGCGCCCTGGCCCTGCTCCGGGAGGAGTGGCCGGCGCGGGTGGCCGGGCTGGCGTCCATGGGCGCGGGTGACGCCGCCGCCGACGAGGCCGAGGTGCGGCTGCTGCTGTCGTTGAGCACCTCGCTCGTGCAGCGGCACGGCACCGCCAGCGCTCTGGAGGTGGCGGGCCGGGCGTTGGAGCTGGCCGAGGGGCTGGAGCCCGACCTGAGTGTCGTCCTGGTCGCGAAGTGCCGCCTGCAGCTGGCCATGATCAACGGGCGGACGGGCCACCCGGGCGCGGCCCTGGCGCACCTCGAGCACGCCCTGGCGTCCGTGGACCGGCTGGGACCGGCCGACCGGTTCGAGCTGCTGCTGTCGCGCGGCGCGGTGCGGGCCGAGGGGCCGGACCCGGCGCGCGCGGAGGACGACTTCGCCGAGGCGGCGCGCATCGCCCACGAGCACGACCTGCGGGTGCAGGAGTTCATGGCTCGGCACAACCTGGCGCAGACGGTCGCCCTCTCGGGGGACCTGCCGCGGGCCCTGCGGCTCTACCGGGACATCGAGCGGCTGGGGCAGGGGGCCTCGGCGGCGGTGGCGCTGCACGGCCGGTCCCGGACGCTGCTCGACGCCGGTCTCGTCGACGAGGCCCGCGAGCTGCTCCTGCGGGCGTCCGCGGAGGCCGAGCGCACCGGGCAGCGTCTGGTCGCCGGGGAGATCGAGGGCGACCTGGCGATGGCCGAGCTGGTCGAGGGCCGGCACGACGCCGCGGCCGAGGTGGCCCTGCGGGCCCGACGCCTGCTGCAGCACCGTGCGCCCGGCCTGCACCGGCGCGCCGAGCTGGTGCTGCTCGACGCCCGTCGGCGGCGTGGCGGCCGCTCCGCCGACGTCGCCCGCCGGGGGCGGGTGCTCGTCGAGGCGTTCGACGCCGAGGGCGACCACGTCGCCGCGGACCTGGCCCGGCTCGTCGTGGCCGAGACCGAGGTGGAGCGCGGCCGGACGGAGGAGGCGGTGCGGCTGCTGCGCGCCACCGCGGACCTCACGCACGTCGGCTCGCTGAGCACCCGGCTGCGGGCGCGCGGGGTGCTGGCCGGGGCCGCGCGGGACGCGCAGGACCCCCCGACGGCCCGTCGCCACCTGCGGGCCGCGCTGGCCGACCTGACCGAGACGGTCGCCGGCAGCTCGAGCCTGGAGCTGCGCGCCGCGACCCACCTCTACGCGCAGGACCTGGCCCGGCTCGACCTGGCCGTCGCCCCACCCGCGCCTCGCGAGACGCTGCTGGCGGTCGAGCGCTGGCGCGAGGCCGCGAGCAGGTCCCCGGCCGTCCTGCCGCCGGACGACCCCGAGCTGGCCCGGCGGACGACGGTGCTGCGCCACCTGCGGCAGCAGGTGCGGGACGACCTGGGGCGGGCCCACCGGCTGCGGGCCCGGGTCCGCGAGCTGGAGCGGTCGGTCGCCACACTGTCCTGGTCCGCCCCCGGCCAGGGCGCCCCACGGGGCATGGTCACCCGGGACGACCTCGCCCGGTCCCTGGGGCGGCTGGCCGAGCGGGACACCTCCCTCGTGTGCCTCCTCGAGTCCGAGGGTCGGCTCCGCGCCGTGGCCGGCCCGGCCCGCCGCCTGCGCGACGTCGACCTCGGTCCGCTGGCGCCGGTGCTCGAGGAGGCCCGGGTCCTCGCCGCCGACCTCGAGACCGGCGCCCGGGCCTGCGGCGGACCGATGGAGGAGACGCTGCAGCGCTCGCTGCAGCGGTCCTCGCTGGCCCTGGACGAGCGGGTGCTGCGCCCGCTGCGCCTCGAGGGCCGGGTGCTCGTCGTGCCCACGCCCGGGCTGGCGTCGGTGCCGTGGGGGCTGCTGCCCAGCCGCCGCGGCCAGCCGACCCCGGTCTCGCCCAGCGTCACGGGCTGGGCCAGGGGGAGCACCGAGGTGGCCGATCCCCTGGTGGCCGCCCTGGCCGGGCCCGGGCTGGGCCGGGGGGCCGAGGAGGTCGACCGGGTGGCGGCGGTGTGGCCCCGGGGCCGGTCGGTCCACGACACCAGTGCCTCGGACCTCGCGGGCGCGCTGGGGCAGCACGACCTCGTCCACGTCGCCGCCCACGGACGGCACCGTGACGACAGCCCGCTGTTCTCCTCGCTCTGGCTCACCGACGGGCCCTACTTCCTCGCCGACCTGGAGCGCCAGCCCCGGCACGCCTCCCACGTCGTCCTGTCGGCCTGCGACTCCGGCCGGTCCCGCCACCGCGGTGGCTCGGCGGCCCTCGGGCTGGCGGCGGGGCTGCTCTGGCTGGGGGTCGCGAGCGTGGTCGCCGCCCCCTGCCGGATCCCCGACGAGGTGGCCGCCGACCACCTGCCCCGCTACCACGAGCTGCTCGCCCGGGGCCTGGCCGCGGACGAGGCGCTCGGCCGGGCCGCGGTCGACGCGCACCCGCTCGCGGGCGCCTTCGTGGCGTGGGGGGCGCCGTGGCGTGCCACGCCGGTCGGTCGGTGACGCTGCGTACGATGCCGGGGTGAGCACCGCGCGCGTCCCCCGAGGGTCCACCCTGCTGGGGCGGGACCTCGCGATCGACCTGGGCACGACCACGACGCAGGTGCACGTGCAGGGGCGCGGGGTCGTCCTCGACGAGCCGACGCTGGTGGCCGTCGACACCTCCACCGGCCGGCTGGTCGCGGCCGGGGCCGGCGCCCACGAGATGCTGGGGCGGACCCCGGAGCGGGTCCTCACCCTGCGGCCCCTCTCCGACGGCGTCATCACCGACGCGGAGGTCACCGAGCAGCTGCTGCGCCACTTCGTCGAGCGGGTGCGGCCCACCCGGCTGGTCCGCCCCCGCACCGTGGTCTGCGTGCCCAGCGGGGTCACCGCGGTCGAGCGGCGGGCGCTCGAGGACGCCGCCATGCGTTGCGGCGCGCGCCGGGTCTTCGTCGTCGAGGAGGCGATGGCCGCGGCGATCGGGGCCGGCCTGCCCGTCGACAGCGCAGCCGCGAGCATGGTGGTCGACCTGGGCGGCGGGACCACCGACGTCGCCGTCATCAGCCTGGGCGGGGTGGTCAACGCGCGCAGCCTGCGGGTCGGGGGGGACGAGGTGGACGAGGCGGTCGCGCACGGGGTGCGCCAGGAGCACGACCTGCTGCTGGGGGAGCGGTCCGCGGAGCAGATCAAGCAGCAGGTGGGCGCGGTCTGGCCGCTGGCGACCGAGCGCACCACCCGGGTGCGGGGGCGCGACCTGGCCTCGGGGCTGCCGCGCACCGTCGAGCTGGGCAGCGAGGAGGTGCGCCGCATGATCGAGCCGGTGACCGCGCAGGTCGTCGAGGCGGTGCGGGCCGTGCTGGACGTCTGCCCGCCGGAGCTGTCCGGTGACCTGCTCGACACCGGCGTCACCCTGACCGGCGGCGGCGCCCTGCTCCGGGGCTGGACCGAGCGGCTGCGGCACGAGCTCGGGGTGCCGGTCCGGCTCGCCGAGGACCCCCAGCACGCGGTCATCCGGGGCGCCGGCATCTGCGTCGACGACATGGGGGCGCTGCGGCAGGTGCTGACCCGCCAGCCCGCGCTCCAGGCATGAGCGGTATGCCGCGTCGCACCACCCTGCTCGCCGTGCTCCTCACCGGGGCGAGCGCCGCCGTCCTCGTGGTCGACCTCGCCCGGCCCGGTCTCGCGGCTCCGGTGCGGGCGGGTGCCGCCGCGGCGCTCGCGCCGGTGCAGGAGGCCCTCGCCGGCTGGGACGACGGCCGGGTGGCCGAGCTCACCGCCGAGCGCGACGCCCTCGCCGCGGAGGTCGACCGGCTGCGCGAGCAGGCCCAGGACGCCGCCGAGCTGCAGCAGCTGGCCCGCTCGAGCACCGTCGCCGCGGTGGACCGGACCCTCCTGCCCGCCCGGGTGGTCGCCTTCGCGCCCGGGTCCTCCCCGGTGGGCGGCCGGACGGTGACCATCGACGTGGGGAGCACGGACGGCGTCCTGCCCGACCAGACCGTCGTGGCCGTCGACGGGCTCGTCGGCCGGGTGCTGCGGGTGGCGCCGACCAGCGCCGACGTCCTGCTCCTGGGCGATCCCCAGGTGGTCGTCGGGGTGCGCTTCGGCGAGGAGGGTGCGCTCGGCGACGTGCAGGCCGACGCCGCCCCCGGGCTGCCGGCGCGCGGGCACGGGCAGCTCACCCTGACCGCGCTCGGCGACACGGCCGTCGAGACCGGAGCCCGGGTGGAGACGCTGGGCAGCCCGGACGACGTCCCCTACGCGGCCGGCATACCCCTGGGCCGGGTCGTGTCCGTCGACCCGGACCGCGGCCAGCTCGGCCGCACGGCGGTCGTGGAGCCCTTCGTGGACACCGACACCCTCGACCTGGTGGCGGTCGTGCTGCGGGAGGAGCCGTGATCCGGGTCCTGGGTCCGCTGGTCCGCGCGGTGCTGCTGCTGGCCGCCGCGCTGCTCCCGAGCGCCTGGCCGGCCGGTCTGGCCCGGCCCGACCTCGTGCTCCTCGTCGTGGCGGGCGTGGCGCTGCTCCACCCGCCCCGGGTCGGTCTGCTCGTCGGGCTGGCCGGTGGGTGGCTCGTCGACGTCGTGCCCCCCGGTGCCGCGCCGCTGGGGGCCAGCGCGCTCGCCTACGCCGCCGTCGGCCTGGGGCTGGGCGCGGTTCGCCGGCAGCTCGTGCTCTCCCCGGTGCTGCCCTGGCTCGCGACCGCGGCCGCGGCCGCCCTGGTCCTCGGCGCGCGCGGGGTCAGCGCCGCGGCCGGCGTGGGCCGCGCCCTGCCGGGAGAGCTGGCCTGGACCCTGGGCGTGACGATGCTCGTGGCCGTCGTCGTCCTCCCGCTGGTGATGGGGCTGGAGCGGTGGATGACCCGGCGGGGGTGGGCGTGAGCACCGGCCCGGTCCCGGGCCGCGGTCGGGCCGTCACCCGTGTCCCGCGTCCCGCCCTCAGCCCCCGTCGGGTGCGCCGCCGTCGCTCCACCCGCGCCCTCTGGGCCGCGCTGGTGGCCGTGCTGGCCCTCGGTGGCGTGCTCGTGGGGCGGCTCGGGCAGATGCAGCTGGGCCAGCACGAGGAGCTCGCGGTGCAGGCCGCCGAGGTGAGCACGCGGGAGATCCTCACCCCGGCCCTGCGCGGGCGGGTGCTGGCCGCCGACGGCACCCCCGTGGTGGCCAACGCGGCGAGCTCGGTCGTCACGGTGGACCCCCAGGTGCTGCTGGAGTCCGACGACGGGGGCGCCGCCCTGGTGTCCTCGGTGGCCGCGGCCCTGCGCCGGCCGCAGGAGGAGCTGTGGGGCCGCACCCGGCTGTGCGGCACGCAGGACGCGCCGCCCGTGCCGTTCTGCTTCTCCGGCTCGCCCTACCTGCCGGTCCCCCTCGTCTACGACGTCGACCCGGTGGACGCGCTGGCCCTGCTGGAACGACCGGAGAGCTACCCCGGCATCGAGGTGCAGAGCCTCCCCGTGCGCGACTACCCCGCCCCGGAGGGGGTCAACGCGGCCCATCTCGTCGGCTACCTCGGCCGGCCGACCCAGGAGGAGGTCGACGCCTCCGAGGGCGCCCTCGACGCCCAGGCGTGGCTGGGCCGGGCCGGGCTGGAGGCGGTCTACGACGCGGGGCTGCGCGGCATACCGGGTCGCACCACCCTCACCGTCGACCCGCGTGGGGTGGTCACCGGCACCCTGGAGGACACCGACCCCGTCCAGGGGTCCGACCTGCGCACCCACCTCGACGTCCGCGTCCAGGCGGCCAGCGAGCAGGCCCTCGTCGAGGCGGTGCGGGCCGCACGCCGGGCCGGCGCGCCGGCGACGAGCGGGGCCGCCGTCGTGCTCCGTCCCGACACCGGGGCCGTGCTCGCCGCGGCCAGCTTCCCCACCTACGACCCGGGCGTGTGGAGCCGCGGCGTCAGCGCCGGCGAGTACGCCCGGCTGCTGGACCCCGACCGGGGCGCGCCCCTGGTCAACCGGGTGGTCGGGGAGACCTACCCCCCGGCGTCGACGTTCAAGGTCGTCACCCTGCCCGCCGCCCTGCAGACCGGCATCGACCCCGAGGGGGAGTACGCCTGCCCCGGCGCCGTCTCCATCGCCGGCCAGCGGTTCACCAACTACGAGTCCGAGGCCTACGGCGAGATCGGCCTGCGTCGCGTCCTCGAGGTCTCGTGCGACACGACCTTCTACCGCTGGGCCTACGACCACTGGCGCGACCTGCAGGACGCCGGCGCGGACGCCGACGCGCGGGACCGCTTCCTCGCCGTGGCACGGGGGTTCGGGCTCGGGCGGCGGACGGGGGTGGACGTGCCCGGTGAGGAGGCCGGCACGCTGCCGTCGCGGCAGTGGAAGCAGGACTACTGGGAGAGCACCCGGGAGGACGTCTGCCGACGTGCCGACGAGGGCTACCCGGAGGTGGAGGACGAGGAGCGACGGGAGTTCCTCGAGCAGCTGGCGCAGGAGAACTGCGTCGACGGCGCCCGGTGGCGCCCCGGCGACGCGGTGAACTTCTCCATCGGCCAGGGCGACGTCGCGACGACCCCGCTGCAGATGGCCGTGGTCTACGCCGCGGTCGCCAACGGGGGACGCCTGGTCACGCCCCAGGTGGCCGACGCGCTGGTGCGCCCGGACGGCACCGTGGTGGAGGAGCTCGCCGCGCCGGAGCAGGGCCGGGTCTCGCTGGACGACGACACGTGGCGCATCGTGCGGGAGGGGCTCGAGGGCGTCGTCACCGAGGGCACGGGCGCGGCGGCCTTCGCCGGCTGGCCGTCCGAGGACTACCCCCTGGCTGGCAAGACCGGGTCGGCGGAGTCCTTCGGCCGGCAGGCCACCTCGTGGTTCGCCTCCTACGGCCCGGCCGACGAGCCGGAGTACGTCGTGCTCGTCGTCGTCGAGGAGGGCGGCATCGGGTCCGACGTCGCCGCCCCGGCGGTGCGACAGATCTGGGAGACCCTCCGGGAGGTGGAGCCGTGATCCGCGACGCCCGACCCACCGACGCCGGTGCCTGCGCGGCGATCTACGCGCCCTACGTCACCGGCACCGCCGTCACCTTCGAGACCGAGCCGCCCGGCGCGGAGGAGCTCGAACGGCGCATCGCCGCCGCGCAGCGGGCCCACGCGTGGCTCGTCACCGAGAGGGACGGTCAGGTGCTCGGGTATGCCTACGCCGGCAGCTACCGCGCCCGCAGCGCCTACGCGCGCACGGCCGAGACGAGCATCTACCTCGCGCCGCACGCCGCCGGGCAGGGCCTCGGCCGCCCGCTCTACACGGCGCTGCTCGACCGGCTGCGCGAGCTGGGCTACGGCACGGCGGTCGCCGGCTCCACCCCGCCGAACCCCGGGAGCGCGGCCCTGCACCGGGCGCTGGGCTTCCGTCAGGTCGGGGCCTTCACCCGGGTGGGCCGCAAGTTCGGCCGGTGGCACGGGTGCGACTGGTGGGAGCTGGCCCTGCAGGAGGACGTCGAGGAGCCCGGGAGCGCCGGGCAGGGGGGCCAGCGGTTGCCGTAGGGTCGACCCGTGAGCGAACCGACCTCCACCGACCCGATCAGCCCCGAGTTGCGCGCCGACGTCCGACGCGTCTCGACCCTCCTGGGCCAGTCCCTCGTGCGCCACCACGGGCCGGACCTGCTCGACGCGGTCGAGCAGGTCCGGCTCGCGACCAAGGCCAGCAAGGAGGGTGACGAGGAGGCCGCCGCCCAGGTCCGCCAGGTGCTGGCCGAGCTGCCGCTGGACGAGGCGACCGACCTGGTCCGCGCGTTCTCGGCATACTTCCACCTGGCGAATGCCGCCGAGCAGGTGCACCGGGTGCGGACGCACGCCGCCCGACCGGAGCGGGAGGGGTGGCTGACCTCGGCGGTGCGCGACATCGTCGACGCCGGAGGGCGCGAGCTGCTGGCCGACAGCGTCACCGAGCTCGACGTGCGCCCGGTCTTCACCGCGCACCCCACCGAGGCCTCCCGGCGCAGCGTCCTCACCAAGATCCGGCACCTGTCGGACCTGCTCGCGACCCCGACCGAGCCGGACACCCTGGCGCGCCGCCGCCAGGACCGCGACCTCGGCGAGCTGGTCGACCTCATCTGGCAGACCGACGAGCTGCGGCAGAACCGTCCGACGCCCATGGACGAGGCCCGCAACGCGATGTACTACCTCGACGAGGTGCTGACCACGACGATGCCCGCCCTGCTGGGGCACCTCGCCGACCTGCTGGCCGAGCACGACGTGAGCCTGGACCCCGGCCGCGCGCCCGTCCGGTTCGGGAGCTGGATCGGCGGCGACCGCGACGGCAACCCCTACGTCACCCCGGCCGTCACCCGGGAGGTGCTGCGGCTGCAGGGCACCCACGCCATCACGGTGGCGCTCACCCTCGTCGACCTGCTCATCTCGCAGATCTCGTCCTCGACCGTGGTCGTCGACGTGGAGGAGGAGCTCATGGCCTCGGTGCGCGAGGACCTCGCGCACCTGCCCGGGCTGGACAAACGGGTGCTGGAGCTCAACGCCCAGGAGCCGTACCGCCTCAAGCTGACCTGCGTGCGGGCCAAGCTGCTCAACACGCGCCGCCGCTTCGACGCGGGGACCGCGCACGAGGAGGGTCGCGACTACGCCTCCGTCGAGGAGATCGTGGCCGACCTGCGGGTGGTGGCCGACTCGCTGCGCCGGCACGGGGGGGACCTCGTCGCCGACGGGCGGCTGGCTCATGCCACCCGCACCATCGCGTCCACCGGGCTGCACCTCGCGACCCTGGACGTGCGTGAGCACTCCGAGAAGCATCACGAGACGCTCGCGCCCATGCTCGACGCGGCCGGGGCCGCGGGTGAGCAGGGGTATGCCTCGCTCGAGCGGCAGCAGCGCCTCGAGCTGCTCGGGGAGGAGCTCGGCTCGCGCCGCCCGTTGCTCACCCGCGCCGCCCCGCGGGTGCAGACGCTGGCGGTCTTCGACGAGATCAGGGAGGCCCTGGCCACCTACGGCCCGGACGTCGTGGAGACCTACATCATCTCGATGACCCAGGGGCCGGACGACGTCCTCGCGGCCGCGGTGCTGGCTCGTGAGGCCGGGCTGGTCGACCTGCACGGCGACACCGGTGGGGAGGGTGCCTTCGCGCTCATCGGCTTCGCGCCGCTGCTGGAGACCATCGACGAGCTGCGCGGCGCGGCCGAGCTGGTGGACGCCATGCTGTCCACGCCGGCATACCGGGAGCTGGTCCGGCTGCGCGGGGACGTGCAGGAGGTCATGCTCGGCTACTCCGACTCCAACAAGCAGGCCGGGGTGCTGACCAGCCAGTGGGGCATCCACCGGGCGCAGCGGGCGCTGCGCGACGTCGCCGCCCGGCACGGGGTGCGGCTGCGGCTGTTCCACGGTCGCGGGGGCTCGGTCGGTCGCGGCGGCGGCCCGACCTACGACGCGATCCTGGCCCAGCCGAACGGCGTGCTCGAGGGCGAGATCAAGTTCACCGAGCAGGGCGAGGTCATCTCCGACAAGTACTCCCTGCCGGCGCTGGCGCAGGAGAACCTCGAGCTGTCGATGGCCGCGGTGCTCCGCGCCTCCGCCCTGCACCGGGACCCGCGGACCACCGCCGAGGAGCGGACCCGGTACGGCGCGGTGATGGACATCGCGAGCGACGCCGCCTTCGCGGCATACCGCCGGCTCATCGACGACGAGGATCTGCCGGACTACTTCGTCGCGGCCACCCCGGTCGACCAGCTCGGCGCGCTGAACATCGGGTCGCGCCCGAGCAAGCGCCCGGACACCGGGAAGGGGCTGGACGGGCTGCGGGCCATCCCGTGGGTGTTCGGCTGGACCCAGACGCGGCAGATCATCCCGGGCTGGTTCGGGGTCGGGTCGGGGCTGCGGGCGGCGCGGGAGGCGGGCCACGAGGCCGAGCTCGGCGAGATGCTGGCCCACTGGCACTTCTTCCGCTCGGTCCTCTCCAACGTCGAGATGACGCTGGCCAAGACCGACCTCGAGATCGCGGCGCACTACGTCGACACGCTGGTCCCGCAGGAGCTGCGGCACATCTTCGAGACCATCCGGGCCGAGTTCGAGCTGACCGTGACCGAGCTCAAGCGGCTCACCGGTGAGGAGCACCTGCTCGACGACCAGCCGGTGCTCAAGCGCACGCTGGCGGTGCGGGACAACTACCTCGACCCCATCTCCTACCTGCAGGTCGAGCTGCTGCGCCGGCTGCGTGAGCGCCCGGCGGAGGAGGGCGACGCGGGCGCGGCCGCGGAAGAGGTGGACGAGCTGCAGCGGGCGCTGCTCGTCACCGTCAACGGGGTGGCCGCCGGCCTGCGCAACACCGGCTGAGGCTCGAGTCCCACCCGGCGTCGGCTGACGGGGCCTGCGCAGCACCGTGCGAGGTGCTCTGAGCGGTCCCGGTCGTCGGGGCTGCGTGGCGGGGGCCGGCGGGCACCTGAGAGCATCAGCCCATGCCCGAGGGTCACACGCTGCACCGCCTGGCTCGCTCGCTCGACGACGCTTTCGGCGGCACCGCGCCCGCGGTCACCAGCCCCCAGGGGCGGTTCGCCGAGGGGGCCGCGCAGCTGGACGGGTCCGTGCTGGAGCGCTCGTGGGCGCACGGCAAGCTGCTCTTCGTCGACTTCGCCGGTGGCCGGACGCTCTACGTGCACCTCGGCCTCATCGGCAAGTGGTTCGTCCTGCCCGTGGAGCCGGCGGGGCAGGAGCCCCCGGCGACCGGGCAGGTGCGCCTGCGCCTGCTCTCCGAGACGCGCGTCGCGGACCTGCGCGGCCCCATGGCCTGCCAGGTCGTGGACGAGGCGGAGGTCGACCGGCTGGTCCTGCGGCAGGGACCCGACCCGCTGCAGCCGGTGAGCGACCTCAACGACCCGGACGCGGCATACCCCACGATCACGCGCTCGGGCAAGACCGTGGCCGAGCTGCTCATGGACCAGACCGTGCTCGCGGGGGTCGGCAACATCTACCGCTGCGAGGTGCTGTGGCGCCACCGGCTGCACCCGCTGCGGCCGGGGAAGACGCTCAAGCGCGCGTCGTGGCAGCTCATCTGGGACGACCTCGTGCGGCTCATGCCGCTCGGGGTGCGCACGGGCACCATCATCACGCTCGACGACGTGCTGGAGGACACCGCCGCGGCCCTCCACCGGGGTGAGGAGCCCGTGGTGCCCCGCGAGTTCGCGGTCTACAAGCGCACCGGCCAGCCCTGCCTGCGCTGCGGATCCACCGTCCGGCACAAGGTGCTCGCCGGCCGCAACCTCTTCTGGTGCGGCAACTGCCAGCGCCGCACCTGACAGCCCCCGGCCCCCCGCCCCCCGCCCCCGGGCCCCGCCCCCGCCCCCGGCGGCGCCCTGCCCCGAGTGCCCGGGTGCCCACCCGTCCGAGCGCACCTGAGCAGAGAAGAGTGCTCGGAGCAGGTGCTGCAACCCCTGCCTGGCACGCCCTTCTCTGCTCAGGTTCTCGCCGGTGCACCGTTCTCTGCCCAGGTTCCCGTCCGGTTCTGGTGCCTGTGGACAAGTCCGGCCCGAGCCGTCGCGGCACGGCAGGCTGGGCCCATGGGGGAGGACAGGATGGACGAGCGGGTGCGTCGGCTGCTGGAGGCGCACCCGGACGGGCTCACCACGGCTGACCTGCACCGTGCCGGCGTGTCTGACACGGTCATCAGGAGCCAGGTCGCCGCGGGGGTGCTCCTGCGCCTGCGCCGGGAGGTCCTCGTCGACCGGCAGGTGTGGGAGGCCTCGCCCCCGTGGGAGCGGCACCGCCTGCGGGCGCTCGCGGTCGCCGGCTCGCTGACCTCTCTGGGCACCGACCCTGGGCGGGTCGCTCTCAGCCACCGCAGCGCGCTGGTGGTGCAGGGTCTGGACGTGCACGGACGCGACGACGAGGTCCACGCGAGCCGCGTGGGCTGCGGCCGTGGGCATCGCTCCGGAGGCCTGTGGGTGCACGCCCCGGTGCCGGCGGAGCAGGTCACCGAGGAGGACGGTATGCCGGTGGTCCGGCCCGCCCTCGCCTGTCTCCAGGAGGCCGTCGTCCACGGCGCCGAGTGCGGGCTGGTCGCGGCGGACTCGGCCCTGCGGGTCGGCGCGGCCACCCGGGACGAGCTCAGCTCCGCGGTCGACCTGTCGTGCCTGCGGCGTGACCGGCCGGCAGCGCGTCTGGTGGCCGACCTGGCCGACGGCAGCCGGGAGAGCGCCGGGGAGTCACGCACGGCCTGGCTGCTGCACCTGCTGGACATCGCGGTGGAGTGCCAGGTCGAGATCCACGACCCCGCCGGCTGGCTGGTGGCGCGCTCGGACTTCCGGGTCCGGGGCACGAACGTCCTGATCGAGTTCGACGGCCGGGTGAAGTACGACGACCGCGACGTGCTCGTGGCTGAGAAGCTGCGCGAGGACCGGCTCAGGGAGCTGGGCTACGAGGTCGTGCGGCTCACGTGGGCAGACCTGGCCAAGCCGGGGCTCGTGCGGGCCAAGATCCGCGAGGCCCTCCAGCGCGCGTCCCTCCGCCATCCGGCCTGAGCCCCGGCACCCTGCCCAGACCTGAGCCTCCCGCCCCGCAGGGACCTGAGCAGAGAAGAGTGGCCCAGACAGGTGCAGCAACCTGCGTGCCGGGCACATTTCTCTGCTCAGGTGGCCCATGGGGAGCGGCGTCATTCCTGAGCAGAGAAAGGTGGCCCAGGCATGGGTAGTAGCTCAGGTGTCGGGCACTTTTCTCTGCTCAGGTCCGAGGGGTGAGGCTGGGCCGGGGGAGCCGGCCGACGAGCCGGGCCGGGCAGAGCCGGGGCCGGGCCGGGCGGAGCAGGCAGCGGCCCACCAGCGGGGTGGCTCAGCGCTCGAAGACCTGGGCGGCCCAGCGGTAGCGGGTGGGCGACCCGTCCTCGCGGGTGCTGTCCGGATCGCCCAGGATCATCCCGAGCAGCTCCCGGGGGGAGGGGTAGTCGTCGCCGAGCGCGGCGAGGTACTCCCGATGGGCCTCCAGCGAGGCCACCCCCCGCTCGAACGTGCTGGTCACGTCGACCTCGTGGGTGGGGGTGTGGCCCGCGGACGAGGCGATCCAGCGCACGCCGTCCCACGGCTCGTGGCCCTCGGTGACCAGCTCGGGGAAGATCCACCGGTTGCCGGCGGCCGCGACGGCGTCGATGGTGCTCAGCCCGACCGCGCGGTGGTCGGCCTGGTTGAGGCCGCCGCCCGGGAAGGTCTCCGCGTGGGTGAGGGTCGTCACGACCTCGGGGCGGACGTCGCGGATGACCCGTGCCAGCTCACGGCGCAGCCTGAGGTCGGCCTCGAGGACGCCGTCGGAGAACCCCTCGAGGAACAGCACCTCCTCGACGCCGACCTCGCGGGCGCCGTCGCGCTCCTCCTGCTCGCGCAGCGGGCCGGCCTCGGAGGGGGCCATGGTGGCGATCCCCGCCTCGCCGCGGGTGACGAGGAGGTAGGTGACGTCCTTGCCCTCCTCGGTCCACCGGGCCACCGCGGCGGCGGTGCCGTACTCCAGGTCGTCGGGGTGCGCGACGACGCACAGCGCTCGCTGCCAGTCGTCCGGGAAGGTCGTGAGGCTCATGACAGCATCTCTAGCACGGCGCGCTCCAGGTCGCGCGTCCTCGCCGCCGGGGAGCGGTGCCGCCGGCGTGCCGCCTCGGCGATGGTGGTGCCTTCCTCGTAGAGGTCGATGACCCGCGGGTCGATGTAGGAGTTCCGGGCGATCGTGGGGGTGTTCCCGAGGTATGCCGACACCTCCTCCACCGCCGACCGCACCGCCCGGCGTCGCGAGGCGCTCGTGTCACCCTGCTCCTCGGTCAGCGCCAGGGAGGTCGCGGCGAGCACGGTCGCGTGCCAGGTGCGGAAGTCCTTGGCCGTCAGCTCCCCGCCCAGCAGCTCGTCGAGGTAGGCGTTCACCGCCGCGGCGTCCAGGTCGACCCAGCGCCGCCCGTCCTGGTAGGCCAGCAGCCGTGCCCCCGAGCGGCGCCGGCGCATCCGGTCCAGCGCGGCGATGACGTCCCGGTCGTCGATCTGCACCCGGTGCTCCACCCCCGACTTGCCGACGAAGGAGAAGAGCAGCACCTCGCCCCGGGCCCGCACGTGCCGGCGCTCCAGCGTGGTCAGTCCGAAGCTGCCGTGGGCGTCGGTGTAGACGTCGCTGCCGATGCGGAAGTAGCCCAGGTCGAGCAGGCGCACCGCGACCGCCTCGGCGCGCTGCACCGGCATACCCTCCAGCGCGAGGTCGCGGGTGATCCGCCTGCGCGCCGCCGGCAGCCGGGCGGCGGCCTTGAGGACCCGCTCGAACTTGAGCTTGTCCCGCTGCTCGCGCCAGGCCGGGTGGTAGAGGTACTGACGCCGACCCGCGTCGTCGGTGCCGACCGCCTGCAGGTGCCCGGACGGGTGCGGGCAGATCCACACGTCCTTCCACGCCGGCGGGATGACCAGCGCCTTGACCCGCGCGACCTCCTCGGCGCCGAGCCGCCGGCCCTGCGCATCGAGGTAGGAGAACCCCTTCCCGGAGCGCCGGCGGGTCCAGCCTGGGGTGGCGGGGGAGACGGTGCGCAGCCGGGGCATCTGCTCAGATTAGGGTGCTCCGGCGCGCGCTGATAACCTGGAACGTGCCGTCATGACGGCCGCGGATCGAGAGTGCCCCGGTGAACAGGCCCGGGTTGGCGCCGCGCAACAACACGAAGGAGTCGCCCATGGCGATCGAGACTGCCACGAAGCAGGACATCATCAAGGAGTACGCCACGACCGAGGGCGACACCGGTTCGCCCGAGGTGCAGGTCGCGCTCCTGACCGCCCGCATCCGCGAGCTCACCGAGCACGCCCGCGAGCACAAGCACGACCACCACAGCCGCCGCGGGCTGCTGCTCCTGGTCGGCAAGCGCAAGCGTCTGCTGCGCTACCTCGAGGACATCGACATCGAGCGCTACCGGTCGCTGATCAAGCGGCTCGGCCTGCGCCGCTGAGTCTCGCACCGAGAGCGGTTCCCGTGAGGGAGCCGCTTTCGTGCGTCAGGGGGGCGCCCACCCGCGTCCCCCGCCTGCAGGACCGACGGGCACAACGACGATGCCCGTCGCGCTGAGAGTGAAGAGAAAAGGAGGGCCCATGGAGGGTCCAGAGATCACGTTCGCCGAAGCCACGATCGACAACGGCAGCTTCGGCACCCGCACCGTCCGGTTCGAGACCGGGCGCCTGGCCAGGCAGGCCGGCGGCTCCGTCACCGCCTACCTCGACGACGAGACCATGCTGCTGTCGACCACCACGGCCGGCAAGCACCCCAAGGACCACTTCGACTTCTTCCCGCTCACGGTGGACGTCGAGGAGAAGATGTATGCCCTGGGCAAGATCCCCGGCAGCTTCTTCCGGCGTGAGGGTCGTCCGTCGACGGACGCCGTCCTCACCTGCCGGCTCATCGACCGCCCGCTGCGCCCGACCTTCGCCAAGGGGCTGCGCAACGAGGTCCAGGTCGTCATCACGGTGCTGTCCCTCGACCCCGAGCACCAGTACGACGTGCTCGCCATCAACGCCGCGTCCGCGTCCACCCAGATCTCGGGCCTGCCGTTCAGCGGCCCCATCGGTGGCGTGCGCATCTCCCTCATCGACGGCCAGTGGGTCGCGTTCCCGAACTTCTCCGACGCCGAGCGCTCGACCTTCGACATGGTCGTCGCCGGGCGGGTCGTCGACGGTGACGACGTGGCCATCATGATGGTCGAGGCCGAGTCCACCGAGGCGACCTGGGACCTGGTGAAGTCCGAGGGCAAGCAGGCCCCGACCGAGGAGGTCGTGGCCCAGGGCCTCGAGGAGTCCAAGAAGTTCATCAAGGCCCTCTGCGAGGCGCAGGCCCAGCTCGCCCAGGGCTCCGCCAAGGAGGTCCAGGAGTTCCCGCGCTTCCTCGACTACGAGGACGACGCCTACGCCGCCGTCGAGGAGGCCACCAGCGGTGACCTCGCCACGGCGCTGCAGATCGCGGGCAAGGCCGAGCGCGACGACCGCGTCGACGAGATCAAGGCCGCCATGATGACCCGGCTGGCCGGCGATGACGCCGCGTCGGACGCCGCCTTCGCCGGTCGTGAGAAGGAGCTGTCCGCGGCCTACCGCGCCGTGCAGAAGAAGCTCATCCGTGAGCGCATCCTGCGCGACGAGGTCCGCATCGACGGCCGCGGCCTCAAGGACATCCGCGCGCTGTCCGCCGAGGTCGAGGTCATCCCCCGGGCCCACGGCTCGGCCATCTTCGAGCGCGGCGAGACCCAGATCATGGGTGTCACCACGCTCAACATGCTGCGCATGGAGCAGCAGCTGGACACCCTCTCCCCGGTGTCCCGCAAGCGCTACATGCACAACTACAACTTCCCGCCGTTCTCCACCGGTGAGACCGGTCGCGTCGGCTCCCCGAAGCGCCGCGAGATCGGCCACGGCGCGCTCGCCGAGCGGGCGCTCATGCCGGTGCTGCCGACGCGCGAGGAGTTCCCCTACGCCATCCGGCAGGTCTCCGAGGCGCTGGGCTCCAACGGCTCCACCTCGATGGGCTCGGTCTGCGCGTCCACGATGTCCCTGCTCAACGCCGGTGTGCCGCTGCGCGCGCCGGTCGCGGGCATTGCCATGGGCCTGGTCTCGGCCGAGGTCGAGGGCTCGACGCGGTATGCCGCGCTGACCGACATCCTCGGTGCCGAGGACGCCTTCGGCGACATGGACTTCAAGGTCGCCGGGACGCGGGAGTTCGTCACCGCCATCCAGCTGGACACCAAGCTCGACGGCATCCCCGCCGACGTGCTCGCCGGGGCGCTCACCCAGGCCCGGGACGCCCGGATGCACATCCTCGACGTCATGAACGAGGCCATCGACGCCCCGGACGAGATGAGCCCCTACGCCCCGCGCGTCATCTCGGTGCGCGTGCCGGTGGACAAGATCGGTGAGGTCATCGGCCCGAAGGGCAAGATGATCAACCAGATCCAGGAGGACACCGGCGCCGACATCTCCATCGAGGACGACGGCACGGTCTACATCGGCGCGACCGACGGCCCGTCGGCCGAGGCCGCGCGGGCGGCGATCAACGCGATCGCCAACCCGCAGATGCCGGAGGTCGGCGAGCGCTTCCTCGGGACCGTGGTGAAGACGACGACCTTCGGGGCGTTCATCTCGCTGCTCCCCGGCAAGGACGGGCTGCTGCACATCTCCGAGATCCGCAAGCTCGTCGGTGGCAAGCGCATCGACGCGGTCGAGGACGTGCTCGGCGTGGGCCAGAAGGTCCAGGTCGAGCTCAAGGAGATCGACCCGCGCGGCAAGCTCTCGCTCGCCGCGGTCGTCGCCGAGGAGCAGGCCGCCGCGTCCGCACCGGCGGCGGAGTCCGCCGCGCCGGTCGCCGAGCCCGTGGCCGAGCCCGTGGCCGACGCCCCGGTCGCCGAGCCCGTCGCCGACGCTCCGGTGGTGGAGACGGCCGCCGAGCCGGCCGACGAGGAGGCGACCAGCACCGAGGAGTCCGGTGACGCCCAGGAGGGCGGCGACCGGCCCCGTCGTCAGCGTCGCCGTCGTGGCGGCCGTGGCCGCGGGAGCAACGGCAACGGCTCCGAGGGTGGCGACAGCGGCTCCGACGAGGGCTGACCCGCACCTCGCGAGACGCACCGCATGACGAAGGGCGGGCCCGGTCGGGCCCGCCCTTCGTCATGTCCGGTGTGCGCCTGGTCAGGCGACCGAGGCTGTGCGCCTGGTCAGGCGACCGAGGCTGTGCGCCTGGTCAGGCGACCGAGGCGCGGCGCCGGATCTGCGGCGCCGGGGCGCCGACGTGCCAGCGCATCTCCATGCGGGTGCGGCCGGTCGCATCGGTCACCGGGACCCAGGTGAGCGCCCGGGTCGGTCGCGTGGTCCGGAGTGGGCGAACAGTCGCCATGGGGGCCACCTCCTTCGAGGTCTTCGGGGTATGTCGTTCATCTTCTGTTCACCAAGAGTACCCCAAGCCGACGCGAAAGTGAACGGTAGGTGAACGGGCGTGGCGTGACGGGGCACGGCGAGGTGCCGACGGTGCGGCCGGCTGGCTGGCGCAGGGTGCTCGCGACCCGGCGAGGCGCGGTCCGGCTGAGGTCAGCCGGGTGGACGGGTCGGCGACGACGGCACGGCGGGGCCGTGCGTGCTCCGGTGCACGAACTCCTCCAGCGGTCCGCGTCGACCGCTGGCCGCCAGCAGGGCGCCCGCGACCAGGGCCAGCAGGCCGTGCAGCACGAGCCCGGTGCTCGTCTCCCGGGCCAGGGGCCCCTGGTCGCCCAGCGGGGTCGCCAGCACGAGCACGTGGGCGACGTAGAGGGTCAGCGTCGCGCGACCCGCCCCCGCCAGCACCGACCACGGCAGCGCGGCGGTGGCCCGGACGAGGGCGAGACAGCCGCCGAGCACCAGCAGCGCGGTGCCCGTGGTGTGCGCGAGGTCGACCACGCTGCCGCTGTGCGGGGCCCAGACCCCCAGCCACCAGGCGCTCCCCTCCGGGTGGGTGCCGTAGAACCCCGTCCGCCGGTCGGCGTCGAGCACCGGCCAGGCATCGGCAGCGAGGCCCGCGCTCTCGAGCAGCGCCGCCCGCACCTGCTCCGAGCGCAGGAGCAGCCCCGAGACGCCGAGCGCGAGGGCGGCGAGGCCCGCACCACCCAGGACCAGTGAGCCCGTGACAGTGCGGTCCGCGCCGTCGCGGGCCTGCAGCCACCTCCCGACTGCCAGCCCGGCGAAGAGGTACGTCGCCCAGGTCAGCACCGGGTAGTACCCGGTGACGAGCAGCTCGGTGAGGAGCTGGACCGGGCCGACGACGAGGAGGGACGCCACCGAGGGCACGGCGAGGGTGGGGCCAGGCAACGCCTGGCGCACGAGCAGGCTGACGAGCGGGCTGAGCAGCCCCCAGCCCAGGGCGAGCCAGGCCAGCGGCCGTGCCCGCCACTGCAGCACCGGCAGCGCGCAGCAGAAGAGCAGCCCGTAGTAGGTGAGGATGACCGCGATCCCCGAGCCGGGGAGGCCGACGAGCAGGCCCAGCCCGGCGATGAGCGCCGAGCGCACCAGCAGCCGCCGCCGGTGCAGGCGCGGGTCGGCCCGGACCGCCGAGAGCGGGGCCGCCAGCGCGATGCTCACGCCCGCCAGGACCGCGAAGAGGGCCGAGGACCGGCCCGCGACGAGCTGGAACAGCCAGCTCACCCCGCCCGGGCCGTCGCCCTCGTGCGTGGCCAGGTGCGCAGCGAACATGCCCAGCAGCGCGAGCGTGCGCGCCAGGTCGATCCCCACCAGCCTGCGGGTCGTCGTCATGGACGGCTCAGGCCCATGTGACCAGGCGCACCTCGCGGACGGTCCGCCCGTCGTCACCGACGATCCGGTCCCGCCACGCGCCGTCCGGCTCGAACCCGGCCTCCTGCAGGAACGCCCGGGTGTGCCCGGCCTCGGCGAGCACCCACGTCGCGACGGCCTCGAGCTCGTCGTAGGCGGCGCGCAGGGTGTCCACCGCCGCGTTGAGCAGGCGCGATCCGTGGCCGGCGGCCCGGGCCTCGGGGTGGACCCCGCCGTCGAGCAGCAGGGCGCTGGTGTCCGCGGGGAGCCCCGGCTCGTCGTCGGCCGGGCCGACCGCGACATACCCCGTCACCTGGGGGCCCGCGCACGCCACGAGCAGGCGGTGGCGCGGCGTCGGGGGGTGTTCCAGCGACTGCCTCCACGCGGCGGCGAACCGGGGTCCGGTCAGCGCGTCCAGGACGTCCTGGTCCAGCACGTCGGCGAGCTCGTGCTGCCAGACGAAGGCCTGGACGAGGCCCACGGCGGGGGCGTCGTTGGGTCGCGCGGTGCGCACGCTGGCGTCGGCGGCCGGGGGCTGCTCGTGCTGATGGCTCACCGACCCAGTCTCGCACCGACCCGCATGTTACAGATTCACCGTCATATGACGGCGGTTCCGTTATACAGACGGGCTGTTCTCTGGCACACTGGAGAGATGTACGGCAACGACTTCGGCCAGGCGGACGCCCCGGGCGGCCGCGCCACCACGCCGCACCCCCTCAACGCGGCCGAGACGCCGGACTACACCGACGCGCTCGCCGCCTACTTCGACGGCCTCATCGAGGAGGACCAGCGGGTCGAGCCGCGCGACGCCATGCCGGAGGCATACCGCAAGACGCTGATCCGTCAGATGGCCCAGCACGCGCACTCGGAGATCATCGGGATGCAGCCCGAGGCCAACTGGATCACCCGCGCCCCCTCGCTGCGGCGCAAGGCGATCCTCATGGCCAAGGTGCAGGACGAGGCGGGGCACGGGCTCTACCTCTACTCCGCGGCCGAGACCCTCGGGGTGGACCGGTCCGAGCTGCTCGACAAGCTGCACTCCGGCCAGCAGAAGTACTCCTCGATCTTCAACTACCCCACCCTGACCTGGGCCGACGCCGGCGCCATCGGGTGGCTGGTGGACGGTGCCGCCATCATGAACCAGGTGCCGCTGTGCCGATGCTCCTACGGCCCCTACGCCCGGGCGATGATCCGGGTGTGCAAGGAGGAGTCGTTCCACCAGCGGCAGGGCTTCGAGATCCTGTGGACGCTGTCGCGCGGGACCGAGGAGCAGAAGGCGATGGCCCAGGACGCCGCGGACCGGTGGTGGTGGCCGGCGCTGCAGATGTTCGGCCCGCCGGACACCGGCGAGCAGGCCAGCGGCGGGCATACCGCGCAGAGCATGGCCTGGGGCATCAAGCGCTTCTCCAACGACGACCTGCGGCAGAAGTTCGTCGACATGACCGTGCCGCAGGCGCAGAAGCTCGGCATCACCCTGCCCGACCCCGACCTCGCCTGGAACGAGGAGCGCGGCCACTGGGACTTCGGGCCCATCGACTGGGACGAGTTCTGGCGGGTGCTCAAGGGCGACGGGCCGTGCAACGAGCAGCGGATCCGCACCCGCGTGCAGGCGCACGAGGACGGCGCCTGGGTGCGTGAGGCGGCGGCGGCGTATGCCGCGAAGCAGGCCGCGCGCCAGCAGTCCGAGGCGGTCGCATGAGCTCGGCCACCTGGCCCCTGTGGGAGGTCTTCGTGCGGGCCAAGCGGGGTCTGTCGCACGTCCACGCGGGCTCGCTGCACGCGCCGGACCGTGAGATGGCGCTGCGCAACGCCCGCGACCTCTACACCCGGCGGCAGGAGGGTGTCTCGATCTGGGTCGTGGCCTCCGAGGACATCACCGCCTCCAGCCCGGACGAGCGGGACAGCTTCTTCGACCCGGCGGCCGACAAGGTGTACCGGCACCCCACGTTCTACGACGTGCCGGAGGACGTGGAGTACCTGTGAGCAGCACCGACGTCCGCCACGTCCACTACCTGCTGGGGCTCGGCGACGACGCCCTCGTGTATGCCCAGCGCCTGGGGGAGTGGCTGACCCACGCCCCGCAGATCGAGGAGGACATGGCCCTCGGCAACGTCGGGCTCGACCTCGTCGGCCAGGCCCGGTCCCTGCTCACCCGGGCCGGTGAGGTCGAGGGCGCGGACCCGCTCCGCGACGAGGACGACCTGGCGATGCTGCGCGACGAGCGCGAGTTCCGCAACGTGCAGCTCGTGGAGCAGCCGCGGGCCGACTTCGCGCACGAGATGGCGCGGCTGCTGTGGTTCTCGACCTACCAGCGCGAGCTCTACGCCGCCCTGCTCGACTCCACCGACGAGACGCTCGCCGGGATCGCCGCCAAGGCGGTCAAGGAGGTCGACTACCACCGTGACCACGCGACGCAGTGGGTCCTGCGGCTGGGGGACGGCACACCGGAGAGCCACGAGCGCATGCAGGCCGCGCTGGTCGCGGTCCACCCCTACGTCGCCGAGCTGGGGGAGGACCACGAGGCCGCCCGCTGGGCCGCCGAGCAGGGCGTCGGGGTGCTGCCCTCGAGCCTGACCGACGCGGTCAACGGCTACGTCGCCGGCGTCCTGGAGCAGGCCACGCTCACCCCGCCCGACCCACCGCGGTGGCACGCCCGGGGCGGACGCGAGGGCGTGCACTCGGAGGTCATGGGCTACCTGCTCGCGGAGATGCAGCACCTCCACCGCAGCCACCCCGGGGCCACGTGGTGAGGTCCGCCGTGCTCGACGCCGACCTGGCCGCGCAGGTGGAGCAGGACATGCGCGCGGTCCCCGATCCCGAGATCCCGGTCATCACCATCGACGACCTGGGCGTCATCCGGCAGGTCGAGACCGCCGACGTCGACGGCCGGCCCGGGATGCGCGTCACCATCACGCCCACCTACTCCGGCTGCCCCGCGATGCACGCCATGGCCGACGCCCTCGCCGAGGCCGGTCGGGCACACGGCATACCGGTCGAGGTCGTCACCCGGCTGTCTCCGGCGTGGACGACCGACTGGATGAGCGAGGAGGGCCGCGACAAGCTGCGCCGCTTCGGGATCGCGCCGCCCACGGGTGAGCGGGCGCACGCCGGGCCTCCCGGCCCGGTGCCGGTCGGGCTGCAGCTGCGGGTCGTGACCTGCCCTCAGTGCGGGTCGGACGACACCGAGGAGGTGGCCCGGTTCGGGTCGACCGCCTGCAAGGCCCTGCGCCGGTGCCTCGCGTGCCGCGAGCCGTTCGACGAGTTCAAGACGATCTAGACCCCGGGGCCCCGCCCCCGGACACCCCCGAGCTGCGGCTCGGCCCCAGACCCCGACCACCACCCCCGCAGCTGGGGCGCGAGGAGACCGATGAGCCTGATCCAGCAGCCGACGCGGCGCCGCGCGAGGTTCCACGACCTGACGGTGAGCCGGGTCGACCGCCTGACCGACCAGGCGATCGCCCTCAGCTTCGTCGTCCCCGAGGAGCTCCGCGAGGAGTTCGCCTTCGAGCCCGGCCAGCACCTCACCGTGCGGGCGACCATCGACGGCGAGGACGTGCGCCGCTCCTACTCCTGCTGCATCTCCCGGGGCCGGTCGCGGGAGACCGGCGAGGTCCGGGTGGCGGCCGCGACCGTGCCCGGCGGCCTCATGTCCACGTGGCTCAACGAGCACGTGCACCCCGGCGACACCCTGCAGGTCATGACCCCCATGGGGTCCTTCGTCTGCCCGACCGAGCCGACGGCCACCAAGCACCACGTCGGGATCGCCGCCGGGTCCGGCATCACCCCGGTGCTCTCCCTGCTCACCACCGTGCTCGAGGAGGAGCCGCTCTCGCGGGTGACCCTCGTCTTCGGCAACCGCCGGACCGACTCGGTGATGTTCCTCGAGGAGCTCATGGACCTCAAGAACCGCTTCCCGGGACGGTTCACCCTGCTCAACGTGCTCTCCCGCGAGCCGCAGGAGGCCGAGCTGCTCACCGGCCGCATCGACCGGGCCAAGGTCGAGCAGCTCCTGGCCACCTTCGTCCCCGAGGACCAGGTGGACGAGTGGTACCTCTGCGGGCCGTTCGGCATGGTCGAGACGGTGCAGCAGGTGCTCGCCGAGCGCGACGTGGACCCCGCGCACGTGCATCAGGAGATCTTCCACGTCGACAGCGACGGTGCACCCGTCACCGCGCCGGAGGAGGATGCGGCACCCCGCGACCCCGGCGCCCCGCCCGAGGCGGTGGCCACGGTCACCCTCGACGGGCGCACGACCACGGTGCCGATGGCCAGTGCCGCCGAGACGATCCTCGCGGCCACCCTGCGGGAGCGCCCGGACGCGCCCTTCTCGTGCACCGGCGGCGTCTGCGGCACCTGCCGGGCCAAGGTCGTCGACGGCGAGGTGCGGATGGAGCGCAACTACGCCCTGGAGCCGGACGAGGTCGAGCGCGGCTACCGGCTGATGTGCCAGTCGCACCCGGTGACCGAGCAGGTCACCATCGACTACGACGCCTGACCGGAGGCCCCACCAGGAGGCACGGGGGCTGTGCCCCCACCGCTCGCGGTCTGTGCGGTGCCGGGGACGTCTCGGCGGAGGTCAGCCGCCGAGTAGGTCGTGCCAGGCCACACCGAGCTGACCCAGGAGCTCGCGCAGGAGCGGGAGGCTCACCCCCACCACGCCGTGGTAGTCGCCCTCGATGCCGCTGACGTAGGGGCCGCCCAGCCCGTCGACGGTGAAGCCGCCGGCGACGTGCAGCGGCTCGCCGGTGCCGACGTAGTGCGCGATCTCGGCGTCGGTCAGGTCGGCGAAGTGCACCACGGTCGACGCGGTGGCGCCCAGCGTGGCACCGGTGCCCGTGGAGTCGTCGGCGCCCTCACGGTCGTCGATGAGCCAGTGGCCGGTGTGCAGGATGCCCGACCGGCCGCGCATGGCCTGCCAGCGCTCGACGGCGACCTGGGAGGAGTGCGGCTTGCCGAAGACCTGCCCGTCGAGCTCCAGGACCGAGTCGCAGCCGAGGACCAGCGCGTCGACCCCGTGGTCGCGGCTCACCTGCTCGGCCTTGGCCCGGGCCAGGGTGAGCGCGACGTCAGACGGGTCCAGCTCGCCGTGCCGCTCCTGCGCCGCGGCTAGGGCGGCGTCCTCGTCCACCCCGGACACGATGACCTCCGGGGTGACACCGGCGCGGGTGAGGGTGGTGAGCCGGGCAGGGGACGCCGAGGCGAGCACGAGGGGGATCACGGACGAGAGCCTACCCGCGGACGTCACCAGCCCCCGGGTGGCGCGTCGCTGAGCGGCGCACCCGCGGCAGCGGCGGCCCTCCGGGTGGCGTGTCCCGACCGCATACCTGACGCCGATCTCGCTGCCGGCCGGGTCAGCTGCCGCGGGTCCGGTCGCCCGCTGGCTCGTGCTGCGGCATACCCCGCCGTGCTGTGCCAGGAGTCGTCACACGCGCCGCAGACGTCACGGCAGCAACGCCCTGCGGGGACGTTGATCGTCGGCGGGGATATAACGCTGTCATCTGCGCCTTTCCCCGCACGACGGGGCGCGTGTGACTCGTGGGTGTCGTGGTGGTGAGGGCGGGCGCGCCCCGTCCGCGCCCCAGGGCGGGCCCGTGTCACGGGTCAGCCGGAGCCGCCGGCGCCGGCCCGCCACGTCGGGGCGTCGAGGGCGTGGACGAGGTGCCGGACGAGATCGGGGTCTGCCGTGCTGTGCCAGGAGTCGTCACACGCGCCGCACCCGTCACGGCAGCAACGCCCTGCGGGGACGTTGATCGTCGCCGGGGCTATAACGCCGTCATCTGCGCCTTTCCCCGCACGACGGGGCGCGTGTGACTCGTGGGTGTCGTGGTGGGAAGGGCGGGCGCGCCCGTCCGCCCCCCAGGGCGGGCCCGTGTCACGGGTCAGCCGGAGTCGTCGGCGCCGGCCCGCCACGTCGGGGCGTCGAGGGCGTGGACGAGGTGCCGGACGAGATCGGGGTATGCCGCGCGGTCCACCCGGGGGTGGTCGAAGTCCCGGCTGGCGTCGCGCACCAGACCGATCTTGGCCATGACCCGCAGCGAGGCGGTGTTGACGGCGGGCGTGAAGGACACGATCTCCGCCAGCCCCACCTCGGAGAATCCGAAGCGCAGCGCCTCCCGGGCCGCCTCGGGGGCGTAGCCCTGACCCCACGCCGGGCGGGCGAGCCGCCACCCCACCTCGACCCCAGGCCCGCCAGGCAGGAAGTCCGCCGGCCAGAGCCCGGTGTAGCCGAGGAACTCGCCGGTGTCGCGCCGCTCCAGCGCCCACAACCCGTAGCCCCGCTCGGACCAGCACGCGGCGATCCGGTCGACGAAGGCGTCCGAGCGCTCGCGGCTGAGCGGCCCCTGCAGGTGGCGGGTCACCTCGGGGTCGGCGTTGAGCGCGGCGAACGGCTCGCGGTCGGCCTCGGTGAAGGCGCGCAGGACCAGCCGGCGCGTGACCCGCTCGGGGACCGGCCGCGCGGCGCGGGCGGGTCGTGGGACAGCGGCGTCCTCGGGTCGTGGAGCAGGAGCACCCGCGGGTCGTGGGGCAGCGCCGTCCTCCCCCCGCGCGGTCCCGGCGCCGTCGGCCCGCCCGGGGCGGCCGCTCACAGCTCCCCGAGCACCGCCGCGCGCAGGGTGTCGAGGCCGACACCGCCGATGTCCAGGGCGCGCCGGTGGAAGGCCTTGAGGTCGAAGTCGTCGCCCTCCCGGCGGCGGCACTCCTCCCGCAGCTCCAGCCACAGCCGCTCGCCGATCTTGTAGCTCGGGGCCTGCCCGGGCCAGCCGAGGTAACGGTCCAGCTCGAAGCGCAGCGACTCCTCGTTCTCGTGCGCGTGCGCCGTGAGGAAGCGCCACGCCTTGTCGTAGGTCCAGTCCCCGCCGCCGACCTCCTCGGGTGCCTCGAAGCCGCAGTGCACCCCGATGTCGATGACCACCCGGGCCGCCCGCAGCGACTGGCCGCCGAGCAGACCCATCCGGTTGCCCGGGTCGTCCATGTGGCCCAGGTCGGCCATGAGCCACTCCGCGTAGAGCGCCCAGCCCTCGCCGTGGCCCGAGGTCCAGGACGCCAGGCGGCGCCAGCGGTTCAGCAGCTCGGAGCGGTAGACCGTCTGCCCGATCTGCAGGTGGTGGCCCGGCACGCCCTCGTGGTAGACGGTGGTGAGCTCGCGCCAGGTGGAGAAGCGGGTGACCCCCTTGGGCACCGACCACCACATCCGGCCGGGCCGGCTGAAGTCCTCGCTGGGCCCGGTGTAGTAGATGCCACCGGTCTGGCTGGGCGCGATCATGCACTCGATCCGCCGCACCGGCTCGGGCACGTCGAACTGGGTGCCCGACAGCTCGGCCACCGCCTCGTCGGCCTTGACCTGCATCCACTCGCGCAGGGCGTCGGTGCCCTCCAGGGCGTAGGCCGGGTCCTCGTCGAGCACCGCGACCGCCTCCGCGACGCTCGCGCCGGGGCGGATCTGCTCGGCGGTCTCCTCCATGAGCCGGGTGATGCGGGCCAGCTCCTCCTGCCCCCAGCGGTAGGTCTCCTCCAGGTCGATGTCGGCCCCGAGGAAGCCGCGCGAGTGCAGCCGGTAGCGCTCCTGGCCGCAGGCGTCGGACTCCGGCGCGAGCGCGGCCAGCTCGTCCTCGAGGTATGCCGCGAGCTCGCCGAAGGCGGTCTTGGCGCCGGTGACCGCGTCTGCGAGGTCGGCGCGGACCGCCTCCGGCTGACCGGCCGCCTCCCCGGCGAGGGCGTCGAAGCTGCTCGCGGTGTCGCCCGCCTGGTCGCGGCACTGCTCGGCCACGGCGCGGACCTGCCGCGCGGGCGCGACCTGACCCTGCCCGGCGGACCAGGCGAGGGCGGAGGCGTACTGCCGCAGGGCCTCCGGCACCGCCCGGAGCCGGGCGACGACCGTCTCCCAGTGCGCCTCGGTGTCCTTGGCCATGAGGTCGAAGATGTCGCGCACCGCCTGGGGCGGGGAGGCGATGACGTTGAGCTCCACCGGGGCCCGGCCGCCCAGGACCAGGTCGAGCTGCTCGACCTCCAGCCCGAGCCGCTCACGCAGTGCGGCCACGGTCACCCGGTCGGTCTCGTCGACGGGGCGGGCGCCCTCGAGGGCGGCCAGCGTGCGCGCGCACTGCTCGCGGTGGGCCCGCAGCCCCTCGAGGGACAGGTCGTCGATCTCGGCGTCCCGGCCGGGCACCCCCAGGTAGGTCGCCTCGAGCGGGCTCAGCGCCACCATGGCGTCCAGGTGGTCCTCGGCGATGCGGTCGATGTCGGTCAGCTCGCGGCTCTGCGTGGTCACCACGGCAACCTACCGTGCACGGGGTCCCGGCCGGTCGCGCATACCCTGTGCTCGTGGCCCGCCGACCCCGACCCGACGACCCGCGCCGGGAGACCGAGCGCTGGTTCCTCGCCCACGGCCTGTCCTACTTCGTGCCCGCCGAGCGGGCCGCCGCCCGGGCGGCCCTGCGGCCCCGCCACCTCCTGCCGGTGCTCCTGCTGGTGGTGGTGGTCACGGCGGCGCTCGGCGGCGCGCTCGGGTGGGTCTCGCAGCAGGTCAGCGCGGCCCCGGCGGTGTGGCTGACGCTGCTCATCGTCGCCGTGCTCTGGTATGCCTCAACCGCCCTGCACGCGCGCCCGATCCTCACCTTCGCGCTGCGGCGCACCGTGCGCAGCGTGCCGCTGCTGGTCGGCACCGCCATGCGGGCGCTGCCGCTGCTGCTGCTCTTCGTGGCCTTCCTCTTCATCAACGCCGAGGCGTGGGAGATGAGCGCCAGCCTGCCCTTCGCCACCCACTGGCTCGTCGTCCTGCTGCTGCTGGGCGTGGGCGTCGTCTTCCAGCTCATCCGGCTGCCGGAAGAGGTCGACAAGGCCGACGACGCGGTGGACGAGGCGTTCCTGGAGCGCGCCTGCCGGGGCACGCCCATGGAGTCCACGCAGGCCCGGCTGGCGGCGGACCCGGCCGTGGACACCGCGTCCTACGCCCGGGTCACCGGCTTCGAGCGGTGGAACCTCATCATCGTGCTGCTGGCCATCCAGCTCGTGCAGGTGGTCGCGCTCATCGTGGCCGTCTTCGTCTTCCTGCTGGTCTTCGGGTCGATCATCATGCAGCAGCAGACCCAGCTGAACTGGACCGGTCTGGAGCAGACGCGCCACGTGCCCTACCTCGGGAGCGTCTCGGTCGAGCTGGTCAAGGTCTCGCTCTTCCTCGCCTCCTTCTCCGGTCTCTACTTCATCGTCAGCGCGGTGACCGACGACACCTACCGCCACCAGTTCTTCTCGGTCGTCACCCACGAGCTGGAGCGCGCCGTCGGCGTGCGGGCGGTCTACCGGGCGCTGCGGGTGCAGGAGCGCACCGCGCGGGAGCGGGGCCCCGGTGAGCGCTGACTGGGACCCCGACCTCTACCGGCGGTACGCCGACGAGCGGGACCGGCCCTTCGCCGAGCTCCTGGCCCGGGTGCCGGCGACGCCGCCGCGCCGCGTCGTCGACCTGGGGTGCGGGCCGGGGCACGGGGTGCGGCGGCTCGCGCAGCGGTGGCCTGACGCCGAGGTGCTGGGCCTGGACTCCTCGCCGGAGATGGTGCGCACCGCGCGTGAGACGGTCGCCGGCACCGCAGCCCGGGCCGAGGTCGGTGACCTCGTCGACTGGGCCCGCGAGGACCCGGACCCGGTCGACCTGATCGTCACCACGGCGACCCTGCAGTGGGTGCCCGGGCACCTCGACCTGCTGCCGGAGCTGGTGGCGCGGCTGCGCCCCGGCGGGGTGCTCGCGATGACGGTGCCGGGCAACATGGGCGAGCCCAGCCACACCCTGCGACGGGAGCTGGCCGCACGACCCCGGTATGCCGCCCACCTGGCCGGGGTGCCCACGCCCCACGCGCACGACCCGGGCGACTACCTGCGGGTCCTGGCCGGTGCGGGGTGCACCGTGGACGCCTGGGAGAGCACCTACCTGCACGTCCTCGACCCCACGGGCCAGGACCCGGACCCGGTGTTCACCTGGGTCAGCGCGACCGGCGCCCGGCCCACCCTCGAGGCGCTGCCCGCCGACCTGCGCGAGACCTTCGCCGACGAGCTCCGCGCGGCCCTGCGCACGGCATACCCGCGCACCGACGTGGGGGTGGTGCTGCCGTTCCGGCGGGTCTTCGCGGTCGCCACCCGGGTGGACACCCCCGGCTGACCCTCGGCCTGTCGCTGGCGGCGGCGGACGGACCTGTGCCAGGGTGACCGCACCACGAGACTGAGGGAGGGCGGCCATGTCCGCAGACCAGATCGGATTCGCGCTCATCGTGCTGGGGCTCTTCCTGCTCCTCGGCAAGGTGGTGAGGGTCAACGTCGGGTGGGTGCAGAAGCTCTTCCTCCCCAGCTCGATCATCGGGGGCTTCCTCATCCTGCTGCTCGGTCCGCAGGTGCTCGGGCGCGTCGGTGGCCCGGTCGGCGAGAACGGGCTGTTCACCCAGCCGATGCTGGACGTCTGGACCGCCCTGCCGGGCCTGCTCATCAGCGTGGTCTTCGCGACGATGTTCCTCGGCCAGGACCTGCCCACGCCCCGCCGCGCCGGCAAGCTCGTCGGTCCGCAGCTGGCCCTGGGCGTGGCGATGGGCTCCGGCCAGTACGTCGTGGGGCTGCTGCTCGCGGCGCTCGTGCTGGTCCCGCTGCTCGCCGCCGAGCCGATGGTCGGCGCCCTCATCGAGATGGGCTTCGAGGGCGGGCACGGCACCGCGGCCGGCATGCGGCCGGTGCTGGAGGACCTCGGCTACGGCGAGGGGGCCGACCTGGCGGTCGGCCTGGCCACCGTCGGCATCGTCGCCGGCGTCGTCATCGGCATCGCCCTCATCAACTGGGGGGTCCGGACCGGACGCACCGAGATCCTCAAGGGCGACGTCCAGGCCTCGGTCGAGGAGCAGAAGGGGCTGTTCCGCAAGGACGAGTACTACCCCGCCGGCACCATGACCAGCCGGCCCTCCTCGGTGGAGCCGCTGTCGCTGCACATGGCGCTGGTGGCGGTGGCGATCCTCATCGGCTGGTGCTTCCTCGAGGCGTTGCGGTGGGTCGAGGCCCAGACCTACTCCAGCGTGCTCATCAACGGTGACACCCCGCTCGAGGTCTTCGCCTTCGTGCCGCTCTTCCCGCTGGCGCTGCTCGGCGGCGTGGCGATCCAGGCCGCGGCGGCGGCGCTCGGTGTCGACCACCTCATCGACCACCAGATCATGCTGCGCATCCAGGGCTGGGCCCTCGACTTCCTCATCGTCGCCGCGATCGGCACCCTGTCGCTGGAGGCCATCGGCTCCAACATCGGCTCGTTCCTGCTGCTGGCGGTGGCCGGCATCGCGCTCAACGTGGGGCTGTTCTTGTGGTTCGCCCCGCGGATCATCGGCCGCTACTGGTTCGAGCGCGGCATCGGCGACTTCGGCCAGTCGATGGGCGTCACGGCCACCGGCCTCATCCTCATGCGGATCACCGACCCGGACGCCGAGAGCCCGGCCTTCGAGGCGTTCGGCTACAAGCAGCTCGTCTTCGAGCCGTTCTTCGGTGGCGGGCTGGTCACGGCGCTGGCGGTGCCCGTCATCGCCCTCACCGGGCCGTGGCCGCTCTTCTCGGTGATGTTCGCGCTCTTCCTCGTGGCGCTCGGCACCGGGTGGTTCTACTTCCGGCCCCGCGCCGACGCCGAACGGCGCGAGCTGCAGGAGAAGGGCGCCGACGGCGTCGACGCCGTCACGACATGAGCGGGGCGGCGCGCGTCCGCTCCACCAACCTCGCCCGACCCCGACCCGACCCCGGCACCCCCCGGACGACCGGCATCGACAAGCACCCGGTAGCGGGGATCGACGTGGTCGTGCCCGGTCCCGCCCACGGGGACGGGTCCGGGGCCGTGGGGGACCACGTCGGGGACGCCCGGCACCACGGGGGCGCGGACAAGGCGGTGTATGCCGTGGCGCGCGAGGAGCTGGACTGGTGGGAGGCCGAGCTCGGCCGGGAGCTGCGCGACGGCAGCTTCGGCGAGAACCTCACCACGGTCGGCATCGACCTCGGGGCCCTCGAGCTCGGGCGTCTCCTGCAGGTCGGGTCGGCCACGCTGCAGGTCAGCCTTCCCCGGCAGCCGTGCGCCACCTTCGCCCGGCACCTGGGCGAGCGGCACTGGGTGCGCCGGTTCACCGAGCGCGGCGACTGCGGCGCCTACCTGCGGGTCGTCGTCCCCGGCCGCATCTCGCCCGGTGACCCGGTCGGGCTGGGCGTCGCCCCCGGCCACGGGGTGGACCTGCGGGTGGCCTCCGCCGCGGTCATGGGCGACCTCGACGCGGCGCGCGCGGTGCTGGACGCCGGCTGCCTGCCGGAGCGGTACCACGACGCCATGGCCCGGCGCGTGGGTCGGCGGGAGGCGGTCTAGCGGGGGAGGGCGGAGGCGCGCCACCCGCCCGGACCCACGGAGGGACGCGGGCGGGCATACCTCGCCCGGGCGGTCCACAGGGTGCGGCGGGGGTCGGCCCCCTCGCTCCGCTCCCCGTCGCCGGCCGCAGTGAGGACCACGGTGAGCGCGGCCAGCTGCGCCGGCGTCGGGCGACCGCGCACGACGCGCAGGACGGGGGGCTGCGGCTGGTCGGTGTCGGCGGTGCTCACAGCGGGATGTTCCCGTGCTTGCGCGGCGCCCGGTGGGACCGCTTGGTGCGCAGGTGGCGCAGCGCCCGGGCCACCTCGACCCGGGTGTGCGAGGGCTCGATGACCGCGTCGACGTAGCCGCGCTCGGCCGCGACGTAGGGGTTGGCCAGGGTGTCCTCGTACTCCCGGATGCGGCGGGCGCGCTCGGCCTCGACGTCGCCGCCCTCGGCCTGCACCTGGGCGAGCTCGCGGCGGTAGAGGATGTTGGCGGCGCCCTGGGCTCCCATGACGGCGATCTGCGCGGTCGGCCAGGCCAGGTTGATGTCGGCGCCGAGGTGCTTGGACCCCATGACGTCGTAGGCGCCGCCGTAGGCCTTGCGGGTGATGACCGTGACCAGCGGCACGGTGGCCTCGGCGTAGGCGTAGAGCAGCTTGGCGCCGCGGCGGATGATGCCGCCGAACTCCTGGTCGGTGCCCGGCAGGAAGCCCGGCACGTCGACGAAGGTGAGGATGGGGATGTTGAAGGCGTCGCAGGTCCGCACGAAGCGCGCGGCCTTCTCCGAGGCGTCGATGTCGAGGGTCCCGGCCAGCTGCATCGGCTGGTTGGCGACGACGCCGACCGAGCGGCCCTCCACCCGCCCGAAGCCCACGACGATGTTGGGCGCGAAGAGCTCCTGGACCTGCAGGAAGTCGCCGTCGTCCAGCACGGCCCGCACGGCCTCGGTGATGTCGTAGGGGACACCGGGGGAGTCGGGGATGAGGACGTCGAGCTCCTCGTCGGCCGCGCCGACCTCCTCGTCCGGCTCCTCGTCGTAGACCGGGGGGTCCTCGAGGTTGTTCTGGGGCAGGTAGCCGAGCAGCTCCTTGACGTACTCGACGGCGTCGTCCTCGTCGCTGGCCATGTAGTGGGCCACGCCGCTCGTGGAGTTGTGGGTGCGCGCCCCGCCCAGCTCCTCGAAGGTGACGTCCTCGCCGGTGACCGTCTTGATGACGTCCGGACCGGTGATGAACATGTGGGAGGTCTGGTCCACCATCACCACGAAGTCGGTGATGGCGGGGGAGTAGACGGCCCCGCCCGCACAGGGCCCCATGACCAGGGAGATCTGCGGGATGACCCCCGAGGCGTCCACGTTGCGGCGGAAGATCTCGGCGTAGAGGCCGAGGGCCACGACACCCTCCTGGATGCGCGCCCCGCCGGAGTCGTTGATGCCGACGACCGGGCACCCGATCTTCATCGCGAGGTCCATGACCTTGACGATCTTCTCGCCGTAGACCTCGCCCAGCGAGCCCCCGAAGACGGTGAAGTCCTGGGCGAAGACCGCGATGGGCCGACCGTCCACGGTGCCGTAGCCGGTCACCACGCCGTCGCCGTAGGGACGGTTGCGATCCTGCCCGAACGCGGTCGACCGGTGCCGCGCCAGGGCGTCCAGCTCGGTGAAGCTGCCCTCGTCCAGCAGCGCGTCGATGCGCTCCCGCGCGGTGAGCTTGCCCTTGGCGTGCTGCTTCTCGACGGCCTTCTCGGACCCGGCGTGGACGGCCTCGTCCACCCGCGCGCGGTAGTCCTCGAGCCGCCCGGCGGTCGTGCGCAGGTCCGGACCGTCGTCGTCCTGGCTGTCGGCGCTGAGCTGGTCGGTCATGCCCCCAACTTAGCCTTGCGCCATGACACGACTGCGCTGGGCCACGCCGGAGCGGCACGAGAGCGTGGGCTCCACCAACGTCGAGGCGATGGCCGACCCCCGACCGGGTCGGGTCGTGGTCGCCGACCACCAGAGCGCGGGGCAGGGCCGGCGCGGCCGCCGCTGGTCCTCACCACCGGGGACCTGCCTCGCGGTCAGCGCCGTGGTGTCGGCCGTCCCCGCCGCTGCGGCCGGCTGGGTCCCGCTGGCCGCGGGCGTCGCGGTGGTGGACGCCCTGGCGGCCAGCCGCTGGCCGGTGGACGCGGTGCTGAAGTGGCCCAACGACGTCCTCCTGGAGACCGGGCGGGCCTCCGGCAAGCTCTGCGGCGTGCTCGTCCAGGTCGCCGACACGGGCGACCTCGTCGTGGGGGTGGGCGTCAACGTGGACCACCAGGACGACCAGCTGCCGGTGCCCACGGCGACCTCCTGGCGGCTGGCCCGGGGCGGGGCGCCGCTGCCCGACGGTGCGCGCGAGGGGTTCCTGGAGGACTACCTGCACCGGCTGCGGGAGCTGCACGACGCGCTCGCCCGCGGTGACGCGGGGCCGGTGCGCACGGCATACCTCCAGCGCTGCGCGACCCTGGGGCGTCCTGTCGTCGTGCACCGCCCGGACGGCGCCGCCGTCCGCGGGGAGGCGGTCGGCCTGGACGAGGGTGGCGCGCTGCTCGTCCGGCAGGTGGGCGGGGCCGTCGTCGCGCACCACGCCGGGGACGTCGAGCACCTGCGCGACCAGTACCCTCGCCCGCATGGACGCACCGACGATGCTGCAGGTGACCCGCCACGCACCCGCGGGGGGTGAGGCGGCGCAGGGGGAGCCGTCGGTGGTCGAGCTGACCCTCGACCGCCCGGAGGCGATGAACGCCATCTCCACGGACTTCGCCCGGGAGATCACCGCCACCACCGCGGCCCTCGCCGCGGACCCCTCCGTCCGTGCCGTGGTGCTGACGAGCGCGCACGAGCGGGCCTTCTGCGTGGGCGCCGACCTCAAGGAGCGCAACGGCTTCACCGACGCGCAGATGATGGACCACCGCCTCGTGTCCAAGCTCGCCTACCGGGGCGTCCTCGACCTCCCCGTGCCGGCCGTCGCCGCGGTCGAGGGGTACGCCCTCGGCGGCGGGATGGAGCTCGCGCTGTCCTGCGACCTCATCGTCGCCGGGGCAGGCGCCACCCTCGCGCTGCCGGAGGTGGGCGTCGGCGTCATCCCCGGTGGCGGCGGCACTCAGCTGCTCACCCGGCGGGTGGGCTGGTCGCGGGCGGCCTCGATGATCTTCACCGCCCGCCGGCTCGGTGCGCAGGAGGGCCGCGACCTCGGCGTCGTCGACGAGCTCGTCGAGGCGGGCTCGGCCCGGCAGCGGGCGCTGGAGCTGGCGGGCACGATCGCGGCCAACTCCCCGGTCGCGGTCCGCAACGCCAAGCGCGCGATGCGGCTGGGGATGGGCACCGACCTGGCCGCCGGGCTGGAGATCGAGGACGGCGCCTGGAGGGCCACGGCCTTCAGCGGCGACCGGGCCGAAGGTGTGGCGGCGTTCGCCGAGAAGCGGGCCCCGCGGTGGCCCGGCCGGTGAATGAGAGCGCATACTGTCAGGTAGCAACGTGGAGGGAGACGCTGTGACCAGAGTCCTGCTGGCCGAGGACGACCCGACCATCTCCGAGCCGCTCGCCCGGGCCTTGCGGCGTGAGGGCTACGAGGTCACCGTCGCGGCCAACGGCCGTTCGGCGCTGGCCGAGGCGACCGGTGACGTCGGGCACGACGTCCTCGTGCTCGACCTCGGGCTGCCCCAGCTCGACGGCGTCGAGGTATGCCGTTCGCTGCGCGACTCCGGCGTGCGCATGCCGGTCCTCATGCTCACCGCCCGCAGCGAGGAGGTGGACACCGTCGTCGGGCTGGACGCCGGCGCCGACGACTACGTCACCAAGCCGTTCCGGCTGGGCGAGCTGCTCGCCCGGGTGCGGGCCCTGCTGCGGCGCGGACCCGCCTCCGCCCAGTCACCCGGGGGGTCGGCGCTGCGGATGGACATCGAGGCGCGGCGGGTCTTCCTGCACGACCGCGAGGTCCGGCTCACGACCAAGGAGTTCGACCTGCTGCGCGTCCTCATGCGCGAGGAGGGGCGCGTCGTCTCCCGCGAGGTGCTCATGCGCGAGGTGTGGGACACCTGGTTCGGGTCCACCAAGACCCTCGACATGCACGTGTCCGTGCTGCGGCGCAAGATCGGTGACGACGCCCACGACCCCCGGCACATCGTCACGGTCCGCGGGGTGGGCTTCCGCTTCCAGAACGACCCCGACGGCGCCGACTCCGACGCCGCGGACTGAGCGCCGTGCGCCAGGTGCTGCGCGAGCTGGCGGCGCGCATCGTGCTGACCGTCGTCGGCGTGTCCCTGCTGCTCAGCACGCTCGTGGCGTGGCTGCTGCGGGAGGCGCAGGCCACCCGCTGGCGCAGCGGTGACGGGATCCTGCCCGACTGGTGGCTGCTCGGCACGCTGGTCCTCACCGCCGCCGTGCTCGTGGCCATCGGCATCCCGGTGGCCCGCTCCCTGGCGGACCGGGCCGCCGAGTCCACCGCCCGGCCGCTGCGGCAGCTGGCCCACCGGGTCGACGAGCTCGCCTCCGGCGGCTTCGTCCTCGACCCCCAGGCGCGGCCCGGCCGGCTCGTCGAGCAGGAGCCCTTCCGCTCCGGCATCGCCGAGATCGACGCCGTGGCCCGCGAGGTCGACCGGCACCACCACACCTTCGCGCGGGCGCTGGTCTTCGAGCGGTCCTTCGCCGCGGACGCCTCGCACCAGCTCCGCACCCCGCTCGCGGCCCTGCTGCTGCGGCTGGAGGAGATCGCCCAGTCCGACGACGCCACGGTGGCGCGGGCCGAGGCCGAGATCGCCATCAGCCAGGTGGGGCGGCTCACCGGGGTCGTGGACGAGCTGCTCCAGCGCACCCGGGCCGGCCACGCCAGCGGGGGCGCGGTGAGCGCCGCGGACGCGGTGCTGGCCGGGCTCGACGAGGAGTGGACCCCGGCCTTCGAGGGACGGGGCCGGACGATCGAGCTGACCTGCGAGCGGGGCGTCATCGTGGAGGCCAGCGCCTCCGTGCTCTCCCAGGTGCTCAACACCCTCGTGGAGAACTCCCTCGTGCACGGCCGGGGCGACGTGCGGGTGCACGTGGCCCGGTCCGGCCCCTCCGCGGTCTTCACCGTCTCCGACCAGGGGCCGGGCATCCCGCGCGACCTCGCCCGGACCATCTTCGACCGGGGCATCACCAGCGGCCAGGGCACCGGGCTGGGGCTCGCCGTCGCCCGGGAGACGGCCGAGTCGATCGGGGGCCGGATCGAGCTCGTCCGCGCCTTCCCGCCGACCTTCGCCTGCTACCTGCCCCTGGCGAACACGCCCTGACCCGTCTCCTCGCCCGGCAGCGCGCCGCGGAACACGAACGTCCGGTAGGCCCAGAACCGGAACGTCGTGCCGAGCACCAGACCGATGCCGTTGCCCGAGACGTTGTCGGCGAGCTGGCTGTCCAGCCCCAGGACGTAGCGGGACACACCCAGGCAGCCGACCGCGATGAGCAGCCCGACCGCGTTGAGGACGACGAAGAGGGCGAACTCGTGCGCGACCGGCTCGCTGCGGCGGTGCCGGAAGGTCCACCAGCGGTTGCCGACCCACGAGCAGACCGTCGCCACGCTGGTCGCCACCGCCTTGGCCCACAGCGGCGAACCCGCCATGGGCCCCTCGGCCAGCCCCGGCACGCCGAAGACGAGGACGTTGTAGAGCACCGTGTCGAGGACGAAGACGACCGCCCCGACGGTGCCGAACTTCGCGAGCTCGGCGACGAGGAGCTGGTAGGTCGCGCGGGCGCGCGCCACCAGCCCGGGGGCGGTCGAAGGGGTCACGGGGCGGCAGTCTAGGCGGGTCGGCTGGGTAGGCTGGCCGGCGTGACCTCACCCAGCCCCGTCCGTGCCGAGGGCGGCTTCCCGGTGGTCGGCATCGTCGGCGGCGGCCAGCTCGCCCGCATGTGCCAGCCGCCGGCGACCAACCTCGCCGTCACCCTGTCCGTGCTCGCCGAGAGCCCGACCTCCAGCGCGGCCCTCGTGGTGCCGCACAGCCCGGTCGGGGAGCACACCGACACCGAGGCGGTGCTGGACTTCGCGCGCGCGTGCGACGTGGTGACCTTCGACCACGAGCACGTGCCCCAGGAGGTGCTGAGGGCCCTGCAGGACGCCGGTGTCGCCCTGCACCCCGGCCCGCAGGCGCTCGTCTTCGCGCAGGACAAGCTGGCCATGCGGCGGCGCCTCACCGAGCTGGGGCTGCCGTGCCCGCGCTGGGCGCAGGCGCGCACCGCGGCCGACGTCGAGGAGTTCGGTGCTGAGGTGGGCTGGCCGCTGGTCGCCAAGGCGCCGCGCGGCGGCTACGACGGCAAGGGGGTCCTGGTGTGCCGGGAGCCGGCCGACCTCGACCCCTGGCTCGACGGTGTCGGCGAGGGCGGGCTCGCGGACGGCATCCTGCTCGAGGAGGCGGTCGACTTCTCCCGGGAGCTGTCGGTCATGGTGGGCCGCAGCCCCTCGGGCCAGGCGGCGGTCTGGCCGGTGGTGGAGACGGTGCAGGAGGGCGGCATCAACACCGAGGTGCTGGCCCCGGCGCCCTCGCTGGACCCGGACCTCGCCGCCGCGCTGAGCGAGGGCGCGCTGCGCCTCGCCGGCGAGCTGGGCGTGACCGGCGTCATGGCGGTGGAGGCGTTCGAGGTGCGGGACCCGCGGACCGGGGCACCGGCATACCTCGTCAACGAGCTGGCCATGCGGCCGCACAACAGCGGCCACTGGAGCATCGACGGCTCGGTGACCAGCCAGTTCGAGCAGCACCTGCGCGCGGTCCTCGACCTGCCGCTCGGCGACCCGTCCGCGCGGGCGCCGTGGACGGCCTCGGCGAACGTGCTCGGTGGCGACTACCCCGAGCTCTACGCCACCTACCGGCACCTGCTGGCGCGCGACCCGGGGCTCAAGGTGCACCTCTACGGCAAGGGCGTGCGGCCGGGGCGCAAGCTGGGCCACGTCACGGTCTACGGCGGCGAGCCCGGGGACCTCGTGACGCTGGAGGAGCTGCGCGAGCGCAGCCGGCACGCGGCCGACTACCTCCAGGGGGTGGTGACCGAGTGAGCACCGCGGACCGCCCCGGGCAGCCCCTCGTCGGCGTCGTCATGGGCAGCGACAGCGACTGGCCCGTCATGGAGGCCGCCGCGCAGGTGCTGGAGGAGTTCGACGTGCCCTACGAGGCCGACGTCGTCTCGGCCCACCGCATGCCGACCGAGATGGTCGACTACGGCCGGGACGCCGCCGACCGGGGGCTGCGGGTCATCGTCGCGGGCGCCGGCGGCGCCGCCCACCTTCCGGGGATGCTGGCCTCGGTCACCGTGCTGCCCGTCATCGGGGTCCCGGTGCCGCTCCGGCACCTCGACGGCCTGGACAGCCTGCTCTCCATCGTGCAGATGCCGGCCGGGATCCCGGTCGCCACCGTCTCGGTGGCCGGGGCCCGCAACGCCGGTCTGCTGGCCGTCCGCACGCTCGCCGCCGGCGAGGGTGAGCGGGCCGAGCGGCTGCGGGGACAGCTCGCCACCTTCGCCGCCGACCTCCGGGACCAGGCGCACGCCAAGGGCGAGCGGCTGCGCGCCCGACGGTCCGACCGACCGACGTCCTGAGCGCGGCGTAGGGTCGGGTCATGCGCTTCGGACTCTTCGTACCCCAGGGCTGGCGGATGGACCTCGTCGGGATCCCGCCGGAGCGGCAGTGGGGCGCCATGCTCGACGTCGCGCAGCACGCCGACGCCGAGGAGGGCTGGACCTCGGTGTGGGTCTACGACCACATGCACACCGTGCCGGAGCCCAGCGAGGAGGCCTGCCACGAGGCCTGGACGCTCATGGCCGCGCTGGCCGCGACCACCGGACGCGTGCGGCTGGGCCAGATGTGCACCTGCATGAGCTACCGCGAGCCGACCTACCTCGCCAAGGTCGCCGCGACCGTGGACGTCATCTCGGGCGGCCGGGTGGACATGGGTATCGGCGCGGGCTGGTACGAGCACGAGTGGCGGGCCTACGGCTACGGCTTCCCCGGCGCGGGCGACCGGCTGGCGCGCCTGCGCGAGGGCGTCGACGTCTTCCGGCAGATGTGGACCACCGGGTCGGCGACGCTGGACGGCGAGCACTACCAGGTCGACGGTGCTCTGTGCTTCCCCCGGCCGCTGCAGGGCAGCACCGAGGGGTTCGGCGGCAGCCCGCGCAACGGCATACCGGTGTGGGTCGCCGGCGGCGGCGAGCGCAAGACGCTGCGCATCGCCGCGGAGTATGCCGACGCCACCAACTTCGACGGCAGCCCGGAGGGGTTCGAGCACAAGTCCGCAGTGCTGGCCGAGCACTGCGCCGCGGTGGGGCGTGACCCCGAGGAGATCGTCCGCAGCGCCAACTACAACGTGGTCATCGGCCGGGACGCCGGCGAGGTGGAGCAGCGCCTCACCGACGTCGCCGAGCGGTACCGGCAGGCCGGGTTGTCCGAGGAGGCGGCCCGGGGCCAGGCCGAGAGCCTGCGCACGCAACCCCTCGTGGGCACCCCGGAGCAGGTCGTCGAGGCCCTGCAGGGCCTGGAACGGCTCGGCATGACCTACGCCATCACCTACTTCCCCGAGGCCGCCTTCGACACCTCCGGCATCGAGCTCTTCGAGAGCGAGGTCATCCCCGCCCTGGGCGGCTGACGCGCACGTCAGGTGCACCTGGGCGGGCCGGTACGCTGCCTCCCATGAGCACGAGCGAGTTCGACCTGTTCCGGATCAACGAGGATCACGAGGCGCTGCGGGGGGCGGTCCGCGAGGTCGCGGACGAGCAGATCGCGCCGCACGCCGCCGCCGTCGACGAGGAGGGCCGCTTCCCCGACGAGGCGCTGAAGGCCCTCGTGGCGACCGACTTCCACGCCCCGCACATCGCCGAGGACTACGACGGGGTGGGCGCCGACGCCCTGGCGACCTGCATCGTCATCGAGGAGGTCGCCCGGGCCTGCGCCAGCAGCTCGCTCATCCCGGCGGTCAACAAGCTGGGGACGATGCCGCTCATCCTGGCCGCCAGCGACGAGGTCAAGGCCCGCTACCTCCCGGCCGTGGCGTCCGGGCAGGCGATGTTCTCCTACGGGCTCTCCGAGGCCGGTGCCGGGTCGGACACCGCAGGCATGACCTGCAAGGCCGTCGCCGACGGGGACGACTTCGTCCTGACCGGGCAGAAGTCGTGGATCACCAACGCGGGGGTCAGCGAGTACTACACCGTCATGGCCGTGACCGACCCGGACGGCCCGCGCGGTCGCAACGTCACCGCCTTCGTGGTGGAGAAGGGCGACGAGGGCTTCACCTTCGGGACGCCGGAGAAGAAGCTCGGCATCAAGGGCAGCCCCACCCGCGAGCTGCTCTTCGACGGCTGCCGGATCCCGGGCGACCGCATGGTGGGCGGCCTGGGGGAGGGGCTGAAGATCGCGCTGCGCACGCTCGACCACACCCGGGTCACCATCGGGGCGCAGGCCGTGGGCATCGCCCAGGGCGCCTTGGACTTCGCCCTCGGCTACGTCAAGGAGCGCCAGCAGTTCGGCCGGTCGGTCGCCGACTTCCAGGGCGTGCAGTTCATGCTCGCCGACATGGGGATGAAGCTCGAGGCGGCCCGGCAGATGGTCTACGTCGCCGCGAGCAAGTCCGAGCGGGGGGACGACGACCTGCCGTTCTTCGGCGCGGCCGCCAAGTGCTTCGCCTCCGACGTCGCCATGGAGATCACCACCGACGCGGTGCAGCTGCTCGGGGGCTACGGCTACACCCGGGACTTCCCGGTGGAGCGGATGATGCGCGACGCCAAGATCACCCAGATCTACGAGGGCACCAACCAGATCCAGCGCGTCGTCATGGCACGCCAGCTGCTCAAGGGCTGAGCTGGGGCACGGGTTCAGCGGCCCCCGTCGTCCTGGCCGTTCCCGTTTCCACCGTTGTTGCCGTTGTCGTCCTGGCCGTCGCCGTCGTTGTTGCTCTGGCCGTTGCCGTTGCCGTTGCCGTCATCGTCCTGGCCGTCGCCGGTCCCCCCGTCCCCCGCACCGTCGCCCGGGTCCGCGCCGTCCGTGCCGCCGTCTCCCGACCCCTCGGCGGGCTCCTCGACCGGGTCGTCCTCGGTGGCGCCCTCCTGCGTGCCGCCGTCCCCGGTGCCCTCGCCCTGGCCGGGGCCGTCGGTCGGCGCACCGGACCGGCTGCGGTCGACCGCCTGGCGCACCGAGATACGGGGCACCCCGTCCTCGCGCTCGACCCCCAGGGTCTCCTCCTGCACGATGACCACCGGGCCGTAGGTGTAGGTCACCACGGCGTCCACCACCGCGGTGCCGTCTTCCCGCGCCTGGGCTTCCAGGTCGGCCACGTCGACGGAGTCGAGCCCGTCCGCGATGTCGTCCGCGATGAAGGCCGAGGGCGTCGTCAGCTCCCGGGCCGCCGAGAGCCCCTCCTGCTCGAGGGCGGTGTAGAAGTCCGAGGCCAGGGCCCGTGCCTCCTGGGCGCTGACCGGTGTCCCGGCGGGCTGTGACGACGCACCGGCGTCCGACGAGGCACCGCCGCCGTCCGAGCCGGTCGCGATGGTCCAGACCAGCCACCCCAGCAGCAGCACCAGGGGTACGGCGACCAGCCAGCCCAGCCACGTGCCGCGGCGCGGCGCCGTGCCACCTCGTCCGGCACGCTGGCCCAGCGTGCCCGACGGGCGCTCACGGTGGTAGCTCGGCGGAGGGGCCGGCTCGGGGGAACGGTCCGCCGCGGGGGTGGGCGTGGCCCGGGCGAAGGTCCGGGTGGGGTCGGCGTGCGGGACCGCCTGGGTGTCGTCCCCGCCCCGGGCGGACGCCGCCGCGGCCCAGGCGCGGGCCCCCGCCGCGCCCGCCGCACCC